>JBBCJS010000078.1:0-15324 GCA_037190825.1 Chiayiivirga flava
AGCGGATATCGGGCCGCGACTTGCGACGATGCCGGGCCTGCGCCCTCGGCAGCATCCTGCCCTCGCCAGGCATTGGAGGGAGAGCCATAAAAAAACGCCGGGAAGCTCGCGCTCCCCGGCGTCTTTCATGCTTTCAGGCACGGCATCCGTGAAGCGGACGCCGCAGCGCGATCAGAGCGCCTGCACCTGGTCGGCCTGCATGCCCTTCTGGCCCTGCACGGCGACGAAGCTCACCTTCTGGCCTTCCTGCAGCGACTTGAAGCCGTTGCCCTGGATGGCGCGGAAATGCACGAACAGGTCCGGGCCGCTCTCGGGGGTGATGAAGCCGAAACCCTTGGCGTCGTTGAACCACTTGACGGTACCAGTCTGACGATCAGACATCGTTGAAACTCCTGCAAAAAACGAGAAAACGCCCTTGCGGGCGGGAACGACTGTTTTTTTGCGGGAGTGGAATGAAGCGAAAAGACGGAACAGGCATTGCGGCCAGCCATCAGGTCACGATACCCCGTGACCCCAAGCAAAAAACACAGCGCGCGTACCATACGCCAATCCGTTCACAAAATCCACAACGTTCGCGCAGCCTGCGCGACTAGCCGTTCAGGCGATGCGCCCGGCTCCGCCGAAGTACGGGCGCAGCGCTTCCGGCAGCGTGATCGAGCCATCGGTGTTCTGGTAGTTCTCCATCACCGCGATCAATGCGCGTCCCACTGCCACGCCCGAGCCGTTCAACGTGTGCAGCAGTTCCGGCTTGCCGCTCTCCGGGTTGCGGAAACGCGCCTGCATGCGGCGGGCCTGGAAGTCCCCGCAGTTGGAACACGAACTGATCTCGCGGTAGCGCTCCTGGCTCGGCAGCCAGACTTCCAGGTCGTAGGTCTTGACCGCGGAGAAGCCCATGTCGCCCGAGCACAGCAGCATGCGCCGGTACGGCAGGCCCAGCCGTTCCAGCACCACTTCGGCACAGCGTGTCATGCGCTCGTGTTCCTCGGCGCTCTGCGCAGGATGGGCGATGCTGACCAGTTCCACCTTCTCGAACTGATGCTGGCGGATCATCCCACGCACGTCGCGCCCACCGCTGCCGGCCTCGGCGCGGAAGCACAGCGAGTGGGCGGTGTAGCGCTGCGGCAGGCTCGCGGCTTCGACGATCTCATCGCGCACGAGGTTGGTCAGCGGCACTTCCGAGGTCGGGATCAGGTAGCGGCGCGCCTCGCCCACCTGGGTGGAGAAAAGATCTTCCTCGAACTTGGGCAACTGGCCGGTACCGCGCAGGGAATCGGCGTTGACGATCAGCGGCACGTTGGCTTCCAGGTAGCCATGCTCGCCGCTGTGCAGGTCGAGCATGAACTGCGCCAGCGCGCGATGCAGCCGCGCCAGGTCGCCGCGCAGCACGGTGAAGCGCGAACCGGAGAGCTTGGCACCGGCCTCGGCATCGAGCCAGCCGTGGCGCGCGCCGAGTTCGACGTGGTCCTTCGCTTCGAAATCGAACGTGCGCGGCGTGCCCCAGCGGTGCTGCTCGACGTTGTCGTTCTCGTCCGCGCCAGCCGGCACGGACGCATCGGGAAGATTTGGGATACCCGAAGCAATGCTCTCGATCTCGGCGCGGATCGCATCCAGGCGCGCTTCGCTGGCCTTCAGCTCATCGCCGATGCCGGCCACTTCGGCCAGGATCGCGCTGGCGTCCTCGCCCTTGGCCTTGGCCTGGCCGATGGCCTTGGAGCGGGTATTGCGCAGGTTCTGCAATTCCTGGGTGCGGACCTGGATGGTCTTGCGCTCGGCTTCCAGGCGCTCGAACGCGGCGACGTCCAGTTCATAGCCGCGAGTGGTCTTGAGGCGTTCGGCGGTGTCTGCGAGCTGGGCGCGCAGCAAGGTGGGATCGAGCATGTCGGGAACCGGCGTGAGGGAGCCGGCGATTATCCGCGCCCTCGCCCGCGCGAGGCAACGCGGGAGCCGGCGAGCCGGCTCCCGCGTGGATGGAACGGGTCAGGCGGTCAGACCATCGGCCCTTCGCCGAAGCGGTTGGGTCCGGGCGTGCCGGGGATGAAGCCGCACATGATGAGCACGACCAGCCAGCCGATGAACGGAATCAACAGCAGCAGGCTCCACCAGCCCGAGCGGTCCTGATCGTGCCAGCGCTTGGCCAGTACCGCCAGGCCGATGAACAGCAGCACCAGTTGCACCAGCCAGTACCAGAACGGAATCGCGCCGTAATAGCCCGACATCGCCGCCATCGCCTGATCGGGCGTCGCCGACGGGTCGATGACCGGTTGCCCCGGCAATGCGAAGTTCAGCAGCACGCCCAGTACGATCGACGCCAGCAAGTACAGCCAGTAGGCCTTGCGCGAGATACGCCCCTGAAACGAAAACAGGAATTTTCCCCAATTCATTACGCTACTCCCAACGTGGTTGTTCAGCGATTGTCCGCGCCGGATGGCGCAGGGCAATGGTACTAAACGCGAAAAGGAAAAGGACGGGGCCAGACGCATTTCAAGGCGTGCGAAACACCATTCCCAGCCGCCAGCCCGCCCACACCAGCGCCAGCCCTCCGACGAGGCTGGCGAGGACGTAGACGCCCGCCCAGCCCGGAGCCGGCCCGCGCCCGAGCAGCAGGGTTTCGGCCGCGAACGCCGACCAGGTGGTGAAGCCGCCGAGCACGCCGATCATCACGAAGGCCCGCCACCACTGCGCCGATTCGCCGCGTCCCTCGAGCCAGACAAGCAATACGCCCGCCAGGAAGCTGCCGACGAGGTTCACGGCCAGCGTGCCCCACGGGAATCCCGTGCCCGCCATGCGCGCCATCCAGGTACCGACCGCGAAGCGCCCGACCGAACCCAGCGCACCGCCGAGCGCCACCAGCAGCGCCTGTTGCCACCACAACGCGAGATTCATCCGCCCGCCCCTCTTGCCTTCGCGCGCGCAGCGCGCAGCGCGTCGAGCTTTTCCTTGAGCTTGATTTCCAGCCCGCGCTCGACCGGCTGGTAGTAGACCTTTTCGCCCAGCTCGTCCGGGAAGCCGGTCTGGTCCAGCGCGATGCCGCCTTCGGCATCGTGGTCGTACTGGTAGTCGCGGCCGTAGCCGAGCTGCTTCATCAGCCTGGTCGGCGCGTTGCGCAGGTGCAGCGGCACCGGCAGCGTGCCGCTCTCGCGCACGTCGGCGCGGGCGGAGGCATAGGCGGTGTAGACGGCGTTGGACTTGGCCGTCGCGGCCAGGTACACCGCCACCTGCGCCAGCGCCAGTTCGCCCTCGGGGCTGCCGAGGCGGTCGTAGGTGTTCCAGGCGTCGATCGCCATCGGCAGCGCGCGCGGATCGGCCAGGCCGATGTCCTCCACCGCCATGCGCGTGAGCCGGCGCGCGAGGTAGATCGGATCGCAGCCGCCATCGAGCATCCGCGCCAGCCAGTACAGCGCCGAATCGGGATTGGAACTGCGCACGGATTTGTGCAGCGCGCTGATCTGGTCGTAGAACTGCTCGCCCTGCTTGTCGAAGCGGCGGGTGCGGTCGGCCAGCACCTGCGCCAGCGTCGCGGTGGTGATTTCCCCGCCTTCGGCCCCGGCCAGCTCGGCGGCGATCTCCAGCAGCGTGAGCGCGCGACGCACGTCGCCATCGGCGGCCTGCGCGATCTGCGCGAGACGCTCTTCGTCGATGCGCAGGCCGCGTCCGCCCAGGCCGCGCTCCTCGTCGGCCAGCGCGCGGCGCAGGGCGTGCGCGATGTCATCCGCGGACACGGGTTCGAGCACGTGCACGCGGCAACGCGAGAGCAGCGCCGAGTTCAACTCGAAGCTCGGATTCTCCGTGGTCGCGCCGACGAACACGATGGTGCCGCGCTCGATGTGCGGCAGGAACGCATCCTGCTGCACCTTGTTGAAGCGGTGCACTTCATCCACGAACAGCACCGTGCGCTCGCCGGCAGCGAACGCCCGCTCGGCCTCGGCCAGCACCTCGCGCACCTGCGGCAGGCCGGACAGCACCGCCGAAATCGCCCGGAAGCGCGCCTGCGCATAGTGCGCCAGCAACAGCGCGAACGTGGTCTTGCCGCAACCCGGCGGCCCCCACAGGATCATCGAATGCACGCGCCCGGATTCCACCGCGCGGCGCAGCGCGGAGTTTTCCGACAGGAGGCGCCGCTGCCCGACCATGTCGTCGAGCGTGCGCGGGCGCATGCGCTCGGCCAGCGGTTGCAGCGTGGCCGGCGGGGGAAACAGGGAGGGAGTGGACGGGGCGCTCACACCGTCATTCTAGGGTGTGTGCCGCATGCTCGCGGAGCCACGCGTTCACACGCCTTTCCTGTCGCTCCGGCGAAAGCCGGGATCACGCTTTTCCGGCGAGCCGCACAGGAGCCAGATTCCGGCTTTCGCCGGAACGACGGGGAACAAACCGCTTGGAGCATTCCCGCCCGCCCGATCACGCCAACCGCGAGGCATCCCGAACATCGCCCAGCGCATCCAGCACCGCCGTCGCGTAACTGCCCGCCGGCAGGAAGAACGACAACACCAGCGCATCCGCCTCGAAACGCCATTCCAATTCCCGCACCGGCAGGCGCAAGGCGCGGCGTTCCTGCTTCAATCCCGCGCGTGCCAGCCCTTCGGCCAGTTCCGCATCGGCGGCGGCGATGGCTTCTTCGATGACGCGCGCGGCATCGGCGCTGCGCGGTTCGCCGGCGCCCCACAGCGCGGCGGTGGGATGGACGTCGAACGCGGCGATGCGCGCGACGAGGGCATCGTCGACGGGCTCGGGGCCGAACACGCTGTGACTGCCGTCGAGCATGAACACGTCCCCGGGCAACGCCCGGTCCCAGGCATCGCACCGGACGCGTTCGTCGAGGATGCGGTTGAACAGCACCGAACGCGCGGCCGACAGCAGGATCGAGCGCTTCTCGCGCGACACGCGCCGCCCGGCGAACATGGCGCGCGCCGCCGCCAGGTTGCCGCCATCGCGGCCGAAGCGTTGTTCTCCGAAGGCATTGGGCACGCCGCGCGCGGCGATCCGGGCAAGGCGCGCCTCGATGGCATCGCGCTCGCCTGCCACCTCGCGCAAGGTCAGCGCGAAGCGGTTGCCGCGCAACGCGCCGCGCGGCCACTTGCGCTGGTGTCGAGGCCGCGAACGCACGCGCACGCCTTCGACAACGAGCGTCTCCAGCGCGGGCGGCTCGCGGCCGGGCAGGTGCACGGTGAACGCCTGCCGCGTCAGCGCGTGGCGATCCTTCAGCCCGGCGTAGCCCACGGCATGCTCGGCCACGCCGGCCCAGCGCGCGAGTTGCTGCGCCACCCACACCGTGTTCGCGCCGCGCTTCTCGATGACGAGGAACAGGTGCTCGCCCTGCCCCGACGGCTCGAAGCCGAGGACTTCCTCGACGATGAAATCCGCAGGCGCGCTGCGGATGACGGCGGTCAGCGCCGGCGGGCCGAAAGCCCCGGGGCGTTGCCGGGTGTTGGAAGCGTCGGACATGCGGGCCACGCGGCGAGGGAAAGCCGGCAATGATGACATGCGCTTGCCGGCCCGCCCATCGGGGGCGCAATGAAACCCTCAGAACGCCGGCAGCACCGCGCCGCGATAGCGCTGCTGGATGAAGGCCCGCACTTCCGGGCTGCGCAGCGCCGCCGCCAGCTTGCGCACGCGCGCATCGTCGCGGCTTTCCTCGTGGCCGACCAGGAAGTTCACGTAGGGCGAGTCGCCGCCTTCGATCGCCAGCGCATCCTCGGTCGGGTTGAGACCGGCATCGAGCGCGTAGTTGGTGTTGATCAGGGCCAGGTCGACCTGCTCCAGCACGCGCGGCAGCATGGCGGCATCCAGTTCGCGGAACTTCAGCCGCTTGGGGTTGGCAGTGATGTCGCGCAGCGTCGCCAGCGCGTCGGCCGGATCGGCGAGCTGGATCAGGCCGCTGTGGTGCAGGAGGATCAGCGCGCGGCTGTTGTTGCTCGGGTCGTTGGGGATCACCACGTCGGCGCCCTCGGGCAGCGCCTCGAGCGAATCGAAACGGCGCGAATACGCGCCGAACGGCTCGATGTGCACGCCGGCCAGCGTCACCAGCCTGGTGCCGCGGTCGCGGTTGTAGGCGTCCAGGTACGGCTCGGTCTGGAAATAGTTGACGTCGATGCGGCGTTGCGCGACCTGATCGTTGGGCTGCACGTAGTCGCTGAACAGGCGCACTTCCAGCGTGAGGCCCTGCGCGGCCAGCAGCGGCTTCACCACGTCCAGGATCTCGGCATGCGGAACGGCGGTGGCGGCCACGCTCAGGCGCGCATCGGCGGCATCGCCATCGTTCGCGCCGCCGCAGGCGGCGAGCAGCAGCGCGGCAGGGGCGAGGATGAGGCTTCGGAACGCGGTCTTCATGTCGGAAAATCCTTCTTCGTGAAAATCATCGGCGGTTGAAATGCGCCACGAGGCGGTCGCCCAGCGCCTGCAGGGCCTGCACCAGGATCAGCAGCAGCACCACGGTGACCACGGCCACGCCGGTATGCGAGCGCAGGTAGCCATCGCGATAGGCCAGGTCGCCCAGGCCACCGGAACCGATCGCGCCGCCCATCGCGGTGAAGCCGATCAATGCGATGGCCGTGACCGTGGCGCCCGCGATCAGGCCGGGCCGGGCTTCGGGCAGCAATACCCGCCAGACCAACTGCCAGGTGGTGGCGCCCATCGCTTGAGCGGCCTCGATCACGCCGCGATCCACTTCGCGCAGCGCCGTCTCGGCCAGGCGCGCGTAGAAGGGCGCGGCTCCGACCACCAGCGGCAGGATCGCGCCGCGCACCCCGAGCGAGGTGCCGGCCACCCACAGCGTGATCGGGATCATCGCGATCATCAGGATGATGAAGGGCACCGAGCGCAGCAGGTTCACCACCATCGCCAGCGCGCCGTACACCGCCGGCTGCGCATGCGGCTGGCGCGGGCCGCAGAGGAACAGCAGCACGCCCAGCGGCAGGCCGAGCAGCAGGGTCAGCGGCAGCGAAGCGCCGAGCATCAGCAGGGTGTCGATCGTGGCCCGGCCGATCTCGCCCCATTTGCCGGCATCCAGGTGCCGGAAGAAGCCGCCGTCGTTCATGCGCGCAATACCTCCACGTGCACGCCGGCCGCATCCAGTTGCGCCTGCGCCGCGTCGATGTCGCCGCCCAGCAGGGCCACGGTGAGTTGCCCGTAGGGCGTATCGCGGATGCGGTCGATGCGGCCGGAGAGCAGGCTGTAATCGATGCCGGTGTCGCGGGCGACGTGCGCCAGCAATGGTTCGCGCGTGCTTTCGCCGACGAAGGTCAGGCGCAGGATACGGCCGCCGACCTGGCCGAAGGCACGCGCCTGGGCCTCCTCGTCCACGTGTTCGGACTCGGCGACGAAACGGCGCGTGGTCGGGTGCCGGGGATGCAGGAAAACGTCGGTCACCGCGCCGGTTTCCACCAGATGCCCGGCATCGAGCACCGCCACGCGGTCGCAGATGCGCCGCACCACGTCCATTTCGTGGGTGATGAGCACGATGGTGAGGCCCAGTTCGCGGTTGATCTGCGCCAGCAGGTCGAGCACGGCGCCGGTGGTCTGCGGATCGAGCGCGCTGGTGGCTTCGTCGCACAACAGGATGCGCGGCCCGGTGGCGAGCGCCCGCGCGATGCCCACGCGCTGCTTCTGGCCGCCCGACAACTGCGCCGGGTATTTGTCGGCCTGGTCTTCCAGTCCCACTCGCGCCAGCAATTCGCGCACACGCGGGGCGATCCGTTCCGGCGCGGTGCCGGCCAATTGCAGCGGAAAGGCGACGTTCTGCGCCACGGTCTGCGAGGACAGCAGGTTGAAGTGCTGGAAGATCATGCCGATGCGCCGCCGCAGCGCGCGCAGGCCATCGGCGTCCAGGCTACCGGCATCCTCGCCATCGACCCGCAGCGTGCCGCCGCTGTGCCGCTCCAACTGGTTGATCAGACGGACCAGCGTGGACTTGCCGGCGCCCGAGTGCCCGATCACGCCGAAGATCTCGCCCGCCTCGATGTGCAGGTCGAGCGGATGCAGCGCGACGAACTCGCCGCGCTGGCCCTGGTAAGTCTTGTGTACCGCCTGGAACTGGATCACGTCGCCATCCGGCCTTCCGCCAAGCCGGGCAGCCTAGCAGCGCGTCCGGAGCCGGCTCCTGCCCTTCCGCTACGTATTCATGCCCTTTGGCAATAAGGCCGCCGGAAGCTTCACGCTCCGCGCTGGGCGGACGATTCGGGCAGGCGCGCCAGCAGCGCCACCGCGTGCGCCGCAATGCCCTCCTCCCGGCCGGTGAAGCCGAGTTTCTCCGAAGTGGTGGCTTTCACGCCGACGGCATCGGGCGCGACGCCCAGATCGGCCGCGAGCCGTTCGCGCATCGTCTCGACGTGCGGCAGCAGCTTCGGCCTTTCGCAGACCACCACCGCATCGACGTTGCCGACGCGCCAGCCGCGCTGGTGCAGCATCGCGACCACGGCGCGCAGCAGCTCGCGGCTGTCAACGCCCGCCCAGCGCGGGTCGCCGGGTGGAAAGTGCCGGCCGATATCGCCAAGGGCCAGCGCGCCGAGCAGCGCGTCGCAGAGCGCGTGGATCAGCACGTCGCCGTCCGAATGGGCGACGAGCCCGTGCGTGTGCGGAATCGCGACGCCGCCGATGACGACGCGGTCGCCGGAACCGAAAGCGTGCACGTCGTAGCCGGTGCCGATGCGGAACGGAAGGCTCATCGCGCGGACTCCGGAACGATGCGGCGCAGCAGGAACTCGGCCAGCGCGAAATCGCGCGGCGTGGTGACCTTGATGTTGTCGGCCGCGCCTTCGACCAGTCGCGGATGGAAGCCGGCGCGCTCCATCGCCATCGCCTCGTCGGTGACGAGGATGCCGGCGTCGCGCGCGGCGCGCAGCGCGTTCGCCAGCGCGCCGCGGGGAAAGCGTTGCGGCGTCAGCGCGCGCCAGAGGCCATCGCGGGGCACGGTGGCTGCCACGCGTCGATGCGCGTCGGCACGCTTGAGCGTATCGGCCACCGGCGCTGCGAGCAGTGCGCCGTGCGGCGCGTCGGCATCGAGCAGCGCGTCGATGTCGCGGTGCTCGATGCAGGGGCGCGCGGCATCGTGCACGAGCACGTCCGCATCCGGCGCGACCTGCGGCGGCAGCGCGTCGAGCCCGGCCAGTACCGAATCCGCACGCTCCGCGCCGCCGACCACGGCGATCACGGGCTTGCCTTCCAACTCGCTCCAACCCGGCCAGTGCGGATCGTCCGTGGCCAGCGCCACGACCAGGCCATGGATGCGAGGATGCGACGCCAGTGCGCGCAAGGTGTGTTCGACCATCGGGCGGCCGAGCAAGGGTTGGTACTGCTTGGGCGCGTCGCCGCCGGCGCGCGCGCCGCGCCCGGCGGCCGGCACCACGGCCCAGACGCCCTGCCGGACCCGGCCCGGGATCATCGGCGCGGCTCCGGCTCCGGCTGGCCGGGCTGCGGTGTTTCGACGATGCGGTAGAAGGTTTCGCCGGGCTTGATGAGGCCCAGTTCCGAGCGCGCGCGCTCTTCCAGCGCGGCCTTGCCTTCGCGCAGTTCCTCCACCTCGGCCTGGAGCGCCTCGTTGCGGCGCTCCAGTTCCGCGTTCTCGCGCGCCTGCGCCTCCACGCGCTCGCGCAGCGCCTCGACCTCGCGCACGCCGCCGCTGCCGACCCAGTATTTCAACTGGAGCAGCGCGATCAGGGCGAGGAGCACGAGGGCGATCAGGCGCGCCATGGCGACATCAGCGCGGCGACAGGCTCACGAAGGCGTTGCGGCCGGCATAGCGGGCCTGCGCCCCGAGCGCCTCCTCGATGCGCAGCAACTGGTTGTACTTGGCGACGCGATCGGAACGGCACAGCGAGCCGGTCTTGATCTGCGTGGCGGTGGTGGCCACGGCGATGTCGGCGATCGTGGTGTCCTCGGTTTCGCCGGAGCGGTGCGAGACGATGGCGGCGTAGCGGTTGGCGTCGGCCATCGCGATGGCTTCCAGGGTTTCGGTCAGCGTGCCGATCTGGTTGACCTTGATGAGGATGGCGTTGCCGATGCCCTTGTCGATGCCTTCGCGGAAGATCCGGGGGTTGGTGACGAACAGGTCGTCGCCGACCAGTTGCACGGTACCGCCGAGGCGCTCGGTGAGCAGCTTCCAGCCGTCCCAGTCGTTCTCGGCCATGCCGTCCTCGATGGTGACGATGGGGTACTGGCGCGCCCAGTCGGCGAGGAAATCGGTGAACTGTTCGGACGAAAGCCGCTTGCCCTCGCCGGTGAGGATGTACTTGCCGCTGTCGAAGAACTCCGAGCTGGCCACGTCCAGCCCGAGGAGCACGTCGTCGCCGGCGCGGTAGCCGGCCTTGCCGATGGCTTCCAGGATGGTCTCCACGGCTTCGACGTTGGAATCCAGGTCCGGCGCGAAGCCGCCTTCGTCGCCGACGGCGGTGGACAGGCCACGGCCCTTCAGCACGGACTTGAGCGCGTGGAAGATTTCGGTGCCGGCGCGCAGCGCGTCGGAGAACGAGTCGAAACCCACCGGCAGCACCATGAACTCCTGCATGTCCACGTTGTTGTCGGCATGCGCGCCGCCGTTGATGATGTTCATCATCGGTACCGGCAACTCCACGTCCCTGCCCTGCGAAAGGCTCCGCCACAGCGGCACGCCGCGCGAGGCCGCCAGCGCGTGCGCGTTGGCGAGCGAGACGCCGAGCAGGGCGTTGGCGCCGAGCGCGCTCTTGGTGTCGGTGCCGTCCAGGTCGATCAGGCGCGCGTCCAGCCCGGCCTGGTCGGCGGCGTCGAAACCGGCCAGCGCCGGGGCGATGGTGTCGTTGACGTTCGCCACCGCCTTGCGCACGCCCTTGCCGAGATAGCGGGTCTTGTCGCCATCGCGCAGTTCGACCGCCTCGCGCGTGCCGGTGGATGCGCCCGAAGGCACGGCGGCGCGGCCAAGGCTGCCGTCGGCCAGGGTCACTTCGGCTTCGAGGGTGGGATTGCCGCGCGAATCGAGGATTTCGCGGGCGTGGATGGTGCGGATCGTGGTCATCTCGACGGATTTTCCGGAAAGGGAGGAAAGCGGACCGCTCATTATAGACGGGCGCATGGGTGCCGCCGCGCCCTCGCCCGGCGCGACCCCGGATCCCCGGCATTTGCCGTGAAACCCATCTGCGGCTATGATGCGCCGGCTTTGTCGGGCGGTTTTCCCGCCCTGCGCCGTCCACGTCGCACGTCAGCGACGAATCCACACACGCGACTTGCGTCCGTTCCGGGGTGCCCTGCAAGGGTTCGGCAACGGCGTCGCGTGGAGGCCCAACCCCGGAATCGCGGCTCCCGCCCCAAGGGCGACGCCATCGCTGTGCGGTCTTTACACAGACCCGGACCGCACGCGGACGATTCCACCATCAGGAGTCATATCAATGCCCCAGATCACCATGCGCCAGATGCTGGAAGCCGGCGTGCACTTCGGCCACCAGACCCGCTACTGGAACCCCAAGATGGCGCCGTACATCTTCGGTGCGCGCGGCAAGATCCACATCATCAACCTGGAGAAGACGGTTCCGCTGTTCTCCGACGCGATGAACTTCATCTCCGGCCTGGCGCAGAAGCGCGGCACCATCCTGTTCGTCGGCACCAAGCGCTCGGCGCGCGACGCCATCGCCGAGGAAGCGGCGCGCTGCGGCATGCCCTACGTTTCGGCGCGCTGGCTCGGCGGCATGCTGACCAACTTCCGCACCGTCAAGCAGTCCGTCGCCCGCCTCAAGGAGCTGGAAGCGGCCGAGACCGACGGCACCTTCGCCAAGCTGGTCAAGCACGAAGTGCTGCAGCGCCAGCGCGAGCGCGAGAAGCTTGAGAAGTCCCTCGGCGGCATCAAGAACATGAACGGCCTGCCGGACGCGCTGTTCATCGTCGACATCGGCCACGAGAACATCGCGGTCGAGGAAGCCCGCAAGCTCGGCATCCCGGTGGTGGCCGTGGTCGACACCAACTACAACCCGGAACTGGTCGATTACGCCATCCCCGGCAACGACGACGCCATCCGCGCCGTGCAGCTCTACGCCCGCGCCGCCGCCGACGCGGTGCTGGAAGGCAAGTCCGCCGCGCCGATCATGGCTTCGGCCGGCGACGACGAGTTCGTCGAGCTGGACGAACAGGGCAACCCCGTCGTCAAGGAAGAGGCCGAGCCGAAGAAGGCGGCCCCGCGCCGCGCCCCGGCCAAGAAGGCTCCGGCCAAGCGCGCCCCGCGCGCCGACAAGGCCGCCGAGTAATCCCGGCCCTGCCGCACGCCCGTCATCGGCGGGCGTCAGGCTGTCCACATCGCGCGCGGCGACCGATGTCGTCGCGCGCATTCACCTGTCACACATAGTCCCGAGGTAGTCATGGAAATCACCGCCGCCCTGGTCAAGGAACTGCGCGAGCGCTCCGGCGCCGGCATGATGGAGTGCAAGAAGGCGCTCAGCGAACACAACGGCGACATCGACGCCGCGATGGAGCACCTGCGCAAGACCGGCCTGGCCAAGGCCGACAAGAAGGCCGACCGCGTGGCCGCCGAAGGCCGCATCGTGGTCGCCGCCGAGGGCACGCGCGCCGTGCTGGTGGAGGTCAACTCCGAAACCGATTTCGTCGCCAAGGACGAGAACTTCGTCGGCTTCGCCCAGGCCGTGGCGCAGGCCGCGCTGACGAGCGGCGCGGCCGATGTCGAGGCGCTCAAGGCGGTCAAGCTGGCCGACGGCGGCAGCGTCGAGGAAGCCCGTGCCGCGCTGATCGCCAAGGTCGGCGAGAACGTGCAGCTGCGTCGCCTGGCGTGGATCGCCGATGGCCAGAACGTGGGCAGCTACGTCCACGGCGGCCGCATCGGCGTGCTGGTCGACGTGAAGGGCGGCTCGCCCGATCTGGCGCGCGGCCTGGCCATGCACATCGCCGCGATGAACCCTCAGTACCTGACCCCGGCCGATGCCCCGGCCGACTTCGTGGCCAAGGAAAAGGAGATCGCGCTGGCCCAGATGAGCGACAAGGACAAGGCCAAGCCGGCCGAAATCCAGGAGAAGATGATCTCCGGCAAGCTCAACAAGACCCTGAGCGAAATCAGCCTGACCGGCCAGGCCTACGTGCTGGATACCGACAGCACCGTCGAGCAGGCGCTCAAGAAGGAAGGGGCGCAGGTGCTCTCTTTCCAGCGCCTGGTGGTGGGCGAGGGCATCGAGAAGGTGGTGGAGGACTACGCCGCCGAAGTGATGAAGCAGGCAGGCCTGGCTTGATCCTCCCGGCCAGTCGGCCGGCCGGAAAAGCCGCGGGAAACCGCGGCTTTTTCTTTTCCATCCCCTCTTGCCGGGCAACGCGCGCGAAAAGCCGCGAAACCGGCTCATAATCGCCGCCATGTCCGAATCCACTTCCGAGGCCGCACCGCAACTCACCTTGCTGCTGCGTCGCTGGCAGGCCGGCGATGCGGGTGCGCGCGAGGAACTGATGGGGCTGGTCTATCGCCGCGTGCGGGCCATCGCCAACCAGTCGCTGCAACGCCACGCCGGCGGCTCGCTGACGCCCACCGAGCTGGCGCACGAGGCGCTGATCCGCCTGCTCGGGGGCGAGGCGGACTGGGCCGACCGGCGCCATTTCTTCCACGTCATCGCCCAGGCCACCCGGCAGGTGATCGTCGATCACGCCCGCCGCCGCCTGAGCGACAAGCGCGGCTCGGGCCAGGCGGCGCTGCCGCTGAGCCAGGTGGACGAGGTTCCCACGAGCGACCCGGACGCCGACGTGGTGCTTGTGGACGAAGCCCTCGCGGCGCTGGCGCAGGAAGACGCGCGCCAGGCCCGCGTCGTGGAACTGAACTATTTCGGCGGCTTCTCGCGCGAGGAGATCGGCGCGGCGCTGGGCATCTCGCTGGCGACGGTGGACCGCGACCTGCGTTTCGCCCGCGCCTGGCTGAAGCAGGCGCTCGCGCCCTGAACGCGAGCGGGGAGCACGCGCGCCTTTCCGAGCTGTTCCATGCCCCTGCCCGACGCCCGGAAAGGCCGCCGGGCCATCTCGTCTCACTTGGGCGCCAGCCGCAGCAGCGCCGAATGCACTCTCGAAGGCAGGCCGACCGGGCCGTCCCGGAGTTCGCCGGTCGTCAGCAGCACGTACTTGCCGTTCGGCGAAATCGCGGCCACGTGCATGGAAGGCCAATCCAGCGGGTGTTCCAGTTCGGCCAGCAGGTCGGAGACCAGCACGTGCCCGGTGTCCTGCGTCCAGATCAGGCCACCGGAGGCCGATGTCCAGCCGCTGGGCGGGTTCTCGCCCATCTCGGGAGACTGGTACCAGCCCACGGCCAGGGTGCCGTCGGAAGATACGTCGGCTATCGCAAGCGGCCAGCCGTCGGGATCGTCCTGCGCGGGCGCGAGTACGCCCAGATAGCCACTGCCGCCATCCTTCGTCCAGAAACCCGGCGCGGAGGAAATGATCGGCCAGCCTTCGCCCGGGCCGACGTCCAGGACGGAGAGTCCGCCGAAAACGATGCCGGCATCGCCACCGCATGCACTCGGCTCGGCGAGCACCCGGCCGGCCGCATCATCGACCAGTACATGCGGCAAGCCCGCTCCCACCCAGCGCGCCCCGAGCCTGACCGGCTCGCCCGGAGACCAGTTTTCCTGTTCCCCGATCACCACCGATCCGTCGTTGGAAACGCAGATCGCACGCGCACCGGGCACTTCCTCGGACGCACGCAGCGCAACCTGCCCTTGCTCCGCATCCCACTTCCAGGACGCTTCCACCAAGCCGTCCGGTTCGGCAGGCGTCATCCCGCCCCCCACCACGAAGGAAAGATCCTCCGAGACCCCGCGCGCCGGACTGTATCCCGGCCAGAGTTGATCGGGCATCGGCGTCGCTTCGCCATCGCGCACGAATACCGGCTCAACCTCCAGATGATCGTCGGTTGTGCCGGTTATCTCATTGATCAGGATCGCATCGCCTGCCGCGGAAACGAAGATGCCGCCCGATATGACACGGGGGACACCACCGCCAGTGGAAGAATCGACCACGTTTTCCCAGCGAGACGCGCCCGGCGGCAGGCTGACGGGCAGGTAATACGGCGCGAAGTTGCCATACCCGATGCCCGTGCCCACCACGGTGCCGTCGTTGGCCACCCCATGCACGGCAATGCGCTTGCCTTCGGCTGGGACATGGCCGGGAGGCGGCGTTCCGATTTCAAGCAGTCCCGAATCCCACTCCACCGGCAATTCCGTGACGGCGATGTCGTACAGGTCTGTGAGTTTCGGCCTCACCCACGGGCAGTCCGGGCTTTCCAGCCGCGTCAGCCGGGTCAGGTCGAACCGGCCTTCGGCGAAGCCTGCTTCGGTGGGCTCATAGACCGCCTCGCCCGTGTCGCATTCCAGCGCCAGTTCCAGCCGCCCCCAC
>JBBCJS010000079.1:0-10048 GCA_037190825.1 Chiayiivirga flava
GCCGATCCGCGCCGCAGCCGCATCGCGCAGTTCGCCGCGGTCCGCACCACGCCCGCGCTGGAAGTGGTGGACGAGCCGGTCAGCTTCTTCGTGCAGCCGGCGGACGACCTGCTGCCCTCGCCCGTCGCCACGCTGATCACCGGCATCGCGCCGCAGCGGGCGCTGCGCGAGGGCGTCAACGAGGCGGAGGCCTTCTCCCGCATCGCCGACGAGATGGGCCGGCCGGAGACCTGCACGCTGGGCTACAACAGCCTGCGCTTCGACGACGAGTTCGTCCGCCACGGCCTGTTCCGCAACTTCCACGAGCCCTATGAGCGCGAGTGGCGCGGCGGCAACTCGCGCTGGGACCTGCTGGACATGCTGCGGCTGGTGCATGCGCTGCGCCCGGACGGCATCGTCTGGCCGCAGCGCGAGGACGGCGCTACTTCGTTCAAGCTCGAGCACCTGGCCCTGGCCAACGACGTGCGCCAAGGCGATGCGCACGAGGCGCTGTCCGACGTGCATGCCACCATCGGCATGGCGCGGAAGTTCCGGCAGGCGCAGCCGCGCATGTGGGACTACGCGCTGAAGCTGCGCGACAAGCGTTTCGTCGCCAGCCTGCTGGACATGGTGGCGATGCAGCCGGCGCTGCACATCTCGATGCGCTACCCCGCCAGCCGCCTGTGCGCGGCACCGGTACTGCCGCTGGCCACGCACCCGCACATCGGCAACCGGGTCATCGTGTTCGACCTGGACAGCGACCCGCAGGCGCTGCTGGACCTTTCCGTGGAGGAGATCGCGCAGCGCCTGTATACCCGCGCCGCCGACCTGCCCGAAGGCCAGCAGCGCATCCCGCTCAAGGAAGTGCACCTGAACAAGGTGCCGGCGCTGGTCGCCTGGAACCACCTGCGCGCCCCCGATTTCGAGCGGCTGGGCATCGACCCGGCGGCCGTGGAAGCACGCGCCGCGCAGCTGCGCGCGCATGGGCCCGAACTGGCCGAGAAGGTACGCCGGGTGTTCGCCCGCGAGCGTCCGGCCGAGGGCCCGCCCGATCCCGACGGCGCGCTGTACGACGGTTTCCTCGCCGAGGGCGACCGCGCGCAGCTGGCGCGCGTGCGCACCTGCCCGCCCGACGCGCTGGCCGGGATGGAGGCGAACTTCCGCGACCCGCGCCTGCCGGAGCTGCTGTTCCGCTACCGCGCGCGCAACCATCCGCACACGCTGGATGCCGGCGAACGGGCGCGCTGGGACGACTACCGCCATCGCCGCTTCACCACGCCGGGCATGGCCGAACAGACGATGGACGAATACCTGGCGCAGATCAGCGCGCTGCGCGGCGAACACCACGACAATCCCGCCTCGCTGGCCCTGCTCGATGCACTGGAGCAGTGGCGCCACACCCTGCAGGAAACGCCATGACCGCCTATTTCAGCGACGCCAGTTTCAAGTTCCTGCGCGGCCTCGCCCGCCACAACGAGAAGCCCTGGTTCGCAGAACACAAGCACCAGTACGAAGAACACGTGCGGCAGCCGTTCCTGCGCCTGATCGCCGACCTGCAACCGGACCTGGCGCAGGTCAGCGCGCATTTCCGCGCCGACCCGCGCACCGTCGGCGGCTCGCTGTTCCGCATCTACCGCGACTCGCGCTTCTCCAACGACAAGACCCCGTACAAGACCTGGCAGGGCGCACGCCTGTTCCATGAGCGCCGCAAGCAGGTGCCGGCGCCGTCGTACTACATCCACCTGGCGCCTGGCGAGAGTTTCGTCGGTGCCGGCATCTGGCATCCGGAGCCGGACACGCAGCGCCGCATCCGCCAGTTCATCTTCGACAACCCCGGCAGCTGGAAGGCCGCCGCGCATGCGCCGGCCACGCGCCGGCGCTACGAATTCGAGACCAGCGAAAAGCTGGTGCGCGCGCCACGCGGCTTCCCCGCCGATTTCGAATGCATCGACGACCTCAAGCATCGCAACTGGGTGCTGTGGCGCCCGCTGGACGATGCGGTCATGACCGGTCCGCGCCTGCGCCAGACGCTCGCCGCCGACCTTGCCGCGCTGGGGCCGTTCGTCGATTACCTCTGCGCGGCGCTGGACCTGGAATTCTGAGGCGACCGGGTTCACGCCGGCCCGCTGGATTTGCGGCACCCTAGCCGGCAGTCGCCCAACGGAGCCGCCGCCATGGCCGCCATCCACCACCAGATCTGGATCGACGCACCGCTGGCCACCGTCCACGCCGGCCTGGCCACGGCCGGAGGCCTCGGCCGCTGGTGGATTCCCCATGCCAGCAGCGTGATCGACGGTGCCAGCGTGCTCAGCCACAACCCCGGGCCGGCGCATGGCGTGGTGGCGATGCAGGTACTCGACGCGCCCGAACGCTGCGTGCGCTGGGAAGTCATCAGCCGCCATCCGGCGCAGAGCCCGGCCTCGGCCTGGACCGGCACCGAGATCCGCTTCGAGCTGTCGCGCCGCGCCAGCCCCGGCGCCTGGCGCGGCCTGCCGCATGAAGGCGAACCGATGACGGTAGTGGAATTCCATCACCTGGGCTGGAACCCGGACAGCGAATTCCTGGGCTTCTGCAGCCAGGCCTGGGCCGAAACCCTGGTGATGCTGCGGCGCTGGGCCGAATCCCATCCCGAACTGCCGGTCTGAGCCGCGGAGCATGCGCATGAAGAAATGGCTGCTCCCGGCCTTCGCCGCGCTGCTGGTACTACTCGCCGCCTACGTCGCCGCTGGCCCCTGGCTGGCGATCCACGGCATCGGCAAGGCAATCGAACAGCGCGACGCGGCGCGTCTTTCGCGCTACGTCGATTTCCCCGCGCTGCGGGTCAACCTCAAGGCGCAGCTCGACGACCAGCTGGTGCGACGGGCCGGCAGCGACCTGCAGTCCAGCCTGTTCGGCGTCGTGGCGCGGGGCGTGGCCGGCCGCCTGACCGGCGCGGCAGTGGACGTGATGGTCACGCCCGCCGGCATCGCCGCCCTGCTGCAGGGCCATGGCGTGTGGAAACGCGCCACCGGCGATACCGCCGACGGCGACGCCTGGGGCCCGCCGGCGCCCGCGCGGCCGTTGCAGGGCGCGCGCGGGCGCTACGAATCGCTGTCGCGCTTCACCGCCACCCGGCGACTCGACGGCGGCGGCGAAGTGGTTTTCGTGCTAACCCGGCAGGGCCTGCGCTGGCGCCTTACCGACATCGTGCTGCCATCGGGCGACGCATCCGGCTGAGGACGCCGCGCTCGAAACCGGCACCGGCCGCGGCAGGCGCCGGCCCTGTCTCAGGCGATAAGCCGCTGCGGCTCCTCCAGCGCGCTTGCGGCCAGGAACGCTTCCAGCGAATCGTCCATCGCCTCCATCCACGGCGTGTGGTGCGGCGGCGCCAGCGTGCCGGTCAGCACCGAACGGTAGCTGCGGTTGCGGTAGCCGAGGATGTCGTCCTTCTTGTCGCGCTTCCATTGCTTGAACAGGGTCGCCACCGCTTCGACATCGAAGTCAGGATAGTCGCTGGCGCCGAGCAGGTCGCGCACGTAGGCGGTCTGGAAATCGATGTCGTCGTCGGCATTCCGGCAGGCTTCCTCGCGTGCCAGCCAGGCCCGGCTGTCGGCGCGCATCGCCGCCTCGTCCGGCAGCTCCATCGTGCCGAGGATCGCATCGCGCGCGCACCAGGCCTGCGCATCGAACATGTTGAAGGTGTAGTACTGGTCCTGCATGCCCAGGTACATCAGCTTCGGGTTGTCGATCCAGAACACGCCCTTGTACAGGTCGCCCGGATACAGCCGGTTGCGGGTACGCAGGGTCAGCGCGTCGGGCAGGAACGGGAAATGATGCTGGTAGCCGGTGCACAGGATGATCGCGTCCACGTCCCGGCTGCTGCCGTCGGCGAAATGCGCGGTATTGCCGTCCACCCGCAGCAGCAATGGCTTCTCGTCGAACGCGTCCGGCCAGTCGTAGCCCATCGGTGCGCTGCGGTAGCTGAAGGTCACCGAACGCGCGCCGTACTTGTGGCATTGCGTGCCGATGTCCTCGGCCGAGTAGCTGCTGCCCACCAGCAGCAGGTCCTTGCCGGCGAACTCGCAGGCATCGCGGAAATCGTGCGCGTGCAGCACGCGTCCCGGGAAGCGTTCCAGCCCCTCGAAAAACGGCGCGTTGGGCGTGGAGAAATGCCCGGTGGCGACGATCACGCGGTCGAATTCCTCGCTGACCAGTTCGTCCTTCTCCAGGTCGCGCACGCTGACGGTGAACCGGCCGCTCTGCTCCGAGTACTCCACCCATTGCACCGCCATCCTGAAGCGGATCTGGTCGCGCACGCCGCTCTTCTCGATGCGGCCCATGATGTAGTCGCGCAGCACCGCGCGCGGCGGGTACGAGGCGATCGGGCGGCCGAAGTGCTCCTCGAAACCATAGTCGGCGAATTCCAGGGCTTCCTTCGGCCCGTTGGACCAGAGATAGCGGTACATGCTGCCGTGCACGGGTTCGCCATAGGCGTCCAGTCCCGTGCGCCACGTGTAGTTCCACATTCCCCCGAGGTCGGACTGCTTTTCATAGCAGACGATCTCCGGCACGTGTGCTCCGGCCCTGCGGGCGGATTCGAAGGCACGCAGTTGCGCCAGGCCACTGGGGCCGGCGCCAAGGATGGCGATACGCATGGTCATTCGGGTTGTTTCTCCTGTGTAGCCGTCGCCGCGCTGGACGCGACGACACTGCGCAAGGGCGCGTTATGCGCCGCGCGGGAGAAACAGCCGTTCGGTCCCACGCAGCGCGCGAAACACCCGGTGGCCGCCAACAGGCGGCCATGGCGAGAGGATGGGAAGGCGCAGACGCCACCGGCCGGGGAACATGCCCCGCCCCTTCGTCACCGGGTGGGTGCTGTGCGGGGGGATCTGCCGCATTCGTGCAGACCAGGATGCGGCGAAGCGCCGCCGGGAATAACCCGCGAAAGCGTTTCCATCCTAATGCGATGCACCTGAAACGGCAACCGCGTGTACCGTGTCGACCATGGCCGGACACGTTCCGCCGCGACGCCATCGCCTGCATCGCCCAACGCCGTCCAGCACCGGGGATGCCCGCCATCGACCGCTGCGGCGGAACGATGTTCCTGCCGTTCATCGCGCGCCGCCATGCGCCCGGCCCGAATTCCCCCGGTCAAACGGAGCCCCGGATGAGAACACTCAGGATCATCGAACACATCTCGCTGGATGGGGTGATCCAGCATTCAGCCGACGAAAGCGGATTCCCTTTCAGCGACTGGAGCGCGCCCTACCGGACGCCGGCTGGCCGCGAGGAAATCGCCCTGGCCCATGGCAGCGGCTTCGATCTGCTGCTGGGACGGCGCACCTATGACATCTGGTCGGACTTCTGGCCACAGGCACCGCACGGCGCGCTGGCCGACAATCTCAACGCTGCGACCAAATACGTCGCCACCCATCGCCCGGCAAGCCTGGCATGGGGGCCGGCGGAAGGCATCGGGCCGGACATCCTCACCGACATCCGCCGCATCAAGTCCCAGGGTGTACGCCCTCTGATCCTGTCGGGCAGCTCCACGCTCACATCGCCCCTGCTCGAACACGCGCTCGTGGACGAGGTACTGCTGGTCGTCTATCCGCTGCTGCTCGGCACCGGCAAGCGGTTCTTCGCGGACGGAACCCCGGCATGTACGTTCGAGCTGGCCGACTCGAAGGCGCTGCCGTCCGGCGTCGTCCTCAACAACTATCGGGTGGTCGGGCCATTGAAAGCCGGCAAACACGGTGCCACCGGATAATGCGCGCGGACACGGCCACCAGGCCTGATCGATGCGCTGCACGCCCACGTCGGCAAGCCTGCGTGAAGCCGCTCGTTCCCGCATGGTGCTAGCATGCCCATGCAGGCGATGCCTGCCACGCGCGCTCCGCGCAGCCGCCAAGGCAGTTGCCCGCTCCGCTCTCCTTTCCCTGCGCCATCGGCACCGGCTATCCGGACGGCCGCTCAATGGGAGCATCCTGTGCCCGCACATTCGGTCTGCAAACCGGCACCGCGCCCGCGGTATCCCCTCCACATCCGCCCCGGCAGGCACCCGCTGGCCGCGGCCCGCCTGGTCCGCAAGCGGGTAACCACGGCGCGCGCCACTCCGTGCCACACGCAGCGAGGCATGCGTTGAAACCGTGCACCTGCCAGACGCCCACCGCTGCCCACTGCACGTCTTGCGATGCGGTGTGCTGCCGCCTGACGGTAGTACTGGGCAGCGAGGACAGCGTGCCTGCGCACCTGACCACGCGCCTGCATGGCCTGCCGGTCATGGCCCGCGATCCGGAGGGCTGGTGCGTGGCACTGGATGGGCAGAGGATGAATTGCCGGATCTATGCAAGCCGACCGGCGGTATGCAGATCCTTCGTCATGGGCGGCCCCTACTGCAAGGCCGTCCGCGAGGAATACGCGCATCCGGGAAGCCGCACCATTGAATCGACACTTGCATGAGGAATAAAGATGAGCACCATCCGCAAGTCAGGCATCGCAGCCCCCAGAAGAACCGGCTCCAGCTTCGCCAGCCCCCCCAGCAGGGCCCGCTGACCGGTGAGCGCATCGCCGAGGACCTGGCCGCATTCGGCAAGGCCGGGGGAAAGATCGAGGTACTCGGCAACACCCCCTTGCGCGGCAAGGCTCAAGCCGTGAAACCCGCCCCGACCGATCGCGGTGGCAAGGCGGTACCCGCAACCGCCGATACTCCCCCGGAAAAAGCCTGATCCTTCCCCTCCCCAACGGACGACAACTTTGGCCAAGATCAATTATTCATTCGAGAAACGCCAGCGCGAGCTGGCCAAGAAGAAACAGAAGGAAGAGAAGCTCGCCAGGAAGCGCACCGGACAGGGCACATCGACGGCCGATGCCGCCGACCGCCCTGCATCCACCTCGTGAGGCATCGACGGCACCCATGCACCACATGCATGGGTGCCGCCATCGGCATCAATGCGGGATCGGCAATCGATACGTGGCCGCGCCGCGCTGATTGTTGATGGCGCGCATCCTGTACGCCGCTTCGGACGGCTGCGCGGCGAGGAGGTCCTGCCGTTCTTTCGGTCACGCCGATCCAAGACATCCGGTCTGCAGCAGCGTTCACCACGCCTGCCGGACCGGAGATGGAAGCGATACACAGGATTCCGCCAGCATGGTCACGCGGGCGGGAATCACGAGTTCTCCCCGTCATCTTCAACGTTGCATGCGGCCCTGCGGTCCAATGAAAAAGCCCGGCTCGAAGCCGGGCTTTTTCATCAAGCGATAGCCGGTCGGATCAGACCACGCGGACCTGGTCGGCCTGCATGCCCTTCTGGCCCTTCACCGCCACATAGGTGACCTTCTGGCCTTCCTGCAGCGACTTGAAGCCGGACGATTCGATCGAACGGAAGTGGACGAACAGGTCTTCGCCGCCGCCATCCTGGGTGATGAAGCCAAAACCCTTGGCGTCGTTGAACCACTTCACGATACCGGACTGGGACTGGGACATTTCAATGCTCCTTGTTACGGATGAAGCCGCATTCGCGGCAGGGACGCTGATTTCAAGGAGAATTGAGAAGCGGGTGCAACAGTGTAGAGAAGGTATCTACAGCATCGGGCCACGATTCAAGGTGACCCTTGTAATTCAGCCCGTGCACCGTAGAGACTTTCCGCGCGCAAAGCAAATGCAGGCCGGGCCGCGATTCAGTTTGGGCTGCCGATGCCGGCGCAGCTGCGCTTTCCAACGCGTCGCCGGATCGTCGAACACTTCATGATCCGACACACCCCGCCCTTCCCGGCGATGCCCATGTCCGCCCCGCTGGCGTCAGCGGCAATCCGTCGACACGCTGTTGGCAGCGCGGCGCGGCGGAGCAGATACGGGGGCCGCCGCAGCCCGGCCGCAATGACCTGGCCGCCATATCGGCCGTGTACGCCACGGCATGCGTGCAACCACGCATCGCCCGACGCATCGCTCAAGCCACCACGGCCCTGCAGGCGGCCAGCGAAGGGGGACTGGCGGGCCACGGCAGCGCGCCATGGGATCGAGCCCTTCAGCGCGCCGCCCGTTGCCAAGCCGCGGCCAATCGCCTGAATCCAGCCCGCAGCTGCCCGCGCGCGCCCCAGGGCAACGCCGCCAGCGCCGCATCGACCGGCCCCGGTTGCGGCCTGCCGTTCCAGGCCACAGCGACCTTGTTGCTCATGTCCGGTTCGTCCAGCTTCAGCACGTTGCCGTGGAAACTGCGGCGCAGCCGCGCAAGGTGCGCGCGGGTGTCGGTGTCGTAGAGATTGCTGGCCATGACGCCGTCGGCGCCGAGCGCGGCGCGGCAGTCGTCGTAGAACGCCTGCGTGGACAGCGCCGCGGGGATCCCCTGCGCGTCGTAGGCGTCGAGCAGCAGCAGGTCGAAACAACCGCGATGACCGCGCAGCCAGCGTGCGCCGTCGACGCATTCGACATGCAGGCGCGCGTCGTCCGCCGGGATCTTGAATTCGCCGCGCAGGGCGATCACGTCCGCATCGTTCTCCGCCACGTCGATGCGCGCCGAGGGCAGATGCAGGTGGCAGAACTTGGTCTGGGCCCCGCCCCCCAGCCCGATGATGCCGATGCGGCGCGGGTCCGGATGCAGCCACAGCGCGGCGAGCATGGTGCGGGTATAGCCCACGTGCAGCCGCTGCGGGAACCAGCGCGACATGCGCGTCTGGGTGACGTCGCCATGGAACTGCAGTTCCACATGCCGCCAGGTACGGCGGACGTGGGCGCCTACCCCGCCGCTCATTCCACGCGGTCGGCGTTGGCGTTGGCGATGCCGTGCGGCACGTGCCCGGCGGCGACGCTGTGATGCTGGCGGGCGCTGTCGATGTTGTGCTGGGAATCGTCGAAGAAGATGTCCGCGCCGAACGCTTCCAGGAACGGCCCCTTGTGGCGTCCGCCAAGGAACAGCGCCTCGTCCAGGCGCACGCCCCACTCGCGCAGGGTGCGGATCACCCGCTCGTGCGCCGGCGCCGAACGCGCGGTGACCAGCGCGGTGCGGATAGGCGCCTCCTCGCCCGCCGGGAACGCGGCCTGCAGCGCATGCAGGGCCGACAGGAAACTGCGGAACGGCCCGCCGCTGAGCGGCTCGTGCGCGTTCTCGCGCTCGTGCCGGCCGAAAGCCTCCACGCCCTGCTCGCGCGAGATGCGTTCGCCCTCGTCGCCGAAGATCACCGCGTCGCCATCGAAGGCGATGCGCAGTTGCGTCGACGGGCGCCCGGTATCGCTGGCCGCGGCGGCGGCGGACACCTCGCCGGCGCCGCGCGGCAGGATGGTGGCCGCGGCGATGCCATGCACCAGCGCGCGCCGCACCGATTCGGGGTTCGCCGACAGGAACAGGTCGGTGCCGAACGGCTTGACGTAGGGCCAGGTCGGCTCGCCGGCGGTGAAGGTGGCGCGCACGATGCCCAGGCCGTAGTGCTGGATGGAATTGAAGATGCGCAGCCCGGTATCGGCCGAATTGCGCGAGAGCAGGATCACTTCCACCCGCGGCGTTTCCGTTGGCGCGCCTCCGTTCAGGGCCAGCAGCTTGCGCACCACCGGGAAGGCCACGCCGGGCTTGAGGATGTCGTCTTCGTGCTCGCGCTGATAGGCCGCGTAGGCCTCCACGCCCTCGCTTTCGAACAGCGCATGCCCCTCTTCGAGGTCGAACAGCGCGCGCGAAGTCACCGCGACGGTGAGCAGTCTGGGAGTGTTGTCGCCCATGGATGGACCTGACAGGAAAAGCGGGGGATGGGAGCCAGTCTAACCGGAAGCCCCGCTGCCGATGGCAGCCTCCGCAGAAGCACCTCAGGTGTCGCTTGTACGGAGCCCTCGCTTTGCGCTCAGAACTCGAACTGCTCGCTGAGGATGCGCTCTTCCAGGTTGTGTTCGGGATCGAACAGCAGAGTCACCCGCCGCTCGCGCGACTCGCGGATGGTCACTTCCACCACGTCGCGGGTCTCGTGTGAATCGGCGGTGACGCTGACCGGCCGCTTGTAGGGGTCGAGCACGCGGAAGCGCACCTCGGTCTCGGCCTTGAGGATGGCGCCGCGCCAGCGCCGCGGGCGGTACGGCGCAAGCGGCGTCAACGCGATGGTGTTCGAGCCC
>JBBCJS010000080.1:0-35688 GCA_037190825.1 Chiayiivirga flava
CGCCTTCGCGGGGACGACGGGGAGGGAGGCCACTGGACAGGGAGTCGGGACAGTTCGCGGACCGGGCCGATAACCCCACATCGAGAAGCCACGCGTTCCATGAACCTGCTTCCTCGCAAACCACGGAACCTCCCATGAAGAACTTCCCCAACACGCTGGCGCTTCTTGTCGCCGCCGCCATCGCAGCAAGTCTTCCCGCCCATGCCGATCCGGATGTGGATGCCGCCTGCGAAACGACAGCGGACCTTCTCCCTCCGGGCGGATGGGGAGAACTGGATGCCGAACTGCCCCACAGCGCATTCCGCCTGGCGATCCTGCCGGACATGGGCCGCAGCCCGGGCAACTTCGTCGCCACCGTCGCAAAGCGCGCCACGGCCACCATCGAACTGTCGCGCCCCACGCGCGCCTGCCGATGGGAGCTGACCGTGGACGAGTGTCCCGCCATCGCCGACGTCGCCGTGGCCTTCGAGCAACTGAATATCCCCGTCGGCAAGGACCACGCCGCTCCGCTGGAGCGGATCGCCCTGCACGCCACCGCATACAGTCTGCGGGTGCGCGGCACCCATGGCCAGCGTCACGCCATTTCCTATTACAGCGAATTCGACAACCCCATCCTCGATTTCATGAACGACGCCCGCGAACGCCTGCTGGCCTGCGTGCCGCCGTCGCTACAGGATTTCGTCGATCCGCCGTCCAACCCCTGAACCTTCGTCTTTCCCATCCGAATCTCATCCATGAAAGCAACCATCGCCCTCCTTCCCGGTGACGGCATCGGCCCCGAAGTCATCGCCGAGGCTCGTCGCCTTATCGACGCCATCGCCGCCCGCTTCAGCCACGAGTTCACGCTGGAGGAAGCCCTGATCGGCGGCGCCGCCATCGATGCCAGCGGCGATCCGCTGCCGTCTGCCACCATCGCCCTGTGCGAACGCGCCGATGCCGTGCTGCTGGGCGCGGTGGGTGGCCCGAAGTGGTCCGATCCGAACGCTCCCGTGCGCCCGGAACAGGGCCTGCTGAAACTGCGCGCCACCCTCGGCGTCTACGCCAACCTGCGCCCGGTCGCGCCGCATCCGGTGGCCGCCAGGCACGCGCCGATCAAGCCGGAACTGCTCGACGGCGTGGACCTGCTGTTCGTGCGCGAACTCACCGGCGGCGCGTACTTCGGCGAGAAGGGCCGCGAGGACAACGGCCGGGTCGCCTTCGACGTGGCGCGCTATTCGGTGGCCGAAGTCGAACGCGTCACCCGCCGCGCCGCGCAGCTTGCGCGCGGCCGTCGCGGCAGGATCACCCATGTGGACAAGGCCAACGTGCTGGAAACCTCGCGCCTGTGGCGCAGCGTCGTCACGCGCGTGCTCACCGAGGAGTTCCCGGACATCGCGTTCGAGCACGTGCTGGTGGATGCGATGACCATGCACCTGCTGCATCGCCCGGCCAGCTTCGACGTGATCCTCACCGAGAACCTGTTCGGCGACATCCTCACCGACGAAGCCTCCGTGCTCGCCGGTTCCATGGGCCTGTTGCCGAGCGCCTCCATCGGCGAAGGCAA
Source organism: Chiayiivirga flava (assembly GCA_037190825.1). Classification (GTDB taxonomy): domain Bacteria; phylum Pseudomonadota; class Gammaproteobacteria; order Xanthomonadales; family Xanthomonadaceae; genus Denitratimonas; species Denitratimonas flava_A. Next base: position 1,544 of record JBBCJS010000080.1, read on the forward strand.
GAGCGGCCTGTACGAGCCCATCCACGGCTCGGCCCCGGACATCGCCGGGCAGGGCATCGCCAACCCTTATGCCACGCTGCTCTCGGTCGCCCTGCTGCTGCGCCATTCGCTCGGGCTGGAAGCCGAAGCGCGCGCCGTGGAAAGCGCCGTCTCGCAGGCGCTCGATGCCGGCGTGCTCACGCGCGACCTCACCGCCGAAGGTGCCGTCTCCACCTCGCAGGCCGGCGAATACGTCGCAGCGCGAGTGCACGAGGCCGCATGAGCCGCTGCACACCGCATTGCCGAAACCGATCAGTCTCCGTCATCCCAGCGAAGGCTGGGATCCATTGTTCTGTTGAAGCACAAGAGCAAGATGGATCCCAGCCTTCGCTGGGATGACGGCACGTGGGATGACAGCCTGAACAATGAGCACCGCACCATGAACCGCCCGCACCCCGCGCCCGACGACGCCAGCGCCTGGCTGCGCGCCATCCTCACCGCGCCGGTCTACGACGTGGCGCGGCGCACCACGCTGGAACCGGCGCGGCGGCTCTCCGCGCGGCTGGGCGAGAACGTGCTGCTCAAGCGCGAGGACGAACAGCCCGTGTTCTCCTTCAAGCTGCGCGGCGCCTACACGCGGCTGGCGCGGCTCACGCCGGAAGAACGCGCGCGCGGCGTGCTGGCGGTGTCGGCAGGCAATCACGCGCAGGGCGTCGCGCTCGGCGCCAAGCACCTCGGGCTGGATGCCGTCATCGTGATGCCGGCCACCACGCCCAGGATCAAGTCCAGCGCCGTCGAAGCCCTTGGCGCGCGCGCCGTGCTGCACGGCGATTCCTACGACGATGCCGCCGCCCATGGCCTTGCGCTGGCACGCCAGCAAGGACGCACCCTGATCCATCCCTACGACGATGCCGACGTCATCGCAGGGCAGGGCACCGTCGCGATGGAACTGATCGCCGACCACCAGGGCCGCCTCGATGCCGTGTTCATCCCCGTCGGCGGCGGCGGCCTGGCGGCGGGCATGGCCACCTACATCAAGGCGCTGGACCCTTCCATCCGCATCATCGCGGTGGAACCGGACGATGCCGCCTGCCTCAAGGCCGCGCTCGCCGCCAACCGGCCCGTGCGGCTGGAACACGTCGGCATCTTCGTGGATGGCTGCGCCGTGCGCGAAATCGGCGCGCTGCCGTTCGCGCTGCTGCGCGATCGCGTGGACGAAGTCGTCACCGTCGATGCCGACCAGGTCTGCGCCGCCATCCGCGACGTGTTCGAGGACACCCGCTCCATCGTCGAACCCGCCGGCGCGCTGGCCGTGGCCGGCATGAAACAGTGGTGCGCCGCGAATCCCCGTTCGGCATCAGCCGGCAGCGGCCGCACCTTCGCCGCCGTGCTGAGCGGCGCGAACATGAACTTCGATCGCCTCGGCTACGTCTCCGAACGCGCCGGCATCGGCGAGCAGAACGAGGCCCTGTTCGGTGTCACCATCCCCGAACGCCCCGGCGCGTACCTGGACCTCATCCGCAGCCTCGGCCACCGCGCCATCACCGAGTTCAACTACCGCTACCACGGCCCCGGCAGCGCCCAGATCTATCTCGGCGTGCAACTCAAGCACGGCGCGGTGGAACGCGCCGCATTGCTGCAAACCCTCTCCGACGCCGGCTACCCGGTGGCCGACTACACCGAGAACGAAGTCGCCCGCCTGCACGTCCGCCATCTCGTCGGCGGCCCCGCGCCCCTGCCGCGCGAACGCCTGTTCCGCTTCGAATTCCCCGAACGCCCCGGCGCCCTGCGCCATTTCCTGGAAACCCTCGGCAGCCGCTGGAACATCAGCCTGTTCCACTACCGCAACCACGGCGCCGCCGACGGCCGCGTGCTGTGCGGCTTCGAAGTCCGCGAATCCGACGATGCCGCGTTCGCCGCCGATCTGGAAAAGCTTGGCTACTGGTACAGCGAGGAAACCGGCAACCCGGCGCTGGTGCAGTTCGGGTTGGGATAGTTCTCGTCACCGTCGCGCCCGCGAAGGCGGGTGCCCAGTGACTAATGATGATCTGGTGGTATAGCCATCCGCGACGCGAAGTCCGGCCAGGCAGGTGCGCAGTACACTGCCACCCAAGGAGGCCGCCATGTCCCTAGCCCGCGTCTTCGCGATGAAGTTCTCCCGCGTGTATCCGCTCTATGTCCAGAAGGCGGAGAAGAAGGGCCGCACGAAAGCGGAAGTGGATGAGGTCATCCGCTGGCTCACCGGCTATGACGACGCCGGCCTGCAACGGCAGATCGCGCAGGAAGTCGATCTGGAAACCTTCTTCGCCCAAGCCCCGGCGTTCAACCCCAACAGCGCCCTGATCAAGGGCGTGGTGTGCGGCGTGCGGGTGGAAGACGTGGAAGACCCGCTGATGCGGAAAATCCGCTACCTGGACAAGCTGGTGGATGAGCTTGCGAAGGGGAAGGCGATGGGGAAGATTCTCCGGTAGTAGGCGGCGGCTAGGTGCGAGGTAAAAGCTTACCTAAGCCCAGGCCGCCGGGAGAGCGTTCAGTTACTCGTGAACTCTCTTCTCGCTCCGACGTATCTGCAGGAATTCCACTCTTGGCTCTTGCCAGGTTGTGACTGATCCGGACGGAACAGGTTCGCCTGTTAAACCATCCTCCTGGACGCTTGCCACCCCCTTCAGTCTGTGTGACGATCCAGTCTAAACAGGTGCCCGGCCATAGGCGACGCCCATGGATGACGGATTAGACTGAAACATAGAGTAGAATAATAGTTAGTCACCACTTAAGATATTTCTATGGACTCTGGGGCGGTCAGCATTCTTCTTAGTTTGGTTAGCCTTGTTCTAGGTTTTATCGCCGCGTATGGCCAGATCAAACGATTAGTTGTCAAAGTCCTTGGGCGGAGTGGCGACACTATTCGCAGATTGAATGCTCGTGAGGCCGAGCGAACCGCTGCATTCCTTGCCTATCCCAGCGCATTCCTTGCGTTCGTGGTTAGGCGCGTCTCTTTTGTTATCTTCCTGATTTTTCTCGCCTTTTATTTTCCCATCCTTATCAATATTTCTTCGCTTGGCATGCCGGATTGGCTCGAGTCGGCAACTAGGCTCATACCGCCATCGCTTGCTGGGCTTCTGCTTGGTGGCCTCACATCCGCTTCATCGGATGTAATCAAAGAGGCGCGTAAAGCGCGTCGAAGTGATGGCTAGCAATTCATTCAAGCCGACCCGCCTCGCGGCGCGGCTTAGTTCAGGTGCTAGACTGTAAATCAAGAACAGGAAGAGTTGATGGCAAAGCGAGAAGACCTTCAAGACTGGGTTGTTGCAGCTCTGAAAGCCCATGCTGGCTCGGCCAGCATCGTGCAGGTTGCTCAGCATATCTGGACACACCATGAGAAGGAGCTCCGCGCATCTGGTGAGCTCTTCTTTACATGGCAGTACGACATGCGCTGGGCCTGTACGCGCTTGCGAGAGCGCAAGTTTGTCCAAGCGGCCGAGGTTTCAGGGCGTGGGGAGTGGCGCCTTGCAACCTAAACAATTCATTCATGCAACATCGCTTCGTGGCATGGCTTAATCCAGGCGTTAGATTGCCCTAGGAGGCACTATTGTGGCTCTAAAGCTCAATATCGAACAATCTGCACAGATTGCCGAGGGAGCATTCCTGCCCCTTGAATGTGTTGCTGAAGTCCAAGACTATCGCTATCGGCTTGGTTTCCGAATCTATGATCCGGACAATCAGCCACTGCTTACGGTCGATAATCTCATCGCCCCGCAGGTCACTGACTTGCGTAGATTGGAAAGCATCCTGCTTCAAACGCGTGAGTGCGTTGAGGAGAAAGGTTACAAATTGGCGCCTTGGTCCTTTCCAAGGTAAAGCCCCGATGAGCAATGGTCAACAATCTAGCAATTAATTAATAATGCTGATTGAAAAGGCAATGACCTAAATGTCCAGGCTGACGTCGCTATCGTGGTGCGGCTTAATTTATCGTTAAAACTAATACGAAAATTGACGGTTCACTGGCAGGTGTATGCGCGCATCGTTCGCTTCGTGGAGAGTAGTACACCGGAGCAGCAAACACGGGCTTGGTGCAAGCATGCCGATGGACACGGGTTGCTAAGGGCGAGAGGTTCTAAACTTCAAGGCTTTCCGCTCCCGCCACATCCCCGGAGACTCCCCATGCGTCGATCCCTAACCAGCATCCTCCCGATGCTGTTCACCTTGCCCGTTTCCCTCGCCGCCGTGGCCGCGGAGCCGTTGACGCTGGAGCGGATCATGGCCGACCCGGACTGGATCGGTGCGCCGGTGGAGTCGCCGTTCTGGGGGCTGGATGGCAAGCGGGTGGTGTATTCGCTCAAGCGCGAGGGCAGTTCGTTGCGCGATCTGCATGCGGTGTCGCTGGCCGATGGCGTGTCGCGCAAGCTCGAAGATGCGGAACTGGCCGGGCTGGATGCGGCTTCGCCGGTGTACGACCGCAGCCGCACGCGGGCGCTGTTCGTGCGCAATGGCGATCTGTTCCTGCGTGACCTGCGCAATGGCGCGCTGGTGCAGTTGAGCCGCAGTGGCGGCGTGTCGGGTGCGCCGCAGTTCTCCGCCGATGGCGCGAAGGCGCAGTTCCGCAGCGACGGCGACTGGTATTCGGTGGACCTGGCCTCGCGGCTGGTGTCGCAGGCGGCGGTGCTGAAGGCGGAGAAGGACCCGGCCGCGGAGCCGAAGGCCGATGCGCTGCGCGATCTGCAACTGGAACTGTTCGCCACGCTCGCCATACAGAAGGCCGACAAGGCCGCGCAGCGCGAGCGCGATGCAGCCTTGCGCGCCGCCGATGCCACGCGCGCGCCGCTGCCGGTGTACCTGGGCGAGGACGTGACCCTCGCCGCGTCCGCGCTCAGCCCGGATGGGCGCTGGCTGCTCGCCGTCACGCAGGAGAAGAAGCACGAGCGCGGGCAGGGCGGGAAGATGCCGCTGTATGTCACCGAGTCCGGCTACGAGGAAGTGGAGGACGTGCGCACGCGCGTGGGGCGCAATCCGCCGGGCGGGCACAAGCTCGTGTTCGTGGACCTGGCGACGCGCACGCAGACGGTGGTGCCGTTCGATCCGCTGCCGGGCATCGGCGACGATCCGCTGGCCGATCTGCGCAAGGCGGCGGGCAAGGATGCGCTCACCGGCCAGCGCCCGCTGCGCATCGATACGATCCGTTTTTCCGCCGATGGTTCGCGCGCGGCGGTGCAGATGCGCGCCATCGACAACAAGGACCGCTGGATCGCGGCGGTGGAGGCGGGCAAGGCGGCGCTCAAGCCGCTGCACCGGCTCACGGATGCGGGCTGGATCAACTGGAACTTCAACGATTTCGGCTGGCTGCCGGACAACCGCACGCTATGGCTGCTGTCCGAGGAAAGCGGCTATTCGCACCTCTATACGGTGGCGGGCAACGGCAAGGCCAGGGCGCTGACCTCGGGCGCGTGGGAGGCTTCCGATCCGCAGCTTTCCGCCGATGGTTCGCGCTTCTATTTCCTGTGCAACCGCGCCTGGCCGGGCGACTACGAGGTCTGCGCCAAGGACATCGGCAAGGGCAACGTGCGCGAGGTCACCGCGCTGGATGGCGTGGAAGGCTTCGAGCTTTCGCCCGATGGCGGCACGCTGCTGGTGCGCTACTCGGGCAGTTACCTGCCCACGCAGCTGGCGGTGGTGCCGGGCGAGGGCGGGCAGGCGCGCGTGCTCACCGATACGCGCAGCGAGGCGTTCAAGGCCATCGCGTGGATGCCGCCGCGCTTCGAGCAGGTGCCGTCGTCGCAGGTGAGCGCGCCGTTGTGGTCGAAGTTCTATCGGCCCGAAACGCTGGAGCCGGGCAGGAAATATCCCATCGTGCTGTTCGTGCACGGCGCCGGCTACACCCAGAACACCCATGCGCGCCATCCGTACTACTTCCGCGAGCAGATGTTCCACAACCTGCTGGTGCAGCACGGTTATCTCGTGCTGGACATCGACTTCCGCGCCTCGGAAGGCTACGGCCGCGACTGGCGCACGGCGATCTACCGCCACATGGGCGAGCCGGAATTGCGCGACCTGATCGACGGCGTGAACTGGCTGGTGGCGCATCACCAGGGCGATGCGGACAACGTGGGCCTGTACGGCGGTTCCTACGGCGGCTTCATGACGCTGATGGCGATGTTCAAGGCGCCCGAAGTGTTCCATGCCGGCGCTGCGCTGCGCCCGGTGACGGACTGGACGCAGTACAACCACGGCTATACCGCCAACATCCTCAACACGCCGGACCTCGATGCCGAGGCGTACCGCCGCAGTTCGCCGATCTTCTTCGCCGAGGGATTGAAGGGCGACCTGCTGATCGCGCACGGCATGATGGACGACAACGTGTTCTACCAGGACTCGGTGCGGTTGGCGCAGCGCCTGATCGAACTGAAGAAGGAGAACTGGGAACTGGCGGGCTATCCGCTGGAGCGGCACGGCTACGTGCAGGCGGATGCGTGGCTGGACCAGTACCGGCGCGTCTTCAAGCTGTTCGAGCGGCGGTTGAAGTGAGCGACTGCGCGACACGAAGCCGTTGGAAGTCGCGAAAAACCGCTCTTGCTCGTCATTCCCGTGAAGGCGGGAATCCAGTGACTTTCAAGACGGGTAAAAAACAAAGACGCTGGATTCCCGCCTTCGCGGGAATGACGGGAGGTCGAGGTTCCTGTAATGAGTAACACGCGCGCCTTCGTCAATGGTTTGCCCGCCGATGCGGCGGCGCTGGCGCGCTTTGCACGTTCGGGTTACGGGCACTTCACCACGATGCAGGTGCGCGGCGGTGCGGTGCGCGGCCTGGGTCTGCATCTGGCGCGGCTGGAGGAGGCCACGCGGGTGTTGTTCGATGCGGCGCTGGATGTGGAAGCGTTGCGCGGGCAGATGCGCCGGGCACTGGATGGCGTGGCGGATGCCTCGCTGCGCGTGAGCGTGGGCGCGGCCAATTTCACCGCGCGCAGCATGGAGGCGCCGGCGCGGTTGGAGGTGCTGGTGCTGGTGGATGCGCCCGCGGCGGAGAGGGTGGAGCCGGTGCGGTTGATGGGCGTGGTGCATGCGCGCTACCTGCCGCAGATCAAGCACAACGGGATGTTCGATCTGTTCCACCTGCGGCGACGTGCGCAGGGGCTGGGGTTCGATGATGCGGTGTTGCTGACGCCGGAAGGCTTCGTGGTGGAAGGGACGACGTTCAATGTCGGGTTCTTCAGCGGCGATGCGCTGGTGTGGCCGCAGGCGGCGCGGCTTGAAGGGGTGACGATGCGGTTGGTGTCTCAAGCGTGTGAGGCTCCCCATGAGGCGATGCATGCCTCATTGCGTCATTCCGGCTTTCGCCGGAATGACGCAGAGGGAGGGGTGAGCACGAGGGTGATTCACCGCCCTGCGACTTTGGCCGGCATCACCCGGTTCGACGGCGCCTTCTGCTGCAACACCGGCGGCATCTGGCCCATCCGCAGCATCGACGATCGCGTGCTGCCATGTTCGGAAAAGGCGGTGCAGCGCCTGCGCCACTTGCTCGCCTCCGTCCCCGCCGAACCGCTGTGAAGAACGCCCCGGCGCAAGCCCCCGCTGAATCCCACCCGAACCCGATGGGTGGTACCGTCATGCCCACGCGGCGATAATCGCCGGCCGCCTTGTCGCAGTCCGCCATGTCCGCGATGCCCCAAGCCCAGGAACCTGCCGTCGTCTTCGATCGCGTCACGCTGCGGCGCGGCGCGCGCACGATTCTGTCCGAGGTGGGCTTCACGCTGCCGCGCGGCAGCGTGACGGCGGTGCTGGGGCCGTCCGGCGCGGGCAAGTCCACCCTGCTCAACGCCGTGGTGGGCGAGCTGGATCCGTCCGAAGGGCGCATCACGGTGCTGGATGAAGCGTTGCCGCGCCCCGGCGTGCGCAGCCTGTTCGCCTTGCGCCGGCACATGGGCGTGATGTTGCAGGGCAATGGCCTGCTGAGCGATCTGGACGTGTTCGAGAACGTCGCGCTGCCGCTGCGCACGCATACGGACCTGCCCGAGGAACTGATCGGCGAACTGGTACGCATGAAGCTCGCCGCCGTGGGCCTGGGCGAGGCCGGCGCGCTGGAAACCAACGAGCTTTCCGGCGGCATGGCGCGGCGCGTGGCGCTGGCGCGCGCGGTGGTGATGGACCCGCCGCTGATGCTCTACGACGAACCGCTGACCGGGCTGGACCCGATCGCCTGCGGCGTCATCGTGAATCTCATCCGCCGCCTCAACGACGCGCTCGGCATGACGAGCCTGGTCATCACGCACAACGTGCGCGAGGTGATGGACATTTCCGACCAGGTGCTGATCGTGGCCAATCGCGGCATCGTGTTCGCCGGCACGCCGGCGCAACTGGATGCCAGCGACGATCCGCTGGTGCGCCAGTTCATGGACGGCGCGCCGGATGGTCCCATCGGTTTCGATTACCGCGCCACCAAGGCAGCCGCGCATGCTTGACCGTCTCGCCGCGCTCGGCCGCTTCGGCCTGTTCCTGTTCCGCATCCTCGGCGCGATCCGCCCGAGCCGCTCGCAACTGCGCGACACGGTGCGGCAGATTTATGTCATCGGCGCGCGCTCGGTGCCGATCATCGCGGTCGGCGGCGCCTTCGTGGGGCTGGTGATGACCTTGCAGGGCTATCGCACCCTGGTCACGTTCGGCGCCGGCAATGCCCTGGGCACGATGCTTTCGCTGACGGTGTTCCGCGAACTGGGGCCGGTGCTCACCGCGATCCTGTTCTGTGGCCGCGCGGGTTCGGCGATGGCGGCGGAACTGGGCCTGATGCGCGCCACCGACCAGATCACGTCGCTGTCGATGATGGCGATCGATCCGGTCGGCAAGGTGGTGGTGCCGCGCTTCCTCGCCGCCGTCATCAGCGTGCCGTTGCTGGCGGCGGTGTTCATCTGCTTTTCGATCGTGGCCGGCTGGTTCCAGGCCGAATTCCTGCTGGGCGTGGACCCGGGCTACTTCTGGGCCTCGCTGCAATCGAGCGTGGACTTTTACGACGACTACGGGCAGGCCTTCGTGAAGGCGACGGTGTTCGGCGTGTTCTGCGCGCTGATCGCCACCTACGTGGGCTACCACGCCAGGCCCACGCCCGAAGGCACCTCGGTGGCGACGACACAATCGGTGGTGTACGGCTCGCTGATGGTGCTGTTCCTGGATTTTCTGCTCAGCGCGACGCTGTACTGAGCACCGACGAGACGCATGGAGAACAAGCATGGCTAGTCCCAAGACCGAATGGAGCGTGGGCGCGTTCATCCTGATGGGCTTCGCCTGCGCGCTGGCGCTGGCGTTCGCCTCGACCAATTCCGGCGAGCGCCTCGGCGGCAGCTCGTATCGCGTGACCGCCAACTTCACCAACGCCGGCGACCTGAAGGCGCGTGCGCCGGTGAAGATCGCGGGCGTGAAGGTGGGCGAGATCGAAACCATCGCGCTGGACGAGAACTTCGATGCCAGGGTCACGCTGCGCCTGTCGCACGCGATCGGCGAGCTGCCGGCGGACACGGGCGCCGCGATCTTCACCAGCGGCCTGCTCGGCGAGCGCTACATCGGCCTGTCGCCGGGCGGCGATCCGGAGCCGCTCAAGGACGGCGACGAGATCCTTCTGACCCAGCCGGCCGTGGTGCTGGAGCAGTTGATCGGCAAGTTCCTGTTCAACGCAGGTTCCGGCGATGGCGACGATGCTTCCGAACCGGCGCCTTCGCGCTGAAAAACCAACAATAACGAGGCTTCCCATGTTCCTGCGTCCCCTGTTCGCGCTGTTCCTGGCTTCGGCCGCAACGCTGGCCGGCGCCGCCGAGCCGGCCACCATCGTCACCGAGCGCACCCACGCGGTGCTCGACGCCATCGTCGCGCAGCGCGATGCGTTCCGCGCCGATCCGGCCAAGCTGCGCAGCTTCGTCAAGTCGCAGCTCAACGACGTGATGGATCGCCCGTATGCGGCCCAGCTCGTGCTCGCGCGCCACGCGCGCGGCGCGTCGGCCGAGCAGATCCAGGCGTTCGCCGACGCGCTCACCGACAGCCTGCTGCGCCGCTACGCCGACGCGCTGCTGGACATCGACCCGGGCACGGACGTGAAGATCGCCGCCAGCACGCCGATGCGCGACGGCCAGATGATGCGCGTGGCCAGCCGCATCGTGCGCCGCGCCGGCGAGCCGGTGCAGGTGGACTACATGTTCCGCAAGAAGGGCGAGGACTGGCTGGTGTTCGACGTGATCGTCGAAGGCATCTCCTACGTGCAGACCTATCGCAACCAGTTCGACGAGCAACTGCGCAAGCGCAGCCTGGACGAGGTGATCGCCGGCCTGCGCAGCGGCGAAATCCAGTTGCAGGACGGGCAATGACCATCGCCGGGACGAACGGCGACTGGGTGCTGCCCGAACAGGTCACGCTCGCCACCGTCGGCGTCTTGTTCCGCCAGTGCGCGGCGCAGCCGGCGGCGATTCGCGGCTTCGATCTTTCCCGGGTGCGGGAGATAGACAGCGCCGGCGTCGCGCTGCTGCACTGGCTGCGCGGCCGGCAATCTTCGCTCGGCCTGTTGCCCGCGCCGGTGCGCGGCGAGGGCGCGGCGCGCTATCGTGCGCTGTGCCGGGCGCACCGGCTCGACGATCCGGGAGAGGGCCAGCCATGAATCCGTTTGCGCGCATCCCGACGCTGGCGATGCTGTTGGCGCTGGCCGCCTGCGCCGGCCAGAACACGCGCACGCCCATCGCCGACGAAGCCGCCGGCGAAGCCGCCATGTCGGCGGAAGCGGCGGCGGACGCGCCGCACGCGAATGGCTCGCCGCTGGACCCGTGGGAAGGCTTCAACCGCAAGGTCTACGCCTTCAACAACGTGCTCGATCGCGCCTTGCTGCGGCCGGTCGCCAAGGGCTATGCCACGGTCACGCCGCGCGTGGTGCGCAAGGGCGTCTCCAACTTCTTCGGCAACCTGCAACAGCCGGTGTCGGCGCTGAATCTCCTGTTGCAGGGCCATCCCGGCCAGGCCGGCACGGCGCTCGGGCGTTTCCTGATGAACGCCACCCTGGGCCTGGGCGGCGTGCTCGACCCGGCCACCGAGGCCGGCATCCCGCTGCGCCAGCGCGATTTCGGCCAGACCTTCGCGCAATGGGGCTGGCAGGACTCGCGCTATCTGGTGCTGCCGATCTTCGGGCCGGGCACGGTGCGCGATGGTTTCGGCAAGGGCGTGAACACCACGGTCAGCCCGATCAGCTGGCTGGCGCGGCGCGAAGGCGCGGAGGTGAGCATCCTGTACGGCGTGGACGCGCGCGCCTCGGTGCTGCCGTTCGAATCCTTCATGCAGGACGCGGCCGATCCGTACCTGCTGGTGCGCGATGCCTACCTGCAACGCCGCCGCTGCCAGGTCATGGATTGCAGCGAAGAGATGCCCGATTATCTTTTGCCGGACTACGAGTTCGAAGTGCCGGATTTCGACACGCTGCGGCGCTGACCGCGGCCGGAGGGGAATGCAATGAGTCACCACGACGATGCGCCGGTCGACCAGGCCGCCGCCGAAGCCGCCGTTCGCACCCTGCTGCGCTGGGCCGGCGAGGAGCCTTCGCGCGAAGGCCTGATCGACACGCCCAGGCGCGTGGCCAAGGCTTATCGCGACTGGTTTTCCGGATACGCCGTCGATCCGGCCGAGTACCTGCGCCGCACCTTCGAGGAAGTGGCCGGCTACGACGAGATGATCGTGCTGCGCGACATCGAGTTCGAGAGCCACTGCGAGCACCACATGGCCCCGATCATCGGCCGCGCCCACGTGGGCTACCTGCCGACCGACAAGGTGGTGGGCATCAGCAAGCTGGCGCGCGTGGTGGAAGGCTTCGCGCGCCGCTTCCAGGTGCAGGAAAAGCTCACCGCGCAGATCGCGCACTGCATCGAGGACGTGCTGAAGCCGCGCGGCGTGGCGGTGGTGATCGAGGCCGTGCACCAGTGCATGACCACGCGCGGCGTGCACAAGCGCGGCGTGAGCATGATCACCAGCCAGATGCTCGGCGACTTCCGCGAGGATGCGCGCACCCGCGCCGAGTTCATGCAGTTGATCCGGGGTGGAAGGGGCGGTTGATTGCCCACTCCAGGCCAAGGCTGAAAAACGCCGTCGTCCCAGCGAAGGCTGGGATCCGTCTTGGTCTTGTTGTAACAGCAAAATGGATCCCGGCCTTCGCCGGGATGACGATGAGGGGTTTCCGAGGTAGAGGGTCCGGCTTGCTGGCTTGGGTCAACCCAGCGCCTTCGCCACGCGCCGCCGCTCCTCGCGCAGCCGCGCCGGAGTGCGCTCGCCGAACGAATCCAGGTACGCGCCGATATCGGCGATTTCGTCGCGCCAGCCGTCGACGTCGATGCCCAGCAGCGCATCGAGCGCGGCATCGGGAAGGTCCAGTCCCTCGGTGTTGAGGTCGCCCGCACGCGGCAGCAGGCCGATGGGCGTTTCCTGCGCGCCGGCCGCGCCCTTGCAGCGCGCGACGATCCATTCGAGCACGCGCAGGTTGTCTCCGAAGCCCGGCCACAGGAATTTCCCGTCTTCGCCCTTGCGGAACCAGTTGACGTGGAAGATCTTCGGCAGCTTCGCGCCGGGGGCGTCGAACGAGAGCCAGTGCGCGAAGTAGTCGCCGTAGTTGTAGCCGCAGAAGGGTTTCATCGCCATCGAGTCGCGCCGCAGCACGCCGACCGCGCCGGTCGCCGCCGCGGTGGTTTCCGAGCCCATCGCCGCGCCGACGAGCACGCCGTGCGCCCAGTCGCGCGCCTCGAACACCAGCGGGATCAGCGACGGGCGACGGCCGCCGAACACGATGGCCGAGATCGGCACGCCCTGCGCATCCTCGGCCTTCGGCGACCAGCTGGGCGCCTGCCTGGCCGAGACGGTGAAGCGCGAGTTCGGATGCGCCGCCGGGCCGTTGGCGGGGTCGTAGGGCCGGCCCTGCCAGTCGATGGCCGGCGTGCCGGGCAGGCCTTCCCACCATGGCTGGTTGTCGGCGGTGAGGGCGACGTTGGTGAAGATCGTGTCGTGCTGGATGGAAGCCAGCGCGTTCGGATTGGTGGCGTTGCTGGTGCCCGGCGCGACGCCGAAGAAGCCGGCCTCCGGGTTGATCGCGTACAGGCGGCCATCGGCGCCGGGCGTCATCCAGCAGATGTCGTCGCCCACCGTCCACACCTTCCAGCCCTTCTCGCGGTAGCCGCGCGGCGGGATCAGCATGGCGAGGTTGGTCTTGCCGCAGGCCGAAGGGAACGCGGCGGCGATGTAGTGCGTTTCGCCCTGCGGGTTCTGGATGCCGACGATCAGCATGTGCTCGGCCAGCCAGCCTTCCTTCCGCGCCTGCCACGAGCCGATGCGCAGCGCGTGGCACTTCTTGCCCAGCAGCGCATTGCCGCCGTAGCCCGAGCCGATGGACTTGATCGTCAGCTCCTCGGGGAAATGCATGATCCAGCGCTTGTCCGGGTCCAGGTCGCCGATGGAGTGCAGCCCCTTCACGAACGTTGCCTCGCGCTCGATCCGCGCCAGCGCCGCCGCGCCCATGCGCGTCATCAGGCGCATGTTGGCGACCACGTAGGGCGAATCGGTGATCTCCACGCCGCAGCGGGAAATCGGCGAATCGATCGGCCCCATGCAGTAGGGCACCACGTACAGCGTGCGGCCTTGCATGCAGCCGTCGAACAGCGCGTCGATCCTGGCGTGCGCCTCGTCCGGGGCCATCCAGTGGTTGTTCGGGCCGGCGTCCTCGCGGTCGGTCGTGCAGACGAGGGTCAGGTGCTCGACCCGCGCCACGTCGCCGGGGTGCGAACGGTGCAGCCAGCAGTTCGGATGGGTCTGCGGGTTGAGCCGGATCAGTGTGCCGTCGCCTTCCATCCGCGCGATCAGCGCCTCGTTCTCGGCATCGGAACCGTCGCACCAGTGGATGCGGTCCGGGCGGGTCAGGCGGGCGACATCGTCGACCCAGCGGTTGAGGGCTTCCAGTTGGCTTGGCATGCGGCGGGGCGGGCGATGGCGTGCGTGGCAAGGGGACCGGGACGGTAGCGAGCGTGTCCGGGCATTGCAAGGCGGATTGCAGCAAGAAGACACGAGATTTCGTACAGTGCCGCCTTCACGCCGGGGGAGTCGCTATGAATCTGTCGCAATGGCTGGATTACCAGCAATCCATCCATCCCAAGAGCATCGAGCTGGGGCTCGAGCGCGTGCGCGAGGTGGCGGCGCGCATGGGGCTGGGGAAGCCGGCGCGACGGGTCGTGACCGTGGCTGGCACCAACGGCAAGGGTTCCACGGTGGCTTTCGTGGAGGCCATCGCGCGCGCGGCGGGGCATCGCGTCGGCGCGTACACCTCGCCGCACCTCCTGGCTTACAACGAGCGCGTGCGCATCGACGGCGCGCCCGTGGACGATGCCGCGCTGGTGCGGGCCTTCGAGGCGGTGGAAGCGGCGCGCGGGCAGACGCCGCTGACGTACTTCGAGTTCGGCACGCTGGCGGCGCTGTGGCTGTTCTCGCGCGAGCCGCTGGATCTGGCCGTGCTGGAGGTGGGCCTGGGCGGGCGGCTGGACGCGGTGAACGTCGTCGATGCCGATGTCGCCATCGTCACCGCCATCGCGCTGGACCACACCGAATACCTGGGTACGGACCGGGAGAGCATCGCGCGCGAGAAGGCGGGCATCCTGCGTCCCGGCAAACCCGCGGTCGTCGGCGAGCTGGACCCGCCCGACGCGCTGCTGCGCGAGGCCGAACGCCTCGGCGCGCCGCTGTTCCGCGCCGGGCGCAACTATCGCTGGGAAGTCCGCGCCGATGGCTGGACCTTCCACGACGACCGCGGCGCGCTGCCCCTGCCGTTGCCGGGCCTGCGCGCGCCCGCGCAGGTCGCCAACGCCTCGGCCGCGATCGCCGCGTTGCGCACCATGCTGCCGCCGCTGCCGGTGGGCGACGATCACATCGCCGCCGGCGTGGCTTCGACTGCGTTGCCGGGGCGCATGCAGGTGATGCCCGGCCCGGTGGAGATCGTGCTCGATGTCGCGCACAACCCGCAGGCGGCGCAGCAACTGGCGGGCTGGCTGCAGGCCAATCGCGCGCGCGGCGCCACGCAGGCGGTGTTCGCGGCGCTGGCCGACAAGGATGTCGCCAACGAGGTCGCCGCGCTGATGGGCCAGATCGACATCTGGCACCTGGCGGGCCTGGCCGACGTGGGCGGGCGCGAGCAGCCGGTGGAGGCGTTGTGGCAGAAGGTCGGCACGCTGCTGTCGCGTTCGCTCGCCACGCGCCACGCCTCGGTCGCGCAGGCGCTGGCGGAGGCGCGCCGCATGGCGCAGCCGGGGGATCGCATCGTGGTGTTCGGTTCGTTCCACACCGTGGCCGAGGCGCTGGCGGTTCTGTAGGGCTCGATCCCTTCGCCCTCCGGGATCGAGGTCGTGGCCGGCGACGACTTCGGAGCATTGGCTTCCACTCAGGGCCGCGCCGCTATACTTGCCCGCAGTCCGCCCCTGGATATTCGTCGCATGGATGCCAGCCTCAAACAGCGACTCATCGGTGCCGCCGTGCTGGTGGCCCTCGCGGTGATCTTCCTGCCGATGCTGATCGGCGGCCCCGAGCCGGATGCCGGCGTCAGCACCGTTCCGGTCGATGTGCCGGCGCGCGTCGACCGCCACTTCGAGACGCGCGACCTGACCCTCGCGCCGCCCCCGCCGGCAGCGGCGATGCCCGACGCCGCGCCCGTCGTGGACGAGGATCGCGTCGCCACGGTGGATACCACCGACGCTCCAGCGCGCATCGACGCGGTATCCGGCGCGCCGGTCGGCACCGCGCCGGCCGCCGAATCCCGGCCCGCGCCCGTCGCAACCACGCCGCCGCCCGCACCGGCACCCGCTCCCGCGGCACAGCCAGCGCCCCCGGACGTGCCGGCCGCCACTGCGTCGGGCCGCTGGGCGGTCAATCTCGGCAGCTATGCCAACGCCGCCAACGCGAACACCCTGGTGACGCAACTGCGCCAGCAGCGCCTGCCGGCCTATGCCGAGCAGGTCTCGCTCGATGGCAAGGCGGTGCAGCGCGTGCGGCTCGGGCCGTTCGCGCAGCGCTCGGAAGCCGAATCGGCGCGGTTGACCGTGCAGAAGCTGCGTTCGGACTTGCCCACCGGCGTCGTTTCGCTGGAAGGCGAGAAGGCGCCGGCCGCCGCCAAGCCCGCCGTGGCGGAAGGCTTCGCGGTGCAGATCGGCGCGCTGCGTTCTGAAGCCGACGCCAATGCGCTGCGCGATCGTGCCCGCGCCGCCGGTTTTGCCGGCTACGTGGAGCGCACCGGCACGGCCAGCGGCACGCTCTGGCGGGTGCGGGTGGGGCCGGAACTGCAACGCGCCAACGCCGACAGGCTCAAGGGCGAGGTCAAGGCCAAGCTCGGCATCGACGGCAACGTCGTGCCGCATCCCTGATTTTTCCGCATCGCCTCCAATGCTGACCTCGCTGTGGCCAAGGGATGTCGGCGCTGTCGGGAGAGGGGCGCGCCGGGGTCTGGAGAACACATGCTGACCTGGCTGGACATCGTGCTGCTCGCGATCCTCGGCCTTTCCGCCGTGGTCGGGTTGTGGCGCGGCTTCATCGGCGAGGTGATGTCGCTGGCGGTGTGGGTGGCCGCGTTCTGGCTGGCCTTCGCGTTCGGGCCGGCGGTGGCGGCGATGTTCGAGCCCTACGTCGATGCGCCGACCGCGCGCTGGCTGCTCGGCTACGTGTCGGTGTTCCTGCTGGCGCTGGTGGTCGGTGGGCTGGCGACGTGGCTGATCGGGAAACTGGTCAAGAGCACAGGGTTGTCCGGCACCGACCGCATCCTCGGCCTGGGTTTCGGGCTGGCGCGCGGCGCGGCGGTGGCCTGCGTGCTGGTGCTGGTGGCCGGCTTCACGCCGTTGCCGCAGGAAGCGGCGTGGCGCGATTCGCGCATCGTTCCGGGTTTCGAGCGCGGCGCCGAATGGATGCGCGGCTGGTTGCCCGAAACGCTGGCCGAGCACATTTCCTTCGATCCGGTGCGGGCGATGCTGCCCATGCCGGCGATTCCGGGCGACAATGACGCCCCCGGCGACGGCCCCGGAACTCCTTCGGAACCGCCGCCCGATCCTTCTCCGCCGGCTTCCGGCCAGCGGGACTCCTGACGAGGTTCATCAAGCATGTGCGGAATCATCGGCATCGTCGGCGCCGGGCCCGTGGCCGCGTCGCTGTACGACGGGCTCACCGTGCTCCAGCATCGCGGCCAGGATGCCGCCGGCATCGCCACCGTGGACGGTACCCGCATCCGCATCCACAAGGGCAACGGGTTGGTGCGCGACGTGTTCGATGCCAGGAACATGCGCCTGCTCGAAGGCCGCATCGGCATCGGCCATTGCCGCTACCCCACCGCGGGTTCGGAAGGCTCGGACGAGGCCCAGCCGTTCTACGTGAACTCGCCCTACGGCATCGCGCTGGCGCACAACGGCAACCTCATCAACACCGAGACGCTGCGGCGCGAGGTGTTCGAGCAGGACCGCCGCCACGTCAACACGCAATCGGATTCCGAAGTGCTGTTGAACGTGCTGGCGCACGAGATTTCCCGCCACGACGCACTCGCGCCCGAGGCGGTGTTCGATGCGGTGGCGGCGGTGCACCGGCGCTGCCGGGGCGGCTACGCCATCGTCAGCGTGGTGCTGGGCCTGGGGCTGGTGGCGTTCCGCGACCCGCACGGCATCCGGCCGCTGGTGCTGGGCCGGCGCGAGGGCGAGGCGGGCGTGGAATACGCGGTGGCCTCGGAAAGCGTGGCGCTGGACCTCACCGGCTTCACCCGCGTGCGCGACGTGGCGCCGGGCGAGGCCATCGTCATCACCGCGCGCGGCGAGCTGCATGCGCGCCAGTGCGCGCAGCCGGCCACGCACGCGCCGTGCATCTTCGAATACGTCTACTTCGCCCGGCCCGATTCGATGATCGAGAACGTCTCGGTGCACAAGGCGCGCATGCGCATGGGCGTGAAGCTCGGCGAGAAGATCCTGCGGCTGCGGCCCGACCACGACATCGACACCATCATCCCGATCCCCGATTCGGCGCGCGACGCGGCGCTGGAGGTGGCCAACGTGCTCGGGGTGAAGTACCGCGAGGGCTTCATCAAGAACCGCTACGTCGGGCGCACCTTCATCATGCCGGGGCAGAGCGAGCGGGTGAAATCGGTGCGGCGCAAGTTGAATCCCATCCCGCTGGAGTTCCGCAACCGCGTGGTGCTGCTGGTGGACGATTCCATCGTGCGCGGCACCACCAGCCAGCAGATCGTGCAGATGGCGCGCGATGCCGGCGCGCGCAAGGTGTACCTGGCCAGCGCCGCGCCGCCGGTGCGCCATCCCAACATCTACGGCATCGACATGCCGGCCGCCAACGAACTGATCGCGCACGGCCGCAGCGAGGAGGAAGTGCAGGCCGAACTGGGCTGCGACTGGCTGATCTACCAGGACCTGCCGGACCTGGAATGGGCCGTGGCCGAAGGCAACGACACGCTCGCCGGCTTCGATTCCTCCTGCTTCACCGGGCACTACGTCACCGGCGTGGAACCTGGCTACTTCGAGCGCCTGCACGCCCAGCGCGGCGACGAGGTGCGCCAGCAGCGTCGTGCCGGATGATCCTCGCAAACCATGGCCCATCCAGGAACATGCCCTGGGATGCCCTCGCCACTATCCCGGCCCTCGCCGTCATCCCAGCGAAGGCTGGGAGCCATCTTGCTCTTGATCTTGCTGTTGAAAGCACAGGGATCCCAGCCTTCGCTGGGATGACGGCGAGGGTTGCTGGGATGACGGCAAGGGTTGCTGGGATGACGGTGAGGGTCGCTGGAATGGCGGCGGGGGTCGCTGGGATGGCGGTGAGGATGTCCGCCGGAATGACGAGAGCGGGGCTTGATCCGGGGGCATCGGGATGAACCTGTCCGTTGCCGATACCGCATGGCCCACGCTCCAGCACGCCGCCGCGCATTGCCTGGCCTTGCGCGATCCGGCCGCGAAGGTGGCCGATACCCGCGCCGCCTTCGCCGCGTTCTCGCAAGGCCGCCTGCCGCTGGCGGCACTGGACCGGTGGCCGGCGATTCCCGACCCTTCCGATGTGGGCCGCCCGGAACGCCCGCGCCTGGTGCGGCCACGCCAGGTCGCTTCGCGGGGGCTGGGCAGCGACGAAGGCCGCGCCGCCTTCCTGCACGCCATCGCGCACATCGAGTTCAACGCCATCAACCTGGCCTGGGACGCGGTGCTGCGTTTTCCCGGCATGCCCGAACGCTACTACGCCGACTGGGCCGCGTGCGCGGACGACGAGGCGCGCCACCACGCGATGCTGATCGGACGCCTTGCCGACTTCGGCCACGTCTCCGGCGATTTCGACGCGCACGACGGCCTGTGGGAAATGGCGCGCAAGACCGCCGGCTCCTGCCTGGAGCGCATGGCCCTGGTGCCGCGCGTGCTCGAAGCCCGTGGCCTGGACGTGACGCCGGCGATGATCGCCCGCCTCGCCGGCATCGGCGACGACGCCACCGTCGCCATTCTCGAAGTGATCCTGCGCGAGGAAGTGGCGCACGTGGCCGCCGGCTCGCGCTGGTTCCGCCACCTGTGCGAACTGGACGGCCGCGAGCCGCGCAGTACCTTCCGTCAGTTGCTGGAAAAGCACGCCCGCGACGTGCTGCGCGGCCCGTTCAACCTCCAGGCGCGGCGCGCGGCGGGGTTCGACGAGGAGGAGCTGATCGCCCTGGGCCAGGGGTGAGACCTTACTCCGGGCAATCCAGCCACAGATTCAGCGCATCGGCGATGTCGCGCCAGTCGAACGCGGCGATGCCGGCATCGGCATTGGCGACGTAGAGCACGCCGTAGGGGAAACGCTCGCTGGCGACCGGATGCAGCGCGATGCCGTCGGTGCTGCTGACCTGTTTGCCGCTGAAGCTGCCGAGGTAGGCCAGGCTGGCGCGGTCGAAGATGTGGAAGCGGTTGGCGTCCTCGCCCTGGTCGGTGGCGATCCAGTAGCCGTTGCCGCTCGGGCAGTCGTACAGCGCGATGCCTTCCGGGTCGCCCTGGAACAGCCCTTCGCCCAGGTGCTTGCCGGTGAAATGGCCATCCAGGGTGTGGATCAGCGGGCCGGCATTGCGGAAGTCCGGATGCTCCTCGGACACGATCAGGCGATTGAAGGCCGGATCGCCGGCGATGGATTCCACCCGGCGCAGCGCGCTGTGTTCCTCGGTGCCGCCGAAGGCATTGATGGACCAGGCGCGTATCGGCGTCTCGTCCAGCCGCAGGCGGAAGCGGCGCACGCGCTGGCCGAGGCGTTCCAGCGGAGGTACCGCGTCGCCGTCCTGGTAACTGTCGGTCACGTACACGTCCACGTCGCCGGGCGCGGTTTCGTCGAGCCACAGGCCGTAGGGCAGCGTCAGGAAACCCTCGCCGAAACTGCCGAGCGGTTCGAAATCGGGCAGCGAGAACACCTGGATGCGACCGCCGTTGCGCTCGATGACGAGCACGACGTCGCCGAACGTGGCCACGCCGTTGGGGCGGTGCAACCCGCCGGGTTCGCCGACGCGGCGCAGCAGTTCGCCCGAGTCGCCGTCGTAGACGAACACCTGGCCGGCCTGCTTGGCGCTGGCGATGACCCAGGTATCGCCTTCGGGCGTGAGCCAGGTGGCGAGGGAATCGATTTCGGCGTCCGGCGTGGCAGGGCCGATGAAGGCTTCGGCGATCCGCACGGATGCCACGCCATCGCCGGTCGGCACATCGACCGGCACCACGCGCGTCACGTGGCCGACGCAGGCCGACAGCGCAAGCGCGCAGGCGCAGACCGCAAGCCGGCCAAGCACGGCACGCACCGCCCATGTGCTTTTCGTCGCGCCGGCCCGCATCGCGGAACGACGCGGGGAATGCGTGCCTGGCAAGGCGCGTTGGGCAAGGACGAGCAAGATGATGTTCCCCGGAGATGGCAGGCATGGGCATGGGCCGCATGCGCACGCGAGGCACTATAGCGAGCGAGGGGAAAGTGGCAAAGTGGAAGACGGGCAGACGTGGATCGGGAGCGCAGCGGCGACATGGGAAAACAGGAAGACGCGCGCGCGCGATGCCACGGCCACGCGCATGACCACGGCGCCCGGGCGCACGACCATGCTCATGACCATGCCCCGAGGATGACCGCCGACAACCAGCGCAGCGTGCTGCTGGCGCTGGTGCTGACGGCCACGTTCATGGGCGTGGAAGTGGTGGGCGGGGTGCTCTCCGGCTCGCTCGCGCTGATCGCCGATGCCGGCCACATGCTGACCGACGCGGCGGCGCTGGCGCTGGCCTGGGCCGGCTTCCATTTCGGGCGGCGCGCATCCAATGCGCGCAAGACCTTCGGCTACCTGCGGCTGGAAGTGCTGGCCGGCTTCGTCAACGCCCTGACGCTGTTCCTGCTGGTGCTGTGGGTGGCGTGGGAAGCGGTCGCGCGGCTGCGCGCGCCCGCGCCGGTGCTGGCCGGCCCGATGCTCGTGGTGGCGCTGCTGGGGCTGGCGGTCAACATCGCGGTATTCGGCATCCTGCGCCGCGCCGACACCACGCACGTCAACATCCGCGGCGCGATGCTGCACGTGCTGGGCGACCTGCTCGGCTCGGTGGCCGCGATCGTGGCCGCCATCGTCATCCACTTCACCGGCTGGACGCCGATCGACCCGATCCTCTCGGTGCTGATCGTGCTGCTGATCCTGCGCAGCGCCTGGGCCTTGCTGAAGAACTCCCTCCACATCCTGCTCGAAGGCACTCCGCCGGACATCGACATCGAACGCCTGGGCACGCATCTGCTGGAAGGCGTGGATGGCCTGGCCGGCGTGGACCATGTGCACGTCTGGTCGATCACTTCCGGCCAGCCCGCGGCCACGCTGGAGGCGCGCATCCAGCCGGGTGCCGATCCGCGCGCCGTCACCCGCGCGATCAAGCGCACCCTGGCCGAGGCGTTCGGCATCGGCCACAGCACGGTCGAGATCGTCTGGGAAGAGGGCGAGGGCTGCGCGCTGGAATCGCGCGCGCCAGGTCATGGACACGATTGAACGGCACGACAGGCATGACTTCCTGCACTGATATGTGATCTAGTTAACCAGCACACTAAAACTCCAATTCACCAAGAGGAGTGTGCGCATGAACGTCAAAGCAGCATGGAGTCTTGTCCTGTTCGCCGGCCTGGCGGGCATGGTCGTCACGACCGCGCCGTCCGCCAGGGAGATGCCGGCACCGGCCAGGACCGCCAGCGTGGTGCCGGATCCCGCGATCCAGCTCAAGGGGCTGGTTCACCAGTTCCGGGTCGGCGACGTGGCCGGCCTGGCCCAGGCGCTGGTTCCGCCGGCGAAGTGGGAGGAAGTCCGCACCGCCTACGAACTCAAGCGGCAGGAGCCGATCGAGGAAGCCGAGCGCGAACGTTTCGCCGAACAGCTCCAACGCCTCACCGCGCCCGATGCGGTGGACACACTGATGGCCGAGATCGAACCCAGGCTGGACAGTGCCCGGGCACAGTGGCCGGGCATGTTGATGATGGGCATGGGCGCGGCGCAGATGGCCGTGGCCTCGCCCGACGTGGAGCTGAGCCAGGAACAGCGCGAGGCGCTGCGGCGCATGCTGCCGGGCATGCAGCAGTGGGCGGGCAGCACCGATTTCCTGAATGCCGCGACGCTGCGGCAGGCGCTGACCCTGCTTGCCGACGCCGCGCGCCGCACCGGCATCCGCGACCTCGACACGCTGCGCCAGTTGCCGCTGGAAGGCGTGCTGGACCGCGCCGGCACGCTGTTGCTGGCGAGCAAGGACGCGCTGCGCCTGTACGGTCTGGATCTGGACGCGGTGGCCGATTCGTTGCAGGTGGAAGTGCTCTCCAACGACGGCCGCACGGCCCGCGTTCGCGCCGGCGTGAGGGTGTTCGGCGCCCCGATATGGGCCGAACATGATCTGGTGCTGATCGAAGGCCGCTGGTACGACGCCTCGGCGGTCAAGGCGCGCGCTGCGCCGGAGCTGGCGCTGGCGGGCAACTGAGGCATGCAGCCCCTGTTCCCGCGAGCGCGGGAACAGGGCTACATCCTGGAATACCGCCAGGACACCATGCGCCCGCCCTTGTACGGCATCACGCCGTGGAACGGGCGCGGGTCGTCGTCGAACACCAGCGGCAGGAACTTCAGGTCGCCCTCCCACATCGGCAGGTCCATGATCGAGGCGCGCGGCACCCATTCCAGCGTGCCCTCGGGGTTTTCGGTGAACGGCTCGCCGCTGTAGCGGGTGATGACGAAGATGAAGCCGAGCCAGTCCTCGCCGTTCTTGCCGAAGCCCGGCCAACTGATCGTGCCGCGCAGGTCCATCGTCTCGCAGGCGATGCCGGCTTCCTCGAGGATTTCGCGCCGCATCCCGGCCACCACGTCCTCGTCGGCTTCGAGCTTGCCGCCCAGCCCGTTGTACTTGCCCAGGTGCTGGTCGTCCGGGCGGGCGTTGCGGTGGATCATCAGCACCTGCTCGCCATCGGGCGAGAGCACGTAGCCGAGGGTTCCGACGATGGGGCAATAGGGCATCGGGCGCTCCGGGATCACTGCCGCGCCAGGCGCGGGTTCGGCGGGGTGTGCGGCGCGCTGCCGCGCCAGGGATTGATGTCCAGCCCGCCGCGCCGGGTGTAGCGCGCGTAGACGGACAGGCGTTGCGGCGCGCAGTGGCGTTGCAGGTCGCAGAAGATGCGTTCCACGCATTGCTCGTGGAACTCGCTGTGTTCGCGGAAGGAGACGAGGTAACGCAGCAGGCCGCCGCGCTCGACGCGCGGGCCGGCGTAGTCGATCTGCACGCTGGCCCAGTCCGGCTGGCCCGTGACCGGGCAGTTGGACTTGAGCAGGTGCGAGACGAGGGTTTCGGCGACGGGATTGCCCGCGTCGGCGGCGAGGAAGCGCGGTTGCGGCGGGCCGTAGTGGTCGATGGCGACAGGCGTGTCGTCGATGCATTCGCCGGCCAGCGCCTCGATGCGCTCGCCGGCGAAGGCATCGGGCAGCGTGAGCGCGACATCCACCGCGGCCCCGGCAGCGGCGGAAAGATCGTCCACCAGCCGTGCGCGCAGGCGCTCGGCATCCGGCATCGCGGTGGCGGCGAATGCGCCGAGGTAGAGCTTGAAGCTCTTGGATTCGATCAGGTTCGGGCTGTGCGCCGGCACCGAAAAGCGCGCCAGCGCGATGCGCGGCTTGCCGGCCGGATCGAGCCAGGAAAGCTCGTAGCCGTTCCAGATGTCCACGCCGTGGAACGGCAGCGTCTCGCCCAGCCCGAGCGCGGCGCGGCCTTGCGCGCGCGGGATCGGGAACAGCAGGGCCGGGTCGTAGCCGCGCGGGTAGACCGTTTCGCGGCCGAGCGCAGAGTCGTGCGGAGTGTTGGGCATGTGGAAAACGTCAAAAATCCAGTTGCTCCACGCCGATGCCCAAGGCCGCGGCGACGCGCGCGATAGTGCTCTTGCGTGGCCGCGCGGCGGCTTCGGTCTGCGCGTATGCCGCCTGCGACACGCCAAGCTTCGCCGCCACGTCGGCCTGAGTGAGACGCAGGTGTTCGCGCCATGCCCGCATCGGGCTGGCGCCATCGACGGTGGCGCTGACCACCTCGTGGGGGATCAATCCTTCCTCGTGGGCGAAGCGGCGCATGAACTCGGCATACGGCATCACGACGAAGGCGGGTGTGCCATCGGCGCCTTTGATGGTCTGGATGTCAGTAAGTGCGCTCATCGCGTTTTCCTACCCTCTCGATGCGAACCAGTTTGATCGTTCCCTCGAAGTCGAACAGCACCCGGTAATCCCCCACCCGCAGCCGGAATCCGTTGGGATGGTTCACCAGCGCCTTAACGCCGCTGCATCGGGGGAAGAACGGCAGCTTTTCCTCTACGGCATCGCGGATGTCCACCTGTGCGGCGCGTGGCAGCTTGCGCAGTTGCCGGGCGGCACGCGAAGTCCAGTCGATCCGGTTCATCGGTCGAATGATAAGTAATTCATCAGCCTTTACAAGTATTTTTTCAATTCGGGCAGAATGTGCCCATGCTGCACGTCGTCCTCTACCAGCCCGAGATCCCGCCCAACACCGGCAACGTCATCCGCCTGTGCGCCAACGCGGGCGCGGCGCTGCACCTGGTCGAGCCGCTGGGTTTTTCCATCGACCACGCCCGGATGCGCCGCGCGGGGCTGGATTACCGCGAGTTCGTGGACATGAAGGTGCACGCCTGCCTGGAGGCTTTCCTCGATGCCGTCGCGCCGGCGCGCCTGTTCGCGTTCTCCAGCAAGGCCACGCGGCGCTACGACACGGTGCGCTATGCGCCGGGCGACGCGCTGCTGTTCGGCCCGGAAACGCGCGGTCTGCCGGCTGGGGTGGTGGATGCGTTGCCACCGGAACGGCGCCTGCGCCTGCCGATGATGCCGGGCAACCGCAGCCTCAATCTGTCCAACACCGTGGCGGTGGCGGTCTACGAGGCGTGGCGGCAAAGGGATTTCGAGGGCGCGGCCTGAGGTACGCCTCAGAACTCCGGCTTCTGCTCGCGCGCCATCAGCCAGCGCAGCCCTTCCTCGGGCGTGATGTCGCCGTGCACCACGCGCTGCACCTGGGCGCTGATCGGAAGATCGAGGTCGTGGCGATTGGCCAGGCGCATCACTTCGTCGGCGGTCTGCACCGATTCGACCACCTGGCCGATTTCGCGCACCGCATCGGCCACGCTCTTGCCTTGGCCGAGCGCCAGCCCGAGGCGGCGGTTGCGGGAAAGGTCGCCGGTGCAGGTCAGCACCAGGTCGCCCAGGCCCGCCAGGCCCATGATGGTTTCGGCGCGGCCGCCGAGCGCGGCGTTGAGGCGCAGCATCTCGTTGAGGCCGCGGGTGATGAGGCCGGCGCGGGCGTTGAGGCCGAGCTGCATGCCATCGGCCACGCCGGTGGCCACCGCCAGCACGTTCTTCATCGCGCCGCCCAGCTCGGCTCCGAGCATGTCGTTGCCGGTGTAGACGCGGAAGGTCGGGCCGTGCAGTACCTGCGCCACGGTGCGGGCGAATTCGGCGTCGTCCGAATGCACCGTCAGCGCGGTCGGCAGGCCCATCGCCACTTCGCGCGCGAACGAGGGGCCGGTGGCGACGGCGAGGGGAACATCGTTGCCGAAGGCCTCCTGCGCCACTTCGTGCAGGAAGCGTCCCGAGCCGGGTTCGAAACCCTTGGTGGCCCAGGCCACGCCGACGCCCGGCCGGCGCAGCGGCGCGATCTCGCGCACGATGCCGGTGAAGGCGTGGCTCGGGGTGACGACCAGCAGCAGATCGGCCTCGCCCACGGCGTGGGCGAGGTCGGCGGTGAAGCGCAGGGAGCCGGGCAACGGCAGGTCGGGCAGGTAGCGCGCGTTGCGGTGCGTTGCGGCCATCGCGTCGATGGCTTCTGCGTCACGACCCCAGAGCACGGTGGCCGCGCCATTGCGCGCGGCCTGTGCCGCGAGCGCCGTGCCCCAGGAGCCGGCGCCCAGTACCGCTAGCCGCAAGGGGCTGGCCGTCATGCCGCGATCGTGCCGCGGTCAGGCGTTGCCGGCTTCCGGCGTGACAGCCGGCTGGCCTTCGCCCTGCGCACGGCGACGCAGCGCTTCGGCGTAGATCTGGTCGAAGTTGATCGGCTGCAACAGGAAGGGAGGGAAGCCGCCGTCCTGCACCAGGTCGGAAATGGCGCGGCGGGCATAGGGAAACAGCGTGTTCGGCGCGTAGGTGCCGAGCAGTCCGTCGGTGTTCGGCCCGTCGAAACCGGCGATGGTGAAGATGCCGGCCTGCTGCACTTCGGCCAGGTAGGCGTTCTTGCCGTTGACCGTGCAGGTGAGCGAAACGGTCAGCACCACCTCGAACACGCCTTCGGTGAGGTTCGTCACCTTCTGGCCGAGGTTGAGCTGAAGTTCCGGCTGGCCCTGTTCCTGGAAGATCTGCGGCGCGTTCGGCGCCTCGAAGCTCGCATCCTTGACGTAGACCCGCTGCAGCGCGAATTGCGGCTGGTTGGCGGCTTCGGGGGCAGCGCCTGCGGCGCCGTTGGCGATCTCATCGGCCATCGTTGACTCCAGATTCGGTTGGAAAGCGGCCCGGGATGGGCCGGCAAAAGGGCGCGGATTATCCCACGCCCTTCACAGATGGGCCAGTTGTGGTCCATTTCAAGTCTGCGTGCGGCGGCCGATGCTACCGTTGGGCCTTCGCCGAACGTCGGATCGCCATGCCCCACGCCGCTCCCGTCCCGCGCTACGCCGTGCTCGGCCAGCCGATCGCGCACAGCCTCTCGCCGCGCATCCACCGCCGGTTCGCGCAGGATTGCGGCATCGCGCTCGACTACCAGGCCATCGAGATCGCCCCCGGCGATTTTCCCGAACGGCTCGCCGCGTTCCATCGCGACGGCCTGCGCGGGGCCAACGTCACTCTGCCGCTGAAGGAACCGGCCGCGCGCCTGTGTTGCGGTCTTTCGCCCGCCGCGCGCCTGAGCGGTGCGGTGAACACGCTGGTGCGGCGCGAGGACGGCTGGTTCGGCGACAACACCGATGGCCTGGGCCTGTGCCGCGATCTGTGCCACAACCTCGGCGTGCCGCTCGCCGGCAGGCGCGTGTTGCTTGTGGGCGCGGGCGGTGCGGCGCGCGGCGTGGTACCGGCGCTGTTCGACGAGGGGATCGCGGAGCTGGTCGTGGCCAACCGCTCGCCCGAACGCGCCATCGCGCTCGCCCACGACCTGGACGGCTGCGGCCCGATCCATGCGTGCGCACTGGAGACCTTGGCCGATGCCGGTCGCTTTGGCATCCTGCTCAACGCCACCTCCGCCGCCCGCCAGGGCGCGGCACTGGCGTTGCCCGCTTCCCTGCTCGCGCCGGGTGCCGCGGCCTATGACCTCTCCTATGGCGAAGCGGCACGGCCCTTCCTGGCCTGGGCGGAAAGCGCCGGCGCGGCGCGGGTTTCCGATGGCCTGGGCATGCTGGTCGAACAGGCCGCCGAAGCCTTCCTGCGCTGGCATGGCATGCGGCCGCAGACCGCGGCGGTGCTGGCGTGGCTGCGGGCGGGTTGAATCGATCAGCCTTCCGCCATCGCCAGATACCGGTCCTTGAGCCGCACGTAGTGCCCCGCGCTGTAACGCAGGCTCTCGATCTCGCGCTCGTCGAGGCGGCGCACGCAGCGTGCGGGGTTGCCGAGCCACAGTTCGCCGGAGGCCACGGTCTTGCCCGGCGGGATCAGGGCGCGGGCGCCGACGAAGCCGTAGTCCTCCACCACCGCGCCGTCGAGCACGACCGCGCCCATGCCGATCAGGCAGAAGTGGCCGATGGTGCAGCCGTGCAGGATCACGCCGTGGCCGATGGTGGTGTCGTCGCCGATGCTGGTCGGGTAGCCGCCGGGGCGGGTGAAGGGACCGTCGTGGGTGACGTGGACGATGCTGCCGTCCTGCACGCTGGTGCGGGCGCCGATGCGGATGAAATTCACGTCGCCGCGCAGTACCGCGCCGGGCCAGACCGAGGCATCGTCGCCCAGGCGCACGTCGCCGATCACGCTGGCGGCGGGGTCGATGTAGACGCGCTCGCCGAGCGTGGGCGCGGTGTCGAGGTAGCGGCGCAGGGAAGGCATGGGCGTGTTTCCGGGGGCGATTGTCGGTGGCGTGGTGCTGGCGATGCCGGGTGCGGCATGTTCCGGCGGGTCAGCCGCAGCGGTTCAGCTCGTCGGTGTAGACCAGCCACGCGCGTTCGAAATCCCCTTCGAAGGAAGTGAAGATCGAACCGCAGACTTCCAGGCCATGGAAACCCTCCGAGGCGCGATCAAAGAACAGGAAGTAGTTGATGTTGCCCTTGGCATCGACGCAATAGCGGCCCTGGGTGGCGCCGTAGCGCTGCGCGAACCTGTCGGCGTTTTCCCCGACGTAGCGCAGGTTGGCTTCGGGATAGCCATTGCCGATGTTTTCCGTGGGGACGGTTCGGCATCCTTCGGGCAACTGGCCGGTGGCGTCCTTGGCCGCTCCGGCCCCCGGCAGGAGCAGGCCAGCCAGCAGGATGGTCGCAGGCCGGAGGAGGGGTGTCGCAGGGGTCGTCATGAGAGTGCGTGCCTGTGCTGGGGAATGCTCCTGACGCGGGCCAGTGTAAGGCAGCCGCGTTCCGCCGAATCAAATCCAGCCGCGTTCGGCAAAGCTCACCGGCTTGCCGTCGCCGATCACCAGGTGGTCGACCACGCGCACGTCCACCAGCGCCAGCGACTGGCACAGCTGCTGGGTGACGCGGCGGTCCGAAGCGCTGGGTTCGCAATGGCCGCTGGGGTGGTTGTGCGCCAGCACCACGGCGGCGGCGTTGTGCGCGAGTGCGCGCTTGACCACTTCGCGCGGGTGCACCTCGCTGTGGTCCAGGGTGCCGTGGAACAGTTCCTCGATGGCGATGGGCCGCTGCCGGGAGTCCAGGAACAGGCAGGCGAACACCTCGCGCTGGCGGTCGCCCAGGCGGGCGCGGAAGTAGTCGCCGGCCAGGCGCGGATCGGCCAGGGCACCGGGCTCTTCCAGCTGGACGGCCAGGTGCCGGGTCGCCAGTTCCAGTGCGGCGCACAGGCGCGAGGCGCGGGCCAGGCCCAGGCCCGGTTCGCGCACCAGTTCGGCGCAGGGCAGGCGCAACAGGCCGCGCAGGCCGCCATGGCGGTGCAGCAGGCGGCGGCCGAGGTCGATGGCGTTGAGGCCGCGCTGGCCGGTACCGAAGAACACCGCCAGCAGTTCCGCGTCCGTCAGTGCCGCCGCGCCGAAGGCCAGCAGCTTCTCGCGCGGACGTTCCTGCACCGGCCAGTCGCGGATGTTCATGGGGTGGCTCCGGTGGAAGGGAAGGTCCGGGCCCGTCATTCTTCATGTGCAGATGGCGGCAGGGCATCGGGCAAGGCCGGGGTTTGAAGTAAGCTGTCGGCCCGTTTTTTTCTGAGACTTTTCCTATGCCGGCGCCCGCAACCTTCGGCGCGACGCCCGAACGCATCCTGCTGGGCGTCGGTGGCGGCATCGCCGCGTACAAGGCCGCCGAACTGGTCCGCCGCCTGCGCGAGCGCGGCGCGCAGGTACGCGTGGTGATGACCGAGAACGCCGAACGCTTCGTGGCGCCGCTGACCTTCCAGGCCTTGAGCGGCGAGCCGGTGCGTGCCAGCCTGTGGGACAGCGCCGCCGAAGCCGCGATGGGTCATATCGAACTGGCGCGCTGGGCCCAATGCATCGTCGTCGCGCCGGCTTCGGCCGACCTGATCGCGCGTCTGGCGCAAGGCCAGGCCGACGATCTGCTGACCACGCTGTGCCTGGCCAGCGAGGCGCCGCTGTTCGTGGCCCCGGCGATGAACCGGGTGATGTGGGCCAATGCCGCCGTGCAGGCCAACGTCGCCACGCTGCTGGCGCGCGGCGCGACGCTGCTGGGGCCGGACCAGGGCGACCAGGCCTGCGGGGAAACCGGCGCGGGCAGGATGTGGGAGGCACCGGCGATTGCCGAGGCGGTGCTGGAACCGGCGCCCGATCCTGCCGTGGGCGCGGCTCTTTCCGGCAAGCGCCTGCTGCTCACCGCCGGCCCCACTTTCGAGGACTTGGACCCGGTGCGTTATCTGGGCAACCGCAGCTCCGGACGCATGGGCTACGCCATCGCGGCGCAGGCGCGGCGACTGGGCATGGAGGTGATCCTCGTCTCCGGCCCGGTGTCGCTGCCGGCCCCGGCCGGGATACGACGCATCGGCGTGCGCAGCGCCGAACAGATGCGCGAGGCGGTGCTGGCGCACCTGCCCGGCACGGACGTGTTCGTCGCCACCGCCGCGGTGGCCGATTTCCGCCCGCGCGAGCGCAGCGACAGCAAGATCAAGAAGCGCGGCGACGGCGGCCTGACGCTGGAGCTGGTGCAGAACCCGGACATCCTGGCCGAAGTCGCGGCACGGCAGGATCGGCCCTTCGTGGTCGGTTTCGCCGCCGAAACCGACGAGGTGGAACGCTATGCGCGCGACAAGCTGGAACGAAAGCGCCTGGACATGATCGCGGCCAATCGCGTGGGCGAGGAGGGCTGCGGCTTCGATGCCGACTGCAACGCGCTCGACGTGCTCTGGCCCGGCGGGCAGGCGCATGTCGGCAAGGCCAGCAAGGCGCAGGTGGCGCGGGAGTTGCTTGGCCTGGTCGCCGCACGCCTGGAAGAAACCCGGACATGATCGATGTCGCGCTGAAGGTGCTCGATCCTCGCCTCGGCGGCGAGGTGCCGCTGCCCGACTACGCCACCGCCGGCGCGGCCGGGCTGGACCTGCGCGCGATGATCGACGCGCCGCTCACGCTCGCCCCCGGACAGGCCGAGCTGGTGCCCTCGGGCATCGCGATCCACATCGGCGATCCGGACTGGTGCGCGGTGGTGTTGCCGCGTTCTGGCCTGGGCCATCGCCACGGATTGGTGCTGGGCAACCTCACCGGCCTGATCGACGCCGATTATCAGGGCCCCTTGATGGTCAGTCTGTGGAACCGGAGCGATGCGCCCTTTACCATCACGCCCTGCGACCGCATCGCGCAGCTGGTGTTCCTGCCGGTGGCGCGCGCGCGCTTCGTGCGGGTCGAGGAGTTCGATCGCAGTGCGCGCGGCGAGGGCGGTTTCGGACATACCGGGCTGCGCTGAACGCGCCCGGCGGGAGGCTTGCAGGGGATAGGGATGGCAAAGCGCAAGAAAAACGAGCCGCGCGAATCGCTGCAACTGCCGCCGCGCGTGGTGGCGGCCGTCCTCGGTGCCGTTGCCGTGCTTGCCTTCCTGGGCGGGCTGGGCATCCTCTGGCAGACCTGGCGCGCCTCCGATTCCAGCGCCGCGCAGCCGCAACTGGAAGCCCTGCGCGGCGAAATCGCGCGCAAGCTCGCCGCCCAGGTGGACACCTCGCGCCAGCGCCTGGACGAAGTGGCTTCCGATGCCCGCCTGCGCGCCGATGCCGCCGCGCGGCACTTCGACGATGCCGCCGGGAAACTCCGTGCCGCCTGGCCGGAGCTGGACAGCGTCGAGGTTCACGACCCCTCGCTCGACGATGCCTTCACCGATGACATCGCCCAGGTGGGATTCGGCAAGCTCGCCCTGCTCACGGGCGCGGCCAACGAGCGCGTCGTCGCCGTCGGCGTGGTCGGCAGTGGCGATGCGCTGGCGCTGGGGCTGGCCGTGCCGGTGAAGGATGCCGAGGACGACACCCTGCATGCCGTGGCGTACGGCACGCTGCCGCTGGATACGATGGTGGCCCCCGTGCGCGCCGCCACGCTGCCGGGCGGCTATCTGGAGCTGCGCAGCGGCCAGCGCGTGCTGGCGCAGAAGGGCGACGCGGCACTGCGCCGCACCACGCAGTACACGCCGGTGCGCGGCATTCCCTTGCAGGTGGGCACCGCCGCGCCCGAGTTCGTCTCGACCCTGCCCTATTCGGCCACCACGCAGTTGCTGATGGGCCTGGGCGCGCTGCTGCTCGGCGGCGTGCTGGCCTGGAAGGTGCGCAAGACGCTGGCACAGGCGGCCGGCCCGGGCACCGGTGCGGAGCCGACCTTCGCCGATACCCTGCGCCAGATCGATGGCGATATCCCGGCCGCCGAAGCCAGGCCCAAGGCCAGGCCCAAGGCCGCGCCGAAGCCCAGGCCCGGTCTGGCGGTGGACCGCAGCATCTTCCGCGCCTACGACATCCGCGGCGTGCTCGGCAAGACGCTGGACGAAAACGTCGCGCGCCTGATCGGCCAGTCCATCGGCACGGTGATGGCCGAGCGCGGCCTGCGGGAAATCGTCGTCGGGCGCGATGGCCGGCTCTCCGGCCCGGAACTCTCCAACGCGCTGATCGAGGGCCTGCGCCTGGCCGGGCGCGACGTGATCGACATTGGCCTGGCTCCCACGCCGGTGGTCTATTTCGCCAGCTACCAGCTCCAGACCGGCTCCTGCGTCGCCGTCACCGGCAGCCACAACCCGCCCGACTACAACGGCTTCAAGATCGTGCTCGGCGGCGAAACCCTATCCGGCGATGCCATCGAGGACCTGTATTTCCGCATCGCCGACAGCCTGCTCGATGGCGACGGCAACGGCGGCCTGCAAAGCATCGACGTGGCGCCCGATTACATCTCGCGCATCGCCAGCGACATCCAGCTCGAACGCCCGCTCAAGGTGGTCGTGGATGCCGGCAACGGCGTCGCCGGCGGCATCGCCCCGCAGGTGCTGGAAGCCATCGGCGCGGAAGTGATCCCGCTGTACTGCGAAGTCGACGGCGAGTTCCCCAACCATCACCCGGATCCGAGCGACCCGCACAACCTCGTGGACCTCGAACATTTCGTGAAGAAGTTCGACGCCGACCTCGGCTTGGCCTTCGATGGCGATGGCGACCGCCTGGGCGTGGTGACCAAGCAGGGCGAAGTGGTATTCCCCGACCGCCTGCTGATGCTGTTCGCGCGCGACGTGCTGACCCGCAACCCCGGCGCCACGATCATCTACGACGTGAAATGCACCGGCCACCTCGCCGGGCAGATCCTGCGCAACGGTGGCAGCCCGGTGATGTGGAAGACCGGCCACTCGCTGATCAAGGCCAAGATGCGCGAGACCGAGGCGGAACTGGCCGGCGAGATGAGCGGCCACTTCTTCTTCCGCGAGCGCTGGTTCGGCTTCGACGACGGCATCTACTCGGCCGCGCGCCTGCTGGAAATCCTCGCCGCCGACGAGCGCGGCGCGGAGGAAATCTTCGACGAGCTGCCCAAGGGCGCCAGCACGCCGGAGCTGAAGGTGGAGATGGAGGAGGGCGCGCATTACGCCTACATCGGCAGGTTCGTCGCCCAGGCCAGCTTCGAGGGCGCGAAGATTTCCACCATCGACGGCATCCGCGCCGATTGGCCGGACGGCTGGGGCCTGGTGCGTTGCTCCAACACCACGCCCTGCCTGGTGCTGCGCTTCGACGCCGACGACGAAGCCGCGCTGGCGCGCATCAAGGAAACCTTCCGCGAGCAGTTGCTGGCGGTGGATTCGGGGTTGAGCCTGCCGTTCTGACGGCTCGGTCCAGGCCGGGCGGGAAACTTCTTACGAGGGCATGTGACGGTGCCGAAGGCGCAGGCCCGGCATCGTCGCAAGTCGCGGCCCGATATCCGCTTTGTTGCGACGATGCCGGGCCTGCGCTGGACACGCTGATGCGAGCCATTGGCCGGGATGTCTTCTGCGTGGATGGCCATAGCTCCGTCAATCCCGCCGTCGCGGGAATGACGGAGCGTGGCGCGGCGAACAAAAAAGTT
>JBBCJS010000081.1:0-18539 GCA_037190825.1 Chiayiivirga flava
GCGAAACTGGCCCTGCCGGTCCGACGGGTGCCACTGGCCCGCAAGGTGAAGCCGGCCCGCAGGGTCCACAGGGCGAAACCGGCGCCGCCGGTCCGACGGGTGCCACTGGATCGCAGGGTGAAGTCGGCCCGCAGGGTCCACAAGGCGAAATTGGCCCTGCCGGTCCGACGGGTGCCACGGGTCCGCAGGGTGAAATCGGGCCGCAGGGTCCGCAAGGCGAAACTGGCCCTGCCGGTCCGACGGGTGCGACGGGTCCACAAGGGGAGATCGGCCCGGTCGGTCCGCAGGGTGAAACTGGCCTGACCGGTGCCACTGGCCCGCAGGGTGAAGCCGGCCCGCAAGGTCCACAAGGTGAAACTGGTCCGGCAGGTGCAACGGGTCCGCAAGGCGAAATCGGCCCTGCCGGTCCGACGGGTGCCACTGGCCCGCAGGGTGAAATCGGTCCGCAGGGTCCGCAAGGCGAAACTGGCCCTGCCGGTCCGACGGGTGCCACTGGCCCGCAAGGTGAAGCCGGCCCGCAGGGTCCACAAGGTGAAACTGGCCTGACCGGTGCCACTGGCTTGCAGGGTGAGGCTGGCCCCACCGGTGCAACGGGTCCGCAGGGTGAAATTGGGCCACAGGGTCCGCAAGGCGAAACTGGCCCCGCCGGTCCGGCGGGTGCCACTGGCCCACAAGGTGAGATCGGTCCGGCAGGTCCGCAGGGCGAAACTGGCCCAGCGGGTCCGACTGGTGCCACGGGTCCGCAGGGTGATGCTGGCCCCGTGGGTCCAGCAGGCGCGACCACGGTTCCGTTCTTCGGCAGTTCCTACAATACGGTCAGCACGACAGGGACCACCTGGGTCGGCGTAGGCGATGGCAACCGGGCTGAGGAGATCCAGCAGGTGCCTTCACCCGTAAACGGAACGATTCGTGGGTTGCGGGTGCGCCTGAGCGGAAACGCTGGCGCGGCGGGTGGCTCGGTCCAGCAGTACACGTTCGTACTGCGGATCAATGGGGCCAATACCCCGGTGTCCTGCGTGATCCAGGAAGCCTCGAACGTCTGCTCCGACACCGCGAATACGGTGGCGATCACGGCGGGAGACGCGTTCGCGTTGCAGTCGACGGCAAGCGGCACTCCGACGGCGCGCTCGGTGACCTGGTCGTTCGTGATCGATCTGAATTGATGGCAGATGCGCCCGCCCGGCCTCGCCGGGCGGGCTGGCCCCAAGTCGAGACCCGCACGGGTCACTTGCGCCGCTTGCTCTTGCTCGAGCGGCGCCCTTCCACTTTCGCGATCACTTCCCGCAATGCCTCATCGTCCTCGATGCGCGGCGGTGCAGGTTCCGGCGTGCCGGTGCCTTCGAAGTGCAGCAGGGTGCGGGTACCGAACAGCATCAGGCCGGCGGCGAGGGCGATGTGGGCGGGGAACACGCGGCCGACGGGGGTATCCGGCCAGCCCACGCTGGCGGCGTAGTCCGGCGTCGCGCCGCCCATGCCCAGCGGCGGCAGGAACAGGATGACGATCAGGATCAGCAGCCAGAGCGCGGCCGTGGCGTAGGCCATGATGTGTTCGTGGCCGGCGGGGATCAGCAGTGCGCCCGGCGGTGGTTCGGAGGGCCGGCGCGGCAACAGGGTGAAGTCCACGCGGGTGCCGGTGCGTCGGGCTTGCAGCCACATCGCGGCGGCGCCGTCGTCGTTGCCGGGGGCATCGCGCAGCAACTGCGCCACCGTGCGCCCGCCCAGCCACAGGATGGCGATCAGGCCGGCCAGGCCGAGCAGCGAACCGCCGATCCACGCCAGTACCAGGGTCGGGATCAGCGCGTACTTGAGCTTGTCGCGGCGCGACCAGCCCGGGTGCCGGATGCGGCGGACGATGGCGATGGCGGCGATGGCTGCCAGCGGCAGTTCGATGAAATACAGCAGGCCCGATGTGGCGAGCAGATCGAAGCCCAGCGCATCCGGGCGCGCCCAGCCGATCGCGCAGGCGAGGGCGGCCAGCGCATCCGGCCAGGCGTCGCGGCAGGCATCGCCCAGGCTGCGTGGGTGGGGTTTGGAGGCCGAAGGCTTCATCGTGGACTCGGGGCACGGGGGGCGTCTGCGTAATAACGCGGGGCGGCGGCCCGCCGTGCCACCCGTCGAACGCCACCGGGCCGGGATGGCGCGGCCGGTTTCCCCGGGGAAATCAGTCCGCAGGCGGTGCCGGGACGTAGCGCATCAACCACTCCGCCACGCATACCGGCTTGTCGCTGCCTTCGCGTTCCATCTCGCAGGCCCAGGTGGCCTGCATCGCGTTGCCGGCCGGCTCCAGCGAGACGAGGGTGAAGCGGGCGCGGACGCGGCTGCCCGAGGGCACGGGCGCGGGCAGGCGCACGCGGTTGAGGCCGTAGTTGATCGCCAGCGCGATGCCGCCGACGTCGATGGCATCGAACATCAGGCGCGACAGCAGCGAGAGGGTCAGGAAACCGTGCGCGATGGCGACGCCGAATGGGGATTCGCGCGCGGCGCGTTCGGGGTCGACGTGGATCCACTGCGCATCGCCGGTGCCCTGCGCGAAGGCGTCGATGTCGGCCTGGCTGATCTCGCGCCACGGGCTGACGGCGATTTCCTGGCCAACGAGGGCGGACAGTGCGGTGAGGTTTTCGATGCGTCGGGCCATGGAAGTCACAGGTCAGGCGGGCGGCAGCCGCAACGGCAGGCGTACCGTCACTTCGATGCCCTCGGCGGTGGGTTCGCTGGAAAGCCCGTAGCCGGGGCCGTAGAGCTGGGCGATGCGGGCGGCGGCGTTGACGATCCCGATGCTGCGCGGCGACTGGTCTTCGCAATGGCTGTGGTCGCGCACGCGGATCACCAGGCTCTCGCCCTCGGCGCGCACCGTGACGCGGACCGCCACCAGCGTCATCGCCGGGTCGTCGCCATGCGCCAGCGCGTTCTCCACCAGCGGCTGCAACAGGAAGCGCGGCACCCGGGCGCGCGCCAGTTCCGGCGGCGCGTCGACCTGCACGAACAGGCGCTCGGCATAGCGTAGCCGCATGATTTCCAGGTACAGGTCGAGCACGCGCAGCTCGTCGGCGAGCGTGGTTTCGTGCGATTTCTCGCTGTCGAAGGAATGCCGCAGCAGCGCCGTCATGCGCGAGATCATTTCCTCGGCCGCCTTGGGATTGGCGTAGACGAGCTGGGCGATGGAGCGCAGCGTGCCGAACAGGAACTGCGGTTCGAGCTGGCGTTGCAGGGCCAGCAATTGCGCCTGGGTGAGCTGGGCGCGCAGTTCCACCGCTTCCAGTTCGCGGTTGCGCGCGCCACGGTAGCGATCCACCACCAGCGTCAGCGCCGCCACCACGGCGTAGACGATGAACTCGGCCGGCAGCGCGAGCAGGTAGCGGTGCAGGCTCAGGCTGTAATCGCCCACGCCGTCCAGCCCCGGCAGCGCGATCAGCAGGTGGCGCAGCGCCTGGGTGGCGGTGGTGTGGGCGAAACCGACGGCCATCGCGATCAGCGCGTGCAGCGGCAGGTTGCGCAGCCAATGCGGGCCGAACGGCGGCAGCCTGCGCGTGGCATACACCATCACCGGCACCAGCAGCGCGGCCACGTAGGTGCCGGTGGCTTCTTCCAGCAGGATGCGCAGCCAGTCGATGGAACGGTCGCTGGCGAGCCGCCCGAGGTAGCGGTCCAGGAACAGCAACAGCGACACCGCCGTCGCCATCGCCATCAATCCGCCCCAGAGCTGGGCCGGCGTGAAGCGGCGGGCTTTCATCGATGGCGGAAGGCTGTCGGGCACGCGGGACACCGGGGCGAAGGCCGCGTCATTGTAGAGGCGCGGGCCGCGCTTGCCAGTGCGGGCGTGCCCGGCCACGGCCTGTCATCGATTCCCACGCGGTTCACGCCACGTGGGAATCGATGACAGGCCGTGGCGCGGATCAATGCGTGTCCGGCGTCTTTTCGCCCGCTTCCACCGCGATGCGCAGCCGGTTTTCCGGCGGCGCGGTGGGGCAGACCACGTGGCCGTTGAGCGCGCAGGGCGGGTTGTAGGCGCGGTTGAAGTCCAGCACCACGCGGCCCTCGTGCGGCGCATCGGCGTAGAGGAAGCGCCCGCCGCCGTAGGTGGCCTTGCCGGAGGTGCGGTCGGCGAACACGAAGAACAGCCGGCCATCCCCGCCATCCATCGGCCACAGCGTGAAGGTCTCCCCGTCGCGCTCGAACACCGCCTGCCCGGGCACCGTGCCCGAATCGGGCGTGCCCAGCACGGTCAGGTATTCCAGCGTGCGCGGCGGATCGAACGGTTCCCAGCGCGCCTCGATGCGCCAGCCCGGATCGACCGGAAAATGCGGGATGCCATCGAAGGCCAGGCGCAGCGGCGACTCCACATCGCGCAGCCGCCAGCCGACCAGATCCCCGGTACGCACCACGTAGAACCATGCGGTATCGAAATCGATGCGGGTGGGGCCGCCCTCGTCGAGCTGGGTCTTCAGCGCCACGCGCTCGAACGGCGCACCGCCGATGCGGCCCCCGCCTTCGGGTGCGGAGACGAAGCGCAGCGCGCCGTCGGCCTCCAGCACCAGCGTGCCCAGGCGTGCCGGGCCTTTCGGCAGCACGATGTCGCTGTCCGGCGCTGAGCCGACCGAGCTTTCGCCTTCGGCCACCAGGCCGGAGCCGATGAAGCTCAGGTAGCCGTCGGGCTTCTTCAGCGATTCGTAGCGCTTCGCGCGCCAGGCTTCGGTGTCCGCCACATGGTCGTCGGCGGAGGCGTGGGTGGACAGCGCGAACGTGGAGAGCAGGGCGATACGGAGGATCATGGTGTTTCCTGGTCGATGCTGGCGCGTTCCCGGAACCGATGGACGCGTTCCCTCTCCCCCGGCGCGGCCGGGGGAGAGGAAGCATGCGTCATTTCACCGTCACCCGCCTGCGGTTGTCGTTGGAGTCGCGGTCGATCAGCTTGTTGTACGGATCGATGCCGGCGTCGTAGGGCTCGCCGTCCACGACGATTTCCAGCGTGGTTTCGGTGTCGGAGAAGGGGTGCTTGGCCAGGTAAAGCACGGTCTCGTCGTCCTCCTTGCCGCCCTTGGGCCGGGCGAAGATGCCCACGTCGATGGCGTCGCGCAGGGGCGCGTCGGTTTCCTTGCCGCGGCCGTCGGCCTCGAACTTGGCCGCGTGCAGCTTCAGCGTCACCGCGTACTTGCCGTCGTCGCGCTTCACCGCCGTGGCGTCCACCGCGCGGTTGTCGAAGAACACGATCTTCTCGAACAGATCCTCGATCAGCGGATGGAACTTGGGATCGGTGCCTTCGCGCAGGTAGGCCAGGAACTCGCGCGAGGTGGTGTAGGGCGGCTCCTGGTAGCCCTTGTCCTGGAGGAATCGCTTGAGCACGGCGTTGAGCGTGTCCTCGCCGATGTAGTCGCGCAGCGCGTAGAACACCAGCGAGCCTTTCTGGTAGTGGATGTACTGCTGGTTCTCCACCAGCGCCAGCGGCAGTTCCTCGCGCAGTTCGGTGGCGCGCGACATGAGGTAGCGGTCCAGTTCGTACTTGAGGAACTTGCGCATCCGGTGCGGGCCGTATTCCTTCTCCATCACCATCAGCGCCGAGTATTGCGACAGCGATTCGGAAAGCATCGTGGAGCCCTGCACGTTGGCGCCGATCACCTGGTGCGCCCACCACTGGTGCGCCACTTCGTGCGCGGTGACGTAGAACACGTAGTCGATCTTCTCCGCGTCGCGCAGGTCGGCGACGAAGCCGATGTCCTCCGAGTACGGCACGGTGTTGGGAAACGCCTGCGCAAAACCGGCGTAGCCGGGAAACTCCAGGATGCGCAGCTGCTTGTGCTGGTAGGGCGTGAAATGGGCGTTGTAGTAGTCGAACGACTTCTGCGCCGCCTCGATCATGCGCTGCACGTTCCAGGCGTGCTTGGGGTCGTGGTAGACCTCGATCGGCATGCCGTTCCAGTCGCCGCGCGCCACGTCCCAGCGCGCCGACAGCCAGGCCGCGAAGTTCAGGATCGGCACGTCCATGGTGTAGTGGAAGTAACGGCGGCCGTTTTCCTCCCACTCGCGCTGCAGGTAGCCGGGCGCGAGCGCGATCTGGTCGGGCGCGGTGGACACCGTCGTCTCGAACTTGATCCAGTCCGCATCGTTGCTGATGTAGGTGTTGGCGCGCGCGGCCTCGTCGTCGATGGAGGCCATGCGCGGCACTTCGCCCAGGTCGCGCTTGCGGCGCTCGTTGCGATCGGTGATCTGCATGTTCTCGCTGTAGCCGAACGCGGGGAAGACGAAGTTGTTGAAGAAGCTGCCGTTGTGCACGATCTGGGTCTGCGGCCTGCCGTTGGGGAAGCCGCGCTGGCCCAGCACCAGGGTGAAATCGAAATCCATTTCCGCGCCCGGGGCCAGCGGGGTGGCGAGGCGGTAGATGGCGTAGTCCAGCGTCTCGTCGAACAGTTCGACCTCGTGCTCGCCGAAACTGAGCGTCAATTCGGTTTCGGAAAAGCCCGCCGGCGAGGCGACGTGCAGCGTTTCGATGGGCGTGTCGTGCCGGTTGACGAGGCGGTAGTGGCCGCGGACGTCGGCGCGCAGGCCTTCCGGGTAGATGTCCACATCCACCTTCATTTCGCTGATGCGCGGCTGCGGGATGTCCTTGTACTGGCGGTATTTCTTTTCGTACTCGGCCTGCAGGTCGAGCTGCACGTCGCCGGGCACGTATTCGTTGAGCCGGTGGGTGTTGTGGAAGATGAAGAAGCCGCTGCCGATGAACACCGCCAGTGCCAGCGCCGTGGCGGCAAGGGATCCGGCCCCGAAGCGGCGGCGCGCCTCGCGCAGGCGCTCGCGGAAGGTGGAACGGTTGCCGCGTACCCAGAACAGCAGGGCGGCGATGAAAAGAAGCACCGCGAACGCGCCCCAGTAGATGCGGAACCAGGTCCAGCCGACGAGGAAGTGGCCGTAGCCGTTCATGTCCGCATACGGGAGCGGCGTGGCGCTGAACGGGCTGTAGAGCTTGTCGTCCAGGTCCAGGAAGCCCATCACGCCCCGCGCCACCAGGTACACCAGCATCAGCAGGTAGCCGATGAACTTGTTGTTGGTGATGACCTGGAAGAACAGCGCCAGCACGCCGATCAGCACGAAGCCGGTGGCATCGAGCAGGATGCGCGACAGGTACAGGCCCGGCTCGATGGAAACCCCGCCCCGGATCAACTGGTTGGCGACCGTGACGACCACGCCGGTGGCATAGAAGCACAGCACCACGAGCACCAGCGCGACCAGCTTGGAGGCCAGCGGTATCCAGTCGGCGTTCGGGTAGGCATCGGTGACTTCGGCGATGCGCGCGGTGCGCTCGCGGAACACCAGTTCGCCGGCGTAGAACATCACGATGATGAGCAGGAACAATGCGTAGGCGCCGGAAATCAGCGACGCCATCGTGGCCGTGGTGGCGTAGCGCGCGGTGCCGTACATCTGGTCGGCGAAGATCAGGTTGATGATCAGGATCAGCAGCCCGAACAGCAGCATCACCAGCAGCGGCACGCCGCGCAGCACGCCCTTGGCGTCGAACTTCGCCTGGTGCAGGAACTGCCGCCATTGCGCGGCGAAGCCGGTCTGGAGGCGTGCCTTGGGCACGGCGATGGTGGCAGTTGCGCCGGCGGTGCTGGTGCCGCCGACGGCAGTCGCCTTGCGGCGGCGAAAGCTCAGGCCCTCGCGGTCGGTACGGAAAAGCCGGTACGCCACCCACAGCAACAGCGCGCCGATGCCGATCCACAGTGCGCGGTTGGCCAGCAGCAGGCCATCGAGCGGCGGCAGCAGCGTGTTGCGTTCGGTGATCGACCAGTAGCGCGCGGCGGTATCCATCGCGGCGGCGCCGTAAGGGTCGAGCAGCGCGCCGACCCAGCGGGCGTCCAGGTCGGCGGTCAGCGTGCCGGTGACCATGTTGAACACCATGAAGGCGATCACGCCGATGTAGGTCACCAGCATCGAGCGCGTCGCCACTGCCAGGCAGAACAGCAGCGCGCCGATGAAGAACAGGTTGGGCAGGATGATGACCGTCAGGCCCCACAGGTACGGCATGGCGGAGGTCGGCCCGAGGCGTTCGGGATCGATCCACGGCATGAACGTGCCGGTCAGGAGGCCGGCGGCGACGGCCAGCATGATGATCAGCGCGATGACCAGGCCGCCGCCGAAGCGGCCGAACAGGTAGTCGCGCTTCTTCATCGGCGTGGCGAAGAACAGTTCCGCCGTGCGGTTGTCGAAGTCGCGCAGTGCCGCGCCGCCGACGAAGATCACCACCAGCAGCATGGTCAGCAGGGTGAAGGCGCTGAGCAGTTGCACGATCACGTAGGGCGCGTTGCGGTTGATGTTGCCGATGGCCCCGCCCACCTGCACCGCATCGGAACTGGAGGCGCCGAAGGCCAGCAGCGCGAACACGCCGGCGACGACCCAGAACACCGGGTTGCCGAACTGCTGGCGCAGCTCGAAACCGAAGATATGTCGGAACATGGGCCGCTCCTTACGCCGCCACGGCGGCATCGGCGGCCTGGGCGCGCAGCCGGCCGAAATAGACGTCTTCCAGGTTGGGCGCGATCGCCGCAAAGCCCTCCTCCGGCTGCGCGTCGGCCAGCACGTGGATCACCGGCTCCCCGGCCACCAGGCGCGAGGACAGCACGATGTGGTCCTGCTGGTAGCGCGCCAGTTCGCTCTTGGGCACCGCCTTGCGCCAGACCCGGCCGTCGAGCGAGGCCATCGCCTCGCGCGGTTCGCCGGTCAGCAGCACCTGGCCGCGCGAGATGATCGCCATGCGCGGGCACAGGTCGGTGACGTCCTCGACGATGTGGGTGGACAGGATCACGACGATGTTCTCGCCGATTTCAGACAGGAGGTTCAGGAAGCGGTTGCGTTCTTCCGGATCCAGGCCCGCCGTGGGTTCGTCCACGATGATGAGCCTGGGGTCGCCGAGCAGCGCCTGCGCGATGCCGAAGCGCTGGCGCATGCCGCCGGAGAATCCGCCGAGCTTGTGGCCGCGCACGTCCCACAGGTTCACCTGCCGCAGCAGCGCCTCCACCGTCTCGCGCCGTTCCTTCGCGTCGACGATGCCCTTGAGCATGGCGAAGTGGTCCAGCATCGTGATCGCCGGTTCCTTCGGATACACGCCGAATTCCTGCGGCAGGTAGCCCAGTTGCCTGCGCGCGGCGGGCTTGTCGGCCAGCACGTCGATGTCGCCCAGGCGGACGCTGCCCGAGTCCGGGTCCTGCAGGGTCGCGATCGTGCGCATCAGCGTGGACTTGCCCGCGCCGTTGGGGCCGAGCAGGCCGAACATGCCGGTGGGGATGTCCAGCGACACGTCGCGCAGCGCGGTCACGCCGTTGGCGTAGGTCTTGGTGAGATTGCGGATCGAGAGCATGGGAAATGTCCGTGGCGAAAGGTCGGTGGAGGAAAGGAGATGGCCTTCGATGACGCGACGGCGCCGCATGCGTGACCAGGGGCCACGCATGCGGCGCGGGAAGGCAGGTTAGCGCACCGTCGCGCGAAGGGACGGTGCCATAGGTTGGCCGGGAACGGCGTTGCGCCCTCCGGCGGGCTTTGCGTGGACGGCCCCGATGCGGGCGGTTACCGCTCCAGAATCGCCGTCACGCCCATGCCGCCGGCCGTGCAGACGGAAATCAGGCCGCGGCCGCCGCCCTTTTCCTTGAGCAGTTTCGCCAGCGTGGCGACGATGCGTCCGCCGGTGGCGGCGAAGGGATGGCCGAGCGCGAGCGAGGAGCCGACGACGTTGAGCTTGGCCGGGTCGATGCTGCCCAGCGGCGCGTCCAGGCCGAGCT
Organism: Chiayiivirga flava; assembly: GCA_037190825.1. Lineage (GTDB taxonomy): Bacteria > Pseudomonadota > Gammaproteobacteria > Xanthomonadales > Xanthomonadaceae > Denitratimonas > Denitratimonas flava_A. The sequence continues at coordinate 9,765 of JBBCJS010000081.1, forward strand.
TGTCGCGGCAGAAGGTTTCCGATTCCCAGGCGCGCAGCGTGCACAGCACTTGCGCGGCGAAGGCTTCGTGGATTTCGTAGAAATCGAAGTCCTGCAAGGCCAGGCCATGGCGCGCCAGCATCTGCGGCACGGCCCAGGCCGGGGCCATCAGCAGGCCCTCGCCGTGCACGTAGTCCACCGCGGCCACCTGCGCATCGACGATGTAGGCCTGCACCTCCAGGCCATGCTGCTTCGCCCATGCGTCGGTGCCCAGCAGCACGGCGGAAGCGCCATCGGTGAGCGGGGTGGAGTTGCCGGCGGTGAGCGTGCCCTGGCCTGAGCTGCGGTCGAAGGCGGGCTTGAGCGTGGCGAGTTTTTCCGGCGTGGTGTCCGGGCGCAGGATGTTGTCGCGGGTCACGCCACGGAACGGCACCACGAGATCGTCGTAGAAACCGCGCTCGTAGGCGGCGGCGGCCTTGCGGTGCGAATCGTAGGCGAGCTGGTCCTGGTCGGCGCGGGCGATGTTCCATTCCTTGGCCATCATCTCGCAGTGCTCGCCCATGCTCTTGCCGGTGCGCGGCTCGCCGACGCCGGGGAATTCGGGTTTCAGGTCGCGCAAGGAAAAACCCTTGAGCGCCTTGAGCCGTTCGCCGAAGCTGCGCGCGCGGTTGAGATCCAGCAGCCGGCGCCGCAGCGGGCGACTCACCGCGATGGGTACGTCGGAGGTGGTATCCGAGCCGCCGCCGATGCCGGCCTCGATCTGCCCGGTGGCGATCTTGTTGGCGATGGCGATCACCGTATCCAGGCTGGTGCCGCAGGCGCGCTGCATCGTGATGCCCGGCGTGGTCGGGGCCAGGCCCGAGGACAGCGTGGCCTCGCGGCCGATGTTCCAGTCCGAGGAATGCTTGAGCACCGCGCCCATCGCCACTTCGCCCAGACGCTCGCCGTGCAGCCCGTAGCGCTCCACCAGGGCGCCGAGGGTGCGGATCGACATGCCGAGGTTGCCCACGTCGTAGTACGCAGTGTTGTTGCGGCAGAACGGAATGCGCACGCCGCCGATCACGCCGACGGGATTCAGGGAGCGGGTCTTGGCCATCGGGAGGCTCGCTGTGGGGAAATCGAGGGAAACCGGGATGATAGCGCAGCTTCCATACGGCAGCGAACGGAAGAGGTGGGGCTCAGCTTTCCGGCGGGCGCGGCAGAGCGAACCACGCCGGCATCGCGGCCCACAGCATGAAGCCCCAGGAACGCTCGCGCAGAAGGCGCTGCCAGTGATCGGCGATGCGTTGCAGCAGTTCGGGTTCGTCCGGGTCGTGCTGGCCGAGCACTTCCAGCCGGCGGCGACCATCGGCCAGATCGAGACCAAGGGTGAAGATCACCACCGGAACTTGAGCGCGGCGCGCGATCACCAGCAGCCCTTCGGCGAAATGCGCGGGACGGTCGAACAGCGTCACCGGCGTGCCGAGCGCGGTTTCGGTAGGCGGTACGTCGGGCGTGCCGGCGATCCAGCCGCCGCCCTGGACGATCGCCAGCGCTTTCTTCACCGTGCCCGGCGAGAAGATCAGCGGGCCGCCGGAGACGCGCTGCAACTCCTTCAGGCGCAGCACGCCATAGGCGAAGGCCAGCCATGCGTCGCCCATCGAGCGCTTGCTGAAATGCCCGGCCAGCACGGAGGCGCTCACGCCCTGTTCGCGCAGCGAGCGCATCGCCCACAGGCCGGGGCAGACGTGGAAGAACACGCCGACGGCCGGCGTATCCAGTCGCGGCCACGGCGCGGCCACGTCCATGTGCCGGCGCAGCCAGCGGCGCGAGCGGGTGCGGCTGGTCCAGTAGTCGGCGTGATCCACCAGCTTGGCGAGGCGAAACTGCCGCGCCCACATGGCTTCGTCGTCGATGGACACGAACCGCCGCGCCTGCGCCAGTGCCGGTTCCCATTCGCAGCGATAGAGCAAGGCGAGGCGCGAACAGAGCCGCAGCCAGCGGAAACCCAGCGGCCAGGGCATCAGCGCGGTAAGGCCGGGGATCAGGTAAAGCTCCAGCAGGGCGCGAAGTTCCAGGCGCAGCGCGGTCAGCATCGGCGACATGTCGTGGCATCGTGGCGGGAGCGCGATGGTACTGTAGCGCCCCGTTTTTCGTGCCCGCGGCGCCATGCCCTCCACATCCTGTACCTATGGCGCGCTGGCGCTGGAATGTTCGGCCATGCTCGCCCGGCCCATGCTGCCACGCGATGCGGCGGCCGATCTGGCCGGCCATGTCGCGGCCGATCTGGCGCGGTTGCTGCCGGGCGTGGAGGCGCTCGACCTGGCCGTGGCCGGCGCCGGCTTCGATCCGTCCGAGCTGTTGCGCCCGGGCTGGCCGCTGCATGCGGCGCTGGCCGACCTGGCGCAGCGCGCGCCGGGCCGCAGCGGGCCGCGCGTGCTGGGCTTCGGCAGCTTCGATGGCGCGATGCCGGCGCAGCTTTCGCCCGATTCCGCGCTGCGCGAAGGTCCGCTGCGGCTGGTGCCCTTCGTGCTGCATGGGCAGGCGGAGGAGGTGGCCGCGATCGGCCGCGCGATGGAGGAAGTCCTGCTGGAAACCGGCATGGCGCAGGCCGCGACCGCGCTGCATGCGCAGCAGGCATTCGCCACGCCGCTCGAACACGCGCGCTACCTGAGCCTCAACGACCTGCTGGCGATGACCGCGATGCAATACGAGCACGCCGGCATCGCGCCGCTGTGGCCGCTGATCGAGGCCGCGCTGCTCACGCCCGAGCGCGAGGAATGGCTGGACGCGCCGCCCGAGCCGCTGCTGCGCTGGACGGGAGGCGAAGTGCGCGTGGCGATGATGGACATCGCGGTCTGGTCCGAAGCCGGCTTCGCGCCGGCCGGCACCGATGCCGAACGCATCTCGCGCGCCTACGACCGCTTCCAGATGCGCCAGCGCCAGTTCGCCGCCGTGCTGGGCAGCCACGCGATCGGCGTGTGCTTCGATCATGTCGGCACCGGGCAGGACCCGCGTCGTACATTGCGTGACTGATGCATGTGGAACTCCGAAAGCCTGCTTTTCCCGGTCATTCCCGCCTTCGCGGGAATGACGGAGGATTTTGCTGCATTCTGTTTCACTGATACCTCCAAAGCCGCCCGCCATGTCCTTGCCCGCCTTGCCCGACGCCCCCCTGCTCGCGCTGCGCAACGCGCACGTGCATGCACCTGACGACCTCGGCCTGCGGCATCTGCTGCTGGGCGGCGGCAGGGTGCTGTGGATGGGCGAACGCTGGACCGATCTGCCCGCCGGCCTGGGCGTGCGGACGCTCGATCTGGAAGGCCGCCGCCTGATCCCCGGCCTGATCGACGGCCACGTCCACGTCACCGGCGGCGGTGGCGAAGCCGGCTTCCGCACCCGCGTGCCGGCGCTGCCGCTGTCGCACTACACCGGCAACGGCGTCACCACCGGCGTCGGCCAGCTCGGCACCGACGACGTGGCGCGCGGCCCGCGCGACCTGCTCGCGACGATCCACGCCCTGCGCGAGGAAGGCTTGTCGGCCTGGGGACATTGCGGCGGCTACCACGTCCCGCCGGCCACGCTCACCGGCTCGGTGCGCGGCGACCTGGTGTTCCTCGAACCGCTCATCGGCATCGGCGAGCTGGCGATTTCCGACCACCGCTCCAGCCAGCCCACGCTCGACGAACTTTTGCGGCTGGCCTCCGACGCGCACGTCGCGGGGCTGATGACCGGCAAGGCCGGCATCGTGCACCTGCACCTGGGCGATGGGCCGCGCGGGCTGGAACTGGTCGAACGCGCGCTGGCGCAGAGCGAACTGCCGCCGCGCGTGTTCCAGCCCACCCACGTCAACCGCCGCCGCGCGCTGTTCGACGAGGCGCTGGCGCTGGCGCGGCGCGGCGTACCGGTCGATGCCACCGCGTTCCCGGTCGAAGAAGGCGAGGATGCGTGGAGCGCCGCCGATGCCTTCGTGCGCCATCACGATGCCGGTGCGCCGCCCGGGCGCCTGACGATCAGTTCCGACGCCGGCGGCTGCCTGCCGTGTTTCGATGCGCACGGCCACGTCTGCGGCATGGACGTGGGCAAGCCTGGCGCGCTGCTGGAAACGCTGGGCGAATTGCTCGCCCGCGGCGTGCCGCTGGATCGCGCCTTGCCGCCGTTCACCGCGAACGTCGCCGATGCGTTGCGGCTCGCCCGCAAGGGCCGGATCGCGGTCGGGGCCGATGCCGATCTGGTCTGCCTGGACGAACGCGGCAACGCGCTGCACGTCATCGCGCGCGGCCGCGTGCACCGGCGCGATGGCATCGCCGTGCTGTCGGGCACCTTCGAACGCGGGGCCGGCCAGGCATGAGCCGCGCCCGCATCGGCCTTGTCGCCGGCATCGTCCTGCTGGCCGCGTTGCTGGCGGCGCTCGCGCTGTACCTGCACGGCAAGCGCCTGAGCGTGCGCATCACCGAGGCGCAGATCCGCGAGCAACTCGCCACCCGCTTCCCGATGGAGCGCACCTCGCTGCTGCTGTTGCGCTGGACCCTGTCGGACCCGCAGGTGACCTTCCTGCCGCGGCGCCAGCGCGTCGTCGTCGGGTTGGATGCGCGCCTGGATGCGCGCCTGGACGGCCAGCGCGACACCCTCGGCGGCCGCATCGAAGTGGAGACCGCGCTGCGCTACGACGCCGGGCGCGGCGCGTTCTTCCTGGTCGATCCGGTGGTCACCGGACTGGCCATCGACGGCATCCCCGAGGCGCATGTGATGCGGGTGCAGAACAGTGCGCGCGGCCTGCTGGCCGAGGCGTTCGGCCAGTTTCCCGTCTACACCCTGCGGCGCGCCGACCTGGTCCAGGGCACGGCCCGGAGGGTGTTGCAGGATGTGCGGATCGAGGACGACGCCATCGTCGCCGAGCTCGGATTGTGAAGGCCGTCACTGCCCGCGTGGCTTGGCAAGCGCGCCGAACGCGGCAAGAATGGCCGGCCGCCAATGGGCGGATGACAGGCGGATAACGGGGGGAACCAGACACCATGTGTCCCAGCAAGGTCGCCGAAGGCGATGAACGCGGTTGGATCGTGCCCATCGGCGGCGCCGAGGACAAGGAGCACGATCCGCGCATCCTGCGGCGCTTCGTGCGCCTGTGCGGCGGGCGCGACGCCGATATCGTCGTGATCCCCACCGCGAGCCGGCTGGACGATACCGGCGAGCGCTACGAGAAGATCTTTTCCGAGATCGGCGCGGCGCGCGTCACCTCCCTCAATTTCGCCACGCGCGCCGACGGCGAGCGCGAGGACTGGCTGGAACGCATCGCCCACGCCACCGGCGTGTTCTTCACCGGCGGCAACCAGCTGCGCCTGTCCACGATCCTCGGCGGCACCCGCGCCGCCAAGATGATCCGCCAGGCCAACGCCGCCGGCGTGACCGTGGCCGGCACCAGCGCCGGCGCCAGCATCCTGTCCGAACACATGATCGCCTTCGGCACCGAAGGCGGCTCGCCGCGCGCCGACAGCGTGCGCCTGGCCCCCGGCCTCGGCCTGACCAACCGCTTCATCATCGACCAGCACTTCCGCCAGCGCGACCGCCTCGGCCGCCTCGTCACCGCGCTGGCCTACAACCCGTTCTCGGTCGGCATCGGCCTGGACGAGGACACCGCCGCCTTCATCGCCCCGGACAACACGCTGGACGTGGAAGGCTCCGGCGCCGTCACCGTGGTGGATGCCGATGGCGCGGAGTTTTCCTCGATGGCGCAGGCCGACGAAAGCGATCCGGTCTGCCTGATCGGCCTGCGCGTGCACATCCTCGTGCGCGGAGCCACGTTCAACCTGCACACGCGCAAGGCCTCGGCCGGGTTGCTGGAGCAACGCTGAGGGCCGGCTCGCGGCCTGTTTCCCCGTTCGGCCTTTTTCGGCATGCTGCAAGCCTGTCTCGGGGCATACCAAGGGGAAACGCATGCGCATACTCGACCGTTCCGTCTACGTGGGGCCATCGCTCTATGCCCATTTTCCGGTCATCCGGCTGGAACTGGACCTGGGCGAACTGGAGCAGTGGCCCTCGGCTCGGCTCGGCGAAGGCTTCGTCCAGGGACTGGTGGCCGCGCTGCCGGGGCTGGCCGAACACGGCTGCTCGTACCGCGAACCGGGCGGCTTCCTGCGCCGGCTGCGCGAAGGCGAGGGCACCTGGCTCGGGCATGTGATGGAGCACGTCGCGATCGAGTTGCAGAACATCGCCGGCGAGGATGTCACCTTCGGCAAGACCCGCAGCATCGACGGCAAGCCCGGCGTCTACAGCGTCGTCTACGAATACGCCCAGCGCGAGGAAGGCATCGCGGCCGGCGAACTGGCGCTGAAGCTGATCGGCTCGCTGCTGCCGGCCGAGCTTCGCGCGCACGTCGCGGTGCCCGAGGATTTCGCGTGGGAAACCGAGCGCGACGATTTCATCCGCTACGCCCAGCGCCGCGCGCTCGGGCCGTCCACCGCCTCGCTGGTGCAGGCCGCCGAGGCGCGCGGCATCCCGTGGCTGCGGCTGAATCAACAGTCGCTGGTGCAGCTTGGCCACGGTAAATACCAGCAGCGCATCCAGGCCACGGTGACGGGCAAGACCCCGCACATCGCGGTGGAGCTGGCCAGCGACAAGGAAGAAACCAACAAGATCCTCGCCACGCTCGGCCTGCCGGTGCCGCGCCAGGAGCTGGTGTCGAGCGAGGACGGCGCGGTGCGCGCCGCGCGCCGCTTCGGCGGGCCGGTGGTGACCAAGCCCTACAACGGCAACCACGGGCGCGGCATCACCATCGGCATCGAGGAACCGGAGGCCGTGCGCGAAGGCTTCCGCGCCGCGCGCGAGCATTCGCGCTCGGTGATCGTGGAAACCTTCCAGCCCGGCGACGACCACCGTCTGCTCGTGGTCAACGGCGAACTGGTCGCCGCCACGCGCCGCACGCCGGGCCACGTCGTCGGCGACGGCGCGCGCACCATCGCCGAGCTGGTCGAGATCGTGAACCAGGACCCGCGCCGTGGCGTCGGCCACGAGAAGGTGCTGACCCGCATCGTGCTCGACGCGCAGGCGGAACTGATGATGCAGCGCGCCGGCTACGCCGCCGATTCGATCCCTGCGCCCGATGAAGTCGTCTACCTGCGCTCCACCGCCAACCTTTCCACCGGCGGCACCGCGACCGACGTCACCGACATCATCCACCCCGACAACCGCGACATGGCGGTGCGCGCCATCGGGCTGGACGTGGGCGGCGTGGATTTCATCACGCCCAACATCGCCGAGAGCTACAAGACCATCGGCGGCGCCATCTGCGAAGTGAACGCCGCGCCCGGCTTCCGCATGCACGTCGCGCCCAGCGAAGGCACGCCGCGCGACGCCGCCGGCCCGGTGATCGACATGCTGTTCCCGCCCGGCGCGCCGAGCCGCGTGCCGATCGCCGCGCTCACCGGCACCAACGGCAAGACCACCACCGCGCGCATGCTCGCGCACATCGCCAAGATGGCCGGCTACACGCCCGGCCTGACGACCACCGATGGCGTCTACATCGACGGCCAGCGCAGCGTCGAAGGCGACATGACCGGGCCGGTGTCGGCGCGCATGGTGCTCTCCGATCCGCAGATCGACCTGGCCGTGCTGGAAACCGCGCGCGGCGGCCTGCTGCGCGCCGGCATGGGCGTGCCGGAAGTCAACGTCGGCGCGGTGTTGAACGTGCAGTCCGATCACCTCGGGCTGAAGGGCATCGACACGCTGGACCAGCTCGCGCAGGTCAAGCGCATCGTCGTCGAGGTGGCGACCGACTGCGCCGTGCTCAACGCCGACGATCCGCTGGTGCTGAAGATGTCCGGCTACGTGGACGCGAAGACCATCTGCTACGTCAGCACCAATCCCTCGCACCCGCTGGTGCGCGAGCACATCCGCGCCGGCGGCCGCGCCTGCGCGCTGGAGGCCGGCATCAACGGCCAGATGATCACGCTCTACGACAAGGGCAGCCACATCCCGCTGCTGTGGACGCACCTGATTCCGGCCACGCTCGAAGGCCGCGCCATGCACAACGTGCAGAACGCGATGTTCGCCGCCGCCATGGCGTTCTCGCTCGGCATCAAGCTCGATCCGATCCGCCAGGGCCTGCGCACCTTCGACACCACGTTCTTCCAGGCCCCGGGCCGCATGAACGTGTTCGACGAACATCCGTTCAAGGTGCTGTTCGACTACGGCCACAACGCCCATGCCATCGCCGCGATGGCCGACCTGGCGCAGCGGCTGGACGTGACCGGCCGCCGCATCGTGGTGCTGGCCGCGCCCGGCGACCGCCGCGACGAGGACATCCTCGAGATCGCGCGCGTGGCCGCCGGCAAGTTCGACCACTACATCTGCCGCCGCGACGACAACACCCGCGGCCGCGACGGTGACGAAGTGCCGCGCCTGCTCATGCGCGGGCTGGTCGAGGCCGGCGTGCCCGAGGACGCCATCGCGCAGATCCACGACGAACAGCAGGCCATCGACACCGCGTTGCGCATGGGCCAGCCGGGCGACCTGCTGCTGGTATTCGCCGACGCGCTGACGCGCTCGTGGAAGCAGATCATCAAGTTCCGCCCCGAAGGCGCGCCGCTGACGGCCGTGCCGGCGCCGGCGCCGGTCGAACCCGAACCGGCTTCCGATCCGCAGGCGCTGGCGCGCGAGGCCGAGCTGCGCGCGCTGATGGAAGGCACGGTGCGCGACGAGCGCGGCATCGTGTTCGCGCGCGAACAGGACGATTGAGGTACGTATGGGAACCTTGGGGCGCCTGCTTCCGCTCGTCGTTCCCGCGAAGGCGGGAACCCGGCGTCTTTGTTCTTCCGTGGC
>JBBCJS010000082.1:0-11808 GCA_037190825.1 Chiayiivirga flava
AGCGTTTTCGCCAGCCATGGTCCGAAGACCGCGCCGAGCGTGCCGCCGACGGCGATCAGCGCGAAGAATCGCTTGCCCTGATCGGAAGAAAAGCGATCCGCCAGCAGCGCCCAGAACACCATCGTCACGAACAGGTTGAACACGCTGTACCACACGAAGAACACCTGCCCGCTGCGCTCGCCCACGGCGCCCGGCGCGAACACGAGAAGCGCCCAGAAGCCGCACAGGCTCAACGCGAAGAAGGCGTAGGTGGCGGAAATGAAATGCAGGCGGCGGAAGCGGCTGACCATCCAGCCGAACACCGGATTGACCGCCAGCGTGACCACGGCGGTGCCGATGAACAGCCAGCGGATCGCCTCGATGCCGCGCTCCATGCCCAGCGCATCGCGCGCCGGGCGCAGCAGCATCAGCGCGGTGAGGATGAAGAAGAAGAACAGCCCGGCGATCAGCACCGGCGCGATTTCCTCGCGGCGCAGGTGGAAGGCCTGGTGCAGAAAACGGGGAAGCGCGCGGCGGGCGGGGGGCGACATGCGAAGCACTCCTTGCGATGAACGAGGCGAGCGACGCCAAACCCGAGGAAAGCCATGTTCCCGTCATCCCCGCGAAGGCGGGGATCCAGTGACTTTCAATGCGTTGAAAGCAAAGACGCTGGATCTCCGCCTTCGCGGGGATGACGGTGGGGCCGAACGTTCCTCAACCGGCATTGCCCTGCGATGACGCCCGCCAATCTAGCCACTCCCACGCGCCAGTGCAGCCCCCGGCGCAGATCAGTCCTCGAACCCGTCGGAGAAAAGCTCCGTCAGCAAGGTCGTTTCCACTTGCACGAAGATATCCTTGACGTTGTTGGTGTCACCGGGAACCAGATTGCTGGCCATCGACTCGAAGGCCAGCGACAGGCCGCTGGCATCGATCGCCAGCGTCTGGCCCGACTCGTTGTTGCCGCGCGAATCGCCGCCTGTTCCGGTCGAAATCAGAAACGGCGTGCCGCTCGCACCGGGAATGTGCAGGAACACCTGACTGTTGGTCGAACCTGCACCACCGGCAAGGCTGGGGACGCGGCACTCCATCAGCACCGTGCCTGCATCGGAGACATCCGAGATGCGGCAATTGTCGTAGTCGGAACCGGAAAGTGCGGGCTTGGGCAATGCCTGGGTGGTTTGGGTTTGCAGGTTGCGCAGATAGATGCCGCTGTTGCCGTTGACATTGGCACCGTTGGCAAAACCCAGACCACCCCAGGCAGCGTTGTTGAAGGTGACGTAACGGCCATTGGGCGAGATCGCCGGCCGGGACGCGAAGGAGGTGCTGGCCGCGCCATTGGCACCAACGCGGCTGACCAGGTGCGTGCTGTTCTGCACCAGATCGCGCACATAGATCTGGTTCATTCCGGCATTGGGCACCAGGGCGCGCTCGCAGATCATGACCAGGTAGCGGCCATTATCCGACAGCGCATGCGGCCCCAGCACGCAGCCGCGCTCGGCGGTGACGCCGCTATTGTCCACCGAGGCCTTTATCAGCGCGTTGGTGTCCATGTCCTTGACGTAGACCTGGTCGTATCCGGGGGTGTCGCCGTCGAAATTCGCCGCCTCGAAGGCCACGTAGCGACCGTTGCCGGAAATCGACACGCTGTCGTCGTCCACCATCGCAGGCGAGGAGATCGGCACGCCCGCCGCCGAGGCGCTGGCCAGCTTCAGCTCGCCGGTCTGGCGATCCTTGCGTACCGCCTGCCAGCCCGAGGAGGACGGCACGCCAGGGCCAAGGCTTTCGCCGTAGTTAAGAAAGGCCACGTAGCGCCCGTCGCGCGACACCGAGGGATGTTCGCCCCGCAACACGACACCGGCCATGGTGCGCGAGACGACTTCGATCAGGCCGGTATCCAGATCGATGGCGATGGCCTTGTCGGCGGTGCCGGTCGGGGAGGGAAGCCAGTTGGTCGCAGCGCTGGAAAACACCACGGTCTTGCCGTCATTGGACACATCGACCGAATCGGAATCGTTGTTGGGCTGGGTTCCGGGTGCCGCCGGAACGAGGCGGCCGAAAAGGAGTTCGGCACGGGCGCAGGGCGCGCCCAGCAGCAGGGCGAAGCTCAGACCTAGAAGCAATGCATGGCGCAGCGGGGGAAGGGATGGCATGACGATTCCTCATGGCGTGGTTCCATTCCCTAATACGCAATTTGGCGGCCATTCCTAGCAAAGACCGCGATTCAGAGTGGGTCATCCCTCCTCATGCGGCGCGTGCTGGCCCTGCATCGCCGCCATCAGTTTCTCCGCCGCCGCGCGATGGACTTCCTGCGGCAGCACCGCCTCGCGCAGTACCGGCATGGCCCGGTCGAGCAGTGCACGCGCCTCCGGACGTGCGCCGCGCGCCGTCAGGATGCCGGCCAGTTCGGCGCGTGCGATGGCTACGTCCACAGCCATCACGCCGGCGGCTTCCAGTGCGGCCAGAGCGGCACGCTGCTCGCGTTCGGCGCGCTCGAACTCACCGCGCATCGCGGCGAAGTCGGCACGTGCGCGGCGCACGTGCGCCATGATCGGGTGCGTCTCGGGCAGGAAACCGGCGAAAAGCGCCGCCGCTTCGTCCAGCAGCGGCTCGCCACGCGCCGGATCGCGCATGCGCCGCATCAGTACCACGTGCTGCCAGGTGGCAAAGGCATAGTCGAAGGAATCCTCGCCATCGAGCTGGCGCGCGCGCTGGCGCAGCGAGGCAAGGCGCTCATCGGCGCGGGCGTGTTCGCCTGCCAGCGCCAGACAGCGCGCCTGGCTGACCTCCAGCTTGCGGAAGCCGAGCGTGTCCGGATCGACCCCGCTTTGTTGCCAGCGTTGCAGCGACTGCTCGAACAACGACAGCGCGGTGGCGTAGTCGCCCGCGCTTTCGTGGATGGATGCGAGGTTGCTCAGGCTGATCGCCACCTCCAGATGCACGTCGGCCGCGTCCACGGCCAGTGCATGACTGCGCTCCAGCACGTCCAGCGCCTCGCGATAGCGCCCCTGCATGTTCAAGGTCGAACCCAGACTGGTGTAGAGCGCACCCAGCACGGTGCCGCGTGTGCCAACGCTCTCCTCCTGCATCGCGATGGCCTGGCGCACCACGCGCTCGGCTTCCTCGGGATGGCCCTGATCCAGCAGCGCCATCCCCAGGGCGCGCAGCAGCGGGATCCGCTCCAGGGCATCGGGTGGCAAGTGGTCGTCGGCAAAGGCCAGGCCCTCGCGCGCCAGTGTCAGGGCACGCTCGCCTTCGCCCTGCTCCAGCAGCATGGCACTCAGGGCGAAATGGACGTTTGTCACCACATCCACCAGCGGCTGCGGCAAGGCAGCGGCCAGTTCCAGCACGCGGCTCCAGTCGCGCTCGGCCTGATCGTATTCGTGGTTGCGGTAGTGCGCGTAGGCGAGCTGGTCCAGCGCGTGCAGTTCCTGCACCGGATCACCGGGCGCGAATTCGCGCCGCAGCGCAGCGGCGCGTTGTGCCGCGTCGAAGCTGCCGGGGCCGTCTTCCAGGGTGCCGAGTGCGCCGGACCAGCCCTGGTAATCCTCGGCCAGCGCCAGGGCTTCGTTCTTGTGCATCGGTTCCACGCCTGCCAGGCCACGCTCGAACAGCTCGGCGGCAATCCGGGGCTCGCCGAGCGAGGCATACAGGTGCCCGAGCAGGCGCTGGAACGGCTGGCGCAGGCGCGGCTCGACGCCGTCGCGCCGGTCCAGTTCGGCACGGGCGTGGTCGAGCAGGTCGCGTACGCTGACCTGCGCACTCATGGCGTGATCGGGCATCGCCGCGGCGAATGTGTCGGTGAGAAAATCCAGCGCCGCGTGCGCGGTCGCCGCGTCGCGCTCGGCCGCGGCCTGTGCGGCGGTGGCCTGGGCTTCGGCCGCGAGCGCGCGGTCGCGTTCGTGCCCCAGCCGCCAGACGAAGAGGCCGGCCGCCAGCAGCACGAACAGGGCCACGGCCACGCCGAACCGATGCCGCAGCGCGAACTTGCGCAGCCGGTAGAGCGGCGTATCGGCCGCGGCGCGCACCGGCCGGCCTTCGCGCCAGCGCTCCAGATCGGCACGCAGGGCTTCGACCGTGGGATAGCGCTCGCCCGGAGCCTGCGCCGTGGCCTTGGCCAGAATCCCGCGCAGATCGGCCGCCAGTGCCAGCGCCACGAAGCCCTCGGGCACTGCCGAAGGCTCGCCCGGACTGCGCTCCCCGGTCAGCATTTCGCGCAGCACGATGCCCAGCGCATATACGTCCGATGCCGTGGTGACCACCGTGCCGGCCTGCTGCTCCGGGCTGGCGTAACCGGCCGTCCAGACCCGGGTGGAGGTCTGGCGCGGGTCCGAATCCGCGCTCAGGTCCACCAGCTTGGCGACGCCGAAATCCAGCAGCTTGGGCTGCCCATCCGCGCGCACCAGCACATTGCCGGGCTTGAGGTCGCGATGGATCACCAGACGCTCGTGCGCGTGCTGCACCGCCGCGGCGATGCGGTCGAACAGGGCCAGGCGCGCCGCAAGGCCAGGGACATGGCGCGCAACGTATTCCAGCAGCGGCAGGCCATCGACGTACTCCATCACCACGTAGGGCTGGCCGTCGCTCGTTTCGCCGCCATCGATCAGGTGCGCGATGTTGAGATGATCGAGCTGCGCCAGGATCTGGCGCTCCTGGCGCAGGCGGCGCTTGCCTTCTTCGGTCGGGAAACCGCGGATCAGCTTGATCGCCACCTGCTGCGTGAACTGTCCACCGACGCGTTCGGCCAACAGCACCGCCCCCATGCCACCGGCTCCGAGTTCGCCAAGCACGCGCCAGCTCCCCAGGCGCGCACCGCGACCGACCGGCACGGCCAGGTCCTGTGCGCTTGCGGCCACCGCGTCGGCGAGCGGATCCTCGTCCCGCGAATCGGCGGCCAGCAGGCGTTCGAGCCGGGCACGCAGGCCAGGCTCGCAGGCACGCAGCGCCGCCTCGCGCTCCGCCGCCGGCAGCGCCACCAGCCGCTCGAAATGTTCGGCCAGGCGCTCGTGCGTGTCGCTCATGCGCTGAGCGCATCCCTGAGCCAGGCGCGCGCGAAGCGCAGGTCGCGATCCACCGAGCTGACCGAGAGTTCCAATGCCTGTGCGATCTCCTCGCGGGAGAACCCGCCGAAGTAAGTCATCTCCACGATCCGGCCCCGGCGCGGATCGGCCAGGGACAATTGCAGCAGGGCCTCGTCCACACGCAGCAGATCGGCATCGCGACCGTCATGCTCCAGGTCTTCCACCTCGCTCAGCGGCACGACCTCGCTGCCCGAACCGCGTTTCTCCGCCAGCCGCCTGCGCGACCTGTCCACCAGCACCTGGCGGACAGCCTGAGCCACGACGTGGAAGAAATGGCGCCGGTCGACCCAATCGGCCTCGGCCCCGAACAGGCGCATCAGCGCCTCGTGCGCCAGTTCCGTGGGCGTCAGGGTGGAACCGTTCTGGCGTTGCAGGGATTGCGCCGCGATCGCCCGTACCCGGTCGTAGATCAGCACCATCAGGCGCTCGCGCGCGCTGCCGTCGCCTTCCTGCCAGCGGCGGATCAGGGCGGTGAGATCGGCGGAATCCCGGGAGGCGGACATCCGTGGAGTCTAGAACGTGTCATCCGTTCCCGCACGGCTCGCCTTGATTCCGGACGGCCGTCGCGATGGGCCCCGTTTCCATCCGCTCCCGCCCGCGCAATCCTCGATATAAACGCCGTGCCCGGTTCAGTCCTCGAAGTCGTCCGCGAAAAGGCCCGATATCACGCTCTCGTCCACCAGCAGGAAGACATCGCTCGCGTTGTTGGTATCCCCTGCCGCCAGGTCGCTGGCCACCGAATCGAACACCATCGACAGGCCATTGGCATTCACCGCAAGCGTGGCGCCGGACGCACCGTTGCCAGGTTGTCCGCCCGCCGTCTCGCTGACGAGGAAGGGCGTGCCGCTCGCGCCGGGGATGTGGAGGAACACCTGGCTGCGCCCGCTCTGCACGCAGGCCATCAGCACCGTGCCGATATTGGACACGTCCGATGCGTTGCACGCATCGAACTCCACCGTCGCCGGGCGCGGCACCGGGATCGTGGCGTGGGTCTGGCGGTCGCGCACGTAGATGCCGCTGTTGTTGACGCAGTCGCCGCCGATGCCGCCGAAGCAGCGGACCTGGAACGAGACGAAACGGCCGTTGGCCGAGATCGCCGCGCGCGCGGCGAACGCCGTGCTCGACGTGCCGCCGGCGCCGCTGGCGCGGCTGACCAGTTCGATGGCGTTCGTCGTCATGTCGCGCACGTAGGCCTGCCCGTTGCGCTCGCCGGGAATGAGCGGCTGGTTGCAGATCATGACCACGTACCGGCCGCTGTCGGAAAGCGAATTCGACCGGATCGAGCAACCATTCGGCGCCGGCGCGCCCGCTGTCGTGGCCGATGCGAGGCGGACCTGGCCTGTGTCCATGTCCTTGACGAGCACCTGGTCCCAGCCGTTGGACGCGACCCCCAGGTTGGAGGACGTGGCCTCGAACGCGACGTACCGGCCATCGCCGGAGATCGCGACCCAGTCGTCGTTCACGTGCGCATTGGACGCCTCGCCGGCGCTGTTGGCGCTGACCAGGCGCAACTGGCCGGTCTGGCGATCCTTGCGCACCACCTGCCAGTTGGTGGTCGGCACGCCCACGTCGAGATTGCCGGCATGGTTGAGAAAAGCCACATAGCGCCCATCGCGCGACACCACCGGCGATTCGCCGCGTATCACCGCGCCCGCCGTGGTGCGCGAGACGACTTCGATCAGGCCGGTATCCAGGTCCACGGCCATCGCCTTGTCGGTGTTCACCTCCGACCCGGACGCCCAGTTGGTGGCGGAAGTGGAAAACACCACGGTCTTGCCGTCCGCCGACACATCCACGTACTCGGACGCGCCGTTGGCCTGCATGCCGGCGCCCGGCACGAGGCGGCCATACAGCCATTGGGCCTGCGCCGGCCCGGATACGGCCGCGAGGCCGAGACAGGCGGCAAGAAAGGAAAGACGGTACGACATGGCGAACTCCTCGATGGCGGTATCCCTGCCCGTCCCTGTACGCAACATCACCGCCGATCCCCTCACCGTCGCGGCAAAAGCGCGCGCTGGTAGAATTCCGCTCTATTCCCGCCCCTTCCCGCCGAGGAGCGCTGCAAGTCCGGCAACGGGCGCAGGCGATGCACGCCGTCGCCCTTCGCCGCCGGAATCAGGCTCGGCGGTCGAATCGTCCCAACGGCGCTCGCGAACGAATCCGGCATCGCATCCGCACGCGGCGCCGGGTTTTCCATTTTTCCGGAGCCACAGCATGAACGCACAACTGAAAACCTCCCCGACGCCGGGCGACTACAAGGTCGCCGACCTCTCGCTGGCCGACTGGGGCCGCAAGGAAATCGACATCGCCGAGCACGAAATGCCGGGCCTGATGTCGATCCGCCGCAAGCACGCCGCCACCCAGCCGCTCAAGGGCGTGCGCGTGACCGGCAGCCTGCACATGACGATCCAGACCGCCGTGCTGATCGAGACGCTCAAGGACATCGGCGCCGACGTGCGCTGGGCCTCGTGCAACATCTTCTCGACGCAGGACCACGCCGCCGCCGCCATCGCCGCCACCGGCACGCCGGTGTTCGCATGGAAGGGCGAGACGCTGGAGGAATACTGGGACTGCACGCTCGACGCGCTCACCTTCACCCTGCCCGACGGCACCCTCACCGGCCCGGAACTGGTGGTGGACGACGGCGGCGACGTGACGCTGCTCATCCACAAGGGCCACGAGCTCGAACAGGGCGACGAAAGCTGGGTGAACTCGCCTTCCGGCAGCCACGAGGAGCAGGTCATCAAGAACCTGCTCAAGCGCGTGGCCAGGGAACGCCCCGGCTACTGGACCCGCGTGGTGGCCGACTGGAAGGGCGTTTCGGAAGAAACCACCACCGGCGTGCACCGCCTCTACCAGCTCGCCGAGGCAGGCTCGCTGCTGGTGCCGGCGATCAACGTCAACGACTCGGTCACCAAGTCCAAGTTCGACAACCTCTACGGCTGCCGCGAGTCGCTGGCCGACGGCCTCAAGCGCGCGATGGACGTGATGCTGGCCGGCAAGGTGGCCGTGGTCTGCGGCTACGGCGACGTCGGCAAGGGTTCGGCGCACAGCCTGCGCGCCTACGGCGCGCGCGTCATCGTCACCGAGATCGACCCGATCTGCGCCTTGCAGGCGGCGATGGAAGGCTACGAAGTGAAGACCGTCGAGGACACCCTCGGCATCGCCGACATCTACGTCACCACCACCGGCAACAAGGACATCATCACCGCGCGGCACATGCAGGCGATGAAGGACCAGGCCATCGTCTGCAACATCGGCCACTTCGACAACGAGATCCAGGTCGATGCGCTCAAGGCGCTGGCCGGCGTGACCCAGGTCAACATCAAGCCGCAGGTGGATCGTTTCGACCTGCCGAACGGCCGCAGCCTCTTCCTGCTGGCCGAGGGCCGCCTGGTGAACCTGGGCTGCGCCACCGGCCATCCGAGCTTCGTCATGTCCAACTCGTTCTCCAACCAGACGCTGGCGCAGATCGACCTGTGGGCGAACAAGGATTCGTATGAACCCAAGGTCTACATCCTGCCCAAGAAGCTGGACGAGGAAGTGGCGCGCCTGCACCTGGAGAAGATCGGCGTGAAGCTGACGACGCTGACGCAGGAACAGGCCGATTACCTCGGCGTGCCGGTGGAAGGGCCGTTCAAGCCCGAGCATTATCGCTACTGACCGGCGCTTACAATCCGGCTGCGACGGGAACGGGCGCTGTATGCGCCCGTTCTTTTTGGCCTGAAACTCCGGAGATACGACGATGACCGCATCCATCTTCCACGGCCCGGACGGCAGGCCGCGCTGCGGCTGGTGCGCCGCCACGCCGGAATACCTTCACTACCACGACACCGAATGGGGTTTCCCCGTCGCCGACGACCGGCGCCTGTTCGAGAAACTGTGCCTGGAAGGATTCCAGTCCGGCCTGAGCTGGCGCACCATCCTGGCCAAGCGCGAGAACTTCCGCGCGGCCTTCCACTGCTTCGATTTCGAGCGGATCGCCCGCTTCGCCGAGCGCGACGTGAACCGCCTGTTGAACGACGCGGGCATCGTCCGCCATCGCGGCAAGATCGAGGCCGTCGTCAACAACGCCCGCCGCGCCATGGAGACGATCGAGCGCGAAGGTTCGCTCGCCGCCTTCGTCTGGCGCTATGAATCCGATGCGCAATCCCCGACGACGCAGTCGACATCCGCGGAGTCTGTCGCGCTATCGAAGGAACTGAAGAAGCGCGGCTGGGCCTTCGTCGGCCCCACCACGGTCTATGCCTTCATGCAGGCCATGGGGCTGGTCAACGACCACGCGGCGGACTGTGCGATCCGGCCGGATGCCGAACGGACGCGCAGACGATTCAAGTCGCCCGCACCGCGAACCGCACCGTAAGAATCCGCGCCCTTTCTCATCGCGCGCGGTAGCGCGCCATCGAGGCGACAGGATGCGGGAACCACCGCATCCTGTTGCATCATGGCCGCCTCCGAACCGCCCCTGCGAGCGCCATGAAGCTCTACATCTACGAACACTGCCCCTTCTGCTGCCGCGCACTGATGATCCGCGGACTCAAGCGGCTCGACATTCCGGCGGAGGCCATCCTGGAAAACGACGCGGAAACGCCCACGCGCATGGTGGGGCGCAAGGTGGTGCCGATCCTGGAAAAGGACGACGGCACGTTCATGCCCGAGAGCATGGACATCGTGCGCTGGCTGGACGCCGCGTTCGCCCCGCCCGTGATCGTGGCCGCGCCGGACCCGGCACTGGACGACTGGTGCCGGCGCGCCTCGGGCGTGATCTACAAGCTCTGCGTGCCGCGCTTCACCCGCGGCGACTTCGCCGAACTGGCCACGCCGCAGGCGCGCGCGGCCTACATCGAGCGGGAAATCCGCGCCTTCGGCGATCTGGACGCGCTGCTCGCCGACACACCCGCGTTGCTGGCCGAACTCGCGCCGCTGCTGGCCGAACTCGAACGCCTCGTGCGCATGCCGGGCATGGATGTGGGCGAAAGCGATTTCCGGCTCTATCCGCTGCTGCGCAGCCTGAGCATCGTCGAAGGACTGCGCTTTGGCGCGAAGACCACCGCGTACTACGACGCGATGGGCGCGGCCTGCGGGCTGGAGGATTTCAGCGCACAGGCGATGTGATCCTCATCCATCGCCAGTGAATGCGGCCCGGCAACGGCACCGGGCAATCCGGGATCGGCATCGCGCGGCCAGAACGAAGGGCTTGGCATCCACGCGCCGCAATAATATGATGAGAATCATATCAAGGCGGGAACCCCATGCGCTACGACGGCGAGCATAAGCAGCAGACGCGCACCCGCGTGCTCGACGCGGCAGCCAAGGCGATCCGTCTTTCCGGCCCGGATCGCATCGGCGTCGCGGGCGTGATGGCCGAGGCCGGGCTGACGCACGGCGGGTTCTATGCGCATTTCCGCTCGAAAGACGATCTGATCGTCGCCGCCATCGAGCACATGTTCGGGCAGGTGCAGGCACGCTTTGCGCATGCCACCAAGGGCCGGGAAGCGGCCGAGGGGCTGGGCGCATTCATCGACTTCTACCTGTCGAAGAAACACCGCGACGCGCGCGAACTGGGCTGCCCGGTCGCCACGCTGTGCTCCGACCTGCCGCGGCTGGGGAGCGACGCGCAGGCAATCTACGCGGCCGGCGCGAACGCGCTGGTCGAACGCATCCGCGAACTGCTCGTGCGTCTGGGGATCGAGGATGCGCCCACCCTGGCGCGCTCGGTTGTCGCCGAACTGGTCGGCGCCCTCTCGCTGGCGCGCGTGGAACCGGATGCGAAGCGCTCGGACGCCATGCTCGCCGCCTCGAAAACCGCGCTCAAACGCCGCCTCGCACTGGAAGGAGCCAGGATATGAACCTCGTCGGCCAACTGCCGCCCGGCCTGACGGGGCTGGAACAACTGCGCATGCTGATCGGACTGGGCGGACGTCCGCCCATCGGCGAGACACTGGAATTCACCCTGGTCGAAGTCGGGGATGGATTCGCGGCATTCGAAAGCGTGCCCTCGTTGCGCGCCTATAACCCGATCGGCACGGTGCATGGCGGCTACGCCGCGACCCTGCTGGATTCGGCCTGCGGCTGCGCCGCGCATTCGAAACTCTCGCCCACGCAGGCCTACACCACACTGGAACTGAAGATCGCCTATCACAAGGCGATCACCGTCGGGACCGGCAGACTGCGCGCGGAAGGCCGCATCGTCAGCTTCGGCCGCCGCGCGGCGTTCGCCGAAGCGGTGTTGAAGGACGAGGACGGCAAGCGCTACGCCTCGGCCACATCCACGCTGCTGATCATGGAACGGTGAACGCAGCGGCGGATAACCGCAGCCGCATCGGGCGCCGGCGGCTCGAACCAGATTACCGCCAGTTGGCGTTGCTCTCCCAGAACGCGACGCTGCGCCGGTAAGCCTCGCGATCCAGCGCCACGCCCGAGCCGCCCTCCTCCACTCCGAGCGCGTTGCGCATCATCGTGACCGGGGCCATCGGGATTTCCGCGGGCTCCATCGTGTACAGGCAGCCGACGATGCCCCAGTCGCCGTCGATGGCCTCGCCCTCCCTGGCCAGTTGTTCGGCGCTGTAGAGGATCGGGATCAGATAATCGGCCACCGGCGGCTCGATGCCTTCGAACCAGCGCACCAGCACCGGCAATTCCTCGCGGCTGCGCGCTTCGTAGGCGCTGCGCAGGCGCTGGCGGTTTTCCTCGCTGATGGCGACCACCGAGCAGCGCGTCGAGGTCCAGTTGCGATGCACGTGCAGCTTGC
>JBBCJS010000083.1:0-23092 GCA_037190825.1 Chiayiivirga flava
TGCGACCGACGATGCCGGCCGGGCGTTCGTCGACGCCTTCGTCGCGGCCTGGACCAAGGTGATGAACCTGGACCGGTTCGACCTGGCGTAAATCGATGCCGTCATCCCGGCCGTCGCCGGGATGACGTCCGGCGAAGCCGGTGGCGCTGGTACATGACCCCCCTTCGCGCCCCCGCCACGCACTGGTTCGAGCGGCGCTGGTATGGCGCGCAACCTCCGAACTTACTGCTGCGCGCGCTAGCCGCGTTGTTTGGCCGCGTCGTGCGGTCGCGGCGCGCAGCCTTCGTTTCCGGGACGAAGCCGGGCGAACGCGCCGGCGTGCCGGTGATCGTGGTCGGCAATCTCGCCGTCGGTGGCGCCGGCAAGACGCCGCTGACCATCGCGCTGGTGCAGGCGCTTGCCGCGCGCGGATTCCGCCCGGGCGTGATCTCGCGCGGTTATGGGCGCCTGGGTACGGAGACGCATCGCGTTTCGGTAGATGACGATGCGGCCACGGCCGGCGACGAACCGCTGTTGATCGCGCGTCGCACCGGCGTGCCCGTCGCCGTCGCGGCAAAGCGCATCCATGCCGCGCGCCTGTTGGTCGAAAGTGGCGAAGTGGATGTACTGATCGCCGACGATGGTTTGCAGCATTACGCGCTGGCGCGCGACATCGAAATCCTTGTCGTCGATGGACGGCGTCGCTTCGGCAATGGCCGCCTGTTGCCCGCCGGCCCGCTGCGTGAACCCGTCGAACGTGCGACCGCCTGCGATTTCTTCGTCGTCAACGGCGGTGAGGCGGGCGAGGGTGAAGTGTCGATGCAGCTTGCGCTGTCTACCGCTTGCCCGCTGGCGGGCGGCGAGGAAAAGCCGCTGGCATCGTTCGCGAACACGCGGGTGCACGCCATCGCCGGCATCGCCGAACCCGCGCGTTTCTTCGACGCCCTGCGTATCGCCGGCCTCGCGCCCGAAACGCATGGCTTCCCGGATCACCACGCCTACACACTCGCGGATCTGGATTTCGGCGACACCGCACCCGTGCTGATGACCGAGAAGGACGCCGTCAAATGCGCTGCCTTCGCGCGCGACGACTGGTACGCCGTGCCGGCCATCGCGCAGCTTCCCGACACCTTCTTCGATGCCGTCGCGGCCCGCCTCGCCGCGCTGCAAGGAGCCGTCCGATGAACACCCCGGATTTCGTCGTCGCCATTCCTGCCCGCTACGGCTCCACCCGCCTGCCGGCCAAGCCGCTGCGGCTGATTGCCGGCGAGCCGATGATCGTGCACGTTGCCCGCCGCGCCGGCGAGGCCGGTGCGCACGAAGTCGTCGTCGCCACCGATGACGCGCGCATCGCCGCTGCGCTCGCCCCGCTCGGCGTCGCCGTCTGCATGACGGCCGATACGCACACCTCCGGCACCGACCGCCTGGCCGAATGCGCCGCGCTGCGTGGCTGGAGCGAAGACACCATCGTCGTGAACCTGCAAGGCGACGAACCACTCGCCCCGCCCGCCGCGATCCGCGCCGCCGCGCAGGCCCTGGCCGACAGCGGCGCGCAGATCGCCACGCTCGCCCAGCCCATCGCCGACACGAACGAACTGTTCGACCCCAACTGCGTGAAGCTCGCGCGCGACGCGCATGGCCTCGCGCTCTACTTCAGCCGCGCCCCCATCCCCTGGCACCGCGACGCCTTCGCGCGCGATCGCGTCGCCCTGCCGCCCGGCGCCTGGCTGCGCCACATCGGTCTCTACGCCTACCGCGTCGCCCACCTGCGCGCCTTCGCCGCCATGCCGCCCGGCACGCTGGAACGGATCGAATCCCTCGAACAACTCCGCGCCCTGGAAGCCGGCTGGCGCATCGCCGCCGCGATCAGTCCGGAGCCATTCCCGGCGGGCGTGGATACCGAGGAGGATCTGGCGCGGGTGGAGCAGGCCATGCGCAGCCGCTGATCGCCGTTGCCAGGAACGCTGGCACGGGTATCGCTGGAAAGGCCCCGAACGAAAACGCCCGCCGGTGAGGGCGGGCGTTCCGTGTTGCGGGTGGAGGCCGGATCAGCGGCGTCGCAGCGAGACGCTGGCGATCAACCCGAACATGCCCAGCAGCGCAATCAGCGCCCAGGGCGAGTTCACCGGGACGTTGGCGACCACCGGCGCGGGGCCGCCTGCGACGCCAACGCCGACCAGCGCCACCGCGAGGATGGGGCCGCCGCGCACGCCCACTCCACCTGCGTCGAACGACAGTTCGCCTGACAACGGCCCGGCCGTGGTGGGCGAGAAGGTGACGGCCACGGTGCAGGAAGCGCCCGCCGCCAGTGTGAACGGCGCCGCGCCGCAGGTGCCGCCGCTGATGGCGAAGTCGGCCGTATCGGTACCCAGCGCGGGGACGGTGCCGGGGGCCGTGCCGGTGTTAGCGATCGTCACCGTCTGAGGTGCGCTGGTCGCGCCGACCGCGACGTTGCCGAAGGTGAGGGAGGACGTGGTGAAGCCGATCTCCGGCGACGCGGGTTCAACGCCCGTGCCGTTCAGTGCGACCGACGTGATGGTGGCGCCGCCTCGTGCCAGGGCGGTGGAGAAGGTCAGTTCGCCTTCCGCCGGGCCGACGAGGGTGGGCGAGTAGCTCACGATCACCGTGCAGGAGTCGCCCGGGTCCAGATCGAACGGCGCCGCGCCGCAGGTGCCGCCGCTGACGTAGAACTCGGCGTTGTCGATGTCCACGCTCGTCACCGTGCCCAGGCCATCGCCGTTGTTGGTCAGGGTGGCCGTCTGCCCCGCGCTGTTGCTGCCGACGTCGACTGTTCCGAAGTCGAGGCTGGAGACGTCGAAGCCGATCTCGGGCGCGCCTGCGGGCTCGTCGCCGACGCCGGACAATGCAACCGCAGCGATGGGGCCACCGCGCAGCAAGGGGGCCGTGAACGACAGCTCGCCCGATGCGGGACCAGTCGCTGTGGGCGAGAAGGTCACGATCACGGTGCAGTCTTCTCCCGCATCCAGCGTGAACGGTGCCGCGCCGCAGGTGCCACCGCTGATCGCGAAGGCCGCCGTATCGATGCCCAGCGTGGCGATGTCGCCGGAGTCCGTACCGGTGTTGGACAGCGTCACCGTCTGCGGCGCGCTGTCGGTGCCGACCTCGACATTGCCGAAGCCCAGGGACGCGACATCGAAGCCCAGGATGGCCTCGGGGGGCGGCGTGCCGGCATCGCCCGCCGCGATGGGGGCGCCTGTGTCCTCGTAGGCGTAGGCCACGATGGCACGCGTACCCACCGTGGCGCCGAACTCGACCTGCACCCAGCCGTGTTGGATCTGGTTGGAGGCGCTTTCGTTCACGAAGCGGAAACCGAGGAAGTTCTGATCGCTGTTGAGGGTGAACTGGCTGGCGAGATTGTTGGCGCCGCCCGGGCGGAAGAATGCTGCGGCGGCACCTTCGATGACTGTTCCAGGCGGCAGGTTGTAGTTGCCGGTGACTATGGCCTGCGGGTTGAACCAGGTGTTCGTGGTCGGCCCCCAAAGGTTGAACGCTGTTCCAACGGTGGCGCTATAGGGATTGATGTCCCATCCCGGCACTCCGCTTCCGAGTCCGCCCGAGACGCCCGTCACCACATTGAAGTAGAGGCCATCGGTAGTGTCAGGAATGGGGATGTTCACAGGGCCGCTGTAAACGATCGCGCCCAGGGCGCTGCCGGAAAACGCCGCGCCGGCCAGCGCGCAGGCGGCCAGATGCACTTTGATCTTGTGCTTGAGGAAAATGCGCATGATGCAGGTTGCTCCGAAGAGATTGAGGTGGTCGTGCAGGAGGTACGAGGAGCCTTCTGGAATCCGCCAATCCATGGCCGCGAGTGCAACGAGGCGTGCCGAGTCTATGATGTGAATAGAATGTGAGCAACAGAAATCCGTGATTTTCTTCACATTTCCATCGCGTGCCGCAACGGATCGAGCAGCGCCCCGTAGCGCCCGGCCCGCGCCGTGCCGGCATGGATCGGCCGGCGTACTTGCGCGGCGCTGGCGGTGCGGATGGCGCGCCGGGCGGCGTGCGGGGCAAGGCACGCCGCGTCAAAGGGCAGGCCGCAGAAAGCCAGCAGCGCGCGAACCGCTGCCTCGGTGTCGGCGACCAGATCTTCGTAATGGAAGGTGCGAAAACGCCGTGGCTGGCGTGCACTCCAGGTTTCCGAAGCGTGCAGGTAATCCCTCCAGTACGCGGCAATGTGGCCTGCATCGAAGGCCCAATCGGCCAGGCCCGGCGCGAACAGTTGCTTGAAGCAGGAAAAACCCGTTTCCAGCGCGTCGCGGCGGCAATCGACGAAATGCGCGCCGGGCAGCATCGCCATCGCCGCGCCCGCCAGCCGCCAGTTGCCGGGCATCTTGTCGGTGAACAGGGGGCGTTCCCTGCGCCATCGCGCCGTGGCGGCGAGATAGTCCTGCCCCAGCCGTTGCCAATCGGCGGCGCTGGCCTGTGCCGCCCATTTCTCCAGCGGCAACCGGCGGCGACGGCTTTCCTGCGCAATCACTCGTTCCAGCCACGGCAGTTCGCTCGCGCCTTCCACCTGCGGATGCGCGGCCAGCACCTGCTCGAACAGCGTGCTGCCCGAGCGCGGCAGGCCGACGAGGAAAACGACCTCCGCGCCGCGCGTGGAATCCTCGTCGATGACGGCTTGTTCACACGCCGCGACGATGGCGCGGGCCTGGACTGAAAACGCCGCCGGATTCCAGGGCCGGGCGATCGAGGCGGCACGGTTGGCGCGGGTCAGCGTCGCGAAGGCTTCCTCGCAGCGCCCGGCGGCTTCCAGTGCCTGGCCGAGCGCGAAGCCGAGCAGGCTGCGCTCCTCCGCTTCCATCGCCAGCCGCTCGGCGCGCTCCAGTGCGGCCAGTTCCGGTTCGGCGATCGCCTCGGTCTTCAGATCGAGCAGGCCGAACCAGGCGCGCGCCGTGTTGTGGCCGGACGCAATGACGCGCCGGTATTCCGTCGCCGCTTCCGCGATCCGGCCCATCGCCTGGAGGCACCGTGCCCGCATCAGCCGCGCCCGCGTAGCATCGGGGCTCCGCGCCAGCGTCCTTTCCGCTGCCGCCAGCGCATCCTCGTGATGGCCTTGCCGGTCGAAGGCGATGGCCAGTTCCAGCCAGTCGGCGGCCTCCACGGTGCAGGCGGTGGCTTGCCGCAGGACGGCGAGCGCGATCCCGTCTTCGCCTTGCGTTGCGAGCGCCGAACCCAGGGCGAGCAGCAGTTGCGGATCGTCCGGGCGCTGTTCCAGCGCGCGCCGCAGTGCCGCCACGGCCTTGGCGGGCTCGCCGTCGGCCAGATGCAGTTGCGCGGCCCAGCGCAGGATTTCAGGGTGGTCGGGCGTGTCCATCGAGGCCATCAGCCAGTTCGCCGAGGCCTTGGCCGAGTCGCCATGGGCATGGGCAATGGCGAGTTCCGTAAGTGCTTCGCGTTGGCGCGCGTTGAGGCCAGCCAAGCGCTTTTTTTCCGCCTTCGAGGCAGGCGGCGCGCCGGACGGGGGACGCGCGCGGTTCAGATCGCGCCCTCGCGCGCTTTCCCGATGCGGAGGCCAAGTGCCTGCATGTCCCGATGCGCGATCACGGCGTCCTTGCCGGCCCGCGCTTCGCGAAGGGTCCGCGAAAGGGTTGCGGCATTCAGGACAACGACTTGCATGACGGACGCCCCACACGGCATGACTGCCGGAAAACTATACCCGAGCGGGCCGGGCAGGCGAGGTCATGGGTTTGGCCGGCCCTTACGCCATCTGGCTGCTCTCGTCGCCCTTGGGCCGCTCCTCCGCCGGCTCCTCGCCGTGCACGAGGAACCAGACGTTCTCGGCGATGTTGGTGGCGTGGTCGCCGATGCGTTCGATGTTCTTGGCGATGAACAGCAGGTGCGCGCAGGAGGGGATCGTGGCCGGTTCGCGGGCCATGTCGTCGAGCAGTCCGCGGAAGGTGCGGGTATGCAGGGCGTCCAGTTCCGCGTCGCGGCGGCGCACCACGTCGGCGGCCGCGGCATCGCGGTCGCGGTAGGCGATCAGTACGGCCTGGAGCAGTTCGATGGCGAGCGTTGCCAGGGCGCGGATGTTGCTGGCGGCGGCGACGGGGGCGTGGCGATTCAGCGCGGTGCTGCGCTTGGCGACGTTGGCGGCGTAGTCGCCGATGCGCTCGATGGCGGCGGAGATGCGCAGCGCGGCCATCACTTCGCGCAGGTCGCGCGCCATCGGCTGGCGGCGGGCGAGCAGTTGCAGCACGTCGTGGCTGATGTCGCCTTCCAGCGCGTCGATGGCGTCGTCGTTGGCGATGACGCGCTCGGCGGCGCGGGTGTCGCGGCGGTCGAGCACGTCCATCGCGGCGCCGAGCTGGTAGGCGGCCAGTTCGCCCATGCGCACGATCTCGCCGGTGAGACGGTTCAGTTCCTCGTCGTAGCTCTTGATGATGTGCGCGTGGCTCATCCGAATCTCCCGGTGATGTAGTCCTCCGTCCGCTTCTGCGTCGGGCGGGTGAATATCTGGTCGGTGCGGCCGCGTTCGACCAGTTCGCCAAGGTACATGAAGGCGGTGTAGTCCGAGCAGCGCGCGGCCTGCTGCATGTTGTGGGTGACGATGAGGATGGTGAACTGGGATTTCAGTTCGTCGATGAGCTGCTCGATGCGCGCGGTGGCGATGGGGTCGAGCGCGGAGGTGGGCTCGTCGAACAGGATCACTTCCGGTTCGATGGCGATGGCGCGGGCGATGCACAGGCGTTGTTGCTGGCCGCCGGAGAGGCCGAGCGCGGACTTCTTCAGCTTGTCCTTCACCTCGTCCCACAGCGCGGCGCGGGTGAGGGCGGCTTCCACGCGCGCGTCCATCTCCGCGCGCGGCAGCTTTTCGTAGTGCGCGATGCCGTAGGCGATGTTGTCGTAGATCGTCATCGGGAACGGCACCGGCTTCTGGAACACCATGCCCACGCGGCTGCGCAGGCGCGCCAGCGGGTAGCTGCGCGCGAGCACGTTCTCGCCGTCCAGCAGCACTTCGCCCTCGGCGCGCTGGCCCGGATACAGTTCGAAAATCCGGTTGAACACGCGCAGCAGGGTGGACTTGCCGCAGCCGGACGGGCCGATCAGCGCGGTGACGCGGTGCTCGGGCACGTCCAGGTCGATGCCGCTGAGCGCGAGCGCATCGCCGTAGTGGAAGCGGATGCCGCGCGCGGCGAGCTTCACGGTTTCGGGAGCGACGGCTTCGCGCATGGCGAGGTGGGAAGGGGCTTCAATCATGGGCGGGCATCCGGTGGCGCAGCAGGATGGCTCGGGCGATGAGGCTCAGCGCGAGCACGAACAGCATGACGATCAGCGCGCCGGCCCAGGCCAGCGCGTTCCAGCTCGCGAACGGGCTGAGCGCGTACTGGTAGATCACCATCGGCACGTTGGCCATCGGCTCCATCAGGTTGGCGCTCCAGAACTGGTTGTTGTAGGCGGTGAACAGCAGCGGCGCGGTTTCGCCGGAAATGCGGGCCAGCGCCAGCAGGATGCCGGTGACGATGCCCGGGCGCGCGGCGCGGAACAGGATCTGCATCGTCACCTTCCACTGCGGGATGCCGAGCGAGAGCGCGGCTTCGCGCATCTGCACGGGCACCAGCGCGAGCATCTCGTCGGTGGTGCGCACGATCACCGGCAGCGCCACCAGCGCCAGCGCGATGGCGCCGGCGAAGGCGGAGAAGTGCCCCATCGGCAGCACCACGAGGGCGTAGACGAACAGGCCCAGCACGATGGAAGGCGCGGAGAGCAGGATGTCGTTGATGAAGCGCACCGTCGCGCCCAGGCGCGAGCCGCGCGCGTATTCGGCCAGCCAGATGCCCGAGGCGATGCCGACCGGCGTGCCGATGGCGATCGCCAGTGCGCTGATGACGGCGCTGCCGAAGAAGGCGTTGAGCAGGCCGCCGGCCTCGTTCGGCGGCGGCGTCATCTGGGTGAACAGGTCCAGGTTCAGCGCGCTGATGCCACGGCTGAACGTGGTCCAGACGATCCAGGCCAGGAACGCCAGGCCGAACACGGTGGCCAGCAACGACAGCACCATCGCCGCGGCATTGATGGCGCGACGCCGCAGCGCGCGCGCGGGCGAGATGGCGAGCGGGCGCATCAGCGGCCTTCCTTGCGTTGCAGGCGATGCAGCATCAGGCGCGCCAGCGCCAGCACCACGAAGGTGAGCAGGAACAGCACGAAGCCCAGCGCCAGCAGCGCGGAGCGGTGCAGCGGATCGACCGCTTCGGCGAACTCGTTGGCGATGGTCGAGGCGATCGAGGAACCGGGTTCCAGCAAGGCGGCCGAAAGCGCGTAGGCGTTGCCGATGACGAAGGTCACGGCCATCGTCTCGCCGAGCGCGCGGCCCAGGCCGAGGAACACGCCGCCGATCACGGCCGAGCGGGTGTAGGGCAGCACCACGTCCCAGACCACTTCCCAGGTGGTGGAGCCGAGCGCGTAGGCCGATTCCTTGAGGCGCGAGGGCACGGTCAGGAACACTTCGCGCATCACCGAGGCGATGAACGGGATCACCATGATCGCCAGCACCAGCCCGGCGGTGAGCATGCCGATGCCCAGCGGCGGGCCCTGGAACAACCGGCCGGCGAAGGGAACCTGGCCGAGGTGGTCGTTGATCCACGGATAGACGTACTGGCCGAGCATCGGCGCCAGCACGAACAGGCCCCACATGCCGTAGATGATCGAGGGAATGCCGGCCAGCAGCTCGATGGCCGTGCCGATGGGATTGCGCAGCCAGGCCGGCGCCAGTTCGGTGAGGAACACCGCGATGCCGAAGCTCACCGGCACCGCGATCAGGAGCGCGATGAGGGCGCTGACCACGGTGCCGTAGATCGGCACCAGCGCGCCGAAGCGGCGCGCGCCGACATCCCAGTCGGCGGTAGTGAAGAAATCCAGTCCGAAACTCGCCAGCGCCTCGCGCCCGCCCCACAGCATCGAGAACGCCGCGCCCACGAGCAGCGCCAGCACGACCATCGCGGCCAGGGCCATCGCGGTGCGGAAGGCGCGGTCGGCGCGTATGTCGCGGCGTTCGCGTCCTTCCGCCACGTCGGCGTGCGAGGGCATCGCCATCGAATTCATCGTGGTGTCACTCGCCCAGCGTGGCCTGCCAGTAGGCGCGGATGCGTTCCACCAGCGCGTCGGGCAGCGGCACGTAGTCCAGCGCATCGGCCTGCGCATCGCCGTTGGCGTAGATCCATTCGAAGAAGGCGCGCGTGGCCGCGCCGCGCGCGGCATTCTTCGGGATGCGGTGCACGAGGATGAAGTTGGTGGCGGCGATGGGCCAGGCGTTGGCGCCGGGCGCGTCGGTCAGCACGAGGTTGAAGTCGCCGGTGGCTTCCCAGTCCGCGCTTTCGGCGGCGGCGGCGAAGCTTTCCGCCGTGGGTTCGACGAAGTTGCCGGCCGCGTTCTGCAAGGCCACGTGCGACATCGCGTTCTGCTTGGCGTAGGAAAACTCGACGTAGCCGATGCCGCCCTTGACCTGCTTCACGTAGGCCGCCACGCCCTCGTTGCCCTTGCCGCCGATGCCGGCCGGCCACTTCACCGCCGTGCCTTCGCCGGGGCCGTTCCGCCAGTCCGCGCTCACCTTGGAAAGGTAGCTGGTGAGGTTGAACGTGGTGCCCGAGCCATCGGCGCGATGCACCACGGTGATGGCCTGGTCGGGCAGGGCGAGGCCGGGGTTGAGCGCGGCGAGCGCGGCATCGTTCCAGCGCGCGACCCTGCCCAGGAAGATGTCGGCCAGCAGCGGGCCGGTGAGGCGCAGCGCGCCGGGCGCGACGCCTTCGATGTTGACCACCGGCACCACGCCGCCGATCACCGAGGGAAACTGCGCCAGCCCGGCGGCTTCCAGTTCCTCGGACGACAGCGGCGCATCGGACGAACCGAAATCCACCGTGCCGGCCTTGATCTGCGCGATGCCGCCGCCCGAGCCGACCGACTGGTAGTTGACCTGCCGCCCGCTGGCGGCGCGGTAGTCGGTGGACCACTTGGCCATCACCGGATACACGAACGAGGCGCCCGCGCCGGTGATGTTGCGGGCGATGCCGTCGCTGGCGTCCGTCGCCGTGCCGGCCTGCTGCGCGGTATCGGCGGAAGGCTGGCAGCCGGCCAGCGCAAAGACGGAGGAAAGCGCCAGCAGGCGCAGGCCACGCGGGAGGAAATCCATCGGGTGCTCCACATAGGGGAAGTCGGCCACGGGCCGGATGCCGGGCATGATGTGATGGTTTTGTTACAGCGCGATGACAGTCTTTCCGGTGTTCAGGCGGCGGGTGTCTTGGGCTCGAACGCGCACAGGTCCGCGATCACGCAGGCCGGGCAATCGGGCTTGCGCGCCTTGCAGACGTAGCGGCCGTGCAGGATCAGCCAGTGGTGGGCGTCCTGCCGGTATTGCGCGGGCACGTTGCGCATCAGCTTGCGCTCCACTTCGTCCACGTTCTTGCCGCGCGCAAGGCCGGTGCGGTTGGAGACGCGGAAGATGTGGGTATCCACCGCGATGGTCGGTTCGCCGAAGGCGGTGTTCAGCACCACGTTGGCGGTCTTGCGGCCGACGCCCGGCAGGGCTTCGAGCGCGGCACGGTCGCGCGGCACCTCGCCGCCGTGCCGCTCCAGCAGGATGCGGCAGGTGGCGATGATGTTTTTCGCCTTGGCGTTGAACAGGCCGATGGTGGCGATGTAGCGCTTCAGCCCGTCCTCGCCCAGGTCGAGGATGGCCTGCGGGGTGTTGGCGACCGGATAGAGCTTGCGCGTGGCCTTGTTCACGCCCACGTCCGTGGCCTGCGCGGACAGGATCACCGCGATCAGCAACTCGAACGGGGTGGTGTATTCCAGCTCCGTGGTCGGATGCGGGTTGAGTTCGGCCAGTCGGCGGAACAGTTCGATGCGGTCGGCGGGCTTCATGTCACGGGCCTAGGGGCGCGGCAGGGTCAGGCGTTCGATCCACGGCGCCAGCGCGCAGGCCAGCAGCGTAGGGTAGGCGATGGCCACGGGCGGTGCGCCATCGAGCCACAGCGCCGCCGTACCCAGTCCCGCGAGCGCGCCGACGAGGACCTGGCCGCTGCGCGTGGCCGGCAGGTGGCGGGTGTCGGCAAGCGCGAACGCGGCGACGAGGGCGGCGGCGACGAAGCTCGTGGCCGGCACGCCGCCGCTGCCGCAGGCCAGCGCCACCGGCAATGCGAACGCCAGCGGCGCGCGCGCTGGCCACAGTCGCAGCAGGATCGGCACCAGGCCGGCCCCGAGCCAGGCTGCGGCCACGATGCCGGCATCGAACAGCGACACCAGCGGCGGGGTGAAGTCCGCGCCGGAGACGCTTCGTGCCAGCGCAACGGCGATGGCGAGTGCGAGCAGGGATGGCGGGAAGGGATTGACCGCCCAGCCGCCGAGCAGGCGTTGCGCGATGAGTGCGAGCGTCAATGCGGCGGCGGCAGGCCAGAGGGCGGCGGTGGCGGGCCACAGCGCGGCCAGCAGGGCCGCTTGCGCGAAGGCGTCGAGCAGGCTTGTCATGGCCCCGCCGTCGTTCCGGCTTGACCCGCTTGGCTGTTGAAAGCCGCCCGAATGACGGTGCAAGGAGTGCGGAAATCTTTGGACGGATATCACCAACGCCACGATGAAGCCCACGGCCACCAGCACGCCGAGACGCCGGAGCAACTCCGCATCGAGCTTCCATCCGTGCACCACCAACGCCGGCAGCATCACCAGCGCGATGCAGGCAAAGCGCGCCGCAACGCTGCGCCGCCAGCGCGGCAGGGCAGTCGCGTTCATGGCGTGTCATCCCCACTGCGCCGCGCCTTGGCGCGTGCCAGCGCAGCGGCGACGGCCTGCGCGGAAGCATTGGCGGCGCGCTGGCGTTCGCGTTCGGCGGCCTGTTCCTCGCGTTCGCGGATCAGTCGCGCTTCGCGGGCTCGGTAGCGCTCACGCGAGGCCAGGGCGAAGGCGTGGCGCTCGCGTTCCTGCGCCAGTGCA
Organism: Chiayiivirga flava; assembly: GCA_037190825.1. Taxonomy (GTDB): domain Bacteria; phylum Pseudomonadota; class Gammaproteobacteria; order Xanthomonadales; family Xanthomonadaceae; genus Denitratimonas; species Denitratimonas flava_A. The sequence continues at coordinate 11,917 of JBBCJS010000083.1, forward strand.
TCGCGCTGCGCGGTGAAGATCGCCGTCAGCGGGATGCGGCTGGGGCAGTATGCATCGCAGTTTCCGCAGCCGGCGCAGGCAGCCAGGCCAAGCGCCTGCGCCGCAGCCATGTCCTCGCGCCGCAACGCGGCCAGCACGAGTTGCGGGTGCACGCCGGCCGGGCAGGCGGCGGCGCATTCGCCGCAGCGGATGCAGGGCAGAGGCTCGCGCATGGCTGGCGGTCGGCTTGGATTACTTGCCGGTGAATACCGCCTTGCGGCGCTCCAGGAAGGCGCTGGTGCCTTCGCGCATGTCCTGCGTCGCGGCGCAGGTGGCGAACGCCTGGGCTTCGTAGTCCAGGCCGGCGACCAGGTCGGCCTCGCCGCCCAGGATCACCGCGTCCAGGATGCTGCGCAGCGCCTCGGGCGCGGCGGCGGCGAGTTGTTCTGCCAACGCCAGCGTGGCCGCTTCCAGTTCCTCCGGAGCGACGACGCGGTTGACCAGGTTCAACTGGTAGGCGCGCGCGGCGTCGATCTGCGCGCCGGTCAGGCACAGCTCCAGCGCCACGCCGCGGCCGGTCACGCGCAACAGGCGCTGGCTGCCGCCGAAGCCCGGCAGCACGCCGAGGTTGATCTCCGGCTGGCCCAGGCGCGCCTTTTCGCTGGCGATGCGCAGATGGCAGGCCAGCGCCAGTTCCATGCCGCCGCCCAGCGCATAGCCGTTGATCTGCGCGATCACCGGCTTGCCGAGGGTTTCGATGGTGCGCATGGTGCGCTGGCCGTGGCGGGCGAAGTCGCGCGCCTGCACCGGCGTCACCACGGCCAGTTCGGAAATGTCCGCGCCGGCGATGAAGGCCTTTTCGCCCGCGCCGCGCACGATCACCGCGCGCACCGAGGCATCCTCGCCGGCGGCCGTGAAGGCGCGGTCCAGTTCGCCCAGCGTCTGCGCGTTCAGAGCGTTCAGCTTGTCCGGGCGGTTGACGGTGATGCGGCGCACCGCGCCGAGGTTTTCGATCAGGAGGTTTTCGAACGACATGGCGGCTTCCTTGGGTCGCGGGGACGGAAAGACCGGAAAGTGTAGCTGGCCCGGGTGTTCCACGAGTCGAGGCAGCGTCCGGGCGGGGAACCTTCGCCGGCCCGGGCGGTCTCCTGACCCGGCTTCGCGCAGCAAGTGGCGGTTCATCATCCCCGGCGCTATGCTTGCGCGTTACTTTCGGCCATCGGTTTGGTCGATTCACCCAGGAGAGAAAGCATGAAGTTGCGCTGGACGGTCGCGCTGTTGGCGGCCACGACGATGAGCGGTGCGGTGGCGCAGGACACCACGTCCGAAAAGGGCAAGCTGAGCTATGCGGTGGGTTACCAGATCGGGCGCGACATGTCCGAGCGCAAGCTCGACATCGACCTGACCACGGTCATCCGCGCGGTCCAGGACGGCTACGCCAAGCGCGACCCGTCCGTGCCGCCCGAGCAGATGGGCGCGGCGCTGGAGACGATGCAGAAGAAGATGGTGGACGAGGCCCGTGCCGAGTTCGAGAAGGTGGCCGCCGAGAACAAGCGCAAGAGCGATGCCTTCATGGCCCAGAACCGCTCCAAGACCGGCGTGCAGACGCTGTCCTCGGGCATCCAGTACCGCGTGATCGAGAACGGTACCGGCGCCAAGCCCACGGCCAATTCGACGGTCTCGATGCATTTCCGCGGCTCGCTTTCCACCGGCCAGGAGTTCGCCAGCACCTACCAGGGCAACGAGCCGGTGACGATCGCCGTGTCCGAAGCGCCGCTGCCGGGTCTGCGCCAGGTGCTTCCGATGATGTCGCAGGGTTCGCGCTGGGAAGTGTATTTCCCGCCGGACCAGGCCTATGGCGACAACCCGCGTTCGCCCATCGGCCCCGGCCAGGCGGTCGTGTTCGACGTGAAGCTGGTCGAAGTCAAGTGATCGCCGCCGCGTTCCGGGCCGCACGACCCGGAACCGCGCAATGACGCATCCCACGGCCGGGCGCGAGTTTCTCGCCCCGGCCGTGTCCTTTTCCAGATTGGCATCAAGGCTGTGATTGACCCCTTCGACGATCCCGTCCGCTTGCGCCAGGCGCTGTTGCCGCTCGGCGGCGAGCCGCTGGGCGTGGGCTGGAACCTGGACGAGATCGCCGACGTGGTGAACCCTTCCACGCTGGTGGACGCGGCCGTGCTGGTGGGCCTGGTGCCGCGCCCGCACGGGGCGCACGTGCTTCTGACCCGGCGCACCGATTCGCTCCAGCACCATGCCGGCCAGGTGAGCTTCCCCGGCGGCCGGGTCGACCCCGGCGACCGCTCCGCGCTCGATGCGGCGCTGCGCGAAGCCTGGGAGGAAGTGGCGCTGGAACCGGATGCCATCGAGCCGATGGGCTACCTGGACCCATACGCCACCATCACCGGCTTCCGCGTACTGCCGCTGGTGGCGCGGCTGCCGCCCGATTACCGCGCCGTGCCCAATCCGGGCGAAGTGGCCGATGCCTTCGAGGTGCCGCTTGCGCCGCTGCTGAGCGGGGAGCGCCTGGTTTCCATGACCGGCACCTGGCTCGGGCGGCCACGCAGCTACTGGGAGTATCGCGTCGGGCCGCATCGCATCTGGGGCGCGACGGCGGCGATGCTGGTCAACCTGGGGCGGCGGCTGGGCGCGGCGATCTGATCGTTTTCCCGCTCGTTTTCCCGCGCGATGCCCTACGCGGCGGCGCATCGCGATAGCATCACGCGACGTTTTCCCGCCGCGGTGCTCCCATGTCCTGGCAAACCCTGATCGATGCCGCCTCGCTACGGCGGGAACTGGGCGATTCCAAGCTCGTCGTGGTCGATTGCCGTTTCGACCTGGCCGACCCGGCCAGCGGCGAGCGCGCATACCTGGCCGGGCACATTCCCGGCGCGCATTACGCGCATCTGGATCGCGACCTTTCCGACCTCGCCCGCCCCGGCCGTGGCCGCCACCCCTTGCCGGAATCGGAAGCCTTCTGCGCCAGCCTGGAACGCTGGGGCGTGACGCCGGGACACCAGGTGGTGGCCTACGACGCCGATACCGGCATGTTCGCCGCGCGCCTGTGGTGGATGCTGCGCCTGCTCGGGCACCGCCGCGTGGCCGTGCTCGACGGCGGCATCGCGGCCTGGCAGGCCGAGGGCGGGGAGCTGGAACGCAGCGTGCCGCGCGCGGGCGGCGGCCAATACAAGGCGCGCTTCGACAGCCGTGCCATCGTCACCACCGCCGTGATCGCCGCGCGCCTTGCCAGCGGCAACGGGCTGCTGCTGGACGCGCGCGCCGCGCCGCGTTTTCGCGGGGAAGTCGAGCCGCTCGATCCGCGTGCCGGCCACATCCCCGGCGCGGTCAATCGCCCCTTCCTCGACAACCTCGCCCCGGATGGCCGCTTCCTGCCGGCCGCCGCGCTCGCCAGCCAGTTTCATGCGCTGGTCGGCGCGCGGCAATCGTCCGAAGTGGTGCACATGTGCGGCTCGGGCGTCACCGCCTGCCACAATCTGCTGGCGATGGAGCATGCCGGCCTGGCCGGCTCGCGCATCTACGCCGGCTCGTGGAGCGAATGGGTTTCCGAGCCGGCGCGGCCGGTGGCGGTGGGACAGTAGCCGGTCAGTGCTGCTTGATGGCGGCGGCAGCGATGCCGTGCCCACCCACTGGCGATGTCTCGATGTGCTGTTCGAAGCCCGCGATCAACGGCCTGCCCTGTGCGATGGCGGCTTGAACCGACGGTAGCGACAGCGACGCTTTGTGACTGGCCTGGCTGTCCCAGACTTCGGTGATCCAGATGGCGTCCGCATCGGCAGGGTCCTGCGCGACGACATAGCTCAGACACCCGGGCATGCCCGAGACGCCTTCCAGAAGAATCGAAATCAGTGCGTCGCGTTGGCCGGGAACCGCCTTCAACTTTCCGATCAGGCCGTACATGGCTGTTTCTCCTGTACGCGTGGCGCCCGCTGGCACTGCCGCAAGCGCGGCGACGCCGGCCGCGGCGGTTGCAAGGAACTGTCGTCTGCCAAGTGTCATCGCGGGCCTCTGGACCGAGCGAACGGTAAGGGGGCTAGCCCTTGCCAAGCCGCGCCAGCACGGCGCGCAGCACGGCCTGGGTTTCCGGCGATTGCCAGGCTTCGAGGAAGCGCGGCAGGTCCATGCGGGCCGGGTCGTCGATGGAGTCGAGCAGGTCGCGGCGGGCGACGCGGCGGGTTTCGCGTTGCGCGGCCTGCGGCATGGCCAGCATGGCCATGAGCCATGCCTTGGCGCGGGCAATGACGTCCTCGCCGGCCGTCAGTTCGTCCACCAGCCCGATCGACAGGGCTTCCTCGGCCGTGGGCATCGCGCCGGCCACCATCAGGCGCTCGGGGCGGTAGGCGCCGAGCTGGCGGCGCAGGGCGTACTGGATCGCGTCGGGCACGAACAGGCCCACCTGCACTTCGTTGAGGCCAATCCGGTACGGGCCGCGCTGTGCCGCCGGGTCGTCGCCGGAGGGGCTGCGCGCCATCACCCGGTAGTCGCAATACAGGCTGATGACCGCCCCGCCCGCCGGGCTGTAGCCGCCGATGGCCGCGACCGACAGCAGCGGCGAGGCGGCCAGTGCGCGGCAGACGCCGCCGAAGGCCATCCACGTGGCTTCCACCGCGTCGATGCCTTGCGCGACCAGCCACGGCAGGTCGAGGCCGGCCGTGAACACGCCGGGCCGGCCGCTCAGGATCAGTGCGCGCGCGCCGGCATCGGGCGCGGTGTCGATGGCTTCGCGCAGCGCGGTCAGGAGTTCCAGGTCCAGCGCGTTGACGGGCGGACGGGCGAGGCGCAGTTCGAGGATGCCGTCGTGGTCGATGCGTTCGAGCATGGCGAGGGGTCGGAAGGAAAAGAGACCGCAAGCCTAGCAGTTCGCCCGCCCGTTCCGTACTGGCTGGTACGGAACGGGCGGGCAGTGCCATCAGGGGCGAACGTCCGCCGGCCAGCGGTAGCGCACGGTGTAGCGCACCACGGTGTCCTTGCCGGGCGGCACGCTCACGTCGAAGGCGATGTTCTGCGCGTCCACGCGCTCCCATTTCTGCGAGGCATCGGTGATTTCCCAATCCTGCCAGCGCGGCAGCGACTCGTGCACGCGCAGCGTCGCGGTTTGCGACTTGGCATTGGACAGGGTGACTTCCACCGTCTCGGTGAGGCTGAGACGGTCGTCGGCCAGGCGGAACGCGGTGCGCTTGCGCTTGGCGGAAAGATCGAAGGCGTCGCCCAGTCCGAGGCGGACTTTCTGCCCGGCCGGCGTGTGCCCCAGCCAGGCTTCGCCGAGCAGGGCATCGCCGCCGCTTTCAGCCTGGAACACGCGCACGCGCCCGGCCGGCAACGGGATGCCGAGGCCGTCGCCCTTGCCGTTGGTGAACTCCAGCGTGGTGGTGACGCCGAGCGTTTCCTCGCCCTGGTACGGCTGCACCTGCGGGCGCGAAGGGCGGTAGTTGCCGCCGGCCGAGCCGACTTCGTAGCGGCGCAGAAAACCGACGCCGGAGGCGGTGTCGATCAACGACACGCGCTGCACGCTGCCATTGGGCAGGTCGACCGGATTGGGCAGCGGGTAGGCGTGGTATTCGCCCGAGTCCTGCACCTGTGGCGCGGCCTCGTAGGCATCGGCGACGGCGGCCTTCATCATCATCGGCGCGGCGACCGGGGCAGCCTGCGGCACGGCCGAGCGCGCCTGGTTCGGGCTGCCGGCCACCAGCGTCAGCGCCGTGCCGGGGAAGTCGATGCCGGAACGGTTGACCACCTGCGCCGCGCCTGCGAGCGCCATCTTGCCGTTCTGCGCCGCGCCGTCGAGGCGGATCTGGTATTCGGCCTGCCAGGCCATGCCGCCGGTGGCGTAGTCGAGCCGGAAGGTTTCGCGGCCGGCGCGCGGGCTGTCGATGTTCCAGCGCAGCGTCGGGCGGGCGCTGAGGCCATCGACCAGGCGTTCCAGTTCGAAGCTGCTGTAAGTGGAAAGCACGCGCACCCGGCCATCGTCCTGCGCCAGCGTCAGCCCGTTGCCGGCCGCCAGCAGGGTGCCGGAGAAGCGCCGCGCCTGGCCGCCATCGAGTTGTTCGACCGTGATGCGCTGGCCGACGGCCTGCTGGAGCAACTGGTCCTGCCCGAGCACGGCGAAGTCGTAACGCTGGCTGGCGATGCGCAGCCCGGCGGTCGCGGGCGTGAGCTGGACGCTGCCCACGTCGATGGCGATCGGCAGCCGGTCCAGCGACATCTCGCCCGCGCCGCGCGGAAGCTCGCGCGTCAGCGACTGGGCCACCAGCGCGAGGCCGGGCATGTGACCTGAGGGATAGCTCTGCGATACGGCGTCGAAACTGCCCGAGTAGAGCGTGATCTTGGTATCGGCTGCGGATGCGTTCATGGCCATCGTCGTCATCGCCAGGGCAAGGGAAAAGGGAAGGGCACGGTGTCGCATGGGAAGCTCCTCTTGGGGAAACGAACGTATCATCGGCACTTATGAACGTACTAGTTTGGTCGATGGGGTGCGCGCTGGCGCTGTTGGCGTCGGGTCCGGTTCAGGCAGGAGAAATATCCGCCGCCGCGTCGGTGGCGGTGCGCGAGGCGTGGATACGTCCCGCGCCGCCCACAGCGCCGGTGCGGGCAGGATACGCGCTGCTGGAAAACCACGGCGCAAGCGAAGTCCTCATCGATGCGGCGCGCTCGGAGGCTTTCGGCGCGGTGGAAATCCACGAAATGCACGAGGTGGACGGCGTGATGCGGATGCGGCGCGTGCCGCGCCTGGTGCTGGAGCCGGGCGGTGCCGCGCACCTGAAGCCGGGCGGCCTGCACCTGATGCTGTTCCGTCCCGCCGTGCCGCTGGGCGAGGGCGAGGTGGCGACGATCGTTTTCACGCACGAAGGACGGGACATCGCGCAGGGCGAGTTCGTCGTGCGCGCGCCGGAGTGAAGCCCGCGTGAAACGATGGGCATGTCAGAATCGCGCATGGCCTCACGACCCGCTCCTTCGATGCGCTATCTCCTTCCCGCCCTGCTTGCCTGCGTCGCGCTCGCCGCCTGCGGCCCCGCGCCCGAACCGCCGCCGCCCGTGACCGAAGCCGCGCCGCCCGAACCGATCACGGTGCGCTTCGCCACCTACAACGCCTCGCTGTTCGACAAGGACGCCGGCGGCCTGGTCGCGCGACTGGAGCGTGGCGACGACACCGCGCGCGGCATCGCCACGGTGTTGCAGCGCCTGCGCCCGGACGTGGTGCTGCTCAACGAGTTCGACTACGACAGCGCGCAGCGCGCCGCCGAACTGTTCCAGCGCCGCTATCTCGACGTGCCGCAGCACGGCTTGGCGCCGATCCGCTACGACTATCGCTACGCCGCGCCGGTCAACACCGGCGAGCCGAGCGGCCTGGACCTGGACAACGATGGCCACAGCGACACGCCCAACGACGCCTGGGGCTACGGCACGCATCCGGGCCAGTACGGCATGCTGGTGCTCTCGCGCTATCCCATCGACGCGCTGGCGGTGCGCAGCTTCCAGCACTTCCTGTGGAAAGACCTGCCCGACGCGCGCCGGCCGGTGAACCCGGACGGTACGCCGTTCCATCCCGATGCGGTGTGGGAAAAGCTGCGCCTGTCGTCGAAATCGCACTGGGACGTGCCGGTGCGCACTGCGCTGGGCACGGTGCATTTCCTCGTCTCCCATCCCACGCCGCCGGTGTTCGATGGCCCGGAGGATCGCAATGGCGCGCGCAATGCCGACGAGATCGCGTTGTGGCTGCACTACCTCGACGGCGATGCGCCGTGGCTGTGCGACGACCGTGGCACTTGCGGCGGCCTGCCGGCCGATGCGCGCTTCGTGCTGGCGGGCGATCTCAATGCCGATCGCCACGATGGCGATGGAAACCACGCCGTCATCGGTGCGTTGCTCGATCATCCGCGCATCGACGCGGCCTTCGTGCCGCGCAGCGAAGGCGCGGCCGAGGTCGCCCGGCGCCACGGCCATGAGCGCCAGGGCGACGTGAGCGCCCACACCGGCGATTTCGGCCCACGCACCGGCACGCTGCGGCTGGATTATCTGTTGCCCTCGAAAGGATTCTCCGTCCGCGACGGCGGCGTGTTCTGGCCGCGCGAGGAGGCACCCGAGGCGGCGTGGACGCGGGTATCGGATCACCACCTGGTGTGGCAGGACCTGGCCGATCCAGAAGAATGATGCACGGGCGAGGCATCGGGAAAATCCATCCGCCCATGCCCGCCAAATCCAATCCATGCCATGCGCCCGCCTTCATGGGGTGGACAATGAATGAAACTTGCTGTTTCAATCGCCCACGCAGGGGGTGGATTTAGACAGGGGCAGGGCGATTGCCGCCCCGATATTCGGGTAAACGCATGAGCCCATTTACACGCAAAAACCGGGGAGTGCGGCTTCCGGCCGCGCTCCTGGCCTTGTTCGCAATCGCCGCGGCTGGTGCGGCACCCGCCGCCGAGCCGGCGGAAGAACTGCTTCACCTGGGCCATGTCCACGCCTACATCGAGCGCACCCGGGGATGGAAGGCGGAGGAATATTCCGTGCGCTCCGTGGCATCGGAGATCATGGGCGAACGGCTTCCGGTCTATCGCGTTTTCCCTGATATCCGGGGAGATCTGGCGCCTCTGGACAAGTATCCGGTGGATATTTTCCTGGACGGGCGCAGTGGCGAAGTCGTGGGCGAGGACATCGTCCGGCCGACCACGGACCCGGCATCGGCGACATCCCTCGGAGACGCGCCATGAAGCGCATGATTCCCGCGCTCTGCCTGCTCCTGGCCGCCTTCAATGTCCATGCCCAAGGCTCGGCGCCAGGGCAGTACGTCTGGGAGGAATTCGGCAAGCGGATGAAGCGCAGCCAGGAGGTCACGCCGCACGGCCCGGGCCTGATGGGCGATCAGGCCAGCCTTTCCAACGGCGCGCTGTCGTTCCGCGCCACGGACGTGAGCCTGCCCGGCAACGATTCGCTGGAAGTCGCCTTTTCCCGCACCTATAGCGTCTTCAACCGCAAGGATTTCCCCAGCCAGGGCATGCTCGAAGACTGGGAAGTGGATACCCCGCGCATCAGCGCCGTGTTCGCGCCCGACTGGCTGGTGGGTTCGTCGGCCAGCGGCAATCGCTGTACCAGCGCCCAGTTGCCCGTGGTCTTTTCACCGTTTTCCGTGGAGGATTTCTGGAATGGGCCGGAACTGAACGTTCCCGGCCACGGCGGCGAATTGCTGCGCACCCTTGCGGCCACCACGCGACCCAGCACGGGCGGCCCCTATTACTGGGTCACCGGCAATGGCCAGGTGCACGTGTCCTGTCTTGCGAGCATCCAGAACGGCTCGGGCGAAGGGTTTCTGGCGATCACGCCCGATGGCACCAGATACTGGTTCGACTGGATGGCCCAGACGGTGGAGGCGCCATCCAAGGCCCTCGTTGCCCAGCCTGGCGGCAGCCGCGTGCTTCATACCCTGAACAGGAAAAAGAACACGCTTTACGCCACACGGGTTGAGGATCGTTTCGGCAACTACGTCACCTATACCTACACCAACGCCTGGAACCAGCCGGGCAAACTCACCCGGATCAGCGCCAGCGACGGGCGGACGCTGACCATCGGCTACAGTGGCTCGCGCATTTCCAGCGTCAGCGACGGCAGCTACAGCTGGAGTTACGCCTACGGCACCACGCCGGGCGGCCGGGCCATGCTGACCGGCGTCACCCAGCCGGACGGGAGCGCCTGGGGCATCGGCTTGGCCGCCTTCACCGATGCGGAGATCCGCTACAACGAAGTGCCGATGGGCGAGACGTTGCGGCACTGCACCCTCAACGAAATGCCGCTGAACTACGACCTCGCGGCCACGGGCACGCTGACGCACCCGGCCGGCGCGCAGGGCGCGTTCACCGTCAAGATCCTCGAACACGGCCGCAGCAGCGTACCGGTGAGTTGCAACAATGTGATGCTGGTGGGCGGTCCAGGCGTCTATCCCGGCGGCAACGATCCCAACGACGATGTGAACCTCTGGGCGACCGCTGCCTACAGCCTGACGCTCACGCAGAAGACCCTTTCCGGGCCGGGCGTCCCGGCGGCCACCTGGAATTACCAGTACGTATCCAACAAGAGCGTGTACCGCTACCCGGGCACCACGGTGATGTACCCGGTGTGCGACTGGGACAACTACGACTGTTCGCTGCCGCCATGCACGTCCGAATCCTGTGCCAAATCCAGCGTCACGACGATTTCCGGCCCCGGCGAATGGACGCGCTATCACCACGGCAACACTTACCTCTACAACGAAGGCAAGCTGTTGAAGGTCGAAAGGGGCACGGGGCCGTCCAGCATCCTCTCGACGGAAACCTACACCTACGATCTGAGCCGGGTGGACCAGGCGTATCCCGCTACCTACGGGCAATCGCTCCGCCTGCAGGGCGACGGCTTTGCCAACGCCTTCCACCGCCCGCAACTCAGCCGCCAGATCGCCCAGCAGGGCGTGACGTTCACATCCACCCACCAGGCGTTCAACGGCTTCGCCCAGCCACTGACGATCCTCCGGCAAAGCTCCCCGGGGCACCACAAGACCGAGAGCCTGACCTACGAAAACAACCTTGGCGCCTGGGTCATCGGGCAGGTCAAGACGGTCGCGTGCGTCAACTCCTCCCAAACCGGTTGCTCGGGAACCGTGGCCTCGGCCACCTACGATCCGGTCACGGCGAAGCAATTGACCTTCAGCGCCTTCGGCCAGCTTCTCCAGACGCTGACCTACGACACTACCTCGGCGATATCCACCGGCCTGCGCGGCACGGTCAGGACCGTCAAGGACGGCAAGAACAACACGACCACGCTGACCAACTGGCATCGTGGCGTGCCGCGCACGATTACCCACCCCGACGCCACCGTCCAGAGCGCGACGGTCAACGCCCGCGGCGAGATCACCTCTGTCACGGATGAACTGGGCTATACCACCAGCTACAGCTACGACGCGATGGGGCGGCTCTCGGGCATCACGTACCCGACCGGCGACAGCACGGCGTGGACACCGACCACGCGCAGCTTCACCCAGGTGAACACCGCCGAGTTCGGCATCCCGGCCGGGCACTGGCGCCTGACCGAGACCACCGGCGCGCACAGCCGCGACACCTACTTCGACGGCCTCTGGCGCCCGCTGCTCACGCGCGAGCGCGACACCGGCGACAGCGCCACCACGCGCTACGTCAAGCGCGCCTTCGACAGCCAG
>JBBCJS010000084.1:0-7775 GCA_037190825.1 Chiayiivirga flava
GTATGTCATGCGCATTGGAAGGCGTGGATGTGCAGCCGCAACGCATCATGGAGAAGGTGTGATCGCACGCCTGCCCAGATAGTGGCGAAGCGTGTAGAAAACGGCGATGAGGATGCAGAACAGGACGCAATTGACCCAGTACGGTGGTGGCGGCACGAGGCCTACAAGAGCATAAGCCAGCGGGCCACCCGTCAGTACGCCAAGCACAACGGCCCAAGAAATGGGTAGCGGACTTCCGCCACGAAACAGGCGCAGCAGTTCGATGAGCAGCACCGGCATCACCAGTGGAGCCAGAAGAAACATCGCCAGCACGATTACGATGCCGGGATCCATGTTCGGGTAATGGCCCCGCGCAAGATTCTCGGCCCGGCGGACATCAGCCCAAAGCACGGCGGGCAAAACGCCCGATGCCAGAACCGAACACAGGTACGCGGCTGTGGCGAGCATGGCCGCTCCCCGGCGTGGGGGAAACGCCAACTTTTCAGAGGAGGCGACCCGCTTCATGAGCGGACGAACCTTTGGGAACCTTGAAAAACCTCCGTCATTCCCGCGAAGGCGGGAATCCAGTTTCTTTGTTTCTCAACAGGCTGGAGACGCTGGGTTCCCGCCTTCGCGGGAATGACGAGCAAAAGCAGGTTTTCAAGACACCCCTTTCTCACCATGAGCGCCTGTCGGGTACCTGACTGTCTCAGATGCGACGGAACACCAGCGATCCGTTGGTCCCGCCGAAGCCGAAGCCGTTGGACATGGCGGCGTCGGCCTTCGCCTCGCGCGCCCGGTTCGGCACGTAGTCCAGGTCGCAGCCTTCGCCCGGCTCGTCCAGGTTGATCGTCGGCGGGATCACGCCGTGGTGCAGCGCGAGGATGGTGAAGATCGCCTCCACGCCGCCGGCCGCGCCGAGCAGGTGGCCGGTCATGGACTTGGTGGAGGACACCATCATGCGCCGGGCGTGGTCGCCGAACGCGGTCTTGATCGCCAGGGTTTCGCCCAGGTCGCCCAGCGGCGTGGAAGTACCGTGCGCGTTGAGGTAGCCGATGGCTTCCGGCGCGAGCCCGGCGTCGCGCAGGGCCTGCGCCATGCAGCGCGCCGCGCCCTCGCCGCTCTCGGCCGGGGCGGTCATGTGATAGGCATCGGAACTGGCGCCGAAGCCAGCCAGCTCGCAGTAGATGCGCGCGCCGCGCGCCCTGGCGTGTTCGTACTCCTCCAGGATGAGGATGCCGGCGCCATCGCCGAGCACGAAGCCGTCGCGCGCCTTGTCCCACGGGCGCGAGGCGCGGGTGGGTTCGTCGTTGCGCGTGGACATGGCCTTCATCGCGCAGAAGCCGCCCATCGAGGTGGGCGAGGAACCACGCTCGGCGCCGCCGGCCACCATCACGTCGGCGTCGCCGTGCTGGATCAGCCGCATCGCGGTGCCGATGGAATGATTGGAGGTGGCGCAGGCCGAGACGGCCGAGAAGTTCGGCCCCTTGATGCCCCTCAGGATGCTGATCTGGCCCGGCAGCATGTTGATGATGGTGCTGGGCACATAGAACGGCGAAATCTTGCGCACGCCGCCTTCGTGGTACTTGATCGCGGTTTCCTCGATGCCCAGGATGCCGCCGATGCCCGAGCCGACGATGACGCCGATGCGCTCGGCATTGTGTTCGCCGATCTCAAGCCCCGAATCGTCCAGCGCCATCGACGCGGCGGCGACGCCGTAGTGGATGAACGGGTCCATCTTCCTGGCGTCCTTCGCGGGCACGAAGGCGGCGGGATCGAAATCGCGCACTTCGCCGGCGATGCGCGTGGCGAAGGTGGATGCGTCGAATCCCGTGACCGGCCCGATGCCGGAGCGGCCGTGGACGATGGCGTCCCAGGCTTCGGCGACGGTGTTGCCGACGGGTGAAACGATGCCAAGTCCGGTGACGACGACACGACGGGCCATGTGCTGACTCTCCTGCGTTTGCGAACGGGTCGGTTTGCGAACGGGCAGTTTTGGAGCGTGGGGGTTTGGAGCGGAACAACGTGAATCGAGCGGGCACGCGACGCCGCCGGTGCGGATGCACCCGGCGGCGGTCTGGCCCTCCGGCGCTGGAAGCGCACCGCGGCGCGCCGCGATGCGGCCTGCCGGAGCGGCGCGAAATCAGGGCTTGACGTGGGCCGACACGTAGTCGATCGCCTGCTGCACGCTGGTGATCTTCTCGGCTTCCTCGTCCGGGATCTCGCACTCGAACTCCTCTTCGAGCGCCATCACCAGCTCGACGGTATCGAGGGAATCCGCGCCCAGATCGTCGACGAACGAGGCGTTGGGGGTGACGTCCTCCTCCTTGACGCCCAGCTGGTCCACGACGATCTTCTTGACACGTTCTTCGATGCTGCTCATTGCTAGTCAGTCCTCAGGAAAAAGCCCGCGCATTGTAGTGGACGCCGACGAGGCGAGCCAGCCGCCGGCGCAAAAGCCATGGATACGCCCAGGACGTCACGGCATGTACATGCCGCCGTTGACGTGCAGCGTTTCGCCGGTGATGTAGGCCGCCGCCGGGGAAGCCAGGAACAGCACCGCGTCGGCGATGTCCTGCGGCGAGCCCAGCCGGCCCAGCGCGATCTGGCCGAGCATGGCCTCTTTCGCCGCTTCGGGCAGGTCGCGGGTCATGTCGGTTTCGATGAATCCGGGGGCCACCACGTTCACGGTGACGCCGCGCGAGCCGATCTCCCTGGCCAGCGACTTGGAAAAGCCGATGATGCCGGCCTTGGCCGCCGCGTAGTTGGCCTGGCCGGCGTTGCCGGTGACGCCGATCACCGAGGCGATGTTGACGATACGCCCGCGCCGGGCCTTCATCATCGCGCGCATCGCCGCCTTGGAGGTGCGGTAGACGCTGGAAAGGTTGGTGTCCAGGATCGCCTGCCAGTCCTCGTCCTTCATCCGCATCAGAAGATTGTCGCGGGTGATGCCGGCGTTGTTGACGAGGATGGAAATCGCGCCGAACTCGCCGCTCACCGCATCCACCAGCGCCTCCACCGAGGCCGCGTCGGCCACGTCGAGCACGCGGCCCGCGCCGCCCTGCGGGGCCAGCCGCGCGGAAATGGCGTCCGCGCCGGCCGGCGTCGTGGCGGTGCCGATGACGGTCGCGCCGTGCGCGGCCAGCGTATCGGCGATGGCCGCGCCGATGCCGCGGCTGGCGCCGGTCACCAGTGCGATTTCGCCCTTCAGAATCGCGCTCATGCGAAGGCCTCCAGCGTTGCGTTGAAATCTTCCGGCGTGCCCATCGCGCGCGCGTCCACGCTCTTGTCGATGCGCTTGACCAGTCCGGTCAGCACCTTGCCGGGGCCGCACTCGGCGATGCGCGAGGCGCCTTGGGCCACCAGCGCCTCCACGCAGGAGGTCCACTGCACCGGCAGGAACAATTGCCGGACCAGCGCATCGAGGATGGATTCGATATCGCCGTGCGCGCGCGCATCGACGTTCTGCACCACGTCCACGTCGGGCATGCGCCAGTCCAGCGCGCGCATCGCCTCGGCCAGACGGTTGGCCTCGTCGCGCATCAGCGGCGTATGCGAAGGCACGCTGACGGCGAGCTTCACCGCCTTGCGCACGCCGCGTTCGGCGAACAGCGCGAGGGCGCGATCCACCGCCTCGGCATGGCCGCCGATGACGATCTGTCCGGGCGAATTGAAATTGGCCGGCACCACGACCTGGGCCTGCGCGGCCCGTTCGCAGACTTCGCGCACGAGGGCTTCCTCGGCGCCGAGCACCGCCGCCATCGCGCCGCTGCCATCGGGCGTGGCGCCCTGCATCAGTTGCCCACGCAGCCGCACCAGGCGCGCGCCCTGGTCCAGCGGCAACGCACCCGCCGCGACCAGCGCGGTGTATTCGCCCAGGCTGTGCCCGGCCAGGCGCCCCGGCATCGGCCCGCCGGCCTGGCACCAGGCGCGCCACACCGCGATGCCGGCGGCAAGCAGCGCCGGCTGGGTGTACTCGGTGCGGTTCAACTGTTCTTCCGGCCCCTGCTGCGACAGCGCCCACAAATCCACGCCCGCGCCATCGGAGGCTTCGGCGAAGGTTTCGCGGACGATCGGATGCGCATCGGCCAGGCCGGCCAGCATGCCCGGCGACTGCGAGCCCTGGCCCGGGAAAACGAATGCCAGCGAATGTGTCATGACCGCCCCGTTCGGAAAGGGCCGCGATGATAAGTCACGCGGCCCGCGAACGTCTGTACCGGGGCGTAGGGTCGGACAACAGGGTCAGTCGATCCACTGCTCGATGATCTCCACGATCTCGATCTCGCCGTCGTGCAGATAGTCCGCACCCAGCCCCAGCAGCGCCAACGCGAGAATCCACATCGGGACCGCCCCGCGCAGCGTGGCGATGGCCTTGCCCAGGCCCGCGCCGCGCCGTCCGCCCACACCTCCCAGCCAGGACAGGAACCCGAGCCGCGAAGCGGCCGCGGCGATGCCCTCGCGTATCGGCGCGGGAGCGTCCGCCAGCGTCGGCCGCAGCAGGTCGGCCACCGCTCCCCCGCCCTGCGGCAGATGCCGCGCGGTGCCGGACACGAACAGCAGCCAGTCGCGCACCTGCGCGTCGCACAGCGACATCACCTGCGCCGGATCCTCCTCGAAATCCAGGAACCCGACCCGCCCCGCGTCGTCGATCGCGATATTCCGGGCCAGCGGCTGCCCCAGGTAGCCGGCCTGGCGATGCACGCCGGCGATCGCTCCCGCGGCCTGGCGGAACAGACGCGCCGCCTCGGCCGGCGCAGCCCCGCGCAGGCGGGAGGCCAGCGTCGGGCCGATGTCGCTGAGCACCAGATGATCGGCTCCACGGGCCAGCACGCGCGGCACGCGCACACCCTGCGCCGCGAGTTCGGCCAGCCTGCGAATCTCGGTTTCGCAGGCTTCAGTACCGACCGGGTGCGGCGGCGGGCGCAGCGGCGCGAGATCCAGCACCCGCGCTACCCGGTCGAGCGCCTTCAACCGCCATGTGCGCCGCGCGCCGCCATAACGCTTGCACCACGCCGGTTCGCCCTCGAACCGAACCGCGGACACGCCTGCACCGAATGCTGCCTCCATGATGCGCTCCCGTACGCTTCACATCCCTGCCGGCGCAGCATGCCGGACGCGCACGCAGGCACGCCATGCCGCGCCTGCGCCCGAGACAGCCGCCGTTGTGCAATGAAAACCCCGCCTACGCGAGCCGGTTGCTGAGACATCCCGACGCCTCGTTTCGCCATGACGGGAAAGCGGTCCTGTGCGCCGCCATTGCGAGAATCGCCATGTCCCGGTTTCGTTTGCCCCATGCCCTGCCCCTCTGCCTGGCCTTCGCCGCACCGCTGGGTGCGCAGGTTCCGCTGCAACCGCTCCGCGACGTGCAGCAGGTCGCGGCCGGAGGCGCGCATACCTGTGCCCTGACGCTGAGTGGCGGGGTAAAGTGCTGGGGCGACAACGGCGGCGGCCAACTGGGCGACGGCACCACCACCACCCGGCACACGCCGGTAGACGTGACTGGCCTGACCTCCGGCGTGCAGGCGATCAGCGCAGGGAGTTGGCACACCTGCGCTCTGACCAGCGGCGGCGGCGTGAAGTGCTGGGGGTTCAACCCCGATGGCCGGATCGGCAACGGCCAGGGGGCGTTCGGCCTGAAGCAGCCCACCCCGGCGAACGTGGTCGGCCTGGGCAGCGGCGTGGTGGCGATCAGCGCGGGCGTGACGCACACCTGCGCCTTGACCACGGGTGGCGGAGTGAAGTGCTGGGGCCGCAACAGTTCGGGGCAACTCGGCGATGGCAGCACCACGCAGCGCCTCGCTCCCGTGAACGTATCCGGCCTGGCCGGCGGCGTGACGGCGATCAGCGCCGGTGGTGGCGAAGCCAGGGGCCATACCTGTGCCCGCACCGCGACCGGGGAAGCCAGGTGCTGGGGCTACAATCAGGAAGGGCAGCTTGGCGATGGCACGCTCGTGAACCGCTTGACGCCCGTCGCCGTGGCGGGCCTGGGCGGCAGTATCGCCGCCATCGGCGTGGGCGATTACCACACCTGCGCGCTGACCGCAGGCGGCGGGGTGAAGTGCTGGGGCAATAACGCCTGGTTCGCCCTCGGCAACCCCGATTTCTCGGCGGACCATTCCATCGCGCCGATCAACGTGGCGAACCTGGGCAGCGGCATGGCGGCGATCAGCGCCAGTTCGGACTACGGTCACGCCTGCGCCCTCACCCAGGCCCTGGGTGGCCGCCTGATGTGCTGGGGAGAGCTGTATTTTCAGGTCGGCGGGGTCTGGCCGACATTCACGTGGGGACCGGTGGACCAGGGATTCTCCGACCTCGCCCAGATCAGCGCGGGAGGAAGCATGCTGTCCTCGCACGTCTGCGCCGTGACCGCGGAAGGCGGAGTGAAATGCCGCGGCGGAAACGACTCCGGCCAGCTCGGCAACGGGCAGGCGGCCACTTACGTGCCGACGCCGGTGGATGTGCTCGTTCCACCACCGCCGGTGGTGCTGTCGATCTCGATCGAGCGCCTGTCGGGCGCACAGGGCGACGCAGGAACCCGCAACTACCTCGTCGGCGTTTTCAACAGCGGCCGCGAAACCGCCCAGATGGTGCAATCCAACCTTGTGACGGCCGGCCTCGTCGGTCTGTCGTGGTGGTGCGATGCACCCGGCGGCTCCTCCCAGACCCAGGGTACCGGCGCGGTTTCGACGAGTTTCGCGCTTGGTCCGGGCGCGGCGGCCTGGATCGAACTGCAAGGCACGCTCGACCCCGCTGCCGCCTTCGTGGACATCTCCGCCCGCGCCGCAACCGCATCCGGCGGCGGCGTCATCGCACAACGCAACTACAGCGAAATCGCCAACGGCCTGGGCGTGATGAAGGACGGTTTCGAGGATTGACGCTCAGAACCTGTTCGCGATCCCGGCGCATGCCGCACCGAGGCTGGCAAGCGTTCGGGGCAAGGATGAGCGAGGAAGCGTATGCCGATACGCGACCGGGCGATGACGCGGCACCGAAGCCTTGCCGGCCCGGCCCAGGGGTGGCCGGGCAGCGGCCATGTGACGCGTGTCGAGATCGTGAACAGGCTCAGTAGCGGATCAGCGCCGAGCCCCAGGTGAAGCCGCCGCCGAAGGCTTCCAGCAGCAGCAGTTCGCCGCGCTGCACGCGGCCCGAGCGCACGGCCTCATCCAGCGCCAGCGGCACCGAGGCGGCGGAGGTGTTGCCGTGGCGGTCCACGGTGACGACGACGCGCTCCATCGGCATCTGAAGACGCTTGGCGGTGGCCGAGATGATGCGCAGGTTGGCCTGGTGCGGGATCAGCCAGTCCAGGTCCGCACGCGACAGGCCATTGGCGTCGAGGGTTTCGTCGACCACCGCATCGAGCGTCTTGACCGCGACCTTGAACACCTCGTTGCCGGTCATGTGCACCTTGACGCCGTGGTTGGGCGCGTCCTTGAACCCGCGCGAGACGCCGACCGGGTTGTAGAGGAGGTGCTCGTAGCCGCCGTCGGCATGCAGGTGGGTGGACAGGATGCCGGGCGCGTCGTCGGCCTTCAGCACCACGGCGCCGGCGCCATCGCCGAACAGCACGCAGGTGCCGCGGTCGCTCCAGTCGATCATGCGCGAGAGGGTTTCCGCGCCCACCACCAGCGCGGTTTTCGCCGCGCCCGAACGGATGAACTTGTCCGCCACGCCGAGCGCGTAGACGAAGCCCGAGCACGCCGCGTTCACGTCGAACGCGGCGCAGCCGTTCGCGCCCAGGCGATGCTGGAGCAGGCAGGCGGTGGAAGGGAAGATGACGTCCGTCGTGGTGGGGCCCA
>JBBCJS010000085.1:0-33003 GCA_037190825.1 Chiayiivirga flava
AGACCGGCGTGCCCGGCGTGGCCTGGCTCAAGCTCGATCCGCAGGCGCCGTGGCCCGAATCGCTGGCGGTGCCCGAATCGCTGCGGACGCAGGACTGAACCGATGCCGGGCGACCGGGCTTCTCCGGTGGTGCGCGTTGCCGGCGTACGCCTGCGCTACGGCAAGGTCGAGGCGCTGGCCGGCGTCGATCTGGAGCTGCCGGCCGACCGCATGATCGGCCTGATCGGCCCGGATGGCGTCGGCAAATCCAGCCTCCTCTCGCTGATCGCCGGCGCGCGCGCGTTGCAGGACGGCGACATCCGGACCCTCGGCGGCGACATGCGCAGCCGCAGCCACCGCAATCGCGCCTGCCCGCGCATCGCATACATGCCTCAGGGCCTGGGCCGCAATCTCTACCCCACGCTGAGCGTGGAGGAAAACCTGCAATTCTTCGCGCGCCTGTTCGGCCACGATGCCGGCGAGCGCCGCCGCCGCATCGACGACCTCACCCGCGCCACCGGCCTGCATCCCTTCCTGGGGCGCCCGGCCGGCAAGCTCTCCGGCGGCATGAAGCAGAAGCTCGGCCTGTGCTGCGCGCTGATCCACGATCCGGACCTGCTGATCCTCGACGAGCCCACGACGGGCGTCGACCCGCTGGCGCGCGCGCAGTTCTGGGAACTGATCGGCCGCATCCGCGGCCAGCGCCCCGGCATGAGCGTGATCGTCGCCACCGCCTACATGGACGAGGCGGAAGGCTTCGACTGGCTGGTGGCGATGGACGCCGGCCGCGTGCTGGCCACCGGCACGCCGCAAGAACTGCTCGAACGCACCGCTTCGGACTCACTGGAAACCGCCTTCATCCGTCTGCTGCCGGAAGAAAAGACCCGCGACCACGCGCAGGTGGCGATCCCGCCGCTGGATGCGGACGAACACGACATCGCCATCGAGGCGAAAGACCTCACCATGCGCTTCGGCGATTTCGTCGCGGCGGACCGGGTCTCCTTCCGCATCCGCCGCGGCGAGATCTTCGGCTTCCTCGGCTCCAACGGCTGCGGCAAGACCACGACGATGAAGATGCTGACCGGCCTGCTGCCGGCTAGCGAGGGCAAGGCGTGGCTGTTCGGGCACGAGGTCGATCCGAGGGACATCGACACCCGCCGCCGCGTGGGCTACATGTCGCAATCGTTCTCGCTCTACGGCGAACTCACCGTGCGCCAGAACCTGGAACTGCACGCGCGCCTGTTCCAGGTGCCCGAAGCGGCGATCCCCGCGCGCGTGGCGCAGATGCAACGGCGCTTCGGCCTGGGCGATGTCGGCGACAGCCTGCCCGGCAGCCTGCCGCTGGGCATGCGCCAGCGCCTGTCGCTGGCGGTGGCGATGGTGCACGAGCCGGAACTGCTGATCCTCGACGAACCGACCTCCGGCGTGGACCCGGTGGCGCGCGATGCGTTCTGGCGGTTGCTGGTGGAACTGTCGCGCCGCGACAAGGTGACCATCTTCATCTCCACCCACTTCATGAACGAGGCCGAGCGCTGCGACCGCATGTCGATGATGCACGCCGGCCGCGTGCTCGACAGCGATACGCCCGGGGCGCTGGTGCGAAAGCGCGGAGCCAAGACGCTGGAAGAAGCCTTCATCGGCTACCTGCTCGAAGCCAGCGGCGACACCGCCAAACCCGCCGCCCTGGAAAAACCCGCGTCGTTCCCGCGAAGGCGGCAACCCGGCGACTCCGCTTCAGAACAAAACACACTGGATTCCCGCCTTCGCCGGAACGACGGGCGCATACCGCGCCATGCCCCCTTCAGCCTCCGCCGCCTGCTCGCCTATCTCTGGCGCGAAACGCTGGAGCTGCGCCGCGACCCGGTGCGCGCCACGCTGGCGCTGGCCGGCTCGGCCATCCTGATGTTCGTGATGGGCTTCGGCATCAGCATGGACGTGGACGACCTGCGCTATGCCGTGCTCGACCACGACCGCACCCAGCTCAGCGAAAGCTACGCCTTCAGCCTCTCCGGCTCGCGCTACTTCGTCGAACGCCCGCCGATTGCCGACCACGCCGACCTCGACCGCCGCATGCGCAGCGGCGAACTGAACCTGGCGCTGGAAATACCGCCCGGCTTCATGCGTGACGTGCTGCGCGGCAGCCCCGTGCAGATAGGCGCTTGGATCGACGGCGCGATGCCGCAGCGCGCCGAAACCGTGTCCGGCTACGTGCAGGGCATCCACATGCACTGGCTGGCCGAACGGATGGCGCAACGCGGCGGCGCGGCCACCGGACTGGCCGGCATCGAAACCCGTTTCCGCTACAACCCGGACGTGAAGAGCCTGCCGGCGATGGTGCCGGCCATCATGCCGCTGATGCTGCTGATGCTGCCGGCCATGCTCAGCGCGCTGGCGGTGGTGCGCGAGAAAGAGACCGGCGCCATCGTGAACCTCTACGTCACCCCGGTCACGCGCAGCGAGTTCCTGCTCGGCAAGCAGCTGCCCTACGTGGCGCTGGCGATGCTGAACTTCGCGCTGATGACATTGCTGGCGGTGACGATCTTCGGCGTGCCGATCACCGGCAGCTTCCCGACGCTGGCGCTCGCCGCGCTGCTCTACAGCGTCTGCGCCACCGGCCTGGGGCTGCTGGCGTCGAGCGTGACGAAGAGCCAGATCGCGGCGATGTTCTTCGCCATGATCGGCACGATGATCCCGGCCTCGCTGTTCTCCGGGCTGATCGATCCGGTGTCCTCGCTGCAGGGCGGCGCGCGCTGGCTGGGCGAGGTGTATCCGGCCACGCACATGATCGACATCAGCCGCGGCGTGTTCAACAAGGCGCTGCATTTTTCCGATCTGCGCGCCTCGCTGTGGGCGATGCTGCTCGCCGTGCCGGTGATCGTGGGCGCGGCGATCATGCTGCTGCGCAAGCAGGAGCGCTGAGCGATGCGGCCCGCCTCCCCCCGCCTGGCCCGAGCGGGCACGTTCCTCGCCAACACCTGGCGCCTGGGCATCAAGGAGCTGTGGAGCCTGTGGCGCGATCCGGCGATGCTGGTGCTGATCGTCTACGTGTTCACCGTGGGCGTGTACACCGCCGCCACGGCGATGCCCGAGACGCTCAACAATGCGCCCGTCGCCATCGTGGACGAGGACCATTCGCCGCTGTCCCAGCGCATCGCATCGGCCCTGTATCCGCCGCATTTCAGCCCGCCGCGGATGATCGACTGGGCGCAGATGGACCCGGGCATGGACGCGGGCCTGTACACCTTCGTGATGGTGATCCCGCAGGGCTTCCAGCGCGACGTGCTGGCCGGCCGCGCGCCGGACATCCAGCTCAACGTCGATGCCACGCGCATGAGCCAGGCCTTCGTCGGCAGCGGCTACGTGCAGCAGATCGTCATGGGCGAGATCGACGAGTTCGCCCGGCGCCACCGCGCCGCCGCCGCGATGCCGGTGGAACTGGCGCTGCGCGCGCGCTTCAACCCGGCGCTGGAACCGTCGTGGTTCGGCAGCCTCGTGCAGGTGGTCAACTACATCGCGATGCTCTCGATCATCCTCGCCGGCGCGGCGCTGATCCGCGAGCGCGAGCGCGGCACGGTGGAGCACCTCCTGGTGATGCCGGTGACGCCGGCGCAGATCATGCTCGCCAAGACCTGGTCGATGAGCCTGGTGGTGCTGCTGGCGGCGTGGACATCGCTGACCATCGTCGTGCAGGGCGCGCTCGAGGTGCCGGTGGCGGGCTCGTTGCCGCTGTTCTTCGCCGGCGCGGCGCTGTGCCTGTTCGCCACCACCGCGATGGGCATCTTCATGGCCACGGTGGCGCGCAACATGCCGCAGTTCGCGATGCTGATGATGCTCACCATCATGCCGCTGCAGATGCTTTCCGGCGGCAGCACGCCGCGCGAATCCATGCCCGGGTTCGTGCAGGACATCATGCTGGCCGCGCCGACCACGCACTTCGTCGAACTCGGCCAGGCCATCCTGTTCCGTGGCGCCGGGCTGGACGTGGTGTGGAAACCGTTCCTCTGGCTCGCGGTCATCGGCACGGCGCTGTTCGCGCTGTCGCTGCGGCGTTTCCGCCGCACCATCGGGCAGATGGCCTGAGACTCCCTCTCACCCGCAAGCGGGAGAGAGGGAGTTCGCGGATCACATCAACCGCCGCGCTGCCGCACCAGCAACACGCCCCCGGCCATCATCA
The DNA here is from genome assembly GCA_037190825.1 of Chiayiivirga flava. Lineage (GTDB taxonomy): Bacteria > Pseudomonadota > Gammaproteobacteria > Xanthomonadales > Xanthomonadaceae > Denitratimonas > Denitratimonas flava_A. The sequence goes on from JBBCJS010000085.1 coordinate 4,154, forward strand.
TCGCCAGCAGCACCCAGGCCAGCATGCCGCCAGCCGGCACCTGCGTCACGGCTACCTGTCCGCGACCGACCAACACCGCCGCCGCCACGCCGACATCCGAACCCACCTCGATGTTCTGCGAGAAATCGCCCAGTGCCGTCGGGGAGAAGGTATAGAACACCGTGCAGGATGCGCCGGCCGCCAGCGGGAACGGCACCGCAGCGCACGTACCACCGGGTACCTGCGCGAACGGCGCAAGCGCCGCGGTCAGCGACGTCACGGTCAACGGGCCGCCACCTGTGTTGGTGATGGTCAACACCTGCTGCGTGGTCGAACCCACCAGTTGCGCGCCGAAATTCACCGTGGCGCCCAGCACGCCGATCACGCCCTGCACGCCTTCGCCGTTCAGCGTGAAGGCGCCTGCGCCCGCTGCGCCGGCATCCACCGCGAAGTTCTGGCTCGTCACGCCCGGGGCGGCCGGGGTGAAGGTGTAATCCAGGGTGCAGCTTGCGCCGGCTGCAATCGCGATCGGCACGGCACCGCAACTGCCACCGCTCAGTGCGAACGGGGCGGCCGGAGCCGTCAGCGCACCGACCGACAACGCCACGCCGCCGCTGTTGCCCAGCGTCACCGTCATCGCGCCGGACGCGCTTCCCACCACCACCTGGCCGAAGTTCACGCTGGGCGGAGCCACCGTCAGCGCACCGGGCGCGAGCACGGCATTGCTGTCGGTGGCGCTGTCGTTGGCCGGGTCCGTATCGGTGACGCCGGCGGGCGCAGTGACCGTGGCGGTATTGTCCAGCGGGCTGGCGGCCGCCGGCGCTACCGTGCAGGTGGCGCTGTACGTCACCGAGCCGCCTGCCGGCAGGTTCACGACATCATTGATGTCGCCCGCCGCAGGGCCGGCCGTGCAGGTGCCGCCGCCCGCGCCCACGCAGGTCCACGTCACGCCGCCGCAATCGGCCGGGAAGGTATCGGCCACGGTCGCGCCCGGCGCATCGCTCGGGCCGGTGTTGCCCGCCGTGATCGTGTACGTGGTGCTGCCGCCGGCCACCACCGAGGCCACGCCATCGGTCTTGGTGATGGAAAGGTCGGCCTGCGGTGTCAGCGTGTCGATGTCGGTGGCTGAGTTGTTGGCCGGGTCGGGATCGGTGATCGCACTGTTCACCGTGGCGGTGTTGCTCAGCGTGCCGGTGGCGGAGGCGGAAATGTCGCAGGTGGCGCTGTACGTCACCGAGCCGCCCACGGGCAGGTTCACGTTGTCGTTGATGTCGCCCGCCGCAGGACCGGCCGTGCAGGTGCCGCCACCCGCGCCCACGCAGGTCCAGCTCACGCTGCCGCACGCCGCCGGGAAGGTATCGGCCACGATGGCGTCCGTCACCGGGTCGGGCCCGTCATTTCTGGCGGTGATGGTGTAGGTGACGCTGCCGCCCGGCACCGCCTCGGTCACGCCATCGGTCTTGGTGATGGCAAGGTCGGCTTCCGGCGGGGGAAGAACGCCGAACGTATCGAGCGCAGAGGCTCCCCCGGCATTGGGAGGGACGGTCAGGCCCTCGGCAAGGACGGTAACCAGGTAATCGCCATCCGTCTCAACGCCGAAATTGAACTCGACGTAGGTGCTCGCGCCGTTGGCCAGCGGTGCCGTTGTCGTGATGACGCCCTCGCCCAGGCTGGAGTTCAGGCCACCGCCGAGTGCCTGCGCCGCCGGGGTCTGGAGGGTGAGGGCCTGCGAGGTGATCGTCGAGGAATCGGTCAGCGTGATGGTCTGCGTGGGCGAGTTCAGCACGCGCAGGTCGGCGGACCCCGCCGGCACCGCACCGCCGGTGCGCGTGGTGATTCCCACGATGCGGAAACGCATCGCAATGAACGGCAAACCGGAAGTGTTGGTGTACTTGCGGCGGAACTTCATCGTGCCGTTGGCACCATTGGTCACCGGCGTGGCATCGATGACCAGATTCGGCGCATCCGCCGCTGACTGGTCAGGGTCGATGACGTCCGAATCCAGTCCCGTTCCGGTGTGCAGGGGCGCACCGGTGGTGGTGTAGGCCGTCATCGTCGGCCCGCGCTCCGGGCCGGGCGCTCCCAGGATCGCGGCAACGCCGTCCAGCGTCCCGCCCGTGGTATCCACCAGAACGAAGTCGGCGGCGTTGTCGCCGGTATCCTGCGGAAAGCCGCTGCTCTCCCGCCGCACCCAGCTGTGCTGCCCGGCCGTGGTGATCCCTGCGCCGGGAGCCAGGCCGGCACCTTCCTTGTAGTCCGGAAGCGTGACCGAACTGTAGCCCACCGAGTCCAGGCGGTTGGCCGTGAGGGCCATTGCCGTGGAGAACACGGCCAGCCCCACGTCATCGGGCAAAAAGCCGACGGTGGCCGAGGCGGGATTCACCGATACGTTGGCCGAACCGCTGGCGGTGATGCCCGTGCCGGTGGGGTAGGTCGAAAGGCTGTAGGTGTTTCCTGCCGGGCTGGGCGCGGTGGGCTGCGTGCTGATGAGGAAATAGCCGCGCGGCGGCAGCGCCAGCGGGCCGGCGGTGCTGAGCGTCTGCGGCAGCATGAGGAACGTCGTTTCCGCTGCGCCCTGCGCGCCGGCGAAACGCCAGCCCGCACCGGTCGGGGATGTCGGATCGGCGCCGGGAATCGCATCGATGATGGTGATCGAGGCGTCGGTGTTGTTGTAGATCTCGATGAACTCGTCCGCAGAACCATCCGAGCCTGGCGGCGTCGTGCCCGCGCCACGGGTGCGGAACTCGGTGATGAGGATGTCGCCTGCGGCCGGCGGCGCGGGCCGCGTGTCGAAGGTCAGCGTCCAGCCGCCGCTGATGCTGCCTCCGTCCAGATTGGCATCGTCGATGATGTAAAGATTCCAGGTGCCGTTGGGATTGTCGCCGTTGAACGCCGACAGCGTGTAGGTGTAGGGCGCCGCGGGAGCCGGCGCGGGGAAAAGATCCGTGGTGCCGGAATTGGCCGGGCGGTAGGTGCCCGTGACGAACGGCACGCCGGTATTGCCCGTGACCGTGGAAGGCACCGGCATGGCGGCATAGTCATCCAGCGTGACGTTGATGTTGGAAGTGCCCGGGGAGCCTCCGCCGAAGTCCGACATCAGCACCGACTTGCGCCCGGATGGGGACACCAGCAGGAAATCGGTGTCCGCCGGGAAGGCGTGGGAAAACCCGTTGATCGTCACCGACACACGTTCGACGACGCCCGTTTCACCGGCCACGGTGATGGGCGAGGGATAGAGGCTGGCGGCCTGCCCCGAGGCCGGACACGGGTTGGGGCAATCGGTGATGGTGATGGCAGTGGCATTGGTATAGGACGTGGGTCCGCCACCTCGCGGCACCGGCGCGGTCGCAGCTTTTGCCGCGACCGCCAGGCGCGAGTCCTGCGATGCGACCTGGGGAATGGCCTCAGGTTCGATGGACAGCGCCTTGGCCGGAACGGTTGACGGTTGCGCATGCACCCTGCCCGCATACACGCCACCCATCGTTGCAGAAAGCACCACGGTACAGGCGACGGCCAGCACGCCGGCGCTACGGGCATGAATCTTCATCTTCTGTCTCCCCGGAATCATGTGTGCACTTGCGAAAAGGGTGCAACGACCGCCCAGGCGCCCGCCGCACCGCCACCCACGCCCAACACGACTCCGGCCAGAAGACCGAAGCCGAAACACTGCCTGCTGTTCATACGTCTGCCCCCGTGGCATGTATGGATACGCGACGAGCGCTGCGCCGATGCAGGCCGTTCGCGTGCGAAACCCTTCGATCCTCATTCGCCTGTCGCCGGCGATACCGGTGGGCACCCTCCGCCCATTGCGCGACCGGCGCCGCATTCCTGCGGCGCCGGGAAATATACGCCTGTGCGTGTTGGTTATCCATCGTGAGGAATCGGGTCTCGCCCCCCGACCCTGAACCACCGGACGACGGGCGAACGTGGCGGGGACAGGCGTGGATCCCACGGGTTGTCGCACGCTCGCATTGCCTTCACCATCGTCCCGATCCCCTCCGCCTCCCGTCCAGACGCCATGAACTCCATCCGCTCCCGTTTCCCTCGCCGCAGGGCCGCCGCATGACCGCCTCGGACACCGACGACCTCACCGTGCTGCGCAACCACACCTTCGACGAACTGTGCGTGGGCGACAGCGCCAGCGTCGAGCGCGTGCTGACCCGCGAGGACATCCACGCCTTTGCCGCACTCTCGGGCGATGCGAGCGGCGGCATGCGCGATGCCGTCTCGCCGGATGCCGCGGCGCGCGCCATGTGGGGCGGCGCGCTGATCTGCGCATTGATAGACACGCGCCTGCCGGGGCCGGGCACGGTGCACGTGGAACAGGCGTTGAGCTTCCACGCGCCGCTGCGCGTCGGCGACCGGCTGCGCATCGGCGTCAGCGTGCGCGAACTGGATGCGGCGACGCGGCAGGCCGTGCTGGCCTGTACCTGCGTCAACCAGGACGGCGTCACCGCCATCGACGGCCGGGCGCGCGTGATCGCACCGGCCGAACGCATCGAACTGCCGCGCGTCAGCCTGCCGCGCATCCGGCGCGACACCAACGGCAACGACGGCCTCGGCCGCCTGCTCGAACACGTGGCGGCGCTGGAGCCGATCCGGGTGGCCGTGGTGCATCCCTGCGATGCGCCGAGCCTGACCGGCGCGCTGGATGCGCGTGCGCTCGGGCTGATCGAGCCGGTGCTGGTCGGCCCGCGTGGCCGCATCGAAGCCGTTGCCGCGCAGGAAGGCATCGACCTTTCGGGCCTGTCCATCGAGGACGCGCCGCACAGCCATGCCGCCGCCGCGCGCGCCGCCGAACTGGCGCGCGACGGCAAGGTCGAGGCACTGATGAAGGGCAGCCTGCACACCGACGAGCTGATGACCGCCGTGGTGGCCTCGGCCTCCGGCCTGCGCACCAAGCGCCGCGTCAGCCACTGCTTCGTGTTGCAGACACCGCACTACCCACGCCCGTTCATCGTCACCGACGCGGCGATCAACCTCGCGCCGGACCTGACGCAGAAGGCCGACATCGTGCGCAACGCCATCGATCTTGCCCACGTCATCGGCGTGGCCGAGCCGAAGGTCGCCATCCTCGCCGCCGTGGAAACCGTGATGCCCTCGATGCCGGCCACGCTCGATGCCGCCGCGCTGTGCAAGATGGCCGACCGCGGCCAGATCACCGGCGGCACGCTCGACGGCCCGCTCGCGTTCGACAACGCCGTCTCGCCCGCCGCCGCGCGCACCAAGGGCATCGTCTCGCCCGTCGCGGGCCAGGCCGACATCCTCGTCGTGCCCGACCTTGAAAGCGGCAACATGCTCGCCAAGCAACTGATGTACCTCGGCCAGGCCGCCAGCGCCGGCATCGTGATGGGCGCGAAGGTGCCGGTGATCCTGACCAGCCGCGCCGACACGCACGAAGCGCGCATCGCTTCCTGCGCCATCGCGCTGATGCTCGCGCACCGCTACCGCAGCACGCCACCCTGATCCCTTTCCCCCACGCCTAGGAACCTCCGATGAAATACACCTTCCAGGGAAACTCCGCCCTCGTCACCGGCGCCGGCTCGGGCATCGGCGAGGCCACCGCGAAACTCCTGGCCCGGAACGGCGTGCGCGTCGTGGTGTCGGACATCCACGCCGGCCCCGTCGCGCGCGTCGTGGCCGAAATCACCGCGGCCGGCGGCACCGCCGTGCCGCACGCGGGCGACGTGGCGCGCCCCGAAGACGCCGGATCGGCCGTGGCGCTGGCCGTGGAGAAGTTCGGCGCGCTGCACCTGGCTTTCAACACCGCCGGCATCGGCGGCGCATTGAAGCCGGCCGGCGAACTGGACGTGGCCGACTGGCGACGCGTCATCGACATCAACCTCAGCGGCGTGCAATACGGGCTGCGCTACCAGATCCCGGCCATGCTCGCGGCCGGCGGCGGCGTCATCGTCAACATGTCCTCGATCCTCGGGCTGGTCGGCGAGGCCAACGCGCCGGCCTACGTGGCCGCCAAGCACGGCGTCACCGGCCTCACCCGCTCGGCCGCGCTGGCCTATTCGGCGCGCGGCATCCGCATCAACTCGATCCATCCGGGCTACGTGGAAACGCCGATCCTCGATGCGCTCGATGCCGATACCCGCGCCGCGCTGGTCGGCCAGCACGCCATCGGCCGCCTCGGCCAGCCCGAGGAAATCGCCCACGCCACGGCGTTCCTGCTGTCGGAAGCCTCCAGCTTCATGACCGGCAGCGCGCTGGTGGCCGATGGTGGCTACACCGCGCGGTAGGATCGAATCCACAAGGCTGTTGCCTCCCGACAGCATCACTGCCCCGTCATTCCGGCGAAGGCCGGGACGCTTTTCAACAGCCGAAGGCTGGTCATCCATTTTCGCTTATGGACCAAGATCAAGATGGATCCCGGCCTTCGCCGGAATGACGGCAAACAGGCACTCCGCGCAGAACCAGACCCCATGCCCATCTCCCCCGATGACCTGATCCTCGTCCTCAACTGCGGCTCGTCCAGCATCAAGTTCGCGCTGTTCCCCGCCGCCGCCGATCCATTGCCGCGCGTGCCGCTGTGGAACGGCAAGGTGCAGGGCATCGGCGGGCCGACGCCCGATTTTGGTGAAAGTATCCCCGGCGAAACCGGCGTCGAACCGTTCCGGGTGGAACTCGATCCCGAACACCCGCACACCGCCGCGCTCGCCCTGATCCGCGAGCGCGTCACCGCGCGGCTGGAAGGCCGCCGCGTCGCGGCCGTGGCGCATCGCGTGGTGCACGGCGGCAGCAAGCACTTCGCGCCGACGAAGGTCGATGCCGCGCTCGTCGCCGAGCTGCGCGAACTGATTCCGCTCGCGCCGCTGCACCAGCCCTTCCCGCTCAAGGCCATGTCGCTGCTGGCCGAGCAATACCCGCGCATGACGCAGGTGGCCTGCTTCGACACCGGCTTCCACCACACCCTGCCGAAAGTGGAACAGGTGCTGCCGCTGCCGTACTCGGCCTGGGAACGCGGCCTGCGCCGCTACGGTTTCCACGGGCTTTCCTACGACTACATGGCCACCGCGCTGCCCGAACGCCACGGCGACGCCGCGCGCGGGCGCACCATCGTCGCGCACCTGGGCAGCGGCGCGAGCCTGTGCGCGATGCGGAACCTGGAAAGCGTCGCCACCACGATGGGCTTCTCCGCGCTCGACGGCCTGATGATGGGCACCCGCACCGGCGCGCTCGATCCGGGCGCGCTGCTGTACCTGATGGAGATCGAAAAGCTCTCGCTCGAGGAAGTGGGCCGCATGCTCTACCACCAGTCCGGCCTGCTCGGCGTCTCCGGCCTCTCCGCCGAGCCACGCGTGATCGTGCGGCACGAGAACGACGAAGGCGAGGACGGCGAACGCGCGCGCCTGGCGCTGGCGCTCTACGTGCGCCGCATCGTGCGCGAGATCGGCGCGCTAGCCGCCGTGCTCGGCGGGCTGGACCTGCTCGTGTTCACCGCCGGCGTGGGCGAGCACAACGCCTTCATCCGCGAGCGCGTCTGCCGTGATCTCGCCTTCCTCGGCATCGCGCTGGACGGCGCCGCCAATGCCGCCAACGCACACGTCATCTCGTCCGCCGACAGCCGCGCGCTCGTCGGCGTGGAACCCACCAACGAGGAATGGATCGCCGCGCGGCAGGCGCAATCGCTGCTTGCCGAATAAGGAGTACCTCAACAAGTCGTCAATCCGGCGTTCGCCGGAAAGTCGAACAGGCTTCAAGGCGCACGGAGCTCCCCCGCAGAACCGAACGTGCGACACCGCAGGAGAATCCACATGACCACCGCATCCCCCACCCGCCAGCGCTGGCTCGCCGGCCACGGCCCCATCGCCCACCGCGCCGACACCATCGCGCGCCTCGACGCGCTGATCGAAAAACTCGCGCGCGACGGCCGCATCGCCGGCGCCGACGCCGGCTGGAAACTGCTCGCCGCCGCCGACCGCCTCACCTGCGTGGCGATGAACGTGGTCGCGCACATGACCTACGCGCGCCGCTTCGATCCTTCCGGCAAACCGCTCGCGGCCGAGGATTTCAAGCCGACTCCCGAAGGCCATACAGGCGGGGCATTGAACATGGCCCCGGCCTTCGTCGGCTACCTGCTCGCCAACGCCCTCACCGCCCGCACGCGCGGCTGGATCATGGGCCAGGGCCATTGCGTGGCCGCCATCGAGGCGATCAACGCGCTCACCGGCGACCTCTCGCCCGCGCAACGCGGCCGCTACGGCCGCAGCGCCGAAGGTCTCTCGCGCCTGTGCGCGGATTTCTATTCCTACGCCATCGACGCGCAAGGCCACCCCGCCGTGCCGCTGGGCAGCCACGCCGGCCCGAACACGGCCGGCGCGGTGTCCGAAGGCGGCTATCTGGGCTTTGCCGAACTGCAATACATCCACATGCCGCTGCCCGGCGAATCGCTGGTCGCGTTCCTGAGCGATGGCGCGTTCGAGGAACAGCGCGGCCCGGACTGGGCGCCGCGCTGGTGGCGCGCGCAGGACAGCGGCTTCGCCGTGCCGGTGATGATCCTCAACGGCCGCCGCATCGAGCAGCGCACCCAGATCGTGCAGGAAGGCGGCGCGCAGTGGCTGGCGCAGGACGTACGCCACAACGGCTTCGATCCCATCATCGTCGATGGCCGCGATCCGGCCGCGATCGCGGGCGCCATCGTCGAAGCCGAGGACGCGCTGCGCGCCTTCGCCGCGAAACCTGGCCGCCGCTATCCCGCGCCGCTGCCCTACGTCATCGCCGAGACCGAAAAGGGCTTCGGCTTCCCCGGCGCGGGCACCAACGCCGCGCACAACCTGCCGCTGTCCGGCAATCCGCGCACCGATGCCGCCACGCGCGAGCTGTTCAACGCCAGCGCCGCCGCGCTGTTCGTGCCGCCGGCCGAACTGGACGACGCGCTCGCCGCCTTCGCCACCCACGCCGCGCAGCGACGTCCGCTGGAAAGCGCGCACCCGATGGCGCATCGCCATCCGCCCGCGCCGACATTGCCGGAGCCGGCCTGGCAAGCGCCCGGCGCGCAGGCCAGCGCAATGAGCGCACTGGACGAATGGTTCGTCGCCTTCGCCGACGCCAACCCGGACCTGCGCATCCGCATCGGCAACCCGGACGAGCTGGCCAGCAACAAGATGGGCGGCACCCTGGCGCGGCTCAAACACCGCGTCAACGAAGCCGAACCCGGCGTGCCCGAGGACCTGCACGGCGCCGTCGTCACCGCGCTCAACGAGGAAGCCGTCGCCGCGGCCGCGCTCGGCAACAAGGGCGGGCTGAACCTCATCGTCAGCTACGAGGCCTTCGCGGTGAAGATGCTCGGCCTCATGCGCCAGGAAATCATCTTCGCCCGCCACCAGCGCCAGATCGGCCAGCCGCCCGGCTGGCTGCCCGTGCCGCTGATCGTCACCTCGCACACCTGGGAAAACAGCAAGAACGAACAGTCGCACCAGGACCCGACCATCGGCGAAGCCCTGCTCGGCGAAATGTCCGACACCGCGCGCGTGCTGGTCCCCGTGGACGGCAACACCGCCGTCGCCGCGCTGCGCGACGTCTACGCCGGGCGCGGGCAACTGGCCTGCCTGATCGTCTCCAAGCGCGACGTGGAAAACCGTTTCGATCCCGAGGCCGCGCAAGCCCTCGTGCGCGACGGCGCGGCGCACGTCGTCGGCACTCCGGACAACGCCGACGTTCAACTCATCGCCATCGGCGCCTACCAGCTCGACGAAGCCATCAAGGCCCACGCCCATCTCGCCAAGCAAGGCAGACGCGCCTGTGTCGCCGCCATCCTCGAACCCGGCCGCCTGCGCATCCCGCGCGACGGAATCGAAGCCGGGTTCACCGATGACGACGCCACCGTGGCCGCCCTGTTCCCGCCCGACCTGCCCCGCGTCATCCTCACCCACACCCGCCCCGAACCCATCCTCGGCCTGCTGCGCCGCATCGACACCGGCCCCGCCACCACCCGCGCGCTCGGCTACATCAGCCGCGGCGGCACGCTCGACGTGCCCGGCATGCTGTTCGCCAACCGCTGCACCTGGGCGCACGCGGTGGACGCGGCGGCAGCGGTGGCGGGCTGGCAGCGCGAGGATGTGCTCGACGAGGCCCAGCGCAATGCCGTGGATGGCTGCGGCGATCCGGCCGCGTTGCACATCGCCGCAACATAAGCCCCCCTCAACCCACGTCATTCCGGCGAAAGCCGGAATCCAGTTCTTGTTGCTTATTGAGGCCTGAAAAGCTGGATGACCAGCCATTTGGCTGTTGAAAAGCACCTCCGGCTTTCGCCGGAATGACGCTCACGAAGAGGTTTTCCAATTTCCCATAACATCCAACCTCATTTGCAGATAACGACTTGTCCCCCCACCCCCAAGCAAGTACAAAACAGGCCAGCCACTCGCTGGCCTGTTCTGCATCCAGGGAACCACCGTGCCATCCACCGAACAACAGATCCAACGCTTCATCGACACCCTCACCACCCGTGGCGGCAGCGCCGGCAACCAGAGCCTGCGCGACGAACTAGGCTGGCAGGACGCCACCTACCAGCGCATCCGCCAACACCTCATCGACGAAGGCCGCATCCGCCCCGGTCGTGGACGCGGCGGCTCGGTGGCCCTCGCCGATGGCACGCCTGCGCCTGCCACATCCAAACCCGCCGCAGCACCCGCACCCAACCCGACCCGACCCACGCGTACCGCCTCAAAGGCCACACCTTCACCCACCCCGGAACTTGACTACGCCGACAAGCTCTGGAAAGCCGCCGACAAACTGCGCGGCAACATGGAGCCTTCCGACTACAAGCATGTCGCGCTTGGCCTCATCTTCCTCAAGTACATCTCCGACGCCTTCGAGGCCCGCCATGCAGAACTTCTGGCCGAAGACCCGCAAGCCGCCGAAGACCAGGACGAATACCTCGCCGACAACATCTTCTGGGTGCCGCAGAAGGCCCGCTGGTCGCACCTTCAGGCCAACGCCAAACAGCCCACCATCGGCACCCTCATCGACGACGCCATGCGCGCCATCGAGAAGGAAAACGAATCGCTCAAAGGCGTGCTGCCCAAGGACTACGCCCGCCCCGCCCTCAACAAGGTGATGGTCGGCGAACTCATCGACCTCATCTCCGGCATCGCCTTGCACTCCCCTCTCCCCGCGGGAGAGGGATCGGAGGTAAGGGTCGGGTCTCGCACCAACGCCCGTTCATTCGATGTCCTTGGCCGCGTCTACGAATACTTCCTCGGCCAGTTCGCCGGTGCCGAAGGCAAACGCGGCGGCGAGTTCTACACCCCGCGCTCCGTCGTCCGCACCCTCGTGGAAATGCTCGAACCCTACACAGGCCGCGTCTACGACCCGTGCTGCGGCTCCGGCGGCATGTTCGTGCAGAGCGAAAAGTTCGTCTCCGAACACGGCGGACGCATCGGCGACATCGCCATCTACGGCCAGGAAAGCAACTACACCACCTGGCGCCTGTGCAAGATGAACCTCGCCGTGCGAGGCATCGACAGCGACATCCGCTGGAACAACGAAGGCAGCTTCCACAAGGACGAACTGCGCGACCTCAAGGCCGACTTCATCCTCGCCAACCCGCCCTTCAACATCTCCGACTGGGGCGGCGACCGCCTGCGCGAAGACGCGCGCTGGCAATTCGGCCCGCCACCCGTGGGCAATGCCAACTACGCATGGCTGCAACACATCGTCCACCACCTTAGCCCCCACGGCTTTGCCGGCGTGGTGCTCGCCAACGGCTCCATGAGCAGCCAGCAAAGCGGCGAAGGCGACATCCGCCGCGCCATGATCGAAGCCGGCGTGGTCGATTGCATGGTCGCCCTGCCCGGCCAGTTGTTCTACTCCACCCAGATTCCCGCCTGCCTGTGGATTCTGGCGCGCGATCGCTCCGCCCGTCGCTCCCGCGCAGGCGGGAGCCCAGTGACTTTCCGCGACCGCCGCAACGAAGTCCTCTTCATCGACGCCCGCAACATGGGCCACATGGTGGACCGCACCCGCCGCGAACTCACCGACGAAGATATCCACCGCATCGCCGACACCTACCACCTCTGGCGCGGCGAGGTCGCTGATCGTCATTCCCGCGAAGGCGGGAACCCAGCGCCTTTGACGTATCAGGACACCCCCGGCTTCTGCAAAGCCGCCACCCTCGAAGAAATCCGCAAACACGGCCACGTCCTCACACCCGGCCGCTACGTAGGCGCAGCCGAACAGGACGACGATGGCGAACCCTTCGAGGAAAAGATGCTGCGCCTTGTCGCGCTATGGCGCGAGCAGCAGGCGGAAGCGGCGAGGCTGGATGCTGCGATTGAGGCCAACTTGAGAGGGCTTGGGTATGGCCGGTGAGTGGCCCATCGTTTCGCTGGATGCGCTCACGCTGCCGGAGCGGCCAATTACATACGGTGTTGTGAAGCCAGGAGACGAAGATCCGAACGGCGTCATATTTGTTCGTGGCGGAGACATCAGCAACGGACGTATAGCAACGGAGCAGCTTCGCACTATTACGAAATCTGTTTCCGAGCAATATAGGCGAACCCTCCTTCAAGGTGGCGAGCTGTTGGTTTCCCTAGTTGGAAATCCGGGGGAGGTCGCCATTGCGCCCGTCTCATTGAAAGGAGCAAATATTGCACGTCAAGTGGGATTAATCAGTTTGCGCAATGATGTTGACCCAAGGTATGTCCAGTACTACTTGAGATCACCGCTTGGAAAGCAATCACTTGGTGCCCGTTCTCTCGGCTCAGTCCAATCGGTCATCAACTTGCGTGATCTGAAACGAGTGGAGTTGCCGCTCCCGCCATTAAAAGAACAACGCGCCATCGCCCACATCCTCGGCACACTGGACGACAAGATCGAACTCAACCGCCGCATGAACCAGACGCTGGAAGCCATGGCCCGCGCCCTGTTCAAGTCCTGGTTCGTGGACTTCGACGGCATCCCCGCCGAAGACATACAGGAATCAGAACTGGGCCTGATCCCGAAGGGTTGGCGGATTGGTTCCATTGAGGACCTATGCGCATCAATCACCAGCGGCGGCACACCTGCACGCAAAAACCCTGAGTTCTGGGATCGTGGAACGATACCTTGGTTCAAGACTGGCGAGCTACAAGACGGGCCATTACTCGATTCAGAGGAAAAGATAACCGAAGCCGCGCTACGTAATTCCTCATGCAAGCTCTGGCCGAGTGGAACAATCCTATTTGCACTATACGCCTCACCCACCGTAGGTCGGCTGGGTATACTTTCATCGCCCGGCACCTCGAACCAAGCGGCTGCGGGATTGATAGCCAAGGACTCCATTGGCCTGCCATTCCTTCGAAGGACATTGATTCAGGCCCGCGAAAAGCTGCAAAGCATCGCTGTCGGCGCAGCACAGCAAAATATCAATCTTGGCATTCTCAAGTCACACCGCATTGCTCTTCCACCAGAAGATATTGCCCGGCGCTACTCCGAACTTGTCTACCCATGGGACACTATGCAGAGCGAGCTAGCCAAGCAAGCCCAAATCCTCACCCGTTTACGCGACACGCTTCTGCCGCGATTGGTTTCTGGAAAATTACGCATCGGAGAAGCAGCATGACCAAGCTCGTTAATGAATTTTCCGTTTCGCTTCCAGATAACGGCAAGGAGTTGCGGTTCAACACCACCAAAGACTTGCTGCGCTGGGCCAATGCAGAACTAGCACCGTATCAGGGTATAGATGCAAAGCGGATAGGCAACAGCAACCTGCGCAGCATTTGGGACCAGCACATCAGCTTCTTCAACCATGTCATTGAAAATTCCAATCAGTTCGATCAGAAAATCAAGCTCAAGCAAGAAGGCGAGGCGAAATCAATCAACGATTCGATCCGGAACAGTTTTTCAAACGTATCGAATGGCATTTATATCACCTCCGGCCATGAACTTTATCCGGCAATTTTCGATCTCGCCAGGACCAGCCCCGATCTGGGTGCAATTCTTCTGGTAACGCTCCGTAAGGACTCAACCAATACACTAGGCCAGCTTGGTCAGTTCGGGATTGGCTTCAATCAAATCATCAAGCTGGCTATCAATGCCGCACGCTCGAAAGGCTCCAGGGATTGGCTTCAACCTCAGCGCAAGGAGCTGGCAGCGCTGAAGGATGAGTCGCAATCAACATTGGATTCCATCCGCAAAGCACTGGATGACCAAAATGCAGCCATTGCAACTCAACGAGACGATGAAGCCACAGAGCACGAAGCCCGGCTTGATCAGTGGCAAGGAATCAAAGACAGCGTCGCCTCCGATTGGGAGAAGCTCAAGAAAGTCTACGATGAACAGCTGGCATTGGCCGCCCCTACCCAATACTGGAACACTCGCGCCAAAAACCATCGAAATGCCGCGATTTCCTTTGCCGGAGCCTTTACCGTTACCTTGGGCGCATCCATTTGCGCATTTGCACACTGGGCCATGCCTCACCTGCTTGAAGTTGCAGGGAACAAGGACATTTCTCCTATCTTGACCCTGATCCCAATTGCAATCCCTGCCTTTGCGGTCATTTGGGTATTGAAGATGCTCAGCCGCCTGCTGTCTGAAAACCTGCAAATGATGAGGGATGCACGCGAGCGTGAAACGATGGTCAAAACCTTCCTCGCACTGATGCATGACGACACCGCAGGAAAGTCCCTCATCAACGACAATGACCGCATCTTGATCCTGCACTCACTGTTTCGCCCGTCATCGGTGACAGCAGCAGACGACGCACCACCAGTCCACTGGTTCGACATTCTTACCAACAAGGTTGGGGCAAGCACCGCCAAGAAATGACTAAGCCATGAGAAACGGATGCAGTGGGCCGAGGTAATGGCCGAAAAGTTCCACCGGGACTTCCGGTGAGTCCGGCCCATCCGGCGTGCCAGAGTTAAGCATAGAAAACTATGCTTAACAGGGTTTTCTCATGAAATACGTTCCAGATCAGCAAGTTGTAGACCGTCTTAAGCAGCGTTGGCATTTCATTACGGTATGCGCGCCGTGCAAGGCCGGATTACCGGCCATGAAGCACGGATCAAGGGCATTGCCCACATGACAAGTCCGGGACTCTCCCCGAAGCCCAGCTCGAACAAGCCCTGCTGGATCAATTGCGCGAGCTGGGACAGCGACCGATGCCTTGATCAAGCGCTTCATTCCAAAATTCAAGCTATAAGCAAGTCTCGCTACCACACAGCGCTAAAATCTGATCATATGATAGTCTGCCTATCACATGGAGCGATTCCATGCCCATATCAAAGGCCGGCTATCACATGACCCCGCCCGACCCCATCCTCCGCGCTGGCCAGTACGTCCGCCAGCCCACGGGCTATCGCGCCTTCATTCCCGCGCCTTTGCCGCCTCGGCCCCCGCTCTCTCTGGATGCCGAACTCACCGGCCTGCTCTCCCAGGCGGATCGTGCCCTCGGGCGGCTGGATGGCTCGGTGCTGACTCTGCCCAACCCGGACCTGTTCATCCTGATGTACGTCCGCAAAGAGGCGGTGCTGTCCAGTCAGATCGAGGGCACGCAAAGCTCGCTGCAAGACCTGCTGGCGGCGGAAGCGGCGTTGTACGACGAAAGCCGGCCGCACGATGTCGAGGAAGTCATCAACTACGTGCGCGCCATGAAGCATGGGCTGGAGCGCCTGCATGAACTGCCGGTTTCGGTACGGCTTGTGCGCGAGATACATGCCCAACTGATGCAGGGTGTGCGTGGCAGTCGCCTGCATCCGGGGGAACTGCGCCAGAGCCAGAACTGGATCGGCCCGGCAGGCTGCACGCTCAACACCGCCACCTTCGTTCCGCCGCCGCCGCACGAGGTGCCGCGCACGCTGGGCGAATGGGAAAGATTCCTGCACGAAGACCATGGCGTACCGCCGCTGGTGAAGATCGCGCTGGCGCATGTGCAGTTCGAAACCATCCATCCTTTTCTGGACGGCAACGGCCGCGTCGGGCGTCTGTTGATTACCTTCCTGCTGACCGAGTGCGGCGTGCTGCACAAGCCGGTTCTGTACCTGTCGCACTATTTCAAGCAGCACAGGCAGCAGTACTACGATCACTTGCAAGCGGTGCGCGACCGGGGCGAATGGGAGCCGTGGCTGGTGTTTTTCCTGCGTGGGGTGATTGAAGTGGCGGGCGAAGCGACGAACACCGCGCGGAGCATCCAGTTGCTGCGCGAAGAACACCGCAATGCCATCACTGAACACTTGGGACGCGCGGCGGGCAACGGCCATCGCGTACTGGAAAAGTTGTTCGACCGCCCCATCCTCTCCGTACCGGATGTGCAGCAGTTGACCGGCACCACCCATGCGGCCGCCAATACCTTGGTGCGCCGTATGGTGGGGCTGGGGATTCTGGAAGAAATCACCGGCTACGCGCGCAATCGTCGCTTCCGCTACGGTCCCTACGTGAGGTTGTTCTCCGACGAGACGCCTGAACCCGAGGTACTGCACTGATGGCATTTCTCTCCGAAGCCCACGTCGAACAAGCCCTGCTGGATCAGTTGCGCGAACTGGGCTACGCCTGCACTTCCGATGAGCTGATCGGGCCGGATGGCAAGCAGCCGGAACGCACGGCCTATGACGAGGCGGTGCTGGAAGCGCGTCTCGTCGCGGCGGTGGCACGGCTCAATCCCACGCTGCCGCCGGAGGTGCAGACCGAGGCGGTGCGTCGGCTCACGCAATCGGAACTGCCGGACCTGCTGGAAGAAAACCGCCGCATCCATCGCCTGCTGGTGGAAGGCGCGGATGTGGAATACCACGCGCAGGATGGCTCGCTCACGGCGGGCAAGGTGCGGCTGATCGATTTCGAGATGCCTGCCAACAACGATTGGCTGGCCGTACAACAGTTCGTGCTGGTGGCCGGGCAAGTGAAGCGTCGGCCGGATGTGGTGCTGTTCGTCAACGGCCTGCCGCTGGCGGTGGTGGAACTGAAGGCGCCGGGCGGCGAGAACGCGACGCTGACAAGCGCGTACAACCAGTTGCAGACGTATAAGAAGCAGATTCCGGCGCTGTTTCGCAGCAATGCCTTGCTGGTGACTTCCGATGGCCTGATGGCACGAGTGGGTTCGCTTTCGGCCAATGAGGAACGCTTCATGCCCTGGCGCACCACCGATGGCCGGGTAGTGGAGCCTAAGAACACACCGGAAATGGCGACGCTGGTAGAAGGCGTGTTCGAGCAGGGGCGCTTCCTTGACCTGCTGAGGCACTTCACGGTGTTCAGTGAGATGGGGACTGGGCTAGCGAAGATCATCGCCGGTTATCACCAGTACCACGCCGTGAAGAAGGCGATGGTGTCCACGCTGCGGGCCAGTTTCAGCGGCGTGGCGGAAGACCCTGCGGCGTTTGGCCTGCCAAGCGTTGCCAATCAGCCGGTGGGCGATCAGAAGGCAGGCGTGATCTGGCACACGCAGGGTTCGGGCAAGAGCCTGCTGATGGCGTTCTATGCCGGCATGCTGGTGGCCGAGCCGCGCATGGCGAACCCGACGCTGGTGGTGCTGACGGATCGCAACGATCTGGACGATCAGCTTTTCGGCACGTTCTTGATGTGCCGCGACCTGATCCGGCAGACGCCGGTGCAGGCAGAGGGGCGCGAGCATCTGCGCACGCTGCTCAACCGCGCCTCGGGCGGGGTGATCTTCACCACCTTGCAGAAGTTCGCGCCGCAGCTGGGGGAATCGGATTTCCCAATGTTGACCGAGCGCAGCAATGTGGTGGTGATCGCGGACGAAGCGCACCGCAGCCAGTACGGCTTCAAGGCCAAGGTGGCGGCCAAGACGGGCGAGATCGCCTATGGCTTCGCCAAGTACCTGCGCGATGCGCTGCCCAATGCCTCCTTCATCGGCTTTACCGGTACGCCAATCGAGGCGACGGACGTGAACACGCCGGCGGTGTTCGGCAATTACATCGACATTTACGACATCAGCCGTGCGGTGGAAGATGGTGCGACGGTACCGATCTTTTACGAATCGCGCCTAGCCCGCATCGAACTGGACGAAAACGAGAAGCCGCTTATCGACCCGGAAGTGGAAGAGCTGTTGGAGGACGAGGACGAACCCAGCGCCGAACGCACCAAGCAGAAGTGGAGCACGGTCGAAAGGCTGGTGGGCAGCCCGAAGCGGCTGGCGCTGATCGCGGCCGATCTGGTGGATCATTTCGAGCGCCGGGTGGCGGGCATGGATGGCAAGGCGATGATGGTGTGCATGAGTCGGCGCATCTGCGTGGCCTTGTACGACGAAATCATCAAGCTGCGCCCGGATTGGCACAGCGCGGATGACAAGGCTGGCGTCATCAAGATCGTGATGACGGGTTCGGCTTCGGATCCGCCCGAATGGCAGCAGCACATCGGCAACAAGGCGCGGCGTGATCTGCTCGCCAAGCGTGCGCGCGATGCGAAAGACCCGTTGCGCATGGTGATCGTGCGCGACATGTGGCTGACAGGTTTCGATGCGCCGAGCATGCACACCATGTACATCGACAAGCCGATGCGCGGACACGGGCTGATGCAGGCCATCGCGCGGGTGAACCGAGTGTTTCGCGACAAGCCCGGCGGGCTGATCGTGGATTACATCGGCATCGCGCAGAACCTGAAATCCGCGCTGGCGCAGTATTCCAAGCCCGATCAGGACAAGACCGGCATCGACATGGCCGAAGCCGTGGCGGTGCTGCTGGAAAAGATCGAGGTGGTGCGCGCGATGTTCCACGGCTTCGATTACCACAGCGCGCTGGATGCCTCGCCGGGGGAGCGGCTGAAGATGATGGCCCGGGCCATCGAGTGGATTCTCGCCAAGCAGCAGCAATGGGCAGCGGCGGAAAAGTCGCCGGAGGCGCAGAAGCGGGCGCGGCGACGTTTTGGCGATGCGGTGCTGGCCTTGTCCAAGGCGTTCGCCCTGGCGGCAAGTTCCGAGGAAGCGCGGGCGGTACGCGAGGAAGTGGGTTTCTTCCAGGCCATTCGCGTGGCGCTGGTGAAAACCGGGGCTGTCATCAGCACGACGAAGAAGGATCGGGAGCTTGCGATCCAGCAGATCGTGAGCCGGGCCGTGGTTTCCACCGAGATCGTGGACATTCTTGCGGCGGCGGGTATCACATCGCCGGACATCTCCATCCTCTCAGAGGAATTTCTGGCAGAAATCCAGCAGATGGAACACAAGAACCTGGCGCTGGAAGCGCTGCGCAAGCTGCTCACCGACAGTATCCGCGCGCGTGCCCGGACCAACCTCGTGCAGGCACGTGCCTTCAGTGAACGGCTGGAGGAAGCCATCGCGCGCTATCACGCCAACGCCATCACCGCCGTGGAGGTGCTGCAGACGCTGCTCGGCGTCGCCAAGGATATCCGCGCCGCGCGTGAGCGGGGCGAGGAACAGGGATTGTCCGAAGAAGAGATCGCGTTCTACATGGCGCTGGCCGAGAACGAATCGGCCGTGCAGGTGATGGGCGACGAGAAGCTGCGCGTCATCGCACACGAACTGCTGGTGAACCTGCGCAAGAACGTTTCCGTGGACTGGGCGCATCGCGAATCGGCGCGTGCGCGGTTGCGCGTACTGGTGAAACGCATCCTGCGCAAGTACGGCTATCCGCCCGATTTACAGGATGCGGCGGTGCGGACGGTGTTGCAGCAAGCGGAAGCCCTGTCCTCCCAATGGAGTTTGTCCTGATGCTGACCCTCACCTCCCTCGGCGGTGCCGGCACCGTCACCGGCTCCAAGCATCTGCTGACCTTCGGCGATACCCGCATCCTGGTGGATTGCGGCCTGTTCCAGGGCATGAAGAACCTGCGCGAGCTGAACTGGGAACGGTTGCCTGTGGCGGCGCGCGATGTCGATGCGGTGGTGCTGACGCATGCGCACCTGGATCACTGCGGCTATCTGCCACGGCTGGTGGCCGATGGGTTCCGGGGCAAGGTGTACGCGACGGCGGCCACGCGCGACGTGGCGCGGCTGATCCTGCTCGACAGCGCGTGGATCCAGGAGAAGGATGCCGAGTTCGCCAATCGCAAGGGTTTCTCGAAACACACTCCGGCGCTGCCGCTGTACCGGGTGGCGGATGCCGAGCGCGCGATGGAGCGTTTCGTGGATGTGCCGCTGCATCGGGAGACCACGTTGCCGGGCGGTGCAACGCTGCTGCTGCGCCGCGCCGGGCACATCCTGGGCGCGGCGAGCGCGCAGGTCGACTTCGGCGGGCAGCGCATCGTGTTCTCCGGCGACCTGGGGCGCTACGACGATGCGGTGATGCACGATCCCGAAGCGGTGCCGGAGGCCGACTACGTCGTGATCGAATCCACCTATGGCAATCGCCTGCACGAGCGCATCGACCCGGTGAAGGCGCTGGGCGCGATCATCGGGCGCACCGCGCAGCGCGGCGGCACGGTGGTGATTCCGGCGTTCGCGGTGGGGCGCGCGCAATCGCTGATCTACGACCTGTGGCTGCTGCGCGAGCGCGGCGGGCTGCGCAACGTGCCGGTGTACCTGGACAGCCCGATGGCGACCAGCGCCAGCGAGCTGTTGCACGCCTACCCGGACGAGCACAGGCTCGATGCGCGCGACTACGAGGCCGCCTGCGAGGCGGTGACCTACGTGCGCGACGTGGAGGAATCCAAGGCGCTGTCGGCCAACCATTATCCGAAGGTCATCATCTCGGCCAGCGGCATGGCGGTCGGCGGACGCGTGCTGCACCACATCGCCGCGTTCGCACCGGACCATCGCAACACGCTGCTGTTCTCCGGCTTCCAGGCCGCCGGCACGCGCGGGCGCAAGCTGCTCGACGGGGCGCGCGAGGTGAAGATCCACGGCCACTGGGTGCCGGTGAACGCCGAGGTGACGGACCTGCCGGCGCTTTCGGCACACGCGGACAGCGACGAGCTGATGCGCTGGCTCTCGGGTTTCCGCCGCAAGCCGCGGCGGGTGTTCATCGTGCACGGCGAGCCGGAGGCCGCCGAGGCGCTGCGCGAGCGCATCGACCGCGAACTGGGCTGGCGCGCGTGCGTGCCGTTGCAGGATCAGGTGTTCGCGCTTTAGGGCGCACGGTCGCGGGCAGGCCCGCTCCTACAGGGAATCGACACTGTAGGAGCCTGCTTGCAGGCGACCGTTTCAGGCCGCGTCGCCCTTCATCTGGGCCTGCTGGTACAGCGGCAGGCCGAGCATCCTGATCAGGCGCAACTGCTTTTCCAGCCAGTAGGCGTGGTCTTCCTCGGTGTCCTTGAGCTGGGCGACGAGGATGTCGCGGCTGGCGTAGTCGCCATGGCGCTCGCACAGGGCGACGCCATCGGCCAGACGCCTGCGCACGGCATATTCGGTGTCCAGGTCCTTTTGCAGCATCTCCTCCACGCTCGCGCCCGGCTCGAAGGCTTCCGGGCGCATGTCCGGAGTGCCTTCCAGGAACAGGATGCGGCGCAGCAGGGCGTCGGCGTGCTGGGTTTCCTCTTCCATTTCATGGTGCAGGCGGGCGTGCAGGGCGTTCAGGCCCAGGTCCTCGTAGCGGCGCGAATGGACGAAGTACTGGTCGCGCGCGGCCAGTTCGCCGCGCAGCAGGAAGACGAGGTAATCGACGACTTCAGGATGGCCTTTCATCGGTGTGGTTCCGCGGTGAGATCGCCGGCAGTATGCCCAAGCCGGAAAAACCGCGGCCGGATGCGAACCGTTTCATTTCGCATTCTCAGGTGCCGTTTCGGCGGCCTCGTCTTCCGCCGCGGGATCGCCGGCCAGGCGCCGCAGTTCGCGCAGCGAGGACGGCTCGCCGGCGCGCGCCATCGCCTCGCTCAGGTTGTGGAAAATGCGGTCGACATAGCCCAGGTCGTTCATCAGCGACCCCATGCGCAGGCCGTCCAGTTCGCCGCGCCGCACCATCGCGAACAGGCGCTGGCGGAAGCTGGCCTGGAACTGCACCGCCTCCTCGCCCAGCGCCAGCAGGCGCGCATGCACCACGTCCGGCGGCGCATCGACGAGCGCGTACAGGCCATGCAGCCGGGAGAACAGGTGACGCCACAGCACGAGATACGCCTCGCGCGCCGGCGAATCGGATTCGCGCAGGCTGCGGCGCAGGTTCTTCTGCAGGTGCTTGGCGTCCTTCACCGCGTTCACCAGATGCAGCGCGACGAACTGGCTCTGCGTCCAGAACCGCTGGTGCGCCTCGTCCAGCGGCTCGTCCCACTGCCCCATGAAGCTCAGCAACTCGGCGTACACGCCCTTGACGTGATGCTGGTACAGCGCCTCGGCATCCTCGTCGGGCGCATCCGGCGCGGGCGCCAGCGCGAGCGCGTCGGCCTGCGGCTGCGCGAGCCGCTCCACCGGCAGGAGCAGGGCGCGGCAGATCACCTCGACGCACAGCCTGCCCAGGTGGCGCAATTCGCAGACGATGGCGGCGGCGGCGGCATCCACCGATTCGAGCGCCTGCGCGGTGAGATGGCGCGCCTTCACGCGCTCGGGCGCGGCAGCCGGTTCGGACAGCAGCACGGCAGGCTCCACAGGATCGGGGAGCCAGCGTGTCAGCGTCCGCGCGAGCTGCGCCTGCCAGGGCCAGAACAGCACCACGCCGGTGGCGTTGAACATGGTGTGGAACAGCGCCAGTTGCAGCAGGCTGTTGTCGCCGAAGCCGGCGACATCGGCGATGGCGCGCACCATCCAGGTCAGCGGCACGAGCAGCGCCAGCGCCAGCAGCGCCGTCGCACCGTTGAAGATCATGTGCGCCAGCGCCAGGCGCTGGCCGCTGCGGTTGCCGCCGAGCATGCCGACGAAGCCGGTGCTCACGCTGCTGCCCACGTTCGCGCCCACGGCCACGGCCAGCGCCTGCGCCAGCCCCAGGTGCCCGGCGGCGAGCGCGGTGAGGGTGAGGATCAAGGTGGCATGGCTGGATTGCAGCACCACCGTCACGGCCATGCCGATGCCGGCGAACAGCAGGGTGCCGGCCACGCCGTCGATGCGCACGGACGCCAGGTCCAGGTCGCCGCCGAATCCGGCGAAGCCATCCTTGAGCTGGTCGATGCCCAGGAAGATGAAGGCCACGCCCAGCACCACGCGCCCGGCGGCCTTGCTCTTCTCGCCGAGGAAACCCACCAGCACGCCGAACACCAGCAGCGGCAAGGCCAGCGCCGAGAGGCTGAAATCCTGCCCGGCCAGGGCCAGCAGCCAGATGCCGCTGGTGGCGCCGAGGTTGGTGCCGAAGACGATGGCGATGCCGCCGGCCAGGTGCACCAGCCCGGTGCTGACGAAGGCGATGGTGAGCAGCGACACCAGCGTGCTCGACTGCAACAGCATGGTGCCGCCGATGCCGAACGCCAGCCCACGCAGCGGCGTGCCGGTGCTGCGCGCCAGCCAGCGTTCCAGCCGGCCGCCGGCCAGTTGCCGCAGTCCTTCCTCCAGCAACTGCATGCCGAACAGGAACATCGCCAGGCCGGCGCACAGTTGCAGCCAGGCGCCGCTGCGCCAGAACGACCATATCAGCAGCGCCGCCACGACGACCGCGACAAGGGTGCGCGGCTTCACCGCTCCCATCCAACTCCCGGTTGCCGCCTTGGCCATCAGGTTGTCCGCAATGATCGGATACAGGAAAGCCCCTGCCCGCGCGCGGCCGACAGGGGCTGTCTTCATGCAGGACGCACGTTCCGCGCCCTTGACCGGGGACTTACTTCTTGCCGACGTCCTCGATCTTCTCGCCGGCCTTCTGGATGTCCTTGCCGGCGCCCTGGACGGTGTTGCAGCCGCCCAGCACCAATGCGGCGATCACCGCGAGGAAAAGCAACGAAAGGTCACGCTTCATAAGCTCCACTCCATCGTTGGGGACAGCGGGGGGATTCTAACGCCGCACCTTGCCATCGCCGCAAGCGCCGCGACGGCAGGCGTTCATCTCATCAGGGTGGACTTGCCGAACAGGCTTTCGACCAGGTCCACCGCCAGTTGCGCGGTCGCGTTGCGCACGTCGAAGGCGGGATTGAGTTCGACGATGTCCAGCGAGGCCATCGCGCCGCTGTCGGCGATCATCTCCATCACCAGTTGCGCCTCGCGGTAGTTGGGGCCGCCCGCCACCGTGGTGCCGACGCCGGGCGCGATGGACGGGTCGAGGAAATCCACGTCGAAGCTCACGTGCAGGTGGGTGTTCTCGTCCAGCCCGTAGAGCGCCTGCGTCATCACCTGGCGCATGCCGATCTCGTCGATGGTGCGCATGTCGTAGATGTCCAGCCCCATCTCGCGCACGAGGCGGCGCTCGCCTTCGTCCACCGAGCGGATGCCGATCTGGCGGATCTCCTCCGGGCGCAGCATCGGCGATTCGCCGGAAAGGTGGGTGAGCGCCTGCGGCCCGATGCCGCACAGGCAGGCCACCGGCATGCCGTGGATGTTGCCGCTGGGCGTGATCTGGCTGGTGTTGAAGTCCGCGTGCGCATCCAGCCACAGCACCCGCAGCGTCTTGCCGGCGCGACGGCAATGGCGCGCCACGGCAGTGATCGAACCCAGC
This sequence comes from Chiayiivirga flava, assembly GCA_037190825.1. Lineage (GTDB taxonomy): Bacteria > Pseudomonadota > Gammaproteobacteria > Xanthomonadales > Xanthomonadaceae > Denitratimonas > Denitratimonas flava_A. The sequence goes on from JBBCJS010000085.1 coordinate 28,527, forward strand.
GCCAGGCAGTGGTCGCCGCCCAGCAGGATCGGCAATCGTCCGGCGTCCAGCGCCTGCCCGACGGCATCCATCACCGCGCGGTTCCAGGCCACCACCTCGTCCAGGTGGCGGTAGCCGTCCACCGGCCCGAGCCAGGGATTGAACGGGCCGGCGAGGTTGCCCAGGTCGCTCACGTCCAGGCCGCGCCCGCGCAGCGCCTGCGCGATGCCGGCCACGCGCAGGGCTTCGGGCCCCATCGATGCGCCGCGATGCCCGGCGCCGATGTCGGTGGGCGCGCCGATCAGGCACACCTTGCGGGCCGGCGCGTTCATGGCCGCACCTGCGTGGCGCGGCCTTGGAGAAGGATGGCGGCGTGCATGTCGCGCTCCGTGCGGAAGGGGCCGGAAAGCATAGCGGCAGGGCGCACCGGCACCAATGCGCGGTGCGTCAAGCGCCCAGGCGCTGGCCCATCAGTTCGAGCAACTGTTCCGGCGCGAACGGCTTGGACAGCAGCGCGGTGTCGCGCTCGTCCAACAGCGGCATGTCGTCGGTGCGGTGCGAGGTGATGAGGATCCGGACAGCCTGCGGCCAGCGCGCGGCGAGACGATGCAGCAGCAGGATGCCGTCGGTATCGGGCAGGCGGTAATCGGAGACGAATACCTGTGGCGCGCCCATGCCTTCGAGCGCGCGCATGGCCTGTTCGCCGTCTTCGGCCGATGTCACCAGGCAGCCCGCGGCGCCGAGCGCCCCGGCCAGCAGGGGGCGAAGCTGCGGATCGTCGTCCACGAGCAGCACGCGCACGCCGGTCAGATCGTGGCGGGGCGCTTCCTCGGCCATCCGCGCACGCGGCAACAGCAGGGTCATGCGCGTGCCCTGCCCCGGCGTGCTGTCCACGGAAATCCGCCCCTGCGCGTCGTCGATCAGCCGCCACACCACTGCCATGCCGATGCCGGTGCCCCGGTCGTGCGGCTTGGTGGTGAAGAACGGCTCGAATATCCGCGCCGCGACCTCCGGCGTCATGCCGCAGCCGGTATCGGCCGCCACGATGCGCACCATGCCCTCGGCGTCGTCCACGGCGAGGCGGAAGGTGCCGCCGTCGGGCATCGCATCGCGCGCGTTGGTGGCCAGGTTGAGCAGGGCCAGTTCGAACTCGTCCCGATCCAGCCGCACCGGCATCGGCCGCGCCGGCAGGTCCAGTTCGATGGCCACGCGCCCCCGGAACAGCGGCTCGATCAGGCTCATCGCGCGGCGCACGGCGACGCAGGCGTCGAACTCCTCCACCTGCCGCATGCGGTTGTGCCCCAGCCCCAGCAGGCGCCGCGTCATCATCGCGCCGCGCCGCGCGGCGTTCTCGATGCCGCCGATCGGCGCGCCGTCGTAGCCGTCGGTCGAGCGCGCGATGCCGACATAGCCCAGGATCACGCCGAGGATGTTGTTGAAATCGTGCGCGATGCCGCCGGCCAGCCGGCCCAGCACGTCGAGCTTCTGCGATTGCAGCAACTGCGCCTGGGTACGCTCTTTCTCCGCCATCTCGCTGGCGAGCTTGCGGTAGGCCAGGCCCAGTTCCTCGCTGCGCCGCATGGCCCGGCGGGAAGCGGAGATCAGCCGGTCCAGCATCACCGTAGCCACAATGAAGGTCAATCCGGAGAGCATCAGGGTGGAACGCACTTCGCCGCGCACCAGCCCCACCTGCGCCGCGCGCGAGATATCCACGCTGGCGCCCAGCAGCAGCGCGCCGAACAGCACCACCAGGCCCCACCACAGCGCCGCGCGCCCGAGCAGCAACCCGCCCAGCAGCAGCGGCAGCAGGTGCGCCACCTGGAACCCGGCGTGCATGCGCAGGCCGTAGACCTGGTAGCTCAGCACGATCAGCGCGAGCAAGCCGGCGAACACCAGCGCCACCGCCGTGCGCACCTGGCCGCGGCGCACCAGCCAGAAACAGAAGCACACGCCCACCGTGCCGGCCAGGGAAACGCCCAGCGCCAGGGTGAAGCGCCCCGATTCCGTCCACGAGGACACCGCCGACGACAGCCCCAGCGCCACCGCGCACATCAAAAGGATCTGCAAGCCCGGCGCATTGCGCCGATCCAGCGGATCGACCACCGGCACCTGCGCCAGCCACGTCATGCCCCGTCGAACCAGCGACACGGCTTGTCTCCAGAGTCCACCCATCGGCGTGAGTATACGGTTCCCCCCGTACGGCACGGCGTGGCGTGCCGGGGACATGTGCCTGTCGCATCCAGCGGCTATGATCGGCGATGGTCGGATCGTCGGGGAACACTCCGGCCATCTCGTCGCCCGCACCGATGCGGGCCAGGCAACGGGCCGCAGACGGCCGCAAGAACAGACAGATAGGGACGGAACGAAGCGATGAACGGAAACAGGATGCGCGGCCTGCTGGCCGTGTTGGCACTGTGCCTGCCGGTGGCGGCGGTGGCGCAGCAGATGGGAAGCGGCGTGGTTGCGCTCGCGGGGCCGGGGGCGGGCGCGAGCGAGGATTTCGACACGCTGGCCAACGCCCACAACACCCTCGGCTCGGCACTGCCGGCCGGATGGTATTTCGTGGAGTCCGGGACCAACGCCAACGACACCTACCTGGTCGACGATGGCAGCAGCCAATCCGGCAACACCTTCAGCTACGGCACCCAAGGCAGCGGCGATCGCGCCCTCGGCGTCCTGGCATCGGGCAGCCTGACCTCGACCATCGGCGCCCAGTTGCGCAACGACAGCGGCGCGGCACTCATCGACCTGGACATCTCGTTCTTCGTCGAACAATGGCGCCTGGGCACGCCGGGCGGCGCCGATGTCCTGACGTTCGCCTACAGCGCCAACGCGACCTCGCTGACGTCGGGAACATGGACCCCCTTCACCGGGCTCAACGCCGTGGCGCCGGTGACCGCCGGCACGGAAGGCACCAGGCTCGATGGCAATGCCGCCGCCAACCGCGCCCAGGTCAGCGCCACGCTGCAAGGCATCAACCTCGCGCCGGGCGCTTCGCTGTGGATCCGCTGGAGCGACATCAACGATGGCGGCGTCGACGACGCCCTCGCCATCGACGACATCGTCTTCGGCACTCCGGTCGACATCCCGCCCTACCTGGCCGACAGCTTCCCGCGCAACGGCGACGACGATTTCCCGGCCAACGCCAGCCTGATCCTCACCTTCTCCGAGCCCGTCGACGTGGATGGCGTCTGGTTCGAGATCCAGTGCGATGCATCCGGCTACTACAACCCGTCCCACACCACCGTCAGCGGCGGCCCGACGGTCTACTACCTGACGCCGGACACGCCGTTCGAGGCCGACGACGACTGCGAGCTGACCCTGGACACCACGCTGATCGTGGATCAGGGCAGCGAAGGCTACGAACTGGACGATCCGGGCACCATTGCGTTCGGCACCATCGCGCCGCCGCCCAACGAGGCGCCCGAGCTGGTATCCACCGTTCCGCTCCAGGGCGCCAACAATTTCCCCTCCGCCGGCGACCTCCGGGCCGTGTTCAACGAGCCGGTGACGGCCGCGACCGGCGCGTTCACGCTGACCTGCGACGAATCGACCGGCATCGCGCCGGCCGCATCCAGCGGCGACGGCGGCATCACCTGGGTCGTCGCCACCGGAACCGCACTGGTCGCGGGCGACGCCTGCACCTTCGGCATCCATCGCGACTTCATCGCCGACCTCGAAGGCGCACTGCTGGACGAAGGCGCCACGATCGCCTTCACCGTGGCCGATTTCGGCAACGTCGGCGCCTACTACGAAAACGTCAACCTGGCCTCGCCCGGGCAGATGCGCTGCTCGCTGTACGAAACCATCAAGGGCCACACCGCGTTTCCCTACAGCGGCTCGGGCACCAACACCTGGACCATCCTGAACCTGGCCGACGAAGACCCGGTGGACCCGACGAAGATCCTGGACGCCTACAGGAACGATTCCTACACCAAGATCACCGGCGGCAGCGGCGCGTACAACCGCGAACATACCTGGCCCAACACCTACGGGTTCTCCTCCGGGTCGCCCGGCGCCTACACCGATACCCACATGCTCTACCTCACCCACGTCGGCTACAACTCCGACCGGGGCAGCAAGCCCTTCGGAAACTGCCCCGGAACCTGCATCGAACGCGCGACCACGGCCAATCATGGCCAAGGCGGCGGTGGCGGCGGCGACTCCAACTGGTTCAACAACGTCGGGAGCGTGGAGAGGGACCGGACCTTCGAAGTCTGGGACGCGCGCAAAGGCGACATGGCCCGCGCGGTGATGTACATGGCGATCCGCTACAAGGGCGAGAGCGGCGAACCCGATCTCGAACTCACCGACCAGCGCAGCCTGATCACATCCGCGGGCAGCGGCGGCAAGCACTACATGGGCCTCCTGACCGACCTGCTGGCCTGGAATCAGATCGACGCGCCCGACGCGCGCGAACTGGGGCGCAACCAGATCGTCCAGAGCTTCCAGAACAACCGCAATCCGTTCATCGACCACCCCGGCTGGGCGCGCGCCG
>JBBCJS010000086.1:0-22276 GCA_037190825.1 Chiayiivirga flava
GTTCCGGCGCGGGCCGGAACGACGGGACGAGGTCCGAATCAGGCCGTCAGATCCTTGACCGTCGTGCTCGAGCCATTGGCTTTCACCGAGGCGATGCCTGTGGCACGGGTGGCTTCGGAGACGTACATCTGGCTGGTGCCGATGACCTGGTGGTTGGCGGCCTTGAGGTTGAAGAAGAACTTGCCGTTGCTCGCTTCCTTGAGCTCGTAGCGGGCATCGTCGGGGCTGTTCTTCTGCACCGAAGCGATGCCGTTCTCGGCGGCGGCGCGGGTGGTGTACAACTCGCTGGTGAGGATGGTTTCGGCGTTGCCCGCCTTCAGCACGAAGCGGAACTGCCCGTCGCTGCTCTTGCTCAGTTCGTACCAGCCTGCCATTGCGTTTCTCCTGTGATGGATGCGCCGGATGCGCACGTGAACGATAGCGCAGGATGGAAGCGTGTCATGCACTTCGGAGCGCACGTCACGCCCTAGGCATCGGCGCCATCGCTCCAGCCCTCGCCCGTGCCGCGATTCACCACGACGTCGCCGGGCAGGATGTCGCCGGCGGCGACGTCGGCCTGTTCGGCCAGGCGCGCGTAGATCGGGGTGAAGTCCGCGCGGGTGGCCTCGAACAGCTGCTCGAAGCTGTCGATGACGAAGTAGGTGCGCTGGAAACTGTCGATGCGGTAGCGGGTGCGCATGACCCGCTCCATGTTGAAGTCGATGCGGTTGGGCGCGGGCGACTCGAGGCAATAGCGGCTTTCCCCGGCACTGGAAAGGATGCCCGAGCCGTAGATGCGCAGGCCCTCGCGGCTGCGGATGAGGCCGAACTCCACCGTGTACCAGTACAGCCGCGCCAGGTATTGCAGGGCATTGCCGCCGATGTTCACCGCCTTCAGGCCGCCCAGGCCGTAGGCGCGCATGTATTCGGCGAACACCGGGTTCATCAGCAGCGGCACGTGGCCGAACAGGTCGTGGAACAGGTCCGGCTCGGAGAGGTAGTCCAGTTGCTCGGGCGAGCGTATCCACCAGGTGACCGGAAACTCGCGCGCGGCCAGATGGCCGAAGAAGGTTTCCTCCGGCAGCAGCCCTTCCACCGCCACCAGCCGCCAGCCGGTGGCGCGGCGCAGGTGCTCGTTGAGTTCGGTAAAGCGCGGGATGCGGTCGGGCGCCATCTCCATGGACGACAAGGCCGCGAGGTATTCGACGCAGGCCCGTCCCTTCAGCACCTCGTGCTGGCGCGCGTAGAGCCGCGCCCAGACATCGTGGTCGGTGGCGCTGTAGTCCTGCCACGGCTGCTCGACCACGCCGGTGGCGTAGACCGGCACGAATCCCTTGTCGGTGACCTGATGTTCCAGACGCTGCGCAACCATGACGGCTCTCCAGGCGGGCGGGCCATCAATGTATCGACGAATCCACGCAATGGGCTTGCTTTGTTGCGCCGTATCGGACAATTTGTGCAACAACGTGCGAAAAAATCAGGAAACGCCGAAGAAATGAGCAAGCCCGCTCCACAGTTCGACCGCATCGACCTGGCCCTGCTCGCCCTGCTCCAGACCGAGGGCCGGCTCACCAATGCCGAGCTGGCCGAGCGCGTGAACCTCTCGCCCTCGGCCTGCCTGCGCCGGGTGCAGCGGCTGGAGCGCGAAGGCGTGATCGCCGGTTACGGCGCGCGGCTGGACCGCAAACGCATCGGCCTGGGGCTGGAAGCCTTCGTGCGGCTGCAACTGGAACACCGCGACCAGGCCCAGGTGGCGCGCTTCGCCGAACTGGTGCAGGGCTGGGACGAGGTCGTCTCCTGCCACGCGCTGACCGGCGACATGGACTACCTGCTGCACATCGCGGTGGCCGATCTGGACCGCTTCTCCGGCTTCCTGCTCGAACACCTGCTGCGCGAAGGCATCGTCGCCAACGTCAACTCCAGCGTGGTGCTGCGCGCGGTGAAGGCCGGCCATGCCCTGCCGCTGACGGCGGCGCGCGGATGAGCACCGGCACGTCCGATTCACTGGATGTCCTGTACCGCGACGACGCGCTGGCCGTGGTCAACAAGCCCGCCGGCCTGATGGTGCACGACAGCAGGCTGGCGCGCGGCGAACGCGATTTCGCCGCCGACCGCCTGCGCGGGCAGTTCGGCCGGCCCATCCACCTGATCCATCGCCTCGACCGCGCCACCAGCGGCTGCCTGCTGCTGGCCTTCGACCGCGACGGCGCCGGCCTGCTCGGCCGCCAGTTCATGTCGCGCGAGGTGGAAAAGCAGTACCTGGCCGTCTGTCGCGGCTGGCCCGGCGACGATGCCTTCACCATCGACCACCCGCTCGACGGCGGGCCCGGCAAGCCGGAGAAGAAACCGGCCGTCACCCGCGTGCGCGCACTGGCGCGCGGCGAACTGGACGAACCGGCCGCCGGTTTCCCGACCTCGCGCTACGCCCTGCTCGACTGCACCCCCGAAACCGGCCGTTTCCGCCAGATCCGCCGCCACCTCAAGCACATCGACCATCACCTGATCGGCGACACCAGCCACGGCGACGGCCGCCGCAACCTCGCGTTCCGGATGCGCGGCGTGCACCGCATGCTGCTGCACGCGCATCGCCTCGCGTTCGCGCATCCAGTGACGGGCGAAACGCTGTCCGTGACGGCGCCGCTGGATGCGGCGTTCGCCAAGGCGCTGGGCCTGTTCGGATGGAGCGCGCCCGAGTGATCCGGCACAATGGCCCGGGCCGGCGCGGAGCCGCCGGCACTCTTCACTCCGCCGCTGGCATTACTCGACCGTGACCGCCCTGCCCGACACCGACGACGCGCTCGGCCGCATCACGCAGATCCTCGCCGCGGCCGGCGAAGCCAGCCCGCTGGATGCGTTGATGCCGCTGGTGCATGCCGACCTGCGCCGGCTGGCGCGGGCGCAGCGGCGGCAGATGGAATCGGGCGAGACGCTTTCCACCACGGCGCTGGTCAACGAGGCGTACATCAAGCTGCGCCGCGCCGACTATCCGGGACTGGAAGGGCGCGCGCATTTCTTCTCGCTGGTGGCGCGCGCGATGCGCCAGATCCTGATCGACCACGCGCGCTCGCGCCTGGCCGAGCAGCGCCGCATGCGCGAGGTCAAGCAAGACCTGGACGCGCGCCCGTTCGAGGACGCGGCGGAACTGGCCCGCATCCTGGAAGTGGACTCGGCGCTGGACGAACTGGAACGCCAGCAGCCGCGCCTGGCGCAGGTGGTGCTGTACCGCTACTTCGCCGGCTACACCCCGCAGGAAACCGCCGACCTGCTCGACGTGCACGTGCGCACCGTCACGCGCGACTGGCACAAGGCGCGCGCCTGGCTGATGCTGGCGCTCGACCGCCAGGCGCCCGCCGCCGACGACGCCTGACCCGGCCATGGCCTTCGTCCTCGCCGCCGCGCTGTTCAGCGTGCTGGTTTCGGTGCTGCTGAAGCTGATGCCGCGCCACGGCATCGACGTGGGCCAGGCGGTGACGTGGAACTACCTGGCCGCGGGCGTGCTGTGCCTGTGGATGCTCGATCCGCCGCTGGACGCGCTGCGCGCCCCCGGCACGCCGTGGCCGGCGCTGATCGTGCTGGCGCTGGTGTTGCCGAGCCTGTTCCTCGTGCTCGCCGCCGCGGTGCGGCGGGCCGGCATCGTGCGCACCGACATCGCGCAGCGGCTCTCGCTGCTGCTGTCGCTGATCGCCGCGTTCACCTTGTTCGGCGAGCCGCTCGGCGCGTGGAAGCTGGCCGGGCTGGCGCTGGGGCTGGGGGCGGTGCTGGCGATCCTGGCGCGGCCCGAAACGGTCGCCACGCCGGCACGCGGCGCGGCCTGGCTGCTGCTCGCGGTGTGGGCCGGCTTCGCGCTGGTGGACGTGATGCTGAAAGCCATCGCGCGCGCCGGCACGCCGTTCGCGGCCTCGCTGCTGCTGGTGTTCGCGCTGGCCTTCGCCGGCATGCTCGCGGTGCAGCTCTTCCGCCACGCGCGGGGCCGCAGCCGCCTGGCTCCGCGCAACCTCGTCGCGGGCCTCGTGCTGGGCGCGCTCAACTTCGGCAACATCGTCTGCTACGTGCGCGCGCACCGCGCCCTGCCGGACAGCCCGGCGGTGGTGTTCGCCACCATGAACATCGGCGTGGTGGTGCTCGGCACGCTGGTGGGCGTCGCGGCGTTCGGCGAGCGCACCAGCCGCTGGAACCGTCTCGGCATCGCGCTGGCGATCCTTGCCATCGCACTGATCGCGTTCGCGCCGCGGGCGTGACGCACCGCTTTGCGACATCCGGGGTTCGCCGCTGCGGGCGATCGTCAGCCTTCCGGTGATGTGCCGCGCATGGCGCGGACGAGGGCACAGCACGCCGCGACAGCCAGCGTCGGGGCAGACGCCAGCGCGATGGCCGTCAGCAGGTCGTCGGCCATGAAGAATTGCGAGAGACCGCCGGACAGAAGCGGCCCGGCGGCGCAGAACGCCGCGATCAGGAAACTGTAGGCGGCGAACCCGCGGGCGCGCAGGCCGTCCGGAAACAGATCCTGCAACATCGTCGGAATCAGCGCGTTGGCGACGCAGGTGGCGAGCAGGAAGGCACCGGTCGACCACAGCGCTGCCGGCGCGTCCGGCGCGAACGCCAGCAATGCGGCGCAGGGGATCGCAAGGGCGGCGCTTGCGCCCATGATCGCGGGCCGCGCGCGGGTGCCCAGGCGCGTGCGCAGAAGCCGGTCGCCGAGCCAGGCCAGCGGCAGGCTGACGAGGCTGGTCGCCAGGATCAACAGGCCCAGCGCGTGGCCAATCCGGTCCAGATCGACGGAGAAGCGCCGTTCCAGCGCCATCGCGATCATCGGCGTCACGGCCTGCACCGCCACCGCGATGCCGCCCGCCGCGCCGACGAACAGCAGCACATCGCGCAGGTGGCTGCGGACGAAGGCCGGCAGCGAGGACGCATCGCCGTTTCCGCCATCCTTCGCGGCGCGGCGCGGTGGATCGCGCGTCAACGCCCCGAACAGCAGCAACGGCACGCCGGCCAGCGCCAGCGCCAGCAGCAGCAGGGCGCGGCGCCAAGGCGCCAGCGCCGCGAACACGCTGTCCCAATGCGCATCGGAGACCAGCCGCAGCAGATCGCCGCCCAGGTAGAACCCTGCGCTCGCCCCCATCGCCATCAGCGCCGCGAACGCGAGATTCGACGCCACCCGCAGGCGTTCGCCGACCAGGTCGGGAATCAGCGAATAGACGATCGGGATCATCGCGAACTCGGTGATGCCCGCCGCCGCGCGACCGAGGAAGAACAACGGGAAGTTCGGGGCGAGCGCGCCGAGCGCGGTCAGGCCCGTCCACGCGGCGATCATCGCCAGCAGCAGGGTCTTGCGCGAATGCCGGTCGGCCAGCCGCGCCAGCGGCATCGCCAGCGCACTGGCGATCAGGATGCCGGCGATGCCGTGCAACGCGCCCATCACCGCATCGCCCACCGCGAAGGTCTGCCGGATCGCCGGCGACAGGATGGATTGCAGGCCGCGGTCGCTCATCTGCACGCCGGCGGCGACGCCCAGGAAGGCCACCGTGGCCACGCCCGCCCAGGGCACGGAACGCACGGCGCCGGTCGCGTACACCGGCGCGGGCGTCGTCACCGGACCAGAAGGCATGCCGGCCATCGCAACGTGCGCTCAGGAACGCACCGGCCGCGCCACATCCGGCCGGGCCGTCCAGACGCTGTGCGGGTCGCCCTGCCGCGCGCGCCGGACGCTGGCGCGCGCCAGCACGGCGAAGCCGGCGGCCAGCGCCAGCGCACCCGCGTCGATGGCGAACAGGGCGATGTGCCCGGCCGCGAGCGATGTCCACCACCACGCGCCCGTCAGTGCGCCGTGCGCCAGCGGAACCAGCGCTGTCGCCAGCGCAGCGGCGCACAGCAGATCGCGCGCCGCCAGCGCCGGCGGTCGCAGCGCGGCCCAGGCGATGCAGGCCGCCCAGGCCGCGAAACAGGCGCGCTTGACGCCGGAGGACACGGCTTCCGGCGCGAACGCTTCCAGCACCTGCGCCGCCACGAAGGCCACCGATACCGCCACGCACAGGCCCAGGCACACGCCCACCGTGGCTCGCGCCATGCGCATCGCCGAGCGTGTCTGCTCCGGCTGGCGGCGCTTGCGGCGCGATTCGATCCACAGCAGGTTGCCCGAATAGAACAGGAACGCCCCGCCGATGCCGAGCAGGAAGTACAGCGCGCGCACGGCGGCATTGCCGTACTCGCCGAAGTGCAGCAGGTAGGCAATGCTCAAGGTGGCGTGATTAGCATCGCGCCGGCCGGGCAACTGCGTGGCGAGCGGCGCGCCGGTATCGGCTTCCAGCGCCACGGCCCCGAGCGTACCCAGATGGCGTGGAACCTCGCCGGTGATCTCGACCACGGCATGGAGGTCGCCGGCATTGACCAGCTTCAGATAGACCGGCTCGAAGTCCTCCAGCCCCTGCTCGCGTGCGATTTCGCGCGCGCGCGCGTCCCACAGCGCCAGCCCGCCGAGCGGCGCGGCCACGCCGGCCGCTTCGACCATGGGAGCGGTATCCATCGCGGCCGGCATCGCCTCGAACAGGTCGCCGCGATAGATCAGCGGATTCAATGCCACGGCGACCACCGCCATCAGGCACAACATCGCCCCGGTCACCGCGAAAACGATATGGAAAGGCAGACTCAGTACGCCGATGGCGTTGTGCGCATCCTGCCAGAACCGCTTGAGATTGGGCCCGGTGCGCAACGCGAAGAGGTCGGGCAGAAGCCGCGGCAGGTGGATGACCACGCCGGAGATCAGCGCCACGCCGTACAGCAGGCTGACGACACCCATCAGGTACGTGCCCCACGGCGGCGCACCCAGGGCGTAGTGCAGCGAATTGACCAGCTCCGACAATTCCGCGTGCGGCAGCGCGACATCGCCATCGGGCCGCGCCAGCGTGGCGTAGCGCCATACCGCATCCTCGTCCGGCCAGTAGATGGTCGCCTGCGGCGATTCATCGCCGGGAAACAGCATCCCGACCCACGCGCGCGCGGCCGGATGCCGGCGCAAGGTGTCGTCGAGCAGGCGTTGCGCATCGTCCAGCGATTCCACCGCCTGCACCGGATGCGGCGACTGCCACTGCATCAGTTCGTGGTGGAACACGGTGATCGCGCCCGCGTAGAAGGCCACGAACAGCGCGAACCCGGCCAGCAGGCCGACCCAGCCATGCACGGCGGTGAAGGTCCGCAAGGTGTCGGCTTTCAGCCTGAACGCCATTGGCTAGCGTATCCAGCGCAGGGCCTGCATGGCCCACAGCGCGGCCAGCGAAAGCAGCGCCGATCCGCCCAGCCAAAGCCAGGCGCGGCGCCCATCGCGAAATCCGAACGCGGCGGCGGCCACGACCATCCAGACCGGAAAGAACGCCAGCATGCCGCCGACGAGCGTGGCCTGCCACGGACCGGGCAGCAGCCAAGACACCAGCCCGACCAGACCGGCGCTGAGGAAGAAGCCGGGCACGATGCCGGCCAGCGCGCGCGTCCACATCAGCGTCGCTCCGGCGCCGCGGGCAATGGCGCCTTTGTCCACGCCCCCAGGTACGGCAGCAGCATCGCCGCCAGCATCCACGTGCCCAGCCAGGCACAGGCGCCCGCGCCCACGCCCAGCGGCACGATCCACAGCGCCAACGCGACCAGCGCCAGCGCGGCGGCGATCCACCCATGCGCAAGGCCCGAACGCCGCCACCGCATCCAGTGGCAATGCGGCGACCTGCCGTATGCCGACAGCGCCGACAGGATCGACGTCGCGGTCGCGGCGACGCTGGCGAAGGCTGCGTCCACGTCTCCGGCAGCGCCGGCTACCAGAGGAACCGGGCGGTGGCGGTGACCGAACGCGGATAGCCGTAGTAGCACCAGAACGCCGAATCACAGGTGCTGAGGTATTCCTTGTCCGTCAGGTTCTGCACGTTCAGTTGCAGGCGCCACGCGGAAAAATCGTAGTGCACGGCGGCATCGAGCAAGGTGTACGAGGCCGTCTGCCACAGGTTCGCGCTGTCGCCATAGTGCTCGCCGACGTAGCGCACGCCCAGGCCGAAGCCCAGCCCGGCCAGCGCGCCCTCGGTGAGGGTGTAGTCGCCCCCGAGCGAGGCCGCGTGCCTGGGCTGCAACGGAATCTGCTTGCCCAGCGTGGCGGCATCGGTGGTTTCGGTCACTTCGGCGTCGATGTAGGCATAGGCCCCGTGCAGGCTGAAGTTGCGCGCCAGGTTCCAGCGTCCTTCCAGCTCCAGGCCGCGCGAGGTGATTTCGCCCTGCTGGATCGAATACAGCGTGTTGTCCGGATCGACCACCAGCACGTTGTTCTGGGTGATCTCGTAGGCCGCCAGCGTGACCAGCGCAGCGCCGCTCTCCGGCTGGTACTTGATGCCGGCCTCGACCTGCTCGCCGGTGGTCGGCATGAAGGCGCGGCCGCCGCGGCTGGGGTGCTCGCTGCCGACCGTGGCCTGGAACGACTGCGAATAGCTGACGTAGGGCGCAAAGCCGCTGTCGAACAGGTAGTTGACGCCGATGCGGGCGGAGAACTTGCTGTCGTCCTGATCCTCGCCATTGGTTTCGGTATCGACCCAGTCCTGGCGCCCGCCCACGGTGAGAAGCCAGCGATCGAAGCGGATCTGGTCCTGCACGTAAAGGCCCAGCTGCGACTGTTCCTGATGCGTGAACGTGGCGAACTCCGGCCGCACGTCCGGCATCGTGCCGTAGACCGGCGCGTAGGCGTCCAGCCCGGTGGCGCCGAAGCCGAAGCCGGAATCGTAGTCGCGGCGGCTGCGGCGGTAATCCAGCCCGGCCAGCACGGTGTGCTCGGCTCCGCCGGCACCGAAGCGCCATTGCACATTGTTGTCCGCGCCCAGAGTGCGTTCGTCTTCCTGCGTGGAGAACAGGTAGCGGGTCAGGGTGCGCAGGTCTTCCTGCAAGCCGAAGGTGCCGATGACTACGTTCGGCTCGAGCTCCGCGTCGGTCAGGCGCACGCTCTGCCGGAACACCACGTCGCCGCCGAAATCGTGGCGATACTCGTAGCCGAGAGAGGCGATGGTTTTCACATAGTCGTTGGAGTTCGGCTCGCCGGTGTAGAGGCTGGGCGAAATCGGGCCGTTGGGATTGGGCAGCAGCGTGCCCTCTGGCGGCAGGAAGCCCGCGCCGGCCTTGGTGTCGGCCTTCTGCCAGCGCGCCAGCACGGTCAGATGGTTGGCTTCGTCCGGCCGCCACGTCAGCGCCGGAGCGAAGTAGTAGCGGTCATCGTGGATGTAATCGACGAACGTATCGCTGTTGCGCGCCAGGCCGGTCAGGCGGTACAGCAGCGTGCCTTCGTCGTCGAGCCGGCCGCCGACGTCGAATGCGGCCTGCCTCATGCTGTCGCTGCCGAACTGCACCTCCAGCTCGTTCAGCATGCCCTCGTTCGGACGCTTGCTGACGTAATTGAGCAGGCCGCCCGGCGGCATCGCACCGTAGTTGACCGAGGCCGGGCCTTTCAGCACCTCGATCTGCTCCAGCCCGTACGGCTCCACGCGGGTGGCGCCGGTCCAGGTGCCTTCCGGCAAGGCCAGGCCATCGAGGTAGCGCGCCGGCGTGAAGCCGCGCACCAGCAGCCAGTCGCTGCGGGTATCCGGGCCGAAGCCGCCCCCCTGCGTGCCGGCGGTATGCCAGACCGCCTCCTCGACACCGTGCAGGCCGCGATCCTGGATGTCGCGCGCGGTGACGATGGAGATCGACTGCGGTACCTCGATCAGCGGCGTGTCGGTCTTGGTCGCGGTGCCGGTGTCCTTGGGAATCGGAGCCGTGACGATCACTTCGTCCAGTTGCCTGGCCTGATCGCCCGGTGACTGGCCCTGCGCCGCCGCTGCCGACGCCGCCAGCAGCAACGCGATTCCGATGCCCCGCCGCAACCCTCCGTGCAGCGGCGCGGGAAACGGGACGCGGGCACCGCAATGCCTTCCGGACGATGGAACCGAGAACGTGGACATGGACCCCTTGGACCCTATCAATGCTAATGATTCTCAATTCTATACATGCACCTCCCGCATCATCAAGCAAGAAAAGCGGCGCATCCCCCACCCCAGGTCGAGCGGGGCTTGAGGACAGGACACGCGGGCCGGAGCGACCGCATGCACCGCCCACTCCGGCAAGCGGCTCTACAATCCTCACGATGAAACGACTCGTACTGATCGACGGCTCCTCCTACCTCTACCGCGCCTACCACGCGCTGCCGCCCTTGACCGCGCCCGACGGCTCGCCGACCGGCGCGCTGTTCGGCGTGGTGAACATGCTGCGCTCCACGCTGAAGGAGAAACCGGACTTCGCCGCCTTCGTGGTCGATGCGCCCGGCCCGACCTTCCGCGACGAGATGTTCCCCGAGTACAAGGCGCAGCGCCCGCCCATGCCCGACGACCTGCGCGCGCAGGTGGACCCGATGCTGGCCATCGTCGAGGCGCTCGGCATCCCGATCCTGCGCGAGGCCGGCGTGGAAGCGGACGATGTGATCGGCACGCTGGCCGTGGCCGCCGCGCGCGAGGGCATCGAGACGACGATTTCCACTTCCGACAAGGATTTCGCGCAACTGGTGCGGCCCGGCATCGCGCTGGTCAACACCATGAGCGGCAGCCGCATGGCCTCCGATGCGGACGTGGAAGCCAAGTTCGGCGTGCCACCCGCGCGCATCGTCGACTACCTGGCGCTCATGGGCGATGCGGTGGACAACATCCCCGGCGTGGAGAAGTGCGGGCCGAAGACGGCGGCCAAGTGGCTCGGCCAGTTCGGCTCGCTGGATGCGGTGATCGAGCGCGCCGGTGAAGTGACCGGCAAGATCGGCGAGAACCTGCGCGCCGCGCTGCCGCGCCTGCCGATGAACCGCGAACTGGTCACGATCCGCACCGGCGTGCCCCTGCCGCAGGGCCCGGCCGATCTGTCGCTGCGCGAGCGCGACGTGGCGGCGCTGCGCACGCTGTATGCGCGGTATGGCTTCAACCAGGCGTTGCGCGAACTGGAAGGCGGCAACGGCGGCGGCGCGACGAAGACCGTCGAGGAACGGGAACCCGCGAAAGCGCGCGGCAGCGCCTACGTCACCGCCACCGCGCCCAACCCCGACATCGACCCCGCGCTCTCGGCCCCCGGCGAATACGAAACGATCCTGACGCCCGAGGCGCTGGCCGCATGGATCGACGCGCTGCGCGCCGCGCCGCTGATCGCCTTGGACACCGAAACCGATGCGCTGGACCCGATGCGGGCGCGTCTCGTCGGCCTGAGCTTTTCGGTGGAACCCGGGCGCGCCGCCTACGTGCCGCTGGCGCACGACTATCCCGGCGCGCCGGTGCAGCTTGCGCAGAGCGAGGTGCTCGATGCGCTGCGCCCGCTGCTCGAAGACCCAGACAGACCCAAGCTCGGCCAGCACGGCAAGTACGACCTGCACGTGATGCGCCGGCACGGCGTGGACATCCGCGGCTACGCGCAGGACACGCTGCTGGAAAGCTTCGTGCTCAACTCCACCGCCAGCCGCCACGACCTGGATTCGCTGGCGCTGCGCTACCTGGGCTACACCACGATCCGCTACGAGGACATCGCCGGAAAAGGCGCCAGGCAGATCCCGTTCTCGCAGGTGGACATCGACACCGCCGCGCGCTACGCCGCGGAAGACGCGGACATCTGCCTGCGCCTGCACCGGGTGCTGTCTGAAAAGCTCGCGGCCGAGCCGACGCTGGCGCAGGTCTACGCCGGGATCGAGATGCCGCTGGTCGAGGTGCTGGAAAAGATCGAGGCCAACGGCGTCCTGATCGACACCGACGAACTGCGCCGCCAGAGCCGCGACCTGTCCGCGCGCATGCTGGCCTTGCAGACGCGCGCCTTCGAGATCGCCGGCCGCCATTTCAACCTGGATTCGCCCAAGCAGTTGCAGGCGCTGCTGTTCGACGAACTGAAGCTGCCGGCGCTCGTCAAAACCCCGACCGGCCAGCCCTCCACCAACGAGGAGGCGCTGGAGGCCATCGCCGACCAGCACGAGCTGCCGCGCCTGATCCTGGACTACCGCGCGCTCGCCAAGCTGCGCAGCACCTATACCGACAAGCTCGCCGAGATGGTCAACCCGGACACCGGCCGGGTGCACACCAGCTACCACCAGGCCGGCGCGGCCACCGGGCGGCTTTCCTCCAGCGATCCGAACCTGCAGAACATCCCGATCCGCAGCGAGGACGGCCGCCGCATCCGGCGCGCCTTCATCGCACCGCCGGGCAGGCGCATCCTGGCCTTCGACTATTCGCAGATCGAACTGCGCATCATGGCGCACCTGTCCGGCGACGCCGGCCTCATCGCCGCGTTCGAGCAAGGGCTGGACATCCACCGCGCCACTGCCGCCGAAGTGTTCGGCACGCCGCTGGAACGGGTGGAGCCGAACCAGCGCCGCGCCGCCAAGGCGATCAACTTCGGCCTGATCTACGGCATGGGCGCGTTCGGCCTGGCGCGCCAGCTCGGCGTGACGCGGGCCGAGGCGCAGGACTACATCGGCCTGTATTTCAGCCGTTACCCGGGCGTGCACGACTTCATGGAGCGCACCCGCCAGGACGCGCGCGACCAGGGCTACGTGGAAACCGTGTTCGGACGGCGGCTGTATCTCACCGAGATCCGCTCGCGCAACGCCAACCAGCGCGCCGGGGCCGAGCGCGCCGCGATCAACGCGCCGATGCAGGGCACCGCCGCGGACATCATCAAGCGCGCCATGCGCCGCGTGCACGACTGGCTGCTGCCGCACGACGCCCATGCCCGGATGCTGATGCAGGTGCACGACGAACTGGTGTTCGAGGCCGATGCCGGCTTCGCCGAGCCGCTGATCGAAGCGGTACGCGAGCGCATGCAGGGCGCGGCCGACCTGCGCGTGCCGCTGGTGGTGGACGTGGGCACCGGCGGGAACTGGGATGAGGCGCATTAAGGCCACTCCATTCCCCGCCATCGTGCGCTGAACGATATTTTCACCCGCCCTTCACGAAACCTGTTTCATTTATTTACATTTTCCACGAATATTACGCGCTTATTATAAAAAAACCCTTGCGGGACCATGACTTCCGGCACAGATGGCGCCACGGCGCCAATGCAATGAATGCGTCCTGAATTAGACCTAGGTCCAACGGAATACTCAGGGAACCTTCAGTCTGTTTTGGTAATCTATGCCCACGGTGGACGCAACGCCACCCGTGATCCACCTGCCCCCCTCGGGTGGATCCGCTGGAATCCCGGCTCTCCCCTGGCCCGATTCCAGCCCCGGCCCCGCAGGTCCCCCCCTGGCCTGCGGGGCTTTTCTTTTGGCGGCTTCCCCACCGACCCCGCCACGCGGCAACCGCCAAGATCGGCCTATGCCCGGCACCGGCCCGGCCCAGTCGCCGCGCCCGTCCGATGCGATGCTCCGACATCCCTTCTCCGGCCGCCACTGTCCATGTCGCCCGTTTCCCTGCTGTTCGCACTGCTGCCCGCCACCGCGTCTTCCGCCTGTCCGCCGGAAGGCATCACGAACCAGTCCCTGCATGCGCTGCGCGACACGCCCTCGTCGCCGGAGGATTCCGGACACAGGGCACGCCTGGCGCTGGCGCTCACGGCCTGTCTGGACGCCGGCGATCCCGTGCTGCGCGATGAGATCGGCCTTGGCCTGCTGTCGGGCTGGATGCGCGCGGGCGTGCTCGACGCGGACACGCTGCGCGCCCTGCGGGATGCGGGCTTCGGGCGCCTGGAAGGCGAGGACGGCGAAGGCTTCGGCAAACCGTTCGCGGCCCTGCTGCTGGCCGAGGTATCGCGCACCGACCGTATCGCGGCGTGGATGACGCCGGCCGAACGGGAGGCGATGGTGGAACATGCCGCCGCCTACCTGCACGGCATCGGCGACTATCGCGGCTTCGATGCGGCGCATGGCTGGCGGCACGGCGTCGCGCACGGCGCGGACTGGGCGATGCAGCTCGCGCTCAACCCGGCGCTGGACAAGGCGCAGGCCGATCGCCTGCTGGCCGCCATCGCGCACCAGGTCATGCCGTCCAACGGGCATGCCTATGCCGAAGGCGAATACGAGCGGCTCGCCCGGCCCGTGCTGTACCTGGCCGGTCGCGGCCTGCATACGCGCGAGGAGTGGGACGCGTGGTTCGCGGGGCTGTCGGCGAGGCTCGGCGACGCCTCGGCCGCCTGGCGCGACGGCGGCTGGATCGCGCGCCGGCACAATCTCTACGTGTTCCTCGCCTCGCTCAGCGTCCAGCTTTCCGCTACCGGGCACGACGCCTTCGGCGATCTGCGCGGCACGGTCGCCGAAGCCTTGAAGACACTGCCATGAGGCGCTCCCTGCCGGATCGCTCCGGCAGGGAGAACAGGACCGTCACCAATCGTAGGACAGCGACATCCGCACGCCGCGCGGAGCCTGGAACGCCGCCGGCAAGCCATAGTTGGGAGCCTGCGTGCCCGGTGCAAGCTCACCGACCTCGTTCACCTCGGTCACGCGCCGGCTGTTGAGGATGTTGACGACGTCCAGCTTGGCCGCAAAGCGCTTGTCGGCCCACAGCGGCCGGTATTCCAGGCCAAGATCGATCCGGTACGTCCACGGCGTGGTGCCCAGCGAGCCGCGCGGATAGTGCTGCGGGTTGTACACGCCATCGTCGGTGAGATCGCAATAGAACGATTCGGCACCGTAGGCCGCCGCGAAGGCGTCGGTCGGGTGGTTGCCGAAGCAGTTCTTCGGCCGGCCCGAGGCGATGTTCAGCAGGCCGCTCGCCTTCCACTCCGGCGCGAACTGCCAGGCGCCGAATAGCTTGATCTGGTGGCGGCGGTCGTTGGGCAGGTTGCCGTAGGCGCCTTCCAGCAGGCCGGGCTGGTCGAACAGCGTGGTGAGGCCGGCATCGTCCTGGCCGTTGTCCGAGCGCACGTAGCCCTCGTTGTTGCCGTAGCTCTTGGCCCAGGTGTAGGAACCTTGCAGGAACCAGACGCCGTCCCAGGCACGATCGACGGTGAACTCGATGGCGTGGTACTTGCGCACCGAATCCGGATAGCCCAGTTGCGCCGCCGTCAGGTCGACCTGGTCCAGCGTGCCGTCGCCATCCATGTCGATGAACACGCGCATGTCGCGGCCCGGATTGGTCAGCACGTAGAAGTCGAAGCCACCGGCCTCGAAGTCGTCATAGCCGTTGGCGGCGGCATAGGCGTTCAGTGCCGCGTCGATGGCCACGTCCTCGATCGTGCTCTTGAGGTCGCGGTAGATGCCCTTCACGCCCACCGACCAGTGGCCGCCGAGCTGCTTCTGGTAGCCGAGGATGAACTCGTCCTGGAACATGGGCTTGAGGTTCTGGTCCACGATGCTGCGCGGATCGTGCACGCTGCCGTCGGCGAACACCGACACGGGCGTCAGCGGCGCGCCGATGATGGGAGTGAAATCGGCATTGACGCCTTCCAGCACGAAGAACTGCTCGGTGAAGAATTCCGCGCCGGCCAGACGCACGTTGGTGTTGTTGGCCACCGGCAGGTGGTAGCGGCCGGCGTTGGCGAAGAACTTCTGGCTGCCGTCGCCGGCGATGTCCCAGCTCAGGCCCAGGCGCGGCGCCCACTGGTTGGACTGCTTGGTGAAGGTTTCGCCCAGCGCGTTCTTGTTGTCGAACTGTTCGTTGCGCAGGCCCAGCACCAGCAGCAGGCTGTCGCTGATGTTCCAGTGGTCCTCCAGGTAGAACGCGCGCGACCGCGTCTCGAAGCTTCCGGCGTTCTCGTAGAAGCGCTGGCGCACTTCCAGGCCGGTCGGGGAACGATCGGCCGGGCGGTACTGCCAGAGCACGTGGCCGGAGTAGAAGGTGTTGTCCTCGGAGATGTTCTTCTCCTGATCCAGGCCGAAGCGCAGGCGATGCCGGCCGATGCCGACGTCGCCGATGTCCCATTCGGCGTCGATGCGATACGCCTCGCGGGTATCGACCGCCGTGCCCGGCAACTGGTTCGACCAGCAGCCGCGCTGGATGTTGACGCCGGTGCGCACATCCAGGATCACCGGGCAGTGATCGCCTTCGCCGACATCGGAACGGTCGTACTCGCCCTCGCCGTACAGCGCCGAGAGCGTGAAGCTGTCGGAAAGGTAGCCGGTATACCCGAAGATGTCGTTGCGGCCGCCGCGCTGGAGCGTCGTCGCGCCACGGCGCTCGCCGATGGTGTCCGTTTCGTGGTCGTAGAGGTAGGCGGTATCGACGATATGGCGCCGGTCCCGGAATCCGGTGTACTCGACCAGGTGGTTGTCGGTGATCCTCCAGTCGAGCTTGGCGCCCCAGAACGGGTCGTCGTTCTTGCGGTCGCGGTAGGTGCCCACGGCGTGCAGCTCCTCTCCGTAGTCGCGGTAGTTGCCGATGGCCGCGATGAACAGGCGATCCTTGACGACGGGGCCGGCGGCGGTGAAGTTCGCCTCGATGTCGGAAGCCGAGTTGCGGCACGTCAGCGTCAGCGGCGTGCCATCCGGCCGGACGACGCAGGGCGCGTCCTCCTGGAGACCCTTCGGCTCGAAGTAGGTGTTGATGCCGAACTTCCACTCGTTGGTGCCGCGCTTGGTGATGGCGTTGATGACGCCACCGGTCGAACGGCCGAACTCGGCGCCGTAGCCGCCGGTCTTGACCTGGAATTCACGGTAGAACTCGAACGGCACCGTGCTGCCGCCCAGTCCGTTGCGAAAGTTGGTGACGTTGAAGCCATTGATGTAATAGGCGTTCTCGCCCACGGTGGCGCCGCCGAACGAGGCCAGGTTGCCGAAGGCCGTGTCGCCGATCGTGGTGCCGGGCGCCAGCAGGGCGACATCGGTCACGTTGCGCTGCACCGGCAGGGCATCGAGCATGGCTTCGGTCAGGATGGTGGCCGATTCCACCGAACTCACGTCGATCGGATTGACTGCCGTGCCGACCACCTGGACGACATCAAGCCTGGCCGCATCCGAGGAAGCGGCATCGGCGAAATTGACGCTGGCGCCGGTGCCGGTCGCCACCGCGACGTTCTCGCGCACCGTCGTCGCACCGTCCGCGCCGCGGCGAACGACCCGGTACGTGCCTGGCGGCAACGATCCGACGCGAAACGCGCCATCGGCGGCCACCGATATCTCGCGGCTGAAGCCGGTGGCCGGATTCTCGATCACGATGGTGTCGCCCGAGCGCGCCAGGCCGTTGATGCTGCCGGTGGTATTGGATTGGGCGTGGACGGTCGGGGCCAGGCAGGCGCCGATGGCAAGGCATAGCAGGCCGCTACGCAGCCTCCTGCGTACAGGTGAGTGATGCATGGTTGGTTCTCCAGATCGTTGATGTCCGCCACCGGCACGCGCCGGCGGCGTATCCCCTTCCCGCACCGGTGTCGCCGTCGCGGGGTGCCGGGTGAATCCACCGGATGGAACGGGCGACCTCCGCCCGACCGCCGGCGTTGTTAGCCGTGCGTTAAACGCAGGGCCACAGTAGCCGCCGGCCTCCACTGCGCGGTTGTCGGCGCTGGTGAAACCATTTGATCTTTCTTGGGTTTTTCGCCGCGCGCGCACTGGCATCCGACGCAACGGCGGCGGCGCGGCATAATTGCGGGCTTCCTCCCCGCCCCGGTCACGATGCCCCGATCCGCGCAAGACATCCTTGCCGCCCTGCCCGCCGAGCGGCTTCGCATCGGCGCGTTCGTCGTGGATGCCTCGACCCGGGAACTGACCGGCAAGGACGGCGAGGTTCGCCGCATCAGCCTCAAGGCGCTCGACGTGCTGCTGACGCTCGCCCGCCAGCCCGGCAAGGTGGTCAGCCGCGAACACCTGCTCGAAACCATCTGGCCCGACACGCTGCCGACCGACGAGGTCGTCACCCAGGCCATCGGGCAACTGCGCCGCGCCTTCGGCGACGGCCGCCCGGCCGAGTACATCGAGACCATCGCCAAGCACGGCTATCGGTTGATCCCCGATGTCGCCTGGCTGGATGGCGCGCCATCCAGCGCCGCGCCGGCGCCGCGCCGGTTTTCCCGTCGCGCGGGCATGGCGCTGGCGCTCGCGATGCTTGGCCTTGCCGCCGCCGCATGGCTTGCGCGCGGCGACCGCGACGGCACCGCATCGCCGCCCCTCGTCGCTGCCGGCCCGGAACCGGCCTACGAGCGCCTGACCTCGCGCCCCGGCAGCGAACTGTGGCCCAACCTCTCGCCCGATGGCGCGATGGTCGTCTACAGCCAGTACTCGGAGGACGAGCGCACCGCCGCGCTGATGGTGCAGACCACCGCGCCGGTGTCGCCGCGCGCGCTGACCCGACCGGTCGAGGGCGAACGACATACCTTTCCCGCCTGGTCGCCGGATGGCCGCGAAATCGCCTTCGTGCGCACCCTGTCCGGCGATGTCTGCCGGCTGATGCGCATTCCCTCCAGTGGCGGCGATGCCACCGAGATCGGGCCCTGCCCGGGCGGCGGCCAGCAGCGCTTCGGCTGGAACCCGCGCGGCGACCGCCTGATCCTGAGCGACGGTGGCGCGCTGGTGGAAATGGACATCGCCGGCGGCTCGCTGCATCCGCTGGCCTACGCGCGCGAAGGAAACGACTACGACACCAAGCCCGCCTGGTCGCCGGACGGCCGCTGGATCGCGTTCCAGCGCGGCGTGTCGAGAAGCGACCTGTGGCGGGTTCGCCCCGAAGGCGGCGTACCGGAGCGCCTCACGCGGCTTGAAACCAACCAGTACGGATTCTCGTGGACGCCCGATGGCGACGCCCTCGTCCTGTCGCGATTCGTCAACCACCAGACGCGCCTGTCGAGGCTGGACCTTGCCAGCGGCGAACTGCGCGACCTGGGGATCGCGGATGCCGCCTCGCCGCACGTGGCCCAGAGAGCGCCGGTACTGGTCTTCATCGCCAGTGTCTCGGCACCCAGCCACATGTATCGCATCCGCATCCCGCAGGCGGACGGTGAGCCGGGCGGCGCGAAGGAGCGAATCTTTCCCTCGACCGGCAGCGACCTGATGCCGTCGATCAGCCCCGATGGCCGGCGCATCGCCTTCCTCTCGGATCGCAGCGGCGGGATGCGGCTGTGGTGGGCCGAACCGGAGCGGCCGGAATCACTGCGCCCGATCGAGGGTCTCACGCCCCTGCAACGCCAGGCGCCGGCGTGGTCGGCGGACGGCAACCGGCTGCTGACCGTGGGTGTCGCGCCGGAAGGCGAGCGACTGTACGAAGTGGCCTTCCCGGCAACGCGCGTCACCGCGCTGCCGTCACTGGCCGAGGGCACGCCGATCCATGCCGCCTATCTGCCGAACCCCGACGAACTGCTGGTGACGATCGACAAAGGCGGCGTGACGCAGGCCCTCGTGCGCTACGACACTCGCGCGACACCCTGGCGGCCGCTGTCGCGGATCGACGATGTAGGCTTCTCCTTCGTCGATATCCCGAGGCAGCGACTGGTTTTCACACGCCGAACCACCTATGGCGTGTGGGAATCCCTCCTCGACTTGCACCACCCGGAACTCGTGGACGACCTGAGCGCCCGCGACACCCCCGGCGCGCGCATCGTCCCGATCAGCGGCCCCTACCAACAGGGCCGGCGCATCGTGGCCTGGCCGGGAGGCGTCGCGGTGCTCGGCACCGACCCCGGATGCGGCCTGCGCTGGCTTCCCCTGCCGCGCGGCCAGGGCACCGGAACCTGCCTGGAAGAACGCAGCGGCAGCGTGAGCACGGCCGGACTGGACGCGGCGCGCGGCGAGCTTTACTACACCTACAGCTACCTCAGCGACTACCACGAGGACATCGCCTGGATGCCGCTGCCGCAGCCTTGAACCTCCCTGGCCCGGCCTCCACCAGGCCACCGGCGAAGGCGGGGTGCCGCCTTGCCGATATCCGCATGTTGAAAAGCAACAAGGCCCGCCATCATCGCGGGCCTTGTTGCTCAAGCCAGGGCGGAAGGACAGCCTCGATCTGCTGATCCAGTCACTGCTGCGGTACAGCCAGATGCTTCGACACGCACCGAGCGGTCCAAGTACGTCGCGAGGGGGATACGGCAGATTTCGCAGGTCGGTCGCATCGACTGGCGTGTGGCCGCTGGTCGGCGGCATTGCGTATCCGGCGGCGCAAACCGCGCTGCAACGCGCCCGCAAGCTTTTCTTCGGATTTTTTCAGCAACGATTTCACCGCTTTTTCGCCGTTTCCAGCGAACTTCCCCGACAAGGAACGTCAAACAGGAGGCCTCATCCGGACAAGGAGCGGGCCATGCTGGACATTCTCAGGATCGACCGGGGCGATGCCGTCGAACAGCGACAGGAAACGCGCGCCCAGTGGCTCGCGCTGTCGCGACTGGGCAACTTCAAGGTCGGCGAGCGCAGCGTATCGCTATGGTTCCAGCTTCACGGCACCAGCCGGATCGATGCCCGCGAGGGCGGTTTCCAGCTTCGCCGTGGCGACTGGATGCTGCTCGAACGCGATTCGGCCCCGCATGCCCAGGCCGGACGCGACGCGCTGCTGCTGGGCATCGTCATTCCGGCTTCCCTGTGGAGCGACGCCCTGCACAGGCTGACTCCGCACGCGGTACCGCTGCCGGGGCGCGGACGCCTCTGCGCCAGCGAACGGCGCATCGCGCTCAGGCTCTGGCGCCAGGGCGCGCAGGCCACGCTGACCGGCACCCAGCGCCAGCGCCGCCTGCACATGCTGCTGCAACACCTCACCGCGCAACAGCCCGAAACACGCGGACTGATACTGCGCTGCCCCGGCCGCTCGTGGGAACGCAAACGACAGATGCTGACGCGGCTGCAATGCGCCCGCCTGTTCCTGGAAGGCAACAGCCACCGCATCGTCACCCTCACCGAGCTGGCGGAACTGACCCACCTGTCGGTCTGGCATTTCGCCAAGACCTTCCAGTCGCTCTACCTGGAAAGCCCGCTGGCGTTGGCCCACCGGCTGCGGCTGGACCGCGCCTGCACGTTGCTGGCCACCACCGGACAGGCCATTTCCGAAGTGGGCTGGGCCTGCGGCTTCGACAGCGGATGCAGCTTCGCGCGCGCCTTCCGCGCCCGCTATGGCATGACGCCTTCGCGCTTCCGCGTCACCCGGGCGTCGCCCGCCCTCCCGCCCCGAAGCCGGCAGTTCCCGCCGCCCGAAGCCCTGGACCTCCGCTGCTACTGAGGTGCCGGGGCGCGCTGCGGCCGGGCCGGCTCCCAAGGGCTAAACTAGAGGGCCGCTCTCCGGTGTACGCCCTCGATGCCCAGTTTCCACCCGCCCCGTCGCCTGCTGCTCGGCCCCGGCCCGTCCGACGTGCCGCAGCGCATCCTCGACGCGCTCGCGCGCCCGACCATCGGCCATCTCGACCCGGCCTTCGTCGGCATGATGGATGAACTCAAGGAGCTGCTCCGACAGGCTTTCCGTACCGCCAACCCGCTGACGGTTCCCGTTTCCGCGCCCGGCTCGGCCGGCATGGAAGCCTGCTTCGTCAACCTGATCGAACCCGGCGACACGGTGATCGTGTGCCGCAACGGCGTGTTCGGCGGACGCATGCGCGAGAACGTGCTGCGCGTGGGCGCGACGGCGGTGATGGTGGACGACGATTTCGGCAAATCGGTCGACCCGGAGAAAGTGGAAACGGCCTTGCGCGCCAACCCCGGCGCGAAAGCCGTGGCCTTCGTGCACGCGGAGACCTCCACCGGCGCGCGCTCAGATGCAGCCACGCTGTGCAGGCTCGCGCGCGAACACGGCGCGCTGTCCATCGTCGATGCGGTCACCAGCCTGGGCGGCATCGAACTGGACGTGGACGGCTGGGGCATCGACGCGATCTACTCCGGTTCCCAGAAATGCCTCTCCGCGCCGCCCGGCCTGTCGCCGCTGAGTTTCAGCGAACGCGCCACGCAGGCGCTGAAGGCGCGCAAGACGCCGGTGCAAAGCTGGTTCCTCGACTTGAGCCTCGTGATGGCCTACTGGGACGGCGCGGGCGGGCGCAGCTACCACCACACCGCGCCGGTCAACATGCTCTATGGCCTGCACGAATCGCTGACGATGCTGCACGAGGAAGGGCTGGAAGCGGCCTGGGCGCGGCACCGCGCCAACCACGAGCGCCTGCGCGACGGCTTGCAGCGTCTGGGCCTCGACCTCCTCGTGGACGAACGCCACCGCCTGCCGCAGCTCAATGCCGTGATCGTGCCCGAGGGCGTGGACGAAGCCGGCGTGCGCCGCACCCTGCTGGATGCGCACGGCATCGAGATCGGCGCCGGCCTCGGCCCGTTGGCCGGAAAGATCTGGCGCATAGGCCTGATGGGCGCGTCCAGCCGGCCCGAGGCCGTGGACCGCGTGCTCGATGCGCTGTCGCAAGCGCTCGGTCGCAGCGCATGAGCAAGGGGTACTCCGAACAACCTGCTTTC
>JBBCJS010000087.1:0-25750 GCA_037190825.1 Chiayiivirga flava
CCCTCAACCCCACCCCCCCCCACAACGACATCCCACCCCTCAACGTCATCCCCGCGAAGGCTGGGATCCAGCTTTTCATCCGCCGCAGGCTGATCTTCCAACGCCAAATCGCTTCGCGAAGAAACTGGTCCCAGCCTTCGCTGGGATGACGATGCGAAGTCTCGACCGTCATCGATGGACCTACATGGGTTGCACTCCAATGGCCGCCACCTGCCTCCTCCCCAGCGTCACCCCGGAAACCTTCCCCGGCCCCGCCTTCGATCCACCCGCGAACCCCGCGGCCGAAACCGCCGAAGCCATCCTCGCCGGCGGCTGCTTCTGGTGCACCGAAGCCGTCTATCGCCAGTTGGAAGGCGTGCTGCACGTCGAATCCGGCTACAGCGGCGGCAGCGCCCGGACCGCCAACTACAAAGCCGTCTGCACCGACACCACCGGCCACGCCGAAGCGATCCGCATCGTCTACGACCCGCGCCGCATCGGCTACGGGCAACTGCTCAAGGTGTTCTTCTCCGTCGCGCACGATCCCACCCAGCTCAACCGCCAGGGCGAGGACATCGGGACCCAGTACCGCTCCGCCGTGTTCTACGCCGACGATACCCAGCGCGACGTCGCCCGCCGCTACATCGCGCAACTGGATGCCGCCGGCGTGTTTTCCGCGCCCATCGTCACCACGCTCGAGCCGCTGGAAGCCTTCTACCCGGCCGAGGACTACCACCAGGACTACGCCGCGCAGAACCCCGACCAGCCCTTCATCCGCGCCGCCGCCGCACCCAAGGTCGCCAAGGTGCGCGACTGGTACGCCGAGCGGGTCAAGCCGCGATGAACCGCCCACAGTCCCCTTCCGGCTACGACCTGGCGCCGCTCTCGGCCGCCGAGCGCGAGCGCCATGCCGCACGCCTCACCCCTGAGCAGCGCCGCATCCTGCTCGCGCACGGCACCGAGGCCCCGTTCTGCGGTGGCCTGCTGGACAACAAGGAAGCCGGCCTCTACGCCTGCGCGCTGTGCGGCCTGCCGCTGTTTTCATCGCGCGACAAGTTCGAGTCCGGCACCGGCTGGCCGAGTTTCTTCCAGCCCTTCGACCGGGCGCATGTGCGCTGCGTGCACGACACCAGCCACGGCATGATCCGCACCGAAATCCGCTGCGCCCGCTGCGACGGACACCTCGGCCACGTCTTCCCCGACGGCCCGCCACCCACGCGCGAACGCTACTGCCTGAATTCCGAGGCGATGGCCTTCTTCCCCGAGGGCCTGGCGCCCGAACAGCGGATCGCCGGATGACCGCGCACGAAGCCGCCGGCGTGCGTATCGACGTCTGGCTCTGGGCCGCCCGCTTCTTCAAGACCCGCGCCCTGGCCAAGGACGCCATCGAGCACAGCCGCGTGAAGATCGCCGGCCAGACCTGCAAGCCTTCCCGCATGGTGCGCCCCGGCGATGCGCTCGCCATCGAACGCGCCGGCGAAACCTTCGAGATCAGCGTCCTCGCCCTGAGCGACACCCGTGGCCCGGCCGGCATCGCGCAGGCGCTCTACGCCGAAAGCGACGAATCCCGCGCCCGCCGCGAAACCCAGCGCGCCCTGCGCGCCGCCGAACGCGCCGGCTACCAGCCCCCGCCGCAACGCCCGGACAAGCGCGCGCGGCGGTTGATCCAGGCATTGGGGGATCTGGATGCAATGTGAGTGAGCATCGGAATCGGCGCGATCTCACAGCGGCCCAGCCACGCGGATAGGGCACTCAAAAGCTCATGACACGCTCTAGAATCTGAACGTGATGCCGACCGTCGGGCCGTGCACTTTGAGTTGGCCGCTGAGCGTGCCGGTCACATAGACCGTGCCAAGATCGGTTTCGTCCGGCATGTCGAAAGAGGCGCTGTAGTCGTCCGCCAGCTTCAGCCGGAACCAGTCATAGCCTGCATGTACGGCGACATGGCTGGTCACCAGGTATTCCATGGACAGGCCGAGGCGTTCGAAATGGCCGCGTTCTTCGACGAAGTTGCCCCATCGTGTGTCGAAGTACTGGCCTTGAAGCTCCGTGCGCCAGCGCGGCGCGGGCATCCAGTTCATCCTTGTGTTCAGGCCGGGAGCGCGCTTGGTGCGGCCCCAGTCGACTTCACTCCATTCAGGGGACAACTCTGCGGTGCCGGATGAGGATCCGGTGGCGCGGATGTTCAGGGATGCCTGGGTGAGGCCAATACCCAGGCCCCATTCGAACGTAGGGGTGTCGATCAGCGCATAGTCGTAATTCAGGCTGGTCAGCTTGAAGTGGGTGCGCCCGGTGAGTTCCACGGACGGCACTTCGACCGGGCCGCCCGGCGGCTCGACCTCATCGAAGATCGAGCCGGGGTCGATCCAGTTGCCTTCAAAACCCCAGGAACGGTCGCGCCGCAGGTCGTAGTGGCTCAGGCGCAGAGTCTGTCGGGGTGTCATGCGGAAGGACACTTCTCCGCGTGGTCTCCAGCGGTCGCCGATGTCGAGAGTCCCGGCGCCTTCCGCACTTCCGGAGCTTTCGCCCTGGGTGGCGACGCCGTTGCCAGCGAGCCTGATGCTGGAATCGGAATTGAATCCCGAAAGCCGGATCTCAAACCGGGATTCGTCGGTGAAATCCTGTGCCTGTGCGGATGGCGCAGCGAAGGGCAGGGCGATGAGGAATGACGAAAGCAGGGGCTTGCCGTAGCGAAAGGGCATGCGCATCTCCATGAATGTGCGGGCCGATTCAACCTTGAAGCGCAACGCGTGAATGATGGAGGAATGCTTTGAAAGGCCGGGGAAACGATGTCGTTTCCATAGCGATGGAGCGCTCGACGCATCGGCCGCGTCCTCGCGAGGCGGCACCGCAGGAATGGATGGCGTCACGGGAGCCCGGGGAATGCCTGTACGGTCGCTGTCGTTGGCTTTTTGCAACCAGCCAAGCGCATGCATCGTTCATCTGCAACTGCACGCCCATGGCATCATCCATCGCATGGTGCGCTGGCTCCCTACTTCGTTGCTGCTCCTGGCCTGCGCCTGCGCATCGGCCAGCGAGCGCGAGCCCGGGCGCGGGATATCGCCCGATCCGCCGCCGCCGCTGCCCGAGGGCGTGGAGCTTTCCGCGCTGATCACCGATGCGCGGCTGTCGGAGATCAGCGGGCTGGCGGTGTCGCGTCGGCATCCGGGCATCGTGTGGATGCACAACGACAGCCACGATGCCAATGCGCTGTATGCCGTGGATGCCGACGGCGTGGTTCGCGCCGCGCTGGACCTGCCGGTGCCCAACATCGATTGGGAAGACATCGCCACGTTCCAGCACGAGGGCCGGCTCTTCCTGCTGGTGGCCGATGCCGGCGACAACGGCGGAGTGCGCGAGGAACTGGCGCTGCATGTGCTGGAAGAACCCGGCACGCTCGCCGATGCCCGCATCGCGGACGTACGCACGATCCGTTTCCGCTGGCCCGATGGCGCACGCGATTGCGAGGCGGTGGCGGTGGATGCGCGGGCCGGCGAGGTCTGGCTGATCTCAAAGAAGCGCGTGCCGCCGGAACTGTTCCGCCTGCCGTTGTTCCCGGCCGATCCGGATGCGGTGCAGGTGGCCGAAAAGCGCGGTGCGCTGGCGGGGATTGCCCAGCCCACGCCGCAGGAGCTGAAAAACAATCCGGTGTACGGCAAGTACCGCAACCAGATCACGGCGGCGGACATTTCATCCGATGGCGCGACGTTCGCCGCGATGAGTTATCTGCATCTGTACCTGTGGCCACGCCATCCGGAAGGCTGGGCGGCGGCGCTGTCGCAGCCGCCGGTCCGGTTGGACCTGCCGTGGCTGGCGCAGGCCGAGGCGATGGGTTTCGATGCCGACGATCGCACGCTGTGGATCGGTTCGGAGCGCCTGCCCGCGCCGCTGGTGAAGTTCCGCCTGCCTCGACATTCCGTCATTCCGGCGAAGGCCGGAATCCAGCCCTAGATACATAGATCCAAAGACTGGTACGGGATTCCGGCTTGACCCGCCTGTGGCTGTCGTAAAGCACCTCGCCGGAATGACGAAGGCGAGTACGGCGCATCAACCGCGCGGCCGTACCACCCACAGCGTGACCCAGATCGACATCGCGAAGACCCAGCCCGCCACCGCGCCGGCTGAAATGCCCGAGAGCAGGGTGCCGACGGTGCAGCCGATGGCGGTCATGCTGGCCCAGCCCAGCAACACGCCGCCGAGGGTTTTCTGTGCGGCGCGGCGCAGGTCGAAGCGGTCCGGCTGCCACTGGCCGGCCAGCGTGGCGGCCGCGAGCGAGGCCACGACCAGGCCGAGGATGAACACGCCGTTGAGCGAGGGCCACAGTCCTTCGATGGCCGTGGCGCAGCCGCGCAGCGCGTCGAGGCCGGGCAGGCGTTCGGGCAGCAGGCCGGTGTGCGAGAACACCTGGCGTGAGCTGCCGCCGAGGAAGGCGGTGACGCCGAGCGGGGCGACCAGCAGGTACGCCAGCGTGCCGATGCCCGCGACCGCGATGCCGCCGAGCCACGTGGGCCAGCGCGCAACGAATACCGCCTGCGCGGTGGCGGCCAGCGGTGTGCGTTGGGGCGCGGGCGATGCAACAGCCGGCGTCGCGCTGCGCCACAGCACCCAGGCGATGGCGGCGACCAGCACCGCGCCTTGTACCGCAACCCCCAGCCCATAGCCGGTGACATGCGGGATCCACAGCGGCCTGGCTTCGGCGATGGTCCACAGGTACAGCGGCGTCCAGGTCAGGAAGCCCAGCCCGAAGCCGATCACGGCCCCGCCCAGCGCGAACAGCGACAACCAGGCGCCCTCGCCGAGCCGGTACAGGTGCGCGCTGATGCACGAGCCGGACAGCCGCATCCCGAGCGCGAACACGCTGCCCGCCAGCACGGTGACGACGCTCACCGGGCCGATGTGCGCGGTCGGCGGCAGGTTGCCGGTATCGGTGCGCGGCAGGAACAGGGTGAAGACCAGGGTGTAGCCGACCACGCCCAGCAGCAGCGCCAGCAGCACGCCGGCCACGCCGCACCCGTCGCGTTTGACCAGGTAATCGTTGGCGATGCAGTAGAAGCAGAAGCGGCTGCGTTGCAGCGCTACGCCGAAAGCCGCGCCCAGCAGCAGCGACAGGGCAAGTTTGCGGCCTTGGGCGGTGCCATCGGCGAAATGCCAGGCACCGGCGGTGAGGGCGAAGGCGAGGATGGCGGCCATCGCCGTGCGCAGGGCGATGGTGGAATGGATAGGCATCGGCACGGGTTCCGGCGTGGCGAATGATCGGCCATTGGAAAAAGACGCTGGCCGCCGGAGCAGGGCGCTCCGACGGCCAGCGACCGGATGAACGGGTGGGTTCAGGTCAGGCGCCGCCCCACACCGTGCCTGCCGGATTTTCGACCGGCACGCCCACGGCATTGCCGTACTCGGTCCACGAGCCGTCGTAGTTCTTCACCGGATAGCCCAGGATGCGATGCAGCGCGAACCAGCTGTGGCTGGAGCGTTCGCCGATGCGGCAGTAGGCGATGATGGGCTGGCTGCCGTCGATGCCCACGTCGGCGTAGATCCTGCGCAGTTCCTCGGGCGACTTGAAGGTGCCGTCCTCGTTCACCAGCTTGCCCCAGGGCACGTTCACGGCGCCGGGCACGTGGCCGGCGCGGATCGCCAGTTCCTGGAAGCCGGGCGCGGCGAACAGCTTGCCGCTGTATTCGTCCGGGCCGCGGATGTCCAGCAGCTTGGCCTGCTTCTGGCCACGGGCCACTTCCACCACTTCGGGCAGGAAGGCGCGCAGCTCGGCGTTGACGCGCGTCACCTTGTAGTCGGTCGGCGCGTAGCCGGCCTGTGCGATGGATTGTGGGCGGCCCTCGGCCTCCCATTTCTTGCGGCCGCCGTCGAGCAGCTTCACGTCGGCCACGCCGTAGATCTCGAACACCCACGCGCCCCAGGCGGCGAACCAGTTGTTGCTGTCGCCGTAGAGCACGATGGTGTCGTCGGGTTTCACGCCGGCGCCGCCCAGCAGCTTCTCGAAGTTCTCCTTGGAGACGATGTCGCGCGAGACGGTATCGACCAGGTCGCTGTGCCAGCGCAGGTTGATCGCGCCGGGGATGTGGCCGCGTTCGAACACGCCCGGGTCCGTGCTGACTTCGAACACGCGCACGCCGGGTTTTTGCAGGTTCTTTTCCAGCCACGCGGTATCGACCAGCGGCGAAGCGCCTGCGGCGTGCGACAGCACGAAGGCCGCGAACGCGAAGGCGGGGGCGAGGAATCTTGAGGGTTTCATGGGGCACCTTTGGGAGTGGGGAGGAAGGCGACGCTCAGGCTATGCGCCGGTCGCGCCGCCGGGAAAAGACGAAGGGTGATGACCTGATAACCGGGGAATCAAAGCTCCGCGCTGAAGTTGTAGATGAAGCCCAGCGACAGCACGTTGGTATCGCCCACGCCCGGCGCATCGCGCGAGACGTGCGAGGCCACCGCGTACACCTGCGCGCCCGGCAGCACGGTGCGGTACGCGCCGAAGCGCAGGCCCGTGCCCTCGGCCGCGCCTTCGCTCACCGTGCCGACCGAGGCGGTCAGGCGCAGCGCGTCGGAGGCCTGGTAGCTGCCGGCCAGGAACAGATAGTCGATGTCGGCGAAGGCGTCGGTCTTGGACTGCTCGCGTTCCAGCGAGGCGCCGAGCGAGAACGCGCCGAACTTGTAGCTGCCGTGCGCGCGGTAGAAACGCCGGTCGACGATGTTGGTGAACGGGTTCCATTCGGCCGCCACGCTGCCGGCGTCGAAGTACTGGAAGCCCAGGTTCAGCGCCTTGTCGGTGTAGCCGATGCCGGCGTTGTAGCTGTGCTTGCCGGCATCGCTGTCGTCCAGGTACGCACCGGCGTTCAGCGTCACCTTGCCCAATGCCGGCGAAGTGTAGGCGATGGCGTTGTTGGCGAATCCGTTCGCCAGCCGCGACAGCCCGTAGCTGCCGGCGGCGGCGGTGAAGTCGCCGGATACGCCCGCGCCGGCCGTGTCGAAGTTCGGGTCGAGCTGCACGCCGGCCATCTTGTAGGCCGGGGAATGCCGCCCGAAGGCGATGGCGCCGAAGCCGCCGCGCAGGCCGGCGAAGTAGAAGCGGCTGGTGAGCGCGGTGCCGCCGGTGTCGTTCGTGGCGCCGGCCTCGAAGTGATAGAACGCGGTCACGCCATCGAGCGCGACGTTGCCGCGCAGGCCGATGCGCGAGGCATTGTCCTCGACGCGCGTCGCACCATCGATGGTGTGCGTGTCCACGTGGCTGGCCGAGAGGCGGAACTGGCCGTACAGGGTGTTGCTGACCTGCGCCTGCGCATGGACGAGCGCGGGCGCGGCCAGCGCGGCGGCGAGCAGGGTTGTCTTCAGCAACGTCTTTTCCAAGGTCGGGGGCATGACGAATTCCTTTCCGGGCCGGTGCATCCGGCCTTCGGTTGTGTGGTTGCGGGGCAGGGAGGGCGGTCGGCTTGCGACGGCGGGGGCAGCGTAGACGGCGGTTTTTCGGGCGCCAAAGAATGCTTCGGTGGTTGCATATGCGGCTGAGGCATGACGGATGGCTTTTCCTTCTTCCCCCACTTGCGGGGAGAAGGAAAAGCGGCCCGCGCCCGCCTGCGGGGAGAGGGAAGCGCGGAACAGGTGCCCGTTCGACCATTCGCTCCCGTATCCTTGTCGGTGGAATCCGTCAGGGGCCTGCCGCGTGAGCACGACGCAATCGGACATCCTCATCATCGGCGGCGGCCTGGCCGGCATCGTCACCGCGCTGGAGGCGCTGCGCGCCGGGCAGCGGGTGACGCTGGTGGATCGCGATACGCCCGAGCGTCTCGGCGGGCTGGCGCTGTGGGCCTTCGGCGGGATGGCGCTGGTCGGCACGCCGTTGCAGAAGAAGCGCGGTATCCGCGATACCCCCGAGATCGCGCTGCGCGACTGGCTGCGTTTCGGCGAACTGGACTCGGGCGACACCTGGCCGATGCGCTGGGCGGAGCATTACGTCGAGCACTCGCGCGCGCAGGTGCACGACTGGCTGCGCGGTGAGGGCGTGAAGTTCATGCCGGCGGTGAACTGGGTCGAGCGCGGCCGCGCCGGCGAGGGCAACAGCGTGCCGCGCTACCACATCGTCTGGGGCACTTCGCGCGAACTGACGCGCCGCCTGATCGCGGCGATGCGCGCGGCCGGCGCGGGCGGGCGGCTCACCCTGCTGCATCGCCATCGCGTGATCGCGCTCGACCACGCCGCCGGGCGCCTCGCGGGTGCGCTGGCGGTGGACGAGGCCAGCGGCGGGCAGGTGCGGCTTCAAGCGCCGGTCGTGGTGCTGGCCAGCGGCGGCATCAATGGCAGCCATGAACAGGTACGCGCCAACTGGCCGGCCGACCGGCCGCTGCCGGCGGCGATGCTTAACGGCGCGCATCCCTATGCCGATGGCGCGATGCACCGCCACGCCGCGGAACAGTTCGGCGCGTGCATCGCCCATGCCGGGGAGATGTGGAACTACGCGGCCGGTTTCGCGCATCCGTTCCCGCATTTCGAGGGGCATGGGCTGTCGATGATCCCGTGCAAGTCGGCGTTGTGGCTGGATCATCGCGGCGAGCGCATCGGGCCGGAGCCGCTGGTGACGGGCTTCGACACGCACTGGCTGTGCCAGCGCGTGGCCAGTCAGGAAAAACCGTGGACCTGGCACCTGCTCAACTGGCGCATCGCCGCGAAGGAGTTCGCGATCTCCGGCGCGGAGCACAACCCGCGCATCCGCGACCGCCAGTTCCTGCGCTTTCTCATCGAGACCCTGTTCGGCAATCACCGGCTGGTGCGGCAGATGCAGCGCGAAAGCGAGGATTTCCTCGTCGATGACAGCATCGAGGGGCTGGCGGCGAAGATGAATGCGCTGGCCGCCTCGCACGACATCGACCCGGGGCGGCTCCAGGCCACCGTGGACGCCTTCGATGCGCACTTCGCCAATGGCACGGAAGCGGACGACGAGCAGATCCGCCGCATCCGCCACGCGCGCGAATGGGGACCGGACCGCCTGCGCACCTGCGCGCCCGCGCCGTTGCAGAAGAAGGGCGCAGGCCCCTTCATCGCGATCCGCACCCAGCTCATCACGCGCAAGAGCCTGGGCGGGCTGCGCACCGACCTGCAAAGCCGCGTGCTGGATGCCGGCGACCGGCCCATTGATGGCCTCTACTGCGTCGGCGAAGCGGCCGGTTTCGGTGGTGGCGGGGCCAACGGCAAGCGCTCGCTGGAAGGCACCTTCCTGCCCGGCTGCATCCTCACCGCGCGCGCCGCCGCGCGCTCGATGACGGGGAGGGAGTGATGGGCGCCTCGACAACCTTGCTTTGGCTCGTCATCCCGGCGAAGGCCGGAATCCATCTTGGTCTTGCTTCCAAAGCGGAATGGATCCCTGCCTTCGCAGGGATGACGGCGCTTTTGGGAGCATCGAGATGAGTTATCCCGCGACCGCTGCCGATTACCGCGCCCTCGCCGCACGCCGCCTGCCGCGTTTCCTGTTCGATTACCTGGACGGCGGCGCTGGCGAGGAGCGCAGCCTGGCCGCCAACCTCTCCGGCTTCGCCGCGCTGCGATTGCGCCAGCGCGTGCTGGTGAACGCGGATGGCGTGGACACCCGCGCCACGCTCGCAGGCGAAGACTGCACCCTGCCGCTGGCGCTCGCACCGATCGGCCTGGCCGGCATGATGGCCCGACGCGGCGAAGCACAGGCCGCGCGCGTGGCGCAGGCCGCGGGCGTGCCGTTCACGCTGTCCACCGTCGGCATCTGCCCGCTGGCCGAAGTGCAGGCCGCGCGCAGCGCGCCGTTCTGGTTCCAGCTCTACATGCTGCGCGATCGCGGCGCGGTGGCGGCGCTGCTCGACGAAGCCTGGGAAACCGGCTGCCGCACCCTGGTGTTCACCGTGGACCTGCCGTTGCCCGGCATGCGCCATCGCGACACCCGCAATGGGCTGGAAGCGCGTGGCATGGGCGCTGCCTTGATGCGTATCCGGCAGGTGCTCTCGCGCCCCGGCTGGGCCTGGAACGTCGCGCTGCGCGGCAAGCCGCTGGGTTTCGGTTGCCTCGCCAGACAGGTGCCGGACGCGCGCGATCTTTCCGCGTTCAAGCGCTGGGTGGATGCGCAGTTCGATGCCTCCGTCACCTGGCGCGACATCGAATGGTTGCGCGGGCGCTGGAAAGGCCGGCTGCTGCTCAAGGGCATCCTCGACGTGGAGGATGCCAAGTCCGCCGCGCAGGTCGGCGCGGACGGCATCGTCGTCTCCAACCACGGCGGCCGCCAGCTCGATTCGGTGGCCTCCTCGATCTCGGCGCTGCCGGCCATCGCGCAGGCGGTCGGTACGCGCACCGACGTGCTGCTCGATGGCGGCGTGCGCAGCGGCACGGACATCTTCAAGGCGCTGGCGCTGGGCGCGCGCGGCGTGCTGATCGGCCGCCCATGGGTGTGGGCGCTGGCCGGCGCGGGCGCGGATGGCCTGCGCGACTACCTCGCCATGCTGCAACGCGAACTGCATCTCACCATGACCTTGGCAGGCGTCACCCGCATCGCCGACATCGATGCCGCCTGC
Organism: Chiayiivirga flava; assembly: GCA_037190825.1. Lineage (GTDB taxonomy): Bacteria > Pseudomonadota > Gammaproteobacteria > Xanthomonadales > Xanthomonadaceae > Denitratimonas > Denitratimonas flava_A. The sequence continues at coordinate 10,515 of JBBCJS010000087.1, forward strand.
CTCGACCGGACCACGCAAGGAGCCATCCCATGAACGGCGCGCAAGCCCTGATGAAAACCCTGGCCGATGCCGGCATCGAGGTCTGTTTCTCCAACCCCGGCACCTCGGAGATGCACTTCGTCGCCGCGCTCGACAGCGAGCCGCGCATGCGCGCCGTGCTGGCGCTGTTCGAAGGCGTGGCGACGGGCGCGGCGGACGGTTACGCGCGCATGGCCGGCAAGCCCGCCGCGACCCTGCTGCACCTGGGCTGCGGCCTCGGCAACGGGCTGGCGAACCTGCACAACGCGCGCAAGGGACGGGTGCCGGTGGTCAACATCGTCGGCGACCACGCCACCTACCACGTGAAGTACGACGCCCAGCTCCAGTCCGACATCGAAACCGTGGCGCGCAACGTCTCGCCCGGCTTCGTGCGCACCTCCGCCAGCACGGCGGAACTGTGCCGCGACGCAACCGATGCCATCGCGGCCGCACGCGGCCTGCCGGGGCAGGTGGCGACGCTGATCCTGCCGGCGGACGTGTCCTGGGGCGAGGGCGGCGCGCCGCATGCGCCGCCCGCGCAGGTTCCGGCGGAATCCGCCGACGATGCCACGGTGCGGGCCATCGCCGCCGCCATCCGCTCCGGCGGCAGGTGCGCGCTGCTGCTCGGCGGCCACGCGCTGCGCGAACCGGCCCTGCTGGCGGCGTCGCGCATCGCCGCGCGCCACGGCGTGAAGCTCTTCTCCGAAGTGTTCCCCACCCGCATGGAGCGCGGCGCCGGGCTGCCGGCGGTGGAGCGCATCGCCTACATGGCCGAACTGGCCAGCGTGCAGTTGGCCGGACTGCAACACCTGATCCTCGTGGATGCGAAATCGCCGGTGTCGTTCTTCGCCTATCCCGGCAAGAAGAGCGACCTCGTGCCCGAAGGCTGCCAGGTCCATGCCCTTGCCAGCCCGGCGCAGGATGCCGCCGCCAGCCTTGCGAAGCTGGCGCAGGCGCTGGATGCGGGCGATGCCGCGCCGGCCTTGCAGCCGGCCGGCCGCCCTGGCCGTCCGCGTGGCCGGCTCAATGCCGCCAAGGTCTGCAAGGCGGTGGGCCACCTCCTGCCGGACGACGCCATCCTCGTGGACGAAGGCATCACGTCCACCCTGATGCTGGGCCTGATGACGCAGGGCGCGCCGCGCCACGACCTCATCACGCTCACCGGCGGCGCCATCGGGCAGGGCCTGCCCAACGCCGTGGGCGCCGCCGTGGCCTGCCCGGATCGCCCGGTGATCGCCCTGATCGGCGATGGCACGGCGATGTACACCATCCAGGCGCTGTGGACGATGGCGCGCGAGAAGCTCGACGTGACCGCGATCATCTTCAACAACGCCTCGTACTCGGTGCTCAACGTGGAACTGGACCGCGTCGGCGCGGGGCAGGCCGGCAGCAAGGCCAAGTCGCAGCTGGACCTGCACGGCCCGGTGCTGGATTTCGCGCGGCTGGCGCAGGGCATGGGCGTGCACGCCGTGCGCGCCGACAGCGCCGAGGCGTTCTGCAAGGCGCTCGAATACGCGCTGTCCCACCCCGGCCCGCACCTGATCGACGCCGTGGTGCCCGAATCGCTCGGCAGCGCCAAGCGCAAGATGCTGCCGTGGATGCTCGCGTCCCTGCCGAGCCTGCCGCCGGCGGTGGCGCGGGCGATCAAGCGAAAGATCGCGCCCTAGAGCGCGTCGTGCCTTCGGGAGCGCCTTCCCGCCCGCCCGTGCCCTTGCGATGCGGCGTTGCGCGCCCTGCCTCGCAACGGCACGGACACGCGGGCACGGCACTCCAGAAGGCATGACACGCTCCAGCCCTGTCACATCCTCGCTTCACCTTCGTCTTGCAGTTCGATATCTATTTGATATCATCCTGTAAACCACGGAGGTCGTCATGCGCGAGATTTCGAAGAACTCACTGCCCGGTATCCCGGTGCTCCTCATCATTCTGGCGCTGCTGCTCGGGCTGGCGGCGCTTTTCATCCATTCGGTCGCCACCGATGCCAAGGCGCTGGCGGTGCTGTCGCTGCTGGGCGGCATCGCGTTGCTGGTCTGCCTCGGCGGCTTCTATACGCTCGAACCCAACCAGGCCGGCGTGCTGAGCCTGTTCGGCAAGTACGTGGGCACGGTCAAGGACAACGGGTTGCGCTGGAACAACCCGTTCTATTCGACCAAGAAAGTGTCGCTGCGGGTGCGCAACTTCGAGAGCGGCAAGCTCAAGGTCAACGAACTGGACGGCAGCCCCATCGAGATCGCGGCGGTGATCGTCTGGCAGGTGGTGGATTCGGCCGAGGCGGTCTACAACGTGGACGATTACGAGAGCTTCGTGCACATCCAGTCCGAGGCGGCGCTGCGCGCGATGGCGTCCAGCTACCCCTACGACCAGCACGACGACGGCCAGATCGCGCTGCGCAGCCACCCGCAGGAAGTCTCCGAGCACCTCAAGGAGCAGATCGCCGAACGCCTGGCGCGCGCCGGCGTGGACGTGATCGAGGCGCGCATCAGCCACCTGGCCTATGCGCCGGAAATCGCGCAGGCGATGTTGCAGCGGCAGCAGGCCAACGCGGTGGTGGCGGCGCGCACGCGCATCGTCTACGGCGCGGTGAGCATGGTGGAGATGGCGCTGGAGGAACTGAAGAAGAACGGCGTCGTGGAGCTGGACGAGGAGCGCCGCGCCGCGATGGTCAGCAACCTGCTGGTGGTGCTGTGCTCGGATCGCGCCACCCAGCCGGTGGTCAACACCGGCTCGCTCTATTGACCAGGCGGATCGCGGCGTGAGCGATAAGAAAGCCTATCCGCTGCGGATCAACGCCCAGGTGCTGGCGGCGATGCAGCACTGGGCCGACGACGAGTTGCGCTCGCTCAACGCCCAGATCGAATACGTGCTGCGCGATGCGTTGCGGCGCGCGAAGCGGATCAAGCCCGCCGCCGCGCCCGCGCCCGAGAAAAAGGAATGAACCGATGAGTCACGAACGCTGGGAATACAAGGTGGTGCAGGCGCCGGTTTCCGTCTGGGGCACGAGCAAGCCCGAGCAGATGGCCGAGGCGCTGAACAGGGAAGGCCAGCAGGGCTGGGAGCTGGTGAACACGATCTACTATGGAATGAAGGTGCACTTCTTCCTGAAACGGCCACGTTGAGGAGTGCCGCATGAAACGCAAGGGAATCCTGCTGCTCGTGGTCGTGGCACTGCTGGCCGGCGCGTTCTTCAGTGCGCGCTGGCTGATGCAGGCACTGCTCGTTCCGCCGCCGGCGCAAAGCGCGCAGGCCGACCCGGCGCAGGTGCGCATCGGCGATGCCTTCCTCGATCATCTCGATGCCGGCCGCTACGACGAAGCCCTGGCGATGACCACGCCCAAGGTGCAGGAGGCACTGGCCGACGGCAAGTTGCAGGAAATCTGGGAGACGCTGCCCAGGCAGCTTGGGCAGCGCAAATCGCGCAGTGCGCTGCGCGGGGAAATCGTCGCCGATACGCCGCTGGTGACTTCGACCCTGGTGTTCGGCCTGATGGCGCTGGATGCGCGCATCGTGGTCGAGGCCGATGGCCTGATTTCCGGCTTCCGCCTCGTGCCCGCCGCCGCGCCCGCGTCCGAACCCGCGCCGCTGGAAAGCACGGCGCACTTCGTCGAGAGCCCGTTCCCGGTGGGTGAGGGCGAGCGCGCCCTGCCGGGCACGCTGAGCCTGCCGCGCGGCGATGGGCCGTTCCCGGCCATCGTGCTGGTGCATGGCTCCGGCCCGCACGACCGCGACGAAACCATCGGCCCGAACAAGCCGTTCCGCGATCTGGCGCACGGGCTGGCCGGGCGCGGCATCGCGGTGCTGCGCTACGAAAAGCGCACCAAGGCGCGGCCGGAGGATTTTGCGTCCGGCGATTTCACCGTCGACGAAGAAGTGGTGGACGATGCGGTGGCCGCCGTGGCGCAGCTTCGCGCCGATGCACGCATCGACCCGGCGCGCGTGTTCGTCGCCGGCCACAGCCTCGGCGCGCTGGTGGCTCCGCGCATCGCGCAGCGCGCGCCGGAGCTGGCCGGGCTGATCCTGCTCGCCGCGCCGTCGCGGCCGTTGCAGGACATCGTGGTGGAGCAGGTGAACTATCTCGCCGCGCGCGATGGACAGATCAGCGCCGAGGAACGCGCCGGCATCGAGGAGATGACTGCCAAGGCCGCCGCCGTCGCCACGCTCGATGCCGGCACGCCCGCCGCCGACACCCTGCTCGGGCTTCCGGCGCGCTACTGGATGGACCTGCGCGACTACGACCCGGTGGAAGCCGCGGGCGCGCTGCCGCAGCCGATGCTGATCGTGCAGGGCGGACGCGATTACCAGGTCACGCGCGATGGCGATTTCGTGCGCTGGGAAGCGGCGTTCGACGAGGAACCGCGCGTGCAGTTCGCGTTGTATCCGGCGCTCAACCACCTGCTGATCGTGGGCGAAGGTGCGCCGAACCCGGAGGAATACGCGGTCGAAGGGCGGGTGGATGCGGCGGTGATCGAGGATGTCGCCACCTTCGTGGGGGCGGCGCGATGACGCGCGAGTTCGCCATCGTGCCGCCGGGCAAGGCGGCGTGGAGCACGGTGCTGGTGTTGACGCTGCTCGTGCCGTTCGCCGTGCTGGGAGGCGTCCTGTTGACCTCGCCGGCCCCTACGCTGGCCGGGATCATGCCGGGGTTCGCCCTGACGGTGGGCCTGTGCGCCGCGGTCGCGCTGCTGCTGATCCTGAGCCTGCGCCGGCTGCGCGTGGACATCGAGGACGACCGGCTCGTGGTACGCGCCGCGGTGTACACCCGGCGCGTGCGGCTGGCCGACCTGGACGCGGCCGCCGCGCGCATCGTCGATCTGGATCAGTCGCCCGAGTGGCGGCCTGCGGTGCGCACCAACGGCATCGGCTTGCCGAGCGCCAGCATCGGGCATTTCCGTGGCAAGCCGTGGAGCCGCAAACTGTTCTGCGCGCTCACCGAGCGCCAGCGTGTGCTGGTGTTGCCCGAGCGGGGCGGCGGTGAGCAGTTCCTGCTGTTGAGCCTGGAGAAACCGCAGGCGTTGCTGGAGGCGTTGAAGGGGCGGCGTTGAGTTTCTTGCTCCCTGTCCGGGAGCCTGTGCCTCTGGATGCCCTTGCCCCCATCCCCGCCTTCGCCGGGATGGCGGAGTGAGGCGGATTCGTCCGGCTCCGGGATGAAAGCCACGACCGGGAACGCGCGTGGCCGCATCGAGCGGCCACGCGCGGGTGCAACGGATATGGCAGGAATCAGCCCAGCGCCGCTTCCAGTTCCGGCAGGAGGGTGAACAGGTCGCCGACCAGGCCGATGTCGGCGATTTCGAAGATCGGCGCGTCGCCGTCCTTGTTGATCGCCACGATCGTGCCGGCGTCCTTGATGCCGGTCAGGTGCTGGATGGCGCCGGAGATGCCGACGGCCACGTACAGTTCCGGCGCGATGATCTTGCCGGTCTGGCCGACCTGCAATTCGTTCGGCACGTAACCGGCGTCCACCGCCGCGCGCGAGGCGCCGACGGCCGCGCCGAGCTTGTCCGCCAGGGCGTAGATCACCTTGAAGTTTTCCTGCGAGCCCACGCCGCGGCCACCGGAGACGACACGCGGCGCGCTTTGCAGGTCGGGACGGTCGGACTTGCCGGCGGCCAGGCCGATGTAGCGGGTGTGCGTGGGCAGCGTGGCGTTCGCTTCGACGGTGCGCACGCCGGCGTTGCCGCCTTCGCCCGCCGCCGGCCACGAGGCCACGCGCACGGTGGCGACCACAGTCTTGTCGGCGGGCGCGGCCACCGTGACGATGGCGTTGCCGGCGTAGATCGGGCGCGTGAAGGTGTGCGGGCCGTCCACCGCCGACAGGTCGCTGACCTGCGCGACGCCGAGCAATGCGGCGACGGCCGGCATCACGTCCTTGCCGAAGGTGGTGGAGGGGCCGAACACGTGGCTGTATCCGGCGGCGACCTGTGCGATCTGCGGGGCCAGCACCTGCGCGACGGGATGCGCGTTGGCCGGGTTGGCGACGGCGAGTACTTCGTCGACGCCGTCGATCTTCGCGGCGGCGGCGGCGATGGCGTCGGGCGCGTCGGAAAGCACCAGCACGTCGATTTTCCCGGGCGACAGCGCGCGCGCGGCGGAAACCGTCTTGGCGGTGGCCGGGAGGTTGAGCCGGCCGTTCAGGTGCTCGGCAACGATCAGGACTTTGGACATGGTTTTTATCTCCGGTGCGTTGTCAGAGCAGGCCCTTGGCCTTGAGCGCGGCCACGAGCTCGGCCGCGTCCTTCACCATCACGCCACGGCTGCGCTTGGCCGGGGCCTCGTACTTGGTGGCGGCCAGGAAATCGCCCGATTCCACGCCGAGGTCGGCCAGTTGCAGGGTTTCCAGCGGCTTGGTCTTGGCCTTCATGATGTCCGGCAGCTTGATGAAGCGCGGCTCGTTGAGGCGCAGGTCCGTGGTGATGACGGCGGGCAGGTCCACTTCGAGGGTTTCAAGGCCGGCGTCCACTTCGCGCACCACGGTGGCCTTGCCGTCGGCCACGTCGACCTTGCTGGCGAACGTCGCCTGCGGGCGGCCCCACAGCGTGGCCAGCATCTGGCCGGTCTGGTTGGCATCGTCGTCGATGGCCTGCTTGCCGAGCAGCACGATGTCCGGCTGCACCTTCTCGATGAGCTTGGCGAACACGCGCGCGGCGGTGAGCGGCTGCACCGCGTCGCCCGTGACCACGTGGATGGCGCGGTTGGCGCCCATCGCCAGGCCATTGCGCAGGTGCGCCTGGGCGTCGGCCGGGGCGATGGTGGCGACCACCACCTCGGTGGCGATGCCTTTCTCGCGCAGGCGCAGCGCTTCTTCCAGCGCGATGTCGTCGAAGGGGTTGGCGGAGAGTTTCACGCCATCGGTCACCACGCCGGAGCCATCCGGCTTGACCTGGATGCGCACGTTGAAATCCACCACGCGCTTGTAGCCGACCAGGATCTTCATCGTCTTGGGGTTCCTGAGTATCCGTAAGGGGAATCGCCGTGCGGCGGCAGGCGACTGACGATTGTATCGCGGGCAAGATCGAGACGAAGCTCGAATCCGGCCGGCCTGTGCGCAGGTGCCGGGCAGGTGCCCGACCTGGCGCTTTTTACCGAATGTCGGTCGATGACGACCGTTGATCCGGCAAGTGGCGGAACGGGGCGCCTTCGCTCGCTCGTATCCGATGACAAGGTCCCGCGATGCCATTGGCGCCGCGGCTGAACATCGATGAGGGCACAAGGAGTGGGTGAGATGCGAAAGGGGAACGTGTGGATGGCCCTGGCGGTTCTCGGGGCGATGGCGGTTCCGGTCGCCGCGCAGCAGGGATCGAGGGATTTTCCTGTGGCGGCCCGGGCAGCGGAGGCGTCGTCCAGGGCGGAGGGTGCCGCACCGATGGCGGCCACGTCGCTCAACGAAGGGTTCAGTGACATCGGCACGCTGGCCGGGAATGGCTGGTCCATGCAGAACCTCAGTGTGCCGACAGGGCTCATTGCCAACTGGTTCCAGGGGGCCGCGATCAGCGGTGGCGGGCCTTTCGATGCCCACCAGGGCGCGACCAACGCCTACATCGCGGCCAACTACAACTTCGTGGCCGGCAACAACACGATCAATGGCTGGTTGATGACGCCCGAACTGGACTTTGGCCGCGATGCCAGTTTCACGTTTTGGACACGCAAGGCGACGGGTTCCACGGATTACCCGGATCGGCTGGAAGTGCGCCTGAGTACGCAGGGCGCCAGCACGAACGCGGGGTCGAGCGCGACAAACGTAGGAGATTTCACCACGCTGCTGTTGTCCATCAATCCCACGCTGGTGGCGGCGGGCTATCCGTACACATGGACGCAGTACACCGTCACCAACGCCCAGGGCGTGCCGAGGAACGGCACGGGCCGCATCGCCTTCCGCTATTTCGTCACCAATGGCGGCCCCAGCGGGACGAACTCCGATTACATCGGCATCGACACCGTCGGCTATTCGGTAGGAGCGATGCAATACCAGGTGGAGGCCACGGTGAGCGGCCTGCAAGGCGATCAGGTGGCGTTGAGCCTCAATGGCGGCACCGCAGAGGTACGCGTCGCGGACGGCAGTTTCACCTTCCCCGATTTCGTCGATCAGGGCGGAGCCTTCACGGTGGCCGTGACCGGCCAGCCGCAGTCCCCGAAACAGACCTGCGTCGCCACCCCGGCGAGTGGAACCATCGGATCGGCGAACGCCCAGGTGGCGATCACCTGCACCACCGATCCCTTCACGCTCACCGTGGTCGAGGGCAGCGGGCAGGAAGCGCCGATCCACGACATGTTTCCCTTGCCGCTGGTGGCTGAACTCCTCGATGGCGCGGGCGAGCCGGTGGCGGGCGCGCAGATCACCTACGAAGCGCCGGCCTCCGGCGCCAGCGCCTGGCTGGCCGATGAGGTGAGCGGACCGGCGACGACACTGAGCACCACCACGGATGCGGCTGGACATGCATCGGTTCTGGCTGTCGCCAATGACCAGGGCGGTTGCTATGGCGTGATCGCCAGCCACCCGAACGCCGTCGCCCCGGTGGCGTGGGAGCTGACCAATGTCTGGTATCCGGAAATTTTCTCCGATGGCTTTGAGACGCCCTTTGCGAGCAAGCGCGGCGTGAGCGTCTGCGGGCCGGACGAGCGGGCTGGGCGATAGGCGCCCGGGAGGATCTGAAAGAGCCGGGCATCAGCCCGGCTCTTTCATGACGCACATCCCTGTGCGTCAACCTTCGGGCAGCTTTGCTGTGAAAAACGGCTGTCCTGCCGTTTTTTCACGGGTTCGACGGATTCACGCGTCCGGCCAGCACGGCGGCCAGGCGCTGCGCTGCGCCGTCGGAATGGCCCAGGAACAGCGAGGGTTCGGTCAGTTCCAGTTCCAGCAGCCTCGGGCCATCGGGCGAGGGCAGCAGGTCCACGCGGGCGTAGGCGAGCGCGCCGAAGGGCAAGGCGGCGATCACCTGCCGGGCCAATGCGTGCTCGGCCTCGGTCGGCGTGCGCGGTGTGATCTGCTCGGGCGCGAACAGGGCATCGGTCGGGCCTCCGTCGCGGCGCAGCAGCGGACCTTTGCGGATGGCGTGGGAAAACGCGCCGTCGAAGAACAGCAGGGCGGTTTCGCCGTCGGTGTCCACGGCCGAAAGATAAGGCTGGATCAGCGCGGCGCGGCCGGCCGCGATCAGCCGCCGCACATGCGCCACGGCGGCCTCGCGCTGCGCCCGCACGTAGCGCTGCGCATCGCGCGAGCCGGCGCCCACGGCCGGCTTGACGACGAATTCGGATAGATCCGGGAAGGCGTCGGGCGCATCGCCCGGTTCGACGAAATGGCTTTCCACCGTGGCGATGCCGCGCTCGGCGAGATCGCGCAGGTAATGCTTGTCGGTGTTCCAGCGCACCACGTCGGGTGGGTTGAGCAGGGTGGTGACGGCGGCGACGCGCGCGCACCAGGCCAGGAACTCGGGCAGGCGGTCGGCATAGTCCCAGGTGGAGCGCACCAGCACGGCGTCGAACGCGGACCAGTCGATGGCGGCATCGTCCCAGTCGGCGATGCGGACGCGGAATCCGGCCCCGCGCAGTGCGGCATCGAGCGGGGCGAGATCGTCGTCGAGCGTGCGTGCGGCGGCGGCGGTGGCAAGGGCGAGGATGGGCATCGGTGCAGTTTAAAGCCTGCCGGGGCGGTGGCCGCTTTCCGGTTTCGGGGATGCCCCGTCGTTTGACAAGCCGTGGACGAAGGCGTAGACGGCGCATGAAAGGGGCGCGGCCGGCGAGGGGCCGCCAGCCAATGGCCGCTGCAATCGTTGCGCGCTTTTTTCCGCATGTCTGCATGGCGCGCGATTTTGCGTATCCACTGGTATATCGAAACGAACCGGGGGGCTGCGATGAAACGACTGTTGTGGGCAGCGGTGCTGTGCCTGCCGATGCTGGCGGGCGCGCAGGGGCACTCCGTGCCGCCTTATCCGGGCGCATACGACGAGGAAGGTCCATCGCTCGAGCAGATCCACTCGATCCCGTACAGCTATGTCGGCGGCAGCGGGCGGATTTCCCTGACCTTCGACGACGAAGGCAACAGCACCGGCGAGCTGTTGCGCATCTTCGACAACACCGGCGAGCACGCCTACATCGGCCAACTCTGGTGGGGTCACGGCGGCGCGGGCGGCGTGCAGTTCGGCTACAACTGGCTCTGGGGCGGCATGACGCTGAGCCAGGCCAGGGAGAATCCCGAGCGCGTCGCGGTGGCGCGCACCCTGCTGGCGATCGACCAGAACCCGTTCAAGGACCGCAAGCTGACGCTCGGCTTCGGCATCGAGCGGCCCAGCTATTTCATCGACGCCTATCTTTCCGCCGCCGCCAGCGGCAGCCGCGATGGCGGCGCGCGCAGCCTGGCGCTGGAGAACCTGCTGTCGGGCATGGACGAGGTGGGTTCCTACACCCAGCTCGAAACCACCACCACCCTCGAGGAGTTCGCCACCGCCGCCTACGACTACGGCATCGGCCTGCGCGTCGGGCATTCCTCCAACCGGCGCGCGCTGCGCGTCTACGGCGGCCTGGATTACCAGCGCGGGGACGCGGGCGCGCACGTGTTCACCGTCTCGGCCGGCGCCGACAAGCACCTGGGCCGGCGTGGCTGGAGCCTTTCGGGCCTGGTCGAGCACGATCAGTCCTCCACCGATCCGCTGCTGGGCACGTCGTCGGATACGCGCGCCACGCTGTCGCTGCGCTACGAGTTCGGCGGCCGGATCTTCGTCCCCACCTCCGAACTGGTGGCCCCGGCGTGGATCGCGCGCGCGCTGGTGAATGCACCGAGCAGCCGTCCGCGCGTGGTGCAGACCTACACCCGCCGCACCGGCACCACCACCACGACCGAACTGGCCCCGAAGCAGTACACCAACCACCACCCGGTCGGCGTGGACGACATGGTCAGCCTCGTGGAAGGCAGCGACGCCATCTGGATCGACGTGCTGGCCAACGACAGCGATGCCGATGGCGATGCGCTGTCGCTCGTTTCCGTGACGCCGCCGCTGCACGGCACGGCGTCGATATCGGACAACCGCGTCCGCTACACACCGGCTGCCGGCTTCACGGGCGGCGACACGTTCTCCTACACCCTCAGCGACGGGCGCGGCGGCAGCGGCGGCGCCAATGTGCACATCACCGTCACGTCCCGGCCGAACCAGGCCCCGATCGCGCGCGACGACAGCGCCGTCACGCCGTTCCAGACGCCCATCACGCTTTCGCCGCTGTCCAACGACACCGATCCGGACGGCGATGACCTGACCCTGGTCGCCATCACCCAGCCCGTGCACGGCAACGCCGTGCTGAATGGCGACGGGCAGGTCACTTACACACCGGATGCCGGGTTCTCCGGCGCGGATGGCTTTTCCTACACCATCGAGGATGGTCGCGGCGGCAGCGCCAGTGCGCAGGTCGCGATCACCGTGATGCCGCCGCTCAACAGCCCGCCGGTGGCCGTCAACGACAGCGCGAGCGTGGCGTTCAACGGCAGCGTCGATATCGACGTGCTTGCCAACGACAGCGATCCGGACGGCGACCCGTTGACGCTGGTTTCGGTGACGCAGGGCAATGTCGGCACTGTCTCGGTTCTGGGCAACGGCATGGTGCGCTATTCCTGGGACGTGCCGGGACAGGGCACCGGCATGGACCAGTTCACCTACACCATCAGCGACGGCCGGGGAGGCACCGCGACGGCCATCGTGTTCGTGACGCTGGTCGCGCCGGCCAACACCGCGCCGGTGGCCGTGAACGACAGCGCCAGCGCGGCCTACAACACCAGCGTCCAGATCGACGTGCTTGCCAACGACAGCGATCCGGACGGCGATCCGCTCGAAGTGATCTCGGTGACGCAGGGCACCTACGGCAGCGTGACGATCCTGGCCAACGGCAACGTCAGCTATTTCTGGATGGTGATGGTCACGCCGGGCGTCACGGACCAGTTCACCTACACCATCAGCGACGGCAACGGCGGCACCGCGACGGCGACCGTGTTCGTGACGCTGGTCGCGCCGGCCAACAATCCGCCGGTCGCCGCCAACGACAGCGCGAGCGTGGCCCTGGGCGACAGCGTGGATATCGACGTGCTCGCCAACGACAGCGATCCGGACAGCGACCCGTTGACGGTGATCTCCGTGACGCCGGGCGTGTATGGCAGCACCACGATCCTGCCCAACGGCAGCGTGCGGTATTCCTGGAACCTGCCACTGCCGGGCGGTGGCACGGACCAGTTCACCTACACCGTCGGCGATGGCAATGGCGGCACCGCGACGGCGACCGTGTTCGTGACCCAGCTCAACCGCCCGCCGGTCGCCGTGGATGACACGGATACGCTGCCTCCCGCCGGCGCTCCGACCGTCCTCGACGTGCTGGACAACGATCACGACCCCGATGGGGATGGCCTGACGATCATCCAGGTCGGCGGCACGCCCCTGTACGGCAACGTGCAGATCAGTTCCGACAACCTGACGCTGATCTACACCCGCATGGCGACGTTCCCCCCGTCGGACGACGAGGTCTTCACCTATACGATCAGCGATGGGCGCGGCGGCACCGCGACCGCGACGGTGACCTTGTTCCCGTGACTGCGCAGGAACATCGGGCTCGGTGCGGCTCCCCGTTCCCGGGGTGCCGCACGGCGGTCGCTTCCCGCGTCACATGCCCGAGTAATTCGGCCCGCCGCCGCCCTGCGGCGCCACCCACACGATGTTCTGGGTCGGGTCCTTGATGTCGCAGGTCTTGCAGTGCACGCAGTTGGCGAAGTTGATCTGCAGGCGCTCGTTGCCGGCCTCGCCGACGAACTCGTACACCGCCGCCGGGCAGTAGCGCGCCTCCGGGCCGGCGTATTCGGCCAGGTTCACCCGCACCGGAATCTCGGGATTCTTCAGCGTCAGGTGGGCGGGCTGGTCCTCTTCGTGGTGGGTGCTGCTGAGGAACACGGAGCTGAGCCGGTCGAAGGTCAGCACGCCATCGGGCTTCGGATAGGCGATCTTCTCGTGTTTCGCGGCCGGTTCCAGGCAGGCGTAGTCCGGCTGCTTGCGGTGGATCGTCCACGGCGGGCTCTTGATGCCCAGCTTGGGCAGCAGCCATTGCTCGATGCCGTTCATGAAGGTCGCGGTCCACAGGCCCTTCTTGAACCACTGCTTGAAGTTCCTGGCGGCCGACAGTTCTTCGTGCAGCCAGCTTTGCTCGAACGCGGCGGGATAGGCGGTCAGTTCGTCGCGCGCGCGGCCTTGGACGATGGCGTCGAACGTGGCATCGGCGGCGAGCATGCCGGTCTTGATCGCGGCATGGCTGCCCTTGATGCGGCTGGCGTTGAGGAAGCCCGCCTCGCAGCCGACCAGCGCGCCGCCGGGGAAAATGGTTTTCGGCAGCGACAGCAGCCCGCCGGCGGTGATCGCGCGCGCGCCGTAGCCGATGCGCTTGCCGCCTTCCAGGTGCTCGCGGATGGACGGGTGCGTCTTGAAGCGCTGGAATTCCTCGAACGGGCTGAGCCAGGGATTCCTGTAGTCCAGCCCGAGCACGAAGCCGACGGCGACCTTGCCGCCTTCCATGTGATAGAGGAACGAGCCGCCGTAGGTGTCCGACTTCAGGGGCCAGCCGGCGGTGTGCACGACCAGGCCCGGCCGCGCCTTGTCCTCGGGCACCTGCCACAGTTCCTTGATGCCGATGCCGTAGCTCTGCGGATCGCGGCCTTCGTCCAGCCTGAAGCGCTCGATCAACTGGCGGCCCAGCTGGCCGCGCGAGCCTTCGGAGAAGATCGTGTAGCGGGCGTGCAGTTCCATGCCGCGCTGGAACTGGTCGGTCGGGTTGCCGTGCCTGTCCAGCCCCATGTCGCCCGTGGCCACGCCGCGCACCGCGCCGGTGTCGTCGTACAGCACCTCGGCGGCGGCGAAGCCGGGGAAGATTTCCACGCCCAGCGCCTCGGCCTGCTGCGCCATCCAGCGCACCACGTTGCCGAGGCTGACGATGTAGTTGCCTTCGTTGTGCAGGCTGTCGGGGATGAAGAACCCGGGCGTCGCCGTCGCGCCTTTCTCGCTCAGGAACAGGATGCGGTCTTCGGTGACCGGCTGGTTCAGCGGCGCGCCCTTTTCCTTCCAGTCTGGGATCAGTTCGGTCAGCGCGCGCGGGTCCATGATCGCGCCGGAAAGGATGTGCGCGCCCGGCTCGGAGCCTTTTTCCAGCACGCAGACCGACAGCTCGCGGCCTTCGGCCGCGGCGCGCTGCTTGAGCCGGATTGCCGTGGCCAGGCCGCCCGGGCCCGCGCCCACGACGACCACGTCGTATTCCATGAACTCGCGCTCGCTCATCGGCTGGCTCCCTATCGGTGAGTCGTGTGGTGCAGCGCGGCATTGTCGCGATTTGCGACGGGCTGGGCAAACCCGCGAATATCGGGAACCCGCCTCCGGATTTTTCTCGTGCAATGACCCAGGACGCCGAAACCCTGCGCCATGCCCCGCTGGTCTGCGTGCTGCACGCGCTCGCCACCGGCCGGGTATCCAGCCTGGCGCTGACCCGCGCCTTCCTCGATGCCATCGAACGCGACACCGCGCTGAATGCGTGGACGCACGTGGATGCCGAAGGCGCGCTCGCCGCCGCGCAGGCATCCGACGCGCGCCGCGCTTCCGGTGCGCCGCTCGGCCGGCTCGATGGCGTGCCGCTGGCGATCAAGGACAACCTCGACGTGGCCGGCATGCCGACCACCATCGGTCTTGCCGCGCGACGCGGGGCGCTGGCGCGGGAGGACGCCTTCATCGTCTCGCGCCTGCGCGGCGCGGGCGCGGTGCCGCTGGGCAAGACCAACCTCGACGAGGCCACGCTCGGCACCGTCGGGCGCAACGCGCATTACGGCGATGTCGGCAATCCGCACCTGCCGGACCGGGTCAGCGGCGGTTCCTCGGCCGGTTCGGCGGCGGCGGTCGCGGCCGGCCACGCGGTGGCCGCGCTGGGTTCCGATACGCTGGGTTCGATCCGCATCCCGGCCACGTTCTGCGGCGTGGCCGGGCTGAAGCCCACGTTCGGCGAACTTTCCTGCCGTGGTCTGGCTCCCTCGCTGCGGCGGCTGGATTGCCCGGGCGTGATCGCGCGCAATGTCGAGGACATCGCCCCGCTGTTGCAGGTGATGGCCGGTTACGACGCCGCCGATCCGCGCTCGCGCCGCCGCCGCGTGGCGCTGGCCGCGCCGGACTGGAGCCCCGAGACGCTGCGCGTGGGCGTGCTTGGCGACCTTGCGGCGCTGGGCGCGC
>JBBCJS010000088.1:0-11595 GCA_037190825.1 Chiayiivirga flava
GTTCGTCGGCGACGGCGCGCGGTGAGCCGCGCCGGCAGCGTCCGGCGGCCGGACGGCCGCCTGCTGTTCCTCGCCGCACTGGTGTTGCTGGGGCTGGCCATCGTGCTGTCGTTCGGCACCGGGCCGCTGAAGGTCGCGCCCGGCCAGGTGCTGCACGCCATCGCCACGCAACTGGGGCTGGCCGACACCGGGAGCCTGAGCCAGCGCGATCTTTCCACGGTCTGGAACCTGCGCGTGCCGCGCGCCCTGCTCGGCGCGCTGGTCGGTGCATCGCTGGCGATGGCCGGGGCCGCGTTGCAGGGATTGTTCGGCAATCCGCTGGCCGATCCGGGCATCGTCGGCGTCAGCCAGGGCGCCTCGCTCGGCGCGGTCGCGGCCATCGTCTCCGGCGTGACCGTGTTCGGCGGCTGGACCGTGCCGGTGGCGGCCTTCGGCGGCGGCGCGCTGGCGACGGCGCTGGCCTACCTGCTCTCGGCCAACGCGCGCGGCGGCGGCACCGCGACCCTGCTGCTGGTCGGCATCGCGATCGGCGCCGGCTGCTCGGCCGCGATCGGCTTCTTCACCTACATCGCCAGCGAAAGCCAGTTGCAGTCGCTGGTGTTCTGGCAGATGGGCTCGCTGGCCTCGGCCGACTGGCGCGATCTGGCCGCCGCGCTGCCGGTGTTCGCCATCGGCGCGGTAGCCCTGCAATTCCTCGCAACGCCCCTGGACATGCTGGCGCTGGGCGAACGCCAGGCCCGGCACATCGGCCTCGACGTGCGGCGCACGCGTCTGTTGCTGGTCGCCTTCAGCGCGCTGCTGGTCGGCTCGGCGGTGGCGTTCGCCGGCACCGTGGGCTTCGTCGGGCTGGTGGTGCCGCACTTCGTGCGCATGCTGGCAGGTCCCGCGCATCGCTGGCTGCTGCCGCTGTCGGGCGCCTGCGGCGCGTTGCTGATCGTCATCGCCGATACCGCCGCACGCACCCTCGATCCGCCGGCGGAAATCCCGCTCGGCCTGTTCTCCGCCGCGCTCGGCGCGCCGTTCTTCCTGTGGCTGGTGCTGCGCCAGCGCCCGGCCGGCCCGACATGAGCGGCGCGCTGCTGCAACTGCGACGCATCGGCGTGCGCATCGACGCCCGGCCGGTGCTGCACGACATCAGCCTCGACTTCTTCCCCGGCACGCTCACCGCGCTGGTCGGCCCCAACGGCGCCGGCAAGTCCACCCTGCTGGCGGTGGCGGCCGGCGACCGCGCGCCGGATGCCGGCGAAGCCCTGCTCGCCGGCAAGCCGCTGCACGCATGGAAAACCCGCGCGCTGGCGCGCGAACGCGCGGTGCTGCCGCAGGACCACGCGGTGCGTTTCGCCTTCGGCGTGCGCGAAGTGGTGGCGAGGGGGCGATTGCCGCACTCGCCCGATCCCGAGCGCGACGCCCGCATCGTCGCCGATGCGCTCATCGCGGCCGACATCCCGCACCTGGCCGAGCGCGACGTGCAGACCCTTTCCGGCGGCGAAGCCGCGCGCACCGCGTTCGCGCGCGTGCTGGCGCAGGGCACGCCGCTGCTGTTCCTGGACGAACCCACCGCCGCGCTCGACATCGCGCACCAGGAACACCTGCTGCGCGAAGTGCGGCGGCTGGTGCGGGAGGAAAACACCTGCGCCATCGTCGTGCTGCACGACCTCAACCTCGCCGCCGCCTACGCCGACCGCATCGTGATGCTGCGAGAAGGCCGCCTCGCCGCCGACGGCAGCCCGCGCCAGGTACTCACCGCCGGAACCATCGCGCAGGTGTACGGCCAGCCGGTCGCGATCCTCGAGCACCCGACGCGCCCGGTGCCCCTGGTCGTGGTGGTGGATGCCTAGGCGCGCCGTGCACGCCAAAGTGCACGACACGCTCCAGGCGCGGCTTCAGCCGCCCTCGAATCCGTCCTCGAAGATCTCCGGGGCTTCCGCGCCGCGGCACGAGCGCACGCGGATGTCGTCCACGTACCAGCCTTCCCGGCCATAAAGGTTGTCGGTGCCCAGGCGCCAGCGCAGTTGCACGTCCTGGCCGGCCCAGGCGGAAAGATCGACCCGGGTGTCGGCATAAGGGCGATCCGCGGGCTCGCACCAGGCCTGCATTCCGGCCAGCGGGTTGACCGTGCCGCTGATCGTGCCGCGATACGGATCGTTCAACAGCGCCGTGCCGGTGATCTGGGCGAAGTTCTCGCCATCGGTGGAAATCTCCAGCAACCCGCCGTCCCAGCATGACGAGGCGCCGTTGTTCTCGATGTTCCGCCAGTTCTGGAAGGCGAGCACGATCGGCGTCTCGCCGCCCGGCAAGGCGATGACCGGCGAGGTCAGGCGCTGGTCGGACACCGTGCCGATCGCGTTGGCGCGCATTGCGTTGCCGCCGGACATCGGGCTGGTCTGGCTGGTGGAAAGCGCCCAGGTGGACGCGCCCGTGCCGCCGGCGGTGGAGAAGCCGCCCACGCCCTCGGTGAAGTCTTCGGAGAACAGCACGAACGGTTCGGTATCCGGGCCGCAATCGCCCGGCGCGTCCACGGTGCGGAAGGAGGCGCTGCCCGCGGCGACCACGCCGCAGGCGTTCTGCGCGGTCACGCGCCAGTGATAGACGGTGCCGGTATCGAGCGCGGAAGACACGACGACGCTGGTGTCCGGCGTGATGGCGCTGAACAGCGGCGCGGCGAAGCCGGCGTCCGCGGCCAGTTCCACGAGGTACTCGACCGCGCCGGGCGTGGCGTTCCAACTCAATGTGGGCGCGAGGGACACACCGCTCGCGCCATTGCCCGGCGCTGCAAGTACCGGCGCCGCGGGCACGGCGCTGGAGACCAGCAGGTCGAAGGCCGCGCTGCGTGTAACGGCACCGGCGGTGCCCGTGACCAGCAGGGTATGGCTGCCCGGCGCGATGGCGGCGGTGTTGCCGATCGTCAGCGTGCTGGCGCCCGGCGTGGGCGCCGGCGCCGGCGTGACCACGGACACATCGAACGAGGCATTGGCACCGGCAGGCGCATCGAGTACGTCGAGCGTCACCGGATCGGCGTAGCCGCCGATGGAAAGCACCGACACGGCGGCCTGTGCCTCGTCGGGCGCGCACACCGCGACGCGGGACGGCGCCACGGCGATGCCGAAATCCGGCTCCATCGCGCAGTTGTAGCAGGCCAGCGCGAAATCCTGCGCCGGCGCGCCCGGGGCATGCGGATTCAGCGCATCGGCGGCGATGTTGGCGGCAGTCACGGTGACCGTGATCGCGCCGCCGTGCTGGGCGGGGCCGAGGAACACGCCTTCGAGGTTGTTCTTCTCGTCCGCGCTGCCGCCGGTCGCCGACCAGCCATCGCTGCCGATGACGTTGCCGTGGTACAGGTCGCTGCCCGTGCCGACCGACAGATCGAGGTTGTTGACCCAGGCCGGCGTGGTGCCGCCCAGGCCATGGCCCGGCGCATCGCTCCAGGCCAGCATCAGGCGCATCGGCCGGGCGGGATCGGCCGCGGCGATGGTGCGGACCCACTGCTGTCCGGAGGTGGTGAACACCTCGTCCTGCTCGAAATACAGCACGGTTTCGGCGGGATTGAGCACGGCCTCCAGATCCAGCCGGCCATAGCCCTGGAAGCGGTCCGGGCGGTGGCCCATCACGCGGTTGTCCGCATCGCGGAAGCCCTGGAGGTTCATCGCCGCGGCGGTGAAGGCGGCCTTCACCAGCGCCGGGCTGGGCGTGGCGTCGTCGTGCGTGTCGCGGTATTTCTCGATGAACAGCGCCACCGCGCCGGACACCACCGGCGAGGCCATCGAGGTGCCGCACATCATCGTGAACGCCGAGTTGCTCGTGTTGGAGGCGCTCTCGGTGTAACAACCGGGCGCGACGATGTGCGGGATGCGGCGTCCGTCGCAGGCGTTGCCATGGGCGGAATTGGAGGAGACGTTGAAGATGCCGCTCTGCTGTGCCCCGCCACTGCCTTGCAGTGCGGTGGAGCCGACCGCGAACAGATTCTTGGCCTCGTCCGGCGAGGCCACCGAGGACGGTGCGCAGGCGTCGGTGCCGTCACCGCCGCCGTTCATGATCGACCACACGGGAATCAACGGCTGCTGGCCGGGTTCGTCGGCCAGTGCATCGCGCGCGATCATGTCCACCTGGCGAGTCGGCACGTCGTAGCCCTGCGGCGTCTCCGTCGGCCCCCAGGAATTGTTCGTCACCACCGCGCCGCTGAGTGCCGATTCGCGGAAGATCGTCAGCATGCCGTTGGCGACCATGCCGCCGACGCTGCCGGGAAGGAACGGCCCATAGCGCTGCGAGATCACGTTCGCGCCGGGAGCCACGCCCTGTCCGCTCAGGAAGCCGTTGCGCAGCACGCCGCTGGCGCCGGTGCCGGCCACCGCGCTCGCCACATGCGTGCCATGCGCGCTGTTGCCGCTGGCGCAGGACGTCTGCGAACCGCCCGCCGAGACGCAGGGCGCCATCTGGGTGCTCAGATCCTGGTGCGTGCTCCGGATGCCGCCATCGACGATGCCCACGACGACACCCGTGCCGTCATAGCCGGTTCCCGCAAGCCACGACTCGTAGCCGGGCACGATGGTGTACCCGGGCGCCCCGCCGTAGGCGCCAACCACCGACTGCTGGCTCATCTCGCCGCGGAAGGCGTCCTCCTCGGTGATCGGCACGATGCGCTGCACCGCGTAGACGCCGGGCACGGCGGCGAGGTCTTGGTAGCGATTGCCGGGCAGGCGTACCTGCGCGATGTCGAAATGGCCGTCCAGCCGCGTGATCCCTTCCAGCACCGCACCGGCCGCCTGCAAGGCGGTGTTGCGCGCGCCGGCATCGGCATGGCGGCTCAGCATCACGCTGGCCGGATAGTCCTTCGTATCCAGCCCGCGGCTGGATTCGGCCAAGCGAAACTCCGGAACGAAATCGCCGCTCGCGCGCACCTGCGCGCGCGCCGCCGCGCGCGCCAGTGCGGCCGTGTCCGACCAGACCACGTAGCTGTACGGGTGGATGTACTGGAGCGGCTCGACGCCATCGGCGCGCAGGGCTTCCAGCCATTCGGCGCGGATCGGCCCGTTGAACTGCACGATCCGCAAGTCCGGCCCCTGCCCCATCGCGCGCGCGCCGCGCGGCGGATGGGTCAAAAGGTCGAAACGCTGCCCGCCCAGATCGAGCAGGAAGGAAGGATCGGCGGCCTGGGCGGAAAAAACGGACGCACACGACAAAGCCAGCGCAAGTGCGCTGCGACGCAGGAAGAACACGGATTTCACGCGGAAGAATCCCTCTGGACTGTGACGCTGGACGGCGAAGCGCCCCGATGCTTCGCCACATGGTAGTTGCAGGCCATCCCGCAAACCCCGCAGTTTGCCCGCTCGGAAACGGCAGCGCCAGCCGCCGGCCTCAGCCCTCGCCCACGCAGCCCAGGATCGCCTCGCGCAGGCGCTCGCACTGGGCCTGCGCCAGCGGCCGGTCGCCCTCGTCGGTGAGCAGGAAGAAGTCCTCCGCGCGCTCGCCGAAGGTGGCGATGCGTGCGTCGTGCACGCGCACGCGGTGCTCGCGCAGGATCGCGGCGACCTGCGCCAGCAGGCCGGGACGGTCGCTGCACACCAGGGTCAGCAGCGTGCCCGCGCCCTGCTCGGAAAACTCGATCTGCACCGGCACGCGGAAGTGCCGCAGGTGGCGCGGCATCGCGCGCCGGGTCGGCGGCTTGCAGGCGCCCGGCTCGCGCAGGTTCTCGCGCAGGCACTGCGCCACGGTGCCGGCGCGGCGCTCGGGCGGGACCGACTCCATGCCGGCGTCGAGCAACTGGAAGGTATCCAGCGTCATGCCGCCGCGCGAGGTCAGGATGCGCGCATCGACGATGGACAGCCCAAGGCGGTCCAGCGTGGCGGCGGCGCTGGCGAACAGGCCGTCGCGGTCGTGCGAATAGACGAACGCTTCCAGCGCGCCAGGCCGCGCGTGCGGGCGTACCAGCACCACCGGCAGGCCGTGGGCCTCGGCCTCGGCGATGCCGCGCGTCTGCCAGGCGATCTGTTCGGCGCGGTAGCGCAGGAAGCTGTCGCCGGGGAACTCGGCCCAGAGCCGCTCGATGGTGGCCTCGTCCAGGCCTTCGTCGCGCAGGCGCTGGCGTGCGGCTTCGCGCGTTTCGGCGATGCGCTCGTCCACGTGCAGGCGCTGCGCCAGGCCGCGCCGCAACGCGAAGCGCGTGGCCGCGTGCAGGTCGGCCATCAGGCGGTCCTTCCACGCGTTCCACAGCTTGGGGCTGGTGCCGGCGATGTCGGCCACGGTGAGCAGATAGAGATAATCCAGCCGCTCGCGCTCGGCCACCTGGTGCGCGAACCAGGACACCACGTCCGGGTCGGAGATGTCCTTGCGCTGGGCGGTGGTGGACATGACCAGGTGCTGGCGCACCAGCCACACCACCAGATCGGTATCGGCGGCCGAGAGGCCGTGCGCCTCGCAGAAATCGCGCGCGTCCATCGCGCCCAGCACGGAATGATCGCCGCCACGCCCCTTGGCGATGTCGTGGAACAGGCCGGCGAGCAGCAACAGCTCCGGCTTGCGCAACTGCGACCACAGCTCATGACCGAGCGCGAAGCGTTCGGCCGACTCGGGCCGGGAGAAACTGTCGATGTTGCGCAGCACCGCGAGCGTGTGCTCGTCCACGGTGTAGACGTGGAACAGGTCGTACTGCATGCGCCCGGCCACGCGCCCGAAGGCCGGCAGGTAGCGCCCCAGCACGCCCAGGCGGGCCATGCGCTCGAGCGTGGGCACGGCCTGCGGATCGCGTACCAGTTCCATGAACAGCTTGCGCACGCCTTCGTCGCTGCGGAAGCGGTCGTCCATCTGCGACAGCGCCTCGCCCAGCGCGCGCGCCGTGGCCGAGTGCAGGCTGGCGATCTCCGGGTGCCGCTGCCAGGCGCGGAACAGGTGCAGGATGGTGGTGGGCCGGCGGTACATCCGGTCCACGTCGCGCAGGGCGAGGCTGTCGCCGATGCGCACGAACTCGCCTTCCAGCGGCACGATCTCCGGCGTGGTCTGCAGGCTCTCGTCGAAACGCTGCAACAGCCGGTCGCCAAGGCGCTGCACCAGCGCCGCGCTGCGGAAGAAACCCTGCATCAACTGTTCCACCGCGAGGTTGTCGCGGTGTTCGTCGTGCAGGTGCAGGCGTTGCGCCAATGCTTTCTGGTAATCGAACAGCAGGCGCTCCTCGCGCCGCCCGGCCACCAGGTGCAGGCCGAAGCGCAGGCGCGAGAGGGCGCGGCGGCGGGTGTCGATGGCATCGAACTCGTCCGTGCCCAGCGCACCGAGCGCGACCAGGTCGCCCAGCCCCTGCACGCCGAAGATGCGCCGCGCCAGCCAGCCCAGCGTCTGGATGTCGCGCAGGCCGCCGGGGCCGTCCTTGAGGTTGGGCTCGAGGTTGTAGGCGGTGTCGTTGTAGCGCGCGTGGCGGGCGCGCCATTCGGCCCGCTTGGCGGCGAGGAACTCGGCCGGTGGCCAGACGCCCGGCCCGCGCATCGCCACCAGCAGGCGCGACAGCGCGGCGTTGTCGCCCACCAGCGGGCGCGCTTCGAGGATCGCCGTGGCCACGGTCACGTCGGCGCGCGCCGCTTCCACGCACTGCGCCACGCTGCGCACCGCGTGGCCGGGCGCAAGGCCGATGTCCCACAGCAGCGCGAACCAGCGTTCGATGCCGGCGCGGCAGCGTTCCTGCACATCGTCCTCGGCCAGCACCAGCAGGTCTACGTCCGAACACGGGAACAGTTCGCCGCGTCCGTACCCGCCGGTGGCGACCAGCGCCAGGCCGGGGGTGCCCTCGAAGATCGCCGTCCATGCGCCGATCACGGCGCGATCGACGGCCTGCGCGCGGCGCGCCAGCAGGCGGTCGATGTCCTCGTCGCGGTCGAAGCCCTCGGCCAGGCGGCGGTCGGTTTCCTCCAGCGCCGTGCGCGTGGCGCGCTTCCAGGCGTCGCCGGTATCGCCGCCCGGCGCGGAAGGCTCGGCGCTCATGCGTCGTTGTCGTCGCCCGGCACGCGGGTGAGGATCTCGAAGCCGTCGTCGGTGACGGCCACGGTGTGCTCCCACTGCGCCGAGAGCGAACGGTCCTTGGTCACCACCGTCCAGCCGTCAGGCAACAGGCGGCTGTGGCGCGCGCCGGCGTTGATCATCGGCTCGATGGTGAACACCATGCCCTTCCGCAGCACCGGCCCGGTGCCGGGGCGGCCGTAGTGCAGCACCTGCGGTTCCTCGTGGTAGATGCGGCCGATGCCGTGGCCGCAGTACTCGCGCACCACCGAGAAGCGCTCGGCTTCGGCATAGGTCTGGATCGCGTGGCCGATGTCGCCCAGCGTCGCGCCCGGCCGCACCGCGCGGATGCCGCGGAACATCGCCTCGCGCGTTACGTCCACCAGCCGCTGCGCCAGCACCGAAGGCTTGCCCACGATGTACATGCGGCTGGTGTCGCCGTGCCAGCCGTCCTTGATGACGGTGACGTCGATGTTGACGATGTCGCCATCCTTCAACACCTTGTCGCGGCTCGGGATGCCGTGGCAGATCACGTTGTTGACCGAGGTGCAGACCGTGGCCGGGAACGGGATGCGCCCGTGCCCGCCGCCGTAGCCGACATTGGCCGGGACGGCCTCTTGCACGTTGACGATGTGATCGTGGCAGATGCGATCCAGCTCGGCGGTGGTGACGCCGGGCTTCACGTGCGGCTCGACCACGCGCAGCACCTCGGCCGCGAGACGGCCGGCCACGCGCATCTTCTCGATGTCTTCGGGAGTCTTGATGGAAATCGCCATGCGGCCATTATCGCCCAGGGCGGTCCGGCCCGACCACCGGGCGGCCGTAGAATGGCCGTTCGCCTTCAGGAAATCGCGCCATGCCCTCATCGCTCCACGCCCCCGCCGCCGAACTGGACGCCCTGGCGCGCGATGCGGCCGATCCGCTGCGCGGCTTCCGCGACGAGTTCCTGATCCCGCCGCACGGCGATGGCGCCCTGCACTACTTCTGCGGCAATTCGCTGGGCCTGCAACCGCGCGCCGCGCGCGAGGCGCTGGAAACGGAGCTGGATCGCTGGGCGCGACTGGCGGTGGAAGGCCACTTCCGCGGCGGGACGGCGTGGATGACCTTCCACGAGGGACTGCGCGACGGCATCGCCGAACTGGTCGGCGCGCAGCCGGCCGAAGTGGTGGCGATGAACACCCTGAGCGTGAACCTGCACCTGTTGATGGTGAGCTTCTACCGTCCCACGCGCGAGCGCCCCGCCATCCTGATCGAAGCCGGCGCGTTTCCTTCCGACCGTCACGCGGTGGAATCGCAGATCCGCTTCCACGGGTTCGACCCGGCCCGGTGCCTGATCGAGCTGGAACCGGACGAGGCCAGCGGCACGCTCTCGATGCAGGCGATTTCCGACGCGCTGGAACGCGACGGCCATCGCGTCGCGCTGGTGCTGTGGCCGGGCGTGCAATACCGCACCGGGCAGGCGTTCGACCTGGCGGAAATCGCGCGGCTGGCGCATGCGCAAGGCGCGAGGGTGGGTTTCGACCTCGCCCACGCCGTCGGCAACCTGCCGCTGGCGCTGCACGATGCGGACGCGGATTTCGCGGCGTGGTGCCATTACAAGTACGTCAACGCCGGCCCTGGCGCGGTGGCCGGCGCCTTCGTGCACGCACGCCACGCGCACGCCGACCTGCCGCGCTTCGCCGGCTGGTGGGGCCACGAGAAATCCTCGCGCTTTGCGATGGCGCCGCAGTTCGTGCCCACGCCCGGCGCGGAAGGCTGGCAGCTTTCCAATCCGCCGATCCTGGCGATGGCGCCGCTGCGCCCGTCGCTGGCGATCTTCCAGCGCGCCGGCATGGCCCGGCTGCGCGGGAAATCCCTCGTGCTCACCGGCTATCTGGAATCGCTGATCCGCGAGCACCTGGCCGATGTGCTGCACATCGTCACGCCGGCCGAACCTGCGCGGCGCGGCTGCCAGCTCTCGCTGCGCGTGCGCGCCGGGCGCGATGCCGGGCGTTCGCTGTTCGAGTTCCTCTGCGAGAACGGCGTGCTCGGCGACTGGCGCGAACCCGACGTGATCCGCATCTCGCCCGCGCCGCTCTACAACTCGCATCTGGATGTGCTGCGGTTTGCGCAACTCACGGCGGCGTGGCGGGATCGCACCGTGTGACGGCCGCCGCGGCGGCAGCCGCGACCCGCCGGCGCAGTTTGGCGATACGCCGCACCGCTCGATCCACGCCATGACCGCTCACCCGGCGCTGCGGCCACTCGTCAACGGGAACCTTGCCTACGACGCAGCTGTCCCAACGGAGCAGTGCGCGGCATGGCATGTTGCCATGGCCGAAAACGAATGCCCGCAAGTGGAATGACCCTTGAAAAAGCGAATCTGGATGGCGAGTGCCGTGATCGCAGTTTCGATCGCGGCGGCGGCCTGGCACTACGCGAGCCGGGACGTGACTCAACCGAACGGCCATCAGGCGCCCCATGGTGATGTGGTCGCTGCTGACAAGCCGCCGGCTGAGCGCGCGTCACCGAAACCACCGACATCGGCGCCGCCCCGTGACGCTCCGGCAGCCCCCGAGCGCATCCCCATCCCGGGAACGTACGCCCTGTTCCCAGGATCGAGCGTCCCGGTCGCAAGCTCGTGGGCGGAGTTGGTCGCTGGTTTCTCCGAAGAGGAGAAGGCCATCGTGGATCGTCTGGCCTCGGCCTATCCGGAGGCGTATGCGTTCTCCTCCCCGAAGCAGTTGGAATGGATGGTCGCGCAGGGCTTTCCGATGCCCGAGGAATATCTCCGTGCGCAGTCCTTGCCCAGGGAAGACCTGATGACGATGGCAAAGTCCGGGAATGTGAAGGCGGCCATGCTGGCGTACGACCAGGTCCTGTCGGAGCTGGCCGAGGCCGACGCACTGTTCGATGGGACGGAAACCACCTCACCTAAGGCGCTTGCCGCAATGGAGTTCGCGATGAACCGCAATCACTGCTCGCCTTTTCCCTTTTACCTGACGGCGCGATACCACGAGCAAACCAGCCGCTTGATTTCTGGCCCCTCGGCACAGGGGGCGCTGATGATGGTGTTGTCCGCCAATTCGGTGATCGGTTCATTGGGGGATCGGCGTGTTTCCAACAACTCCAAAAGCATCGCCGAGGGCCTGGAGTTGTCCCCGGCCCGCATTTCGGAAATGGCGGAAAGCGCCGCGCGACTTCGCGGCAGGACGTCCGGGAACTGCAATCCGCTTCCGATGCCAAGATCGTGATGTTCCATGCCGAGAATCCCTTCTCGGCAGTTGGACCTGTGTATGGAAGGGGTATTTCACACGGGAGCTACGAAATTTCGATGACACCTGCGAGGTATCCACTGCAAGCACTGGATCGTGGAACGCAGCTTTGCGTGGCTGGAGGAGAAGAAGCGACGATTATGAAAGAGTTGCGAGCGTAAGCAACAGCTTCCATGTGGCTTTCCTGACATTGTCAACTAGAAGATCGTGAGCAGCTTTCAGGGCGCTGTAGTTCCGACGACAGCGCCCCGCACGTACCGCTACAATCGCCGTCCCTGTTGTTCCTCCATCCATCGGGAAAGCCTCGTCGCCATCCCGCACCGCGATTCCCGAGCTTGACTCCCGACACTGCATCTTCCCCCCA
>JBBCJS010000089.1:0-15481 GCA_037190825.1 Chiayiivirga flava
CCTCGGCGCGGTGATGCAGAAGAAGATGGTCACGCAGATGGAGAAGACGCTGGAGCTGCCGGTGATCGGGGCGGAGCATGCGCCCAACCTGGCGGCCTGGCTGGGCGAGCACAACATCGAGGTGAAGGCCGCGCCCGACAACCCGGAAGACGCCATCGCCCGGCAGGACGAGGACGTGATCCTGCGCATCTCGGCGCGTTATGGCGAGGACTGGCGCGCCAGCAAGCCGGCCCTGGTGGAAATCCTGCACGACAGCACGCGCGACGATTCGCGCATCCCGGTGGCGCGCGTCACCAGCGTGCTGCAGGGCTACGGCCAGCAGGTCGGCGCACTGCGGCTGCTGGCGCGCGGCGTGAACCCGGCCGTCGGCATGCCGGTGATGGTGGCGCCGGTCGACCTGGCGACGCCGATGAGCCGGATCGGGCAGGCGCTGTCGTTCCTGCCGTATTTCCTCGTCATGAGCGCCTTCCTCGGCGGCGCGTACCTCGTCATCGACGTGACCGCCGGCGAGCGCGAGCGCCAGTCGCTGGAACCGCTGCTGGCGACGCCGGCCTCGCGCCGGGCCATCATGAGCGGCAAGATCCTGGCCGCCTGCGCGTTCGGCATGCTCAGCCTGGTGCTGATGCTGCTGGCGTTCAAGCTGGCGTTCTGGCTGGCGCCCGCCGGCGTCAAGGTGGATGTGTCGCTGCTGGCGATGGCCAAGCTGCTGCTGATCCTGACGCCGACGCTGCTGTTCGGCTCGTGCCTCCTGACCCTGATCGCGGCCAGCGTGAAAAGCGTCAAGGAGGCGCAGAGCTACATGAGCCTCTTGATCCTCCTGCCGATGCTGCCGACGTTCTACCTGATGATCTCGCCGGTGAAGAACCAGCTCTGGATGCTGGCGGTCCCGTTCCTGGCGCAGAACCAGATGATCATGATGGTGCTGCGCGGGGAGGCGATCGGCGCGTCGGACTGGGCGTTCTACATGGCCGTGGGCATCGCGCTGGCCGGCGTGCTGTGGTGGGCCGCGGCACGCATGTACCACAAGGAACGGCTGGCGGTGTCGGGCTGACCCGCCGCTTTTCATTCCGGCACGGAAAATTTGCCGGGAGCGCGTTTCGCCATCGCGCCGCGATGGCCCGGAGAGCCTGCCCCGGACCCCGCATCAAGTACGGGGCAGGCTTTGATCCGGGGGTTGCCGCCATGGATGGCGGCAACAAAAAAGCCGCCACGCGCGATGCGTGGCGGCTTTTTCCGGATCGGACGAACGATCAGTCGCTCAGCTTGAAGTCGAACACCCGGCGGCTCTCCACCTGGCGGCCCGGCGGGGTGAAGCGCCAGCGCTCCATCGCGTTGATCGCCTCGCGGTCGAAAGTGTTGTTCGGGCGGCTGGACAGCACGCGCACGTTGGAGACGCTGCCGTCGGGCATGATCGTGAAGCCGACTTCCACCGAACCTTCCACGCGACGGCGCAAGGCCACCGGCGGGTAGCGCGGCTGCACGGCGGAAATCACGGTGGGCGCCACCGGCGCGGGCGCAGGCGCGGCGGCCGGCGGCGGGGCGGGCGTGGCAGCGGGCGGCGGCGTGACCGGAGCGGGCGGCGGCACGGCGGCAACCGGCGGCGACTCGGGCTGGGACGCCGGCGTTTGGGGCTGCGAGGCCGCCGGCGTGGTCGCTACCGGCTCGGGCGGCGGTGCCGTCGGCGCCGGTGTCGGCGCGGAAATCGGTGCGGGTGCCGACGCAGCGGCGGCCGCAGCAGCAGCCTGCGCGGCGGCGCGCTGGGCTTCGGCCGCGACGCGATTGCGCAGCTCATCCACGCCGCGTTGCAGGCGCGGCAGGGCCGGAGCGCGGGAATCGGCGCGTTCCATCAGGTCCAGCACGCGCTCGCTTTCGGCCAGGTCGCCGGCGGCGGTGCGCTGTTCCACGTACAGCACCGCATACGGGAACAGGTCGCTCAGCGCGTTGCGGGCGCGCACCTGGACCGGTTCCTGTTCGATCACGCTCAGGTACATCTCGAACGCGCTCTCGCCGGCGGGAACGAACAACTGGCGTTCCTTCACCGCCTCGTCGGCGCGCACCAGCAGCTCGTCGACCGACAGCGTATCCACCAACGTGGGCTGGATGACCACCGCCTCGCCACCGGCTTCGTCGATCACGGCCGGCGTTTCCGCGGGCGCGGGTGCGGCCGCCGGAGCGCTGGGCGGCGCGGGCGGCGGCGCTTCCTCCTTGCCGCCGCAGGCGCTGAGGCTCAGCGCGACGACGAGCGCGGCCCAGACGCCGCCGTGCCGAAGTCGCATCGAAGATGTGCATTTCATTGGTTTGTCCCCCAAATCGTGAATCCGGTTCCGGCACGCGTCCGGCGCATGCCGAGCTACGTGGATGTCCGTCCAGTGACGGCGTGGGCCTATGTTCATGCGCCACGCCCTCATAAGTCAAAGCCTTAGCCGTCGGGGCAAGCCGGAAAAGGCGCGTTTTGCGGACTGCGGCTACTTGCCGATGCAAAAGTTTGCAAATATCCGGCCCAGAAGGTCCTCGACGCCGAACGCGCCGGTGATCTCGCCCATCGCCGCCTGCGCCTGCCGCAGTTCCTCGGCGGCGATTTCCCACGCCGCCGCACCCGCCAGTGCCGTGCGCGCATCGGCCAGGTGCGTGCTGGCGCGGCGCAGCGCGTCCACGTGCCGCGCCCTGGCGCTGAACGCGCCTTCGGTGTCCGCGCCGGCATGGCGGCGCAGGCTTTCGCGCAAGAGGTCCAGCCCTTCGCCGCTGCGCGCGGACAGGTACAGGTGCTCCACGCCATCCACGATGTCGCGTCGCGCCGCTGCGCCGGACAGGTCGATCTTGTTGTGCACGATCACGCATCGCGTTCCGGCCGGCACGGCATCGGCATCCTCGTCGCCGGACAGCACCTGCACGACCAGATCCGCGTTTCCGGCTTCGGCGCGCGCGCGGCGGATGCCCTCGCGTTCGACGGGGTCGGTCGATTCGCGCAGGCCGGCGGTGTCGACCAGGGTCAGTTCGACGCCGTCGATGACGATGGTTTCGCGCAGCAGGTCGCGCGTGGTGCCGGGCTGGGCAGTGACGATGGCGCGCTCGTCGGCGGCCAGCGCGTTGAGGAGGCTGGACTTGCCGGCATTGGGGCGGCCCAGGATCACCACGTGCAGGCCATCGGTGAGACGCTGGCCCCGGCGCGCGTCGGCAAGCAGCCGCTCCAGGCGCAGCGTCAGCGCGTCGACAGCGGCGCGCAGCGTGGCCGGCGCGAGCGACTCGATGTCCTCGTCGGCGAAGTCGATGGCGGCCTCGACCCGCACGCGCGACGCGATGACGTCCTCCACCAGCGCCTGCACCTGATGCGAGAACACGCCTTGCAGGCTGCGTTGCGCGGCGCGCGCGGCGGCCTGCGAACCGGCCCCGATCAGGTCGGCGATGGCCTCGGCCTGGGCTAGGTCGAGCTTGCCGTTGAGGAAAGCGCGTTCGGAAAACTCGCCGGGCCGCGCCGGCCGCGCGCCCAGCGCGTACAGGCGTTGCAGCAGCGCGTGCAGTACCGGGCGGCTGCCGTGCACTTGCAGTTCGAGCACGTGTTCGCCGGTGAACGAGGCCGGCTCGGGGAAGTGCAGCAGCAGGCCGGTGTCCTGGACTTCGCCGGCTTCGTCGCGCAATACGGCGTAGTGCGCGTGGCGTGGCGCGGGCGCGCGGCCCAGCAGCGTGGCGGCGATGCCCGGCACCTTCGGGCCGGACACCCGGATCACGCCGATGCCGCCGGCACCCGGCGGCGTGGCGATGGCGGCGATCGTGTCGGTGCGATGCGCGGCCATCGCGCCGGACTACTTCGCCGGCGCGGCTGTCGCCGGCTCGCCGTGGCGGCGCATGATGTACCACTGCTGCAACAGGCCGAGCAGGCCGTTGGTCGTCCAGTACAGCACCAGGCCGGCCGGGAAGAACGCGAACATCACGCCGAACACGATCGGCATGGCCTGCATCATCTTCTTCTGCAGCGGGTCCATGCCCGGCGCGGGCGAGAGCTTCTGCGTGGCCCACATGGTCAACAGGTTGACCACGGGCAGGATGAAGTACGGATCGGGCGCGGTCAGGTTCTGGATCCACAGGATCCACGGCGCGTGGCGCAGTTCGACCGCTTCCACCAGCACCCAGTACAGCGACAGGAAGATCGGGATCTGCACCAGGATCGGCAGGCAGCCGCCGAGCGGGTTGATCTTCTCCTTCTTGTACAGCTCCATCATCGCGACCTGGAACTTCTGGCGGTCGTCGCCGTAGCGTTCCTTCAGCGCCTCGATGCGCGGCTGCACGCGGCGCATCTTCGCAAAGCTCCTGTACTGGGCTTCGGAGAGCTTGAACAGCGCGGCCTTGATGACGACCACCAGCAGCACGATGGCCCAGCCCCAGTTGCCGGTGAGAGTGTGCAGCAGCGACAGCAGCCAGTGCATCGGCTGGGCCAGCACGGTGAAGATGCCGTAGTCCAGCGTCAGGCCCAGGCCCGGGCTGATCGTCTCCAGGTTCTCGCGCAGCTTCGGGCCGAGGTAGAGCCGCGAGGTCGTGGTGGCCTCGCTGCCCGGTGCCACGGCCAGGGCGCTGCCCACTTCGCGCATCAGGTAGCGCCCGTTGGGGAGCACCGCGTTGCTGAAGCTGGCCGCTTCACCGGCCGGTGGCACGATGGCGGCGACGAAATAGTGCTGAAGCATCGCGATCCAGCCATCGGTGACATCGCGGCGCAGTGGCTGACGCGGATCGAAGTCCTCGAACTTGAGCTTTTCGAACTTGTCCTGCGGGCTGTACCAGGCCGCGCCGACGAAGCTCAGGCTGGCCGGGTTGGTGAAACTGCCCTTGAGCGCCGGCGGCTGCACCCGCACGAGCTGGCGGTAGGCGCTGCCGGACCACGCTGCGTCGCCGTGGTTGCGGATGGTGTCGCTGACCGTGACCAGATAGCTGCCGCGCTCGAGCCGGTAGCGGCGCTCCACCGCCAGCCCATCCGGACCCTGCCACAGGAACGGCAGCTCCACCGCGTCCTGGCCATCGGCCAGGGTCAGGTCGCCGCGCTGGGCGACCATGGCGTCTTCGTGAGTGGGCGCGGCGGGCTTGCCGACCAGGCCGTTCTGGGCGACGAAGAAATGCGCCGGATCCTGGCTGAGCAACTGTACCGGCACCTTCTCGCCCTTGGGCTGCTGGGCGTAATCGAGCAGTTCGGCCACCAGCACCGCGCCGCCACGCGCATCCAGCGTCAGGCGCAATACGTCGTTGGCCAGCACCACCGTGCCGGCCGGCGCGCGTTCGGTTTCCAGCGCGGGCACGTCGGGCAGGGCGCTGGATGCGGGCACGTCGGAAGGCGTGGGCACGCTGCCGTCGATGGCCGAAGGAATCGAGGCATCGCTCTGGGCCTGCGCCGGCACGGACGGTGCGGGACGAGAGTAGTCCTTCTGCCACGCGTCCCAGAGGAGGAACGCGACGACGAGCCAGGCGATGAGGAGGAAGGTACGGGTCTGGGTCATGGGCGGTGGAAGGCGCGCGGATGCCCGTCTGGGAGTCCGGGCGCGTGAGGAAAGTGACTCAGGGACCGTCGCCGGCGGGCGACGGGTGCGAAGAACCCGGCATTGTGCCGGCTGCCTGTTTCCGCTTCAATCCGAGGCGGGTGGCGATGGTGTCCAGGTCGAAGAACAATTGCTCGGCGCTGATGCCGCGCGCTTCCGGCTTGCCGGTGACGATGAGGTCGCCCGGCGCGAAACGCCGGCGGCGGCGGCGGAACCATTCGCGGATCAGTCGCCGCAGCCGGTTGCGTTCGACCGCGCGCTTGTCCACCTTGCGCGACACCGCCATGCCCAGCCGTGCGCCGGCGGCCAGCGCGGCGGCATCGTCGGGATCGGCGCGCAGGAACAGGCAACGGAAATAGCGCCCGCTGGCGCGCTGGCCAGAGGCGAAGCAACGGGAAAACTCGGAGGATGCCCGGACATGGGCGCGGCGCGGGAAGCGGTAG
This sequence comes from Chiayiivirga flava, assembly GCA_037190825.1. Classification (GTDB taxonomy): domain Bacteria; phylum Pseudomonadota; class Gammaproteobacteria; order Xanthomonadales; family Xanthomonadaceae; genus Denitratimonas; species Denitratimonas flava_A. Next base: position 5,963 of record JBBCJS010000089.1, read on the forward strand.
TCGTTCACACGATGTCCCCGCGGCCGTGGGGTGGAGCCGGGCATCGCGACGATGCCCGGCCCGCGCGGATCACGGGATCAGGCGCTTGCGGCCCTTGGCGCGACGCGCATTGATGATCTTGCGGCCGTCGGCCGTCTTCATGCGGGCGCGGAAACCGTGGGTACGGGCGCGCTTGAGGTTGCTGGGCTGGAACGTGCGCTTCATGGCGGCACCGGAGGTTGTGACGGAAGAACCGGAAATTCTATCGGGGGGGCATCGGGTCCGTCAAGATGCCTCTGCACGGCCGTTTCGCCGCATCCCGCATCCGGCAGCCAATCCGGGTAGACTGGCCCGTCCTTTTCGTCCTTCTTCGATCGCAGGCCCGCACCATCGGCGGCCCGCGTGGAGCCTTGTTTCCCCATGCTTTCCGTCTGGCCGCTGTGCCTTTCCCACCTCCAAGCCGAACTGCCGCCCGAGGAGTTCATCACCTGGGTCAAGCCGCTCCAGGCCAATGCCGGCGGCGACCGCGCGCTGCTGCTGTTCGCGCCCAATGCGTTCGTCGTGGACACGGTGCGCGAACGCTACCTGCCGCGCATCGTGGAGTTGCTGCGCCAGGCCTCCGGGCAGCCCGACGCGGACGCGCGGGTGGAAGTGGGCAGCCTGAGCCGGGTCGCACCGCGTTCGAAATCGTCGCCGGCCACGGCCGCGCCCACGATGGACGATGGCTTCGTCGGCCATCTCGATCCGGCCTACACCTTTGACAACTTCGTCGAGGGCAAGCCCAACCAGCTCGGCAAGTCCGCCGCCTGGCAGGTCGCGCAGAATCCCGGCCAGGCCTACAACCCGCTGCTGCTCTACGGCGGCACCGGGCTGGGCAAGACTCACCTGATGCACGCCGCCGGCAACCTGATGCGCGCCAACCGGCCCGGCATGAAGGTGCTGTACCTGCGCTCGGAACAGTTCTTCAGCGCCATGATGAAGGCGTTGCAGGAAAAGACCATGGATCAGTTCAAGCGCCAGTTCCAGCGCGTGGACGCGCTCCTGCTCGACGACATCCAGTTCTTCGCCGGCAAGAACACCACGCAGGAGGAGTTCTTCCACACCTTCAACGCGCTGTTCCAGGGCAAGCAGCAGATGATCCTGGCCTGCGACCGCTATCCCCGCGAAGTGGAGAACCTCGAGCCGCGCCTGAAGACCCGCCTGACCTGGGGCCTGAGCGTGGCGATCGAGCCGCCGGACTTCGAAACCAGCGCCGCGATCCTGATCAGCAAGGCCGCCGCGCGCGGCGTGCCGCTGCCCGACGAAGTGGCGTATTTCATCGCCAAGAACATGCGCTCGAACGTGCGCGACCTGGAGGGCGCGCTCAACACGCTGGCGGCGCGCGCCAACTTCACCGGCAAGCCGATCACCATCCAGTTCGTGCAGGAAACCCTGCGCGACCTGTTGCGTGCGCAGCAGCAGGCCGTTTCCATCGGCAACATCCAGAAGGTCGTGGCCGACTATTACCAGCTGCGCGTGGCCGACCTGCTTTCCAAGCGCCGCACCCGCTCGCTGGCGCGGCCGCGCCAGGTCGCGATGACGCTGGCCAAGGAACTGACCACGCACAGCCTGCCGGAAATAGGCGACGGCTTCGGTGGCCGCGACCACACCACGGTGCTGCATGCCTGCCGCCAGATCCGCAAGCTGCTGGACACCGATGGCGCCCTGCGCGAGGACTGGGACAAGCTGATGCGCAAGCTGTCGGAGTGACGCACCGCTTGAACCGGGGCATCATGTTGTGCGATACGCGCAGGACAAGCTGTGGACAACCGGGGACAATGGCGCCACGCCGGAAATTGTCCACAGTCCATCCACCACCCCGCAGGGGCTTCCCAACAACGTTTCGCAACAGAATAAAACTAATAAAATCAATGGGTTGATGTGGTTTTCCGCAGAGAACCCGGCTACCACCACGACCACCCTTCTTTTCTAACAAAACAAACAGTCTTGGGATCGACGTATGCGATTTGCCATCCAACGCGAAGTTCTGCTGAAACCGCTGCAACAGGTCGTCAACGTCGTTGAACGCCGCCAGACCATGCCCGTGCTCGCCAACCTGCTGGTTTCCGTGGACGAGAACGGCCTGTCGGTGACCGGTTCGGATACCGAAGTGGAGATGGTGGCCCGCGCCGCCGTCGATGCCGACGCGCAGTTCGGCGAAACCACGATCCCGGCGCGCAAGCTGTTCGACATCGCGCGTGCCCTGCCCGACGGCAGCCTGCTGAAGTTCGCCCTGAACGGCGAACGCATCGGCATCAACGCCGGGCGTAGCCGTTTCACGCTGTCCACGCTGCCGGCGCGCGAATTCCCGTCCACCGAGAACCTGGAAGTGGTGGAACAGGTCACCTTGCCCGAGGCCACGCTGCGCGAACTGATCGAGCGCACTTCGTTCGCCATGGCGCAGCAGGACGTGCGCTTCTACCTCAACGGCCTGTTGTTCGACCTGCGCGAGAACATGCTGCGCTGCGTGGCCACCGACGGCCATCGCCTGGCGCTGTGCGAAGCGGAACTGGATACCGGCGCCAACACCCGCCGGCAACTGATCCTGCCTCGCAAGGGCGTGATGGAACTGCAACGCCTGCTGGAAGGCGGCGATCGCAGCATCGAACTGGAAGTGGGCCGCAACCACCTGCGCGTGCGCCGCGAGGACGTGACCTTCACTTCCAAGCTGATCGACGGCCGTTTCCCCGATTACGACGCGGTGATCCCGATCGGCGCGGACAAGGAGGCCCGCATCGAGCGCGAGGTGCTCAAGGCGGCGCTGCAACGCGCGGCGATCCTGTCCAACGAGAAGTACCGTGGTGTGAAGATCGAGTTCTCGCCCGGCCAGTTGCGCATCGTGGCGCACAATCCCGAGCAGGAAGAAGCCGTCGAGGAAATCGAGGCGCAGACGTCGGTGGACGACCTGTCCATCGGCTTCAACGTCACCTACCTGCTCGAAGCCCTCAATGCGCTGCGCGACGACGAAGTGACGCTGAGCCTGCGCGACGCCAATTCGAGCGCATTGGTCCGCGAAGGCAGCAACAGCCGCAGCCGCCACGTCGTGATGCCGCTGCGCCTGTGACCTGTTTCCAGCGTCGCCGGCCGCGGCGACGCACACACCATGCACATTGATTCCCTGACGATCGAACAACTCCGGTTGTTCGATCGTGTCGTTTTGGAGCCCGGCGAAGGCATCAACCTGCTGGTCGGCGACAACGGCGCCGGCAAGACCTCGGTACTCGAAGCCGTCCACGTGCTGTCCTGCGGACGCTCGTTTCGCGGCAGCGTGCGCGATGCGCTGATCCGCCGCGGCGACGCCGAATTGCGTGTATTCGCCGAACTGTTTTCGGAAACCGACCGGCGTCCGGTTCGCCTCGGGCTGTCGCGCAGCCTGCGTGGCTGGAACGCGCGGCTGGACGGCGCCCCGGTGGAACTGTTGAGCCGGTTGTTCCAAGAGCTGGCCGTGGTGTGTTTCGAGCCCGGCAGCCATGCATTGGTGTCCGGGGGTTCCGAGCATCGCCGCCGCTTCATCGATTGGGCGTTGTTCCACGTGGAACCCTCATTCCTGGTGCCGTGGCGTCGCTACCAGCGCGCATTGAAGCAACGCAATGCGTTGCTCAAGCAGCAGGCCGATGCGGCGGCGCTGGCACCGTGGGAACAGGAACTTGCCCAATACGGCGCCACGCTTGGCCGGATGCGCGCCGATTGGCTCGACGGATTCCAACCTGTGCTGGCCGACATGGCGCAACGCTTCCTGCCGGAACTGGGCGAGGTGTGTGTGAAGTATCTGCCCGGCTGGTCCGGTGAGGGCGACGCCGCTTCGCTGGGCGAGGCGCTGGCGGGTTCGCGGCCACGCGATCTGGCGCTCGGCCACACCACGGCCGGGCCACACCGGGCCGACTGGAGCATCGGTTTCGCGCAGGCACCGATGCGCGAGATGTTCTCGCGCGGACAGGAAAAGCTCGTCGTGCTGGCCTGCCTGCTGGCGCAAGCCGCCGCCTTCGCGACGGCCCGCGGGCAATGGCCGGTACTGCTGCTCGACGACCTGCCCTCGGAACTGGACGCCCATCATCTGGCTGCCACCCTGGATTGGCTTGCCGGCATGCCCGCGCAAGCCTTCATCACCGGCACCTCGCGCCTGATCCTGCCGGCCCCCTCCCTGCGCGAAACCCGCATGTTCCACGTGGAACAGGGGCGGATTGGCCGGCTGCTATAATGAACAATCGTGATTCCATCGACACTGCGCGCCCGGCAACGGCAGCGCGCGCTGCACTGGCGAACCTATGACCGACGACACCCAGCCCAACGGCAACAACGTCTACGATTCCAGCAAGATCACCGTCCTGCGCGGCCTGGAAGCCGTGCGCAAGCGGCCGGGCATGTACATCGGCGACGTGCACGACGGCACCGGCCTGCACCACATGGTGTTCGAAGTGGTGGACAACGCCATCGACGAGGCACTGGCCGGCTATTGCGACCACGTGATCGTCACGCTGCTGCCCGATGGCTCGGTGTCGATCAGCGACAACGGACGAGGTATCCCCACGGATATCCACAAGGAAGAAGGCGTCTCGGCGGCCGAGGTCATCATGACCGTGCTGCATGCCGGCGGTAAGTTCGACGACAACAGCTACAAGGTGTCCGGCGGCCTGCACGGCGTCGGCGTCTCGGTGGTCAACGCGCTGTCCGAGCAGTTGTGGATGGACATCTGGCGCGACGGTTTCCACTGGCGGCAGGAATACGCGCTCGGCGAGCCGACCTTCCCGTTGACCCGTGGCGAGGCCTCCACCAGGCACGGCACCCAGATCCGCTTCCGGCCGGCGGCGGAGATCTTCACCGACGTGGAGTTCCACTACGACATCCTCGCGCGCCGCCTGCGCGAGCTGTCCTTCCTCAATTCCGGCGTCAAGATCGAACTGATCGACGAGCGCGGCGAGGGCAAGCGCGACGTGTTCCAGTACGAGGGCGGCATCCGCAGCTTCGTCGAGCACCTGGCGCAGCTCAAGTCGCCCCTGCATTCGCATGTGATCTCGGTGACGGGCGAGCAGAACGGCATCGTCGTGGACGTGGCCCTGCAATGGACCGATGCCTACCAGGAAACCATGTTCTGCTTCACCAACAACATCCCGCAGAAGGACGGCGGCACCCATCTGGCCGGTTTCCGCGCCGCGCTGACGCGCACGCTGTCCAATTACATCGACCAGAACGGCATCGCCAGGCAGGCCAAGATCAACCTGTCGGGCGACGACATGCGCGAGGGCATGATCGCGGTGCTGTCGGTGAAGGTGCCGGACCCGAGCTTTTCCTCGCAGACCAAGGAAAAACTGGTCAGCTCCGAGGTCAAGCCCGTGGTGGAGGCGGTGTTCGGTGAGAAGCTCGCCGATTTCCTCCAGGAACACCCGGCCGAAGCCCGCGCCATCGCCGAGAAGGTGGTGGACGCCGCGCGCGCGCGCGAGGCCGCGCGCAAGGCGCGCGAACTGACCCGGCGCAAGGGCGCGCTCGACATCGCCGGCCTGCCCGGCAAGCTTGCCGACTGCCAGGAGAAGGATCCGGCGCTGTCCGAACTTTTCATCGTCGAGGGCGACTCGGCCGGCGGCTCGGCCAAGCAGGGCCGCAACCGCAAGAACCAGGCCGTGCTGCCGCTACGCGGCAAGATCCTCAACGTGGAACGCGCGCGCTTCGACCGCATGCTGTCCAGCGCCGAGGTCGGCACGCTGATCACCGCACTGGGCACGGGTATCGGCAAGGACGAGTACAACCCGGACAAGCTGCGCTACCACCGCATCATCATCATGACCGACGCGGACGTGGACGGCTCGCACATCCGCACCCTGCTGCTGACGTTCTTCTACCGACAGATGCCCGAACTGATCGAGCGCGGCCACGTCTACATCGGCCTGCCGCCGCTGTACAAGCTCAAGCAGGGCAAGAACGAGCTGTACCTGAAGGACGACGCAGCCCTCAACGCCTACCTGATCAACCACGCCGTGGAAGGCGCGGAATTGATCTATGCCATTGATATTCCAGGGATTTCAGGAAGCGCCCTGGAAAAGCTCATGGCCGATTACGTGGCCGCGCAGGCCGCGATCGAGCGCCTGGCCCATCGTTTCGACACCCAGGCGCTCCACGCCATGCTGGACCTGCCGCCACTGCGCGCCGACAGCTTCGCCGATACCCAGGCGATGGCGCAGTGGAGCCGGCAACTGGAGACGCGCCTGGCCGCCAGCGGGCTGGGCAAGCCACGCTACCGCATCCATGCCCTGGCGCCGGACGACAGCCATTCCGGCGCGCTGGTGATCGAACGCCAGCACCATGGCCTCAGCGTCAGTCAGACGATGCCGGCGGGCCTGTTCGACAGCGGCGAACTGCGTCCCATCGTCGAAGTCGCCGCGCAACTGTCCGGCCTGATCCAGCCGGGCGCGCAGGTGCGGCGCGGCGGGCGCAGCCAGCCGGTGGAGAACTTCGGGCAGGTGCATGCCTTCCTGATGGAGGAGGCGCGCCGCGGCCGCACCGTGCAGCGCTTCAAGGGCCTGGGCGAAATGAATCCGGAGCAGTTGTGGGATACCACGGTCAATCCCGACACCCGGCGCCTGCTGCGCGTGCGGATCGAGGACGCGGTGGCCGCCGACCACATCTTCTCCACGCTGATGGGCGACGTGGTGGAGCCGCGCCGCGATTTCATCGAGGAAAACGCGCTGCGCGTGGCAAACCTGGACGTCTGACGTTCGATGAAAAAGACACAGCTCTACCTGCTCGCCATCCTGATCGCCATCGTTGGCGTCAGCGCCATCGTCTACAAGTGGAAGGTGCTGAATTTTCCGTTGCAGCCGGCGACCGAGGTGGAAGTGTGGTCGGTGCAGGCGCGGGTGGAATACACCCCGCGCCGCGCCGCGAACAAGGTGACGCTGGCGCTGCCGACCGCGCCGCCCGGCTTTACCATCCTGGACGAGCGCTACATCGCGCGCGGCTACTCGCTGCTGGAGGAAACCCGCCGCGGCGAGCGCGAGGCGCAGTGGACCATCCGCCGCGCCACCGGCAAGCAGGTGCTCTACTACCGCGCCACCGTGGTGCGCGGCCCGGTGTCCGACGATGCCTTCACCGACGCGCCGAAGCTGGGCGAAGTGCCGGAACTGGAAGAACCCCATGCCACCGCCGCGCAGATCCTGCTCGGCCAGGTGCGCGAAGGTTCCGCCGACATCGTCACCTTCGCGCAGGAACTGGTGCGCCGCTTCACGGCGGAAAACCCCAGCCAGGAAGTGGCGCTGTTGTCCGAAGCCTTCCGCGATCCGGCCGGCCGCGTGCAGTTCCTCGTCCAGCTCCTGAGCATCCGTCACATCCCGGCGAGGGTGGTCTACGGTTTCGAACTGGGCGACACGCATCGCGACGAGGCCATGCTGCCATGGTTGCAGGTCCACAACGGCGTGCGCTGGGCCACGATCGACCCGCGCACCGCGGCCGAGGGCTGGCCGCAGGACCTGTTCCTGTGGAGCCGTTCCGGGCCGGACCTGCTCAACGTGGAGGAGACGCCCAATGCCAGCGTCGCCTATTCGGTCACGCGCAACCTCGCCGATGCGATGGCGGTGGCCGAGCGCCGGCTGGAAGTGCAGAACGCCAACCTCGTCAACTACTCGCTGCTGAGCCTGCCGCTGCAAGCCCAGGAGGTGTACCGCGTGCTGCTGATGGTGCCGATCGGCGCCTTCATCATGCTGCTGCTGCGCAACCTGGTCGGCATCAAGACCTACGGCACCTTCATGCCGGTGCTGATCGCGCTGGCCTTCCGCGAAACCCAGTTGCTGGCGGGCATCGTCCTGTTCGCCGTGGTGATCGGCGCGGGGCTGCTGGTGCGCTTCTACATGGAACGATTGCGCCTGCTGCTGGTGCCGCGCCTGACCGCCGTGCTGATCCTGGTGGTGCTGCTGATGGCGGCGGTGTCGGTGCTGTCCAACCGCCTGGGGATCGAGGTCGGCCTGTCGGTGGCGCTGTTCCCGATGGTGATCCTGGCCATGACCATCGAGCGCATCTCGGTGACGTGGGAAGAACGCGGTGCCGGGCCGGCGATCCGCGAGGCCATCGGCACGCTCGCCGTGGCCTCGCTGGCCTATCTGGTGATGAGCTGGAGCCGACTGGAACACTTCGTCTTCGTGTTCCCGGAAATCCTGCTGGTGCTGTTCGCGCTGACCCTGGTGCTGGGGCGCTACTCGGGCTATCGCCTGTCCGAGCTGTTCCGCTTCCGCAACCTGGCGCGCGAGTCGGAGAAGCCGGCGGCGCCGGCGGCGCCCGACGAGAAGGCCGGCTGACGCATATGTACGGCCTGATCCGTACAGCCCGGCGCCTGCGCGAGATCGGCCTGATCGGCATCGGCGAGCGCAACGCCGACTACGTGCTGCGCTACAACCAGCGCAAGTTCTATCCGCGCGTGGACGACAAGCTCATCACCAAGCAGCTTGCGCTCGATGCCGGCCTGCCGGTGCCCGAGCTGTACGCGGTGGTGCGCGAGGAACACGAGATCGCCGAGCTGCACGACAGGCTCGCCACGCGCGATCAGTTCGTGGTGAAGCCCGCGCACGGTTCGGGCGGCGACGGCATCCTCGTCGTCACCGGACGGCGCGGCGACAAGTACCGCCGCTCCAACGGCCAGCTCATGTCGCGCGGGGAGTTCGAGCACCACCTGTCCAACGCGCTGTCGGGGCTGTTCTCGCTCGGTGGCCAGCCCGATCACCTGCTGGTCGAATACTGCGTGCAGTTCGATCCGATCTTCGACCAGGTCAGCTTCCGCGGCGTGCCGGACGTGCGCATCATCGTGTTCCAGGGCTACCCGGTGATGGCGATGATCCGCCTGCCCACGCGCATGTCCGACGGCAAGGCCAACCTGCATCAGGGCGCGATCGGCGTGGGCATCGACATTCCCACCGGCGTCACCAAGCGCGGCGTCTGGGGCACGGAGATCATCCGCGAGCATCCGGACACCGAGCACAGCATCGTCGGGCTCGCGATTCCGCGCTGGGACGAACTGATGCTGATGGCCGCGCGCTGTTACGAATTGTCCGGCCTGGGCTATGTCGGCGTGGATTTCGTGCTCGACCGCAATCTTGGCCCGCTGATCCTGGAACTCAACGCCCGCCCCGGCCTCGCCATCCAGATCGCCAACGGCAATGGCCTGGGGCATCGCCTGGCCAGGGTCGAGGCGTTGGCCGGGTCCGGCGGCCTCTCGACCGATCCGGCCGAACGGGTCGACTTCGCCCGCCGCAACTTCCCGACGCTCGGTTAGCCAACGTGCGTTTCCTGGCCGCGGGCGTGCCGTATGATCGGCGCCATCGCGGCTGGACATGAGGAGAACGCCATGCGGATGCGGATCGTGCTGACGGGTTGCGTGCTGTCCCTGCTGGTGGCCTGCGCCACCTCGCCCACCGGACGACGCCAGTTGCTCGTGGTGTCCGACAGCGACGTCAACCAGATGGGGTTGGCCACCTTCCAGCAGATGAAGGCCAACGACAAGCTCTCCACCGACGCGCGCAAGCG
>JBBCJS010000090.1:0-11812 GCA_037190825.1 Chiayiivirga flava
CGTTCGCGCAAGTCCTGCCCGCGCCCGGCGCGCTCGCGCTCGCGCACCATCGCGACGACCAGGCCGAGACCCTGCTGCTGCGCCTGCTGCATGGCGCCGGCCACGAAGGGCTGGCCGGGATGCGCATGCTGCGCCCGCTGCGGCGGGAAGACGCCGCGCGCTGGCTGTGGCGTCCGCTGCTCGACGTGCCGCGCGCGGCGCTGGCCGAACATGCGCGCGAACATGGGCTGGACTGCATCGACGACCCGGCCAACGCCGAGCCGCGCCACCTGCGCAACCGCCTGCGCCACACCGTGCTGCCCGCGTTGAATGCGGCCTTTCCCGATGCCACCGCGCGCGTCGCCGCCGCCGCGCAACGCCTGCGCGAGGAAGCCGACGCCCTCGATGCGCTCGCACTCGACCTGCTGCGCCGGCATCGCGACGACGATGGCAGCCTCGCATGCGCACCGCTGCGCGCCTCGCCGCCCGCGCTCGCGCGCCGCCTCGTCGGCGCATGGCTCGATGCCGGCGGCCTGCTGCGCCCGCCGCCGGGCATCTGGTCACGGCTGCTTCCCGACCTGGCGAACGCGCGACAGGACGCCACGCCGTCGCTGGCATGGCGCGGCGCGCGGCTGCGGCGGTACCGCGACCGCCTGTTCGCCGACGATGGAACTTCCGCGCCCCGCGACGACTGGTCGCTGGGCTGGAATGGCATGGCGCCGCTCGCGCTGCCGAACGGCATGGGCGTGCTCGCGTTCGAGCCGGCGCCCGCGCAACCTTCGCGCTTCCACGTCCGCCCACGCCAGGGCGGCGAAAGCCTCCGCCTCGACGGCCATCGCCGCGCGGTCAAGAAGCTGTTGCAGGAAGCCGGCCTGCCGCCGTGGCGACGGGATGCGCTGCCGCTGCTGTTCGATGAAGAAGGCCGCCTCGTCTCCATCGCCGGGCGCTGGAACGACGACGGGTTTTCGCGCCAGCTCGCGCGAACGGGCACGCGATTGTTGCTGCGCCGCGATTGACCCTGTCACTGCGGCTGCCGCACACTTCCGCGCCATGTCCACCCCGCCGGCCACCTCCGACCCCAACGCGCCCAACGCGGTCGCCCAGTTCGAGCAGTCGCTGGACGAACTGGAAACCCTCGTGCAGCGCATGGAGAAGGGCGACCTCTCGCTCGACGAGTCGCTGGCCGCCTACGAGCGCGGCGTGGGCCTGTACCGCCGCTGCCAGGCCGCGCTGGAACAGGCCGAACTGCGCGTGCGCCTGCTCGCCGATCCGCTCGATCCCGAAAGCGCCGAACCTTTCGACGATGCGGACTGATTCCTCCGCCCGCTGGGCGGCCTGGGCGCAGCGCTGCGAAACCACCCTCTCGCACGCCATCGGCTCGCGCGCCGATACCGACCCGCGCCTCGCCGAGGCCATGGCCTATGCCACGCTCGGCGGCGGCAAGCGCATGCGCCCGCTGCTGGTCTATGCCGCCGGCACCGCGCTCGGCGCGGACGCATCGACGCTCGACGTTCCCGCCGCCGCGGTCGAACTGATCCACGCCTACTCGCTGGTGCACGACGACCTGCCGGCGATGGACGACGATGCGCTGCGGCGCGGCAAGCCGACCGTGCACGTGGCCTTCGACGAGGCCACCGCGATCCTCGTCGGCGATGGCCTCCTCACGCTCGCGTTCGAGCTGCTCGCCGACGCCTCCACCGCACCCGCCACCACGCTGGCGATGGTCCGCGCGCTGGCCAGGGCCGCCGGCATGCAGGGCATGGTCGCCGGCCAGGCCATCGATCTGTCTTCTGTCGGAACCGCCCTCGCCGCCGACGCGCTGCGCCGGATGCACGCCGCCAAGACCGGCGCGCTGATCCGCGCCGCCGTCGCGCTGGGCGCACTGGCCGCCGATGCGGACGAGGCCACGCGCGCGGCGCTGGACGATTTCGCCGGGGCGCTGGGCCTGGCCTTCCAGATCCGCGACGACATCCTCGATGTGGAGGGCGACCCCGCCCTGATCGGCAAGACCGCCGGCAAGGACGCGGCACAGGACAAACCCACCTATCCGGCCCTGCTGGGGCTGGATGCTTCGCGCGCGCTGCTGGCCGGGCTTGCGCAACGCATGGACGCCGCGCTCGCGCGCCTGCCGCACGACACGTCGGAACTGGCCCGCCTGGCCCGCTTCGCGACGCAGCGCACGCACTGACTGCCAAAGGCATTTCAAAGCCATCGTCCCCGCGAAGGGACGCAGTGACTTTCTTCGTTCAAAAGCAGACACGCCGGACGACCAGCCATTCGGCTGTTGAAGAACGCCGCCCGCCTTGCGCGGATGACGAATCTTCGGACGTTCCCGCATGCGACGTCCCGGCATCGCACCATACCCTGCCCGCAATCTGACAGAATCGCCGCGCCATCGCCCAAGGGAACCGCATGAGCGCCGCCGCCCCGCCCCGCAATTCCGCCCGCCGCGTGCTGTTCGCCAGCCTGATCGGCACCACCATCGAGTTCTTCGATTTCTACATCTACGCCACGGCGGCGGTGCTGGTGTTTCCGGCGCTGTTCTTCCCCTCGGCCGATCCGACCACGGCCACGCTGCAATCGCTGGCGACGTTCGCGCTGGCGTTCTTCGCGCGGCCCGTGGGTTCGGCGGTGTTCGGGCATTTCGGCGACCGCATCGGGCGCAAGGCGACACTGGTGGCGGCGCTGCTGACGATGGGCATTTCGACCGTCCTGATCGGCCTGTTGCCCACCTACGCCAGCATCGGCATCGCCGCGCCGCTGTTGCTGGCGCTGTGCCGGCTCGGGCAAGGGCTGGGACTGGGCGGGGAATGGGGCGGCGCGGTGCTGCTGGCCACCGAGAACGCGCCGCCGGGCAGGCAGGCGTGGTACGGCATGTTCCCGCAGCTGGGCGCGCCGCTGGGCTTCCTGTTGTCCACCGGCAGCTTCCTGCTGCTGGCGCACTTCCTGAGCGAGGCGCAATTCTTCGCCTGGGGCTGGCGCATCCCGTTCATCGCCAGCGCGGCACTGGTGATCGTCGGGCTGTGGGTGCGGCTGCGCATCGAGGAGACCCCGGATTTCCAGAAGACGCTGGATCAAGGCGAGCGCGTGAAGCTGCCGATGGCCACGGTGATCGCGCAGCACCCGCGCACGCTGATCGCCGGCACCTTCGCCGCAGTGGCGACCTTCGTGCTGTTCTACCTGATGACGGTGTTCACGCTGAGCTGGGGCACCAGCCGGCTGGGCTATTCGCGCGAAGCCTTCCTCGTGATGCAGATGATCGGCGTGCTGTGCTTCGCCGCGACCATCCCGCTCTCCGCACTGCTGGCCGACCGCTACGGCCGCCGTCGCGTGCTGATGCTGGTGACGGCGGCGATCGCGCTGTTCGGCCTCGTGTTCGCACCGCTGTTTTCCACCGGCAGCACGGCGGGCACGGTGGTTTTCCTGTCGCTGGGGCTGGCGCTGATGGGCTTCACCTACGGCCCGCTCGGCGCGGCGCTGGCCGAGCTGTTCCCCACGCCGGTGCGCTATACCGGCGCCTCGCTGACCTTCAACCTCGCCGGCATCCTCGGCGCATCGCTGGCGCCCTATGCCGCGACATGGCTGGCCTCCGCACATGGCCTGTCCGCCGTCGGCCATTACCTGACCGCCGCCGCCATCGTCACGCTGCTGGCCTTGCTCGCCATCGGCCGCCCTGTCCATTCATCGGACTGACGCCGGGATTCCGCCGGCGCCCGGCAGGCGGTTCCCGCCGCCCGGGCGGGCACGCCATGCCCGCTCGTCGGAAAAATGACGGGATATCGCGCCGTTTCACGCTAGCAGGGTCATGAGCACCGCGTTGCTCGCCGAAAGGAACCTGTCATGACCTTCCCGCCCATGCGCCGCATTCCCGACGACCGTGCGTCGGCCCATGCCGAGCGATCGCTCCCCGCCGTCGCGGACGCGATTCCGCGCCGCCCCGGAAACGCCGGCGCGATGCGCTGGCGCGCGCGCCTGCTGCACCTGGTGGCGGTGGTATCGCTGCTGGGCTGGCACGCGCTGGCACAGCAGGCCCGCGCCGGCGATCCCGAGCCCGACCCTTATGTGCTGGAAACCACGCCACCGGGCAACGGCGGCGGCGGACTGGGCATCGGCGCGAACCTGTCCGGCTACACATTCCGGCTGACGCAGCGCACCCAGATCAGCGCCGTGGGTGCGCAACTCCACCAGCACGGCTCGGCGGCCAACACGGTCTACATCGCGCTGTACCGGGCCGGCACGCCAGTCTCGGCGCCGAGTGCGCTGAGCGACGACAACCTCATCGCCACGGCGTTGCTGACCGTCGATCAGCCCGGATCCACGACCGCGTCCGCACCGCTGTCGGCAACGCTCGACCCGGGCTGGTACGCGCTGGCGATAGGCACCGGCCGGCACGGCGCCACCGCGGCAAACCACGCCGTCACCCTGGAAAATACGGGCCAGGCCCATGCGCCCCACCTGTGGGGGCCGTATTCGGTCAATGCCGCGACCGACGCCATTACGCTGCAAGGCGTGGCATTGCGCCTGTTCGCGCGCGGACAGACGCTGCCGCCCGCGCCGCCGCCGACGGGCCAGTTCCGCACCGCCGAGCCATGGGCGCGCTTCGCCAACGGTTTCTGGGAAATCAACGCCAGCCGCTTCTTCGCCGCGCGCTTCGACGTGAGCCAAACGCTGTACGTCAACCGCGCCAGTGGCTGGTTCCATCAGTTCAACGACGGCCAGATATTCGCCGCGATCCTGCGCCTGGCATCGCCCCAGTCGCCGTTGCCCACCCCCGGCACCACGGCCTTCGACAACGCCGTGGTCGCCACCCGCCTCATCGACACCAGCGCGCGGGCGGAGGACTACGCGGCGATCTTCGACGACGTGCGACTGACGCCGGGCGCCTATGCGCTGGTCCTCGGCAGCGGCCTGTACGGCGCCACCGGCAACGCCTCGCCCTTGTCGCTCGACACCGACGACATGACGACCTCCGTCTGGATGTGGCAACCCGGCCTGGGCTGGCACTGGCAGTTCGCGCGGATACAGATGACGTTGTCGGGCCGGCCGCCGCAGATCGAGGTGACGCCCGATCCGCTCGACTTCGGCGCGGTGGCGCTCGGTTCCGACGACGGCCACGTGGTGACCCTCCGCAATCTCGGCGACGCGCCGCTGGCGCTTTCCACCATCGACCTGGATGGCGCGGACGCAATCCAGTTCCTGTTCGACGCCGACCTGGACCAGTGCGAAAACCAGACGCTGGCGGCGCAGGCCGAATGCAATTTCACCCTGACCTACCGCCCCACCGAGGCCGGCGGCCACGCGGCCACGCTCCGGATCGTCAGCGACGGCGTGCCGGGCACCTATCGGGCGGCGCTGTCCGGCACCGGCCTGCGCACCTACACGGTAACGCCGTCCGCCGGCACGCATGGCACGATCGCCCCGGACGTCGCGCAGACCGTCCCCGAAGGCGGCAGCGCGAACTTCACCCTGGCGCCCGACCCCGGCTATCGCATCGACGGCGTTTCCGGCACCTGTGGCGGCACGTTGAACGGGGATGGGTTCACCACCGCGCCCATCGTCGCCGATTGCAGCGTCGCCGCCGGCTTCACGCGCAATCCCAACACGGCGCCGGTACTCGGCATCCTCGGCAATCTCGCGTATTCGGCCAGCAGCGCCGGAGGAATTTCCGTCCCAGGATTTGCCTTCGTCGCCTCGTTCGGCGAGGCGCCGTGGGAAGTCGAACAGACGGTGCTCGGCTACGAGGTGGAGCCTGTGTCCGATCCGGCCGGCCTGCTGTCCGGCGACCCGACACTGGCGCTCGACGGCACCTTGAGCCTGGCGCTCAGCGGTGAACGCGGCAGCGCGCAACTGCGGGCACGGGTACGGGACGACGGCGGCACCGCCGATGGCGGCGTGGATGCATCCGAATGGCGGGACTTCGCCATCACCGTGGGCGAAGGGCTCGATGTGGCCGTGCGTATCGCCAGCGCCCAGCCCTCCACCGAGCCGTGCCGCCACGGCGACTACACCGTGGTGGTGGAGAACATCGGCACCGTCGCCGCCAGCGGCGCACAGGTCGATATTCCCCTGCCCGCATCGTTGCCGACGGCAAACTGGACCTGCACGCCGACAGGCGCCGCCGCCTGCCCGCCCGCCGGCAGCGGCGCGATCGACCATGCCATCGACCTGCCGCGCGACAGTGGCGTGGTCTACCGCATCGCCGGCCGGTTCTCGCCCCGCCCGGACCCCGGCGAAACCTTCACCGCCTACGCCAGCATCGCGGGCGACGTGTTCCCCGACAACGACATCGCCACCGCCCCGGCGACGGCATGCCTGTTCTCGGATGGATACGAGGCGGAGGAAGGCGCGGAAAGGTGAGACGCGGGCACGCGCCCTGCGATGTTTCGTGGCGTCACGCGCGGTAGCCCCGCATGACGGGGCGCGGTACGCTGTCGCCGCATGAACGCTCCCGTCCAGCGCGATTTCGCGCTCTCCCCCGAAGACAACGACCGCCTCGCCAGCCTGAGCGGGCCGTTCGACCAGCACCTGCGCCAGATCGAACTGCGGCTGGGCGTGGAGATCGGCAATCGCGGTTTCGTGTTCCGCGTGATCGGCGACGGCGAGGCCGCGCAGGCCGCCGAGCGCACCATCCGCGCGCTCTACGACCAGGCCGGAACCATCGTGCTGGAATCGCACGACGTGCACCTGGCCTTGCAGGAATCGGGCGCCGAACGCTTCGCGCAGCGCGCCGCCGAGGATGCCGCCGAAGGCGCGCAGGAGGTGGCGATCAAGGTCAAGCGCGGCACCGGGCGCGGGCGTGGCGCGAACCAGGTGCGCTACCTGCACGCCATCGCCACGCACGACATCAACTTCGGCATCGGCCCGGCCGGCACCGGCAAGACCTTCCTCGCCGTCGCCAGCGCGGTGGAGGCGCTGAACGAGGCGCGCGTGCAGCGCCTGATCCTGGTGCGCCCGGCGGTGGAGGCCGGCGAGAAGCTCGGCTTCCTTCCGGGCGACCTGACCCAGAAGGTCGATCCCTACCTGCGCCCGCTGTACGACGCGCTGTACGAGATGCTCGGCGTGGAGAAGGTCGCGCGCCTGATGGAGCGCAACGTCATCGAAGTGGCGCCCCTGGCCTACATGCGCGGGCGCACGCTCAACGATGCCTACGTGATCCTCGACGAAGCGCAGAACACCACCATCGAGCAGATGAAGATGTTCCTGACGCGCATCGGCTTCGGCTCCACCGCGGTCGTCACCGGCGACCTCACCCAGACCGACCTGCCCAAGTCGCAGAAATCCGGGCTGCGCGACGCCATCGAGGTGCTGCGCGCGGTGGACGGCATCAGCTTCACCTTCTTCACCGCGCGCGACGTGGTGCGCCACCCGCTGGTGGCGCGCATCGTGCGCGCCTACGAAGCGCGCGACGGCGGCGGCGAATGAGCCACCTCCTGCCGCCGCTGGAACTGGACATCGGCGTCAGCTATGCCCTGCCCCGGCGCGGCCTGCCGGCGGCCACCTCGTTCCGGCGCTGGGCCACGGTGGCGCTGCAAGGCCGGGTGAAGCGCGCCGACCTGGCGCTGCGCATCGTGGACGAACGCGAGGGCCGCGCGCTCAACCGCCACTATCGCGGCAAGGACTACGCCACCAACGTGCTGAGTTTCCCGGCCGACCTGCCCGAAGGCGTGGAACTGCCGATCCTCGGCGACATCGTGCTGTGCGCGCCCGTGGTGGCGCGCGAGGCGCGCGAGCAGGGCAAGGCGCTGCACCACCACTACGCCCACCTCACCGTGCACGGCGTGCTGCACCTGCTCGGCTTCGACCACGAGGACGAGCGCGAGGCCGAGGCGATGGAACTGCTGGAACGCCAGATCCTCGCCAGCCTGGGCATCGACGACCCCTACCGCGAGTGAATCCGGCCGTCTCGCGCCTCGACCCGTCGTCCCGCCGAAGGCCGGGATGGCGGTGAGGGCAAACAAAGGCGCGGGATTACCGGGCAGAGGCCATCGGACTGCGTCCATTTCGTGCCTCGCCCGGATTTGAGCTAGACTCGACCGCCCCTACGCTACCGGCCCACGCCGACTCCACGATGCCCGAGGAACCTAGTAGTAGTAGCGGCTCGTCGCCCAGATCCTGGCTGGAACGCATAGGCCAGGCACTCTCCAACGAGCCGCGCAATCGTGAGGAACTGCTCGACGAGCTTCGTTCCGCGCAGGTCAACGGCCTGCTCTCCGCCGATACCCTGGCGATGATGGAAGGCGCCATCACCGTGTCCGAGCAGAGCGTCGGCGACGTGATGGTGCCGCGCGCGCAGCTGGTGTCCATCGACGTCGAGTCCCCCTACCTGGATGTCGTCCGCACCGCGGTCGAATCCGGCCATTCGCGCTTTCCGGTGCATGGCGAGGACCGCGACGAGATCCTCGGCATCCTGCTCGCCAAGGACCTGCTGCGCGCGCTGGTGGACGGCCGCCATCCGGAAACCATCCGCGAGCTGCTGCGCCCGGCGGTGCTGATCCCCGAATCCAAGCGCCTGAACGTGCTGCTCAAGGAGTTCCGGCTCTCGCGCAACCACATGGCGATCGTCGTGGACGAATACGGCGGCGTCGCCGGCCTGATCACCATCGAGGACGTGCTCGAACAGATCGTCGGCGACATCGACGACGAGTACGACGACGCCCCCGGCGACGCGCTGATCCAGGCCCAGGCCGACGGCCGCTACGTGGTCGACGCGCTCACGCCCATCGACGAGTTCAACCAGCGCTTCGGCGCGGACTTCGACGACAGCGAGTACGACACCCTCGGCGGCATGCTGGCGGCGGCCATCGGCCACCTGCCGGAAACCGGCGAGGAAATCAGCATCGGCCGCTTCGATTTCCGCATCGCGCGCGCCGACGCGCGGCGCGTGCATGCGCTGCACGTGATCGTGCGTGGCGATGCTTAGAGCGGCTCTGCCGGAAGCCTGTGTGATTGCGTCATTCCGTCGGCTCCCGACAGCGAAGCCGGTCAAGCCGGAATGGCGCCATGTGTCGTAGCCGCTGCATCGCCTCCTTGCGTGGCGCATGCGCCGCGCTACTGCTGTTTTTCGCACTGACCGGCCTCGCCGCGGGCCAGCCGCTGGCGCACGACCCCGTCCCGCGCATCGGCATCGTCACCATGTCGCCGGGCGTCGAGTACTGGGCGCGCTTCGGCCACAACGCCATCGTCGTGGACGATCCGGCGCGCGGCCTCGCGCTGTCCTACAACTACGGCTATTTCGATTTCGACCAGCCCGGCTTCCTCACCCGCTTCCTGCGCGGACAGATGCGCTACCGGCTCGTGGTGATGACGCTGGAGGACGACCTGCGCGGCTACGCCGCCGACGGGCGCGGCGCGCATCTGCAATGGCTCGACCTGCGCCCCGGGCAAGCCCGCGCGGTGCGCGATTTCCTGGCCTGGAACGCACAGCCGGAAAACACCGAATACCGCTACGACTATTTCGCCGACAACTGCTCCACGCGCGTACGCGACGTGATCGACCGCGCGCTCGACGGCAGCCTGTCGCGGCAGATGTCCGGCCGCTCGCACGGGCTGACCTACCGTGCCGAAGCGTTGCGCCTGGGCGCGGACGTTCCATGGCTGCACCTGGGCATGCACGCCGGGCTGGGGCCGTATGCCGACCGGCCGCTGTCGATCTGGGACGAAGCCTTCGTGCCGCAACGCCTCGCCGATGCGCTCGACCGCGCCACGAACAGCGATGGGGCGCCGCTGGTGGCCGAACGCCTGCCGCTGCTGCCCGACCGTCTCGGGCTGGAACGCCCGGCCGCGCCGGACCTGCGCTGGCACTTCGCCCTCGCCGGCCTGGGTATGGCGCTCGCGCTGCTGTGGTTGCTGCGCCAAGGCGCCGGCCGCCGCCAGCGACTCGCCGGCACGGTGCTGGCGGGCGGCGTGCATGCGCTGTGCGGCCTGGGCGGCCTGTGCCTGATCGCACTCTGGGCGCTGACCGAGCACGTCGCCGCGCACGGCAACGAGAATCTCCTGCTGTTCAACCCGCTCTGCCTGCTGCTCCTGGCCGCGCTCCCGGCACTGGCGCGAGGCGGCACGGCACGCCCGCTGCTGCGGCACGTGGCGATGATCGTGCTGGCCTGCGCCGGGCTGGCGCTGTTCCTGCGCTTCTTGCCGTTCCGCATCCAGAACAACGGCGATTTCATCGTACTGCTCGGCCCGATCCACGCCGCGCTGGCCTGGCGACTGTCGCGACGCCGCGCCCGCTAGTCCATCGCCCCCCCCCACAAATGGGGGGCTTTCAGCGCGCCCGCGCCGACACATCATTCCCCCGTCCGTCATTCCCACAGGGGGAATCCTTCCATGATCCGCACGCTTCCCCGGCGCACGCTCGCCCTCGCCCTCGCCTTGAGCCTCGCTCCCACGCTGCACGCCTACGAACCGGGCGCGCAAACCCACAGCGCAAGCTGGTGGGACCCGGCCGACAGCGGCTGGGGCGTGGCCACCCTGGACCAGGGCCACGTCCTGGGCCCGTACTGGTTTTCCTACGACGAGGAAGGCCGGCCGTCCTGGCTGATGGGCGTGGCCCTGCCACAGGAGGACGGCAGCTACGCCGGCGATCTCTATCGCTTCTCCGGCACGCCGTTCGCCCAGATCGCCGACGTGCGGGCGAACCGGCCGGGCAGCGTCGTGGGCACGGTGAAGCTGGATTTCGACGCCGACCCGAAGAAGATGCGGTTCACCACCACCATCGACGGGACCACCGCCGTCCGCGACATGACCCGCTTCAACTTCAGCGGCAAGGACATGGTCTGCAAGGCCACCCAGGCGCCGCGCACCGAGGCCACCAACTACAGCGACATGTGGTGGGAGCCTTCCACCAGCGGCTGGGGCATCAACATCATGCACCTGGGCGAGAACCTCTACGGCCAGTGGTACACCTACGAGGCCCCCGACCGCGCCGTGTTCATGACCCTGGGCCTGACGCGCCAGGCCGACGGAAGCTTCGCCGGCGGCATCTACCGCCAGAAGGACGGCGGCCGGCCGTTCAAGTCCACCACCAGCCAGTCCTCGCAGCCGGGCAGCGAGGAAATCGGCAGCGCCTCGCTGCTTTTCCTCGACGGAAACCGGGTCGAGTTCGACTACGTGGTCGGCGACGAGCAGGGCCACCACGTGCTGCGGCGCTTCCAGTTCGGCACCGTTGCCAACCTGTGCGAAGCCCAGCCTTACGACACCAGCGGCGATGGCGGCGACGACGGGGACGAGGGCGACGGCGAGCTGTGCTATCCGCCCTACCGCGTCGGCGACACCCGCACGCTGCGCTCCACGGGCACCAGCAACGGCACGCCCGGCGATCCTCACGTCTACACCGAAACCATCACCGGCAACGCCACGTTCAATGGCCAGAGCGGACTGGTGCAGGCGATCTCCGGCCAGACCAGCGCCGGCAACGGCGTCTATGCCCGCAACTACCTGGGCAACGGCGACGGCACCATCGCCTCGTTCGGGGCCGAAGCGCTCGATCCGTCGAACGGCCAGGTGATCTCCACCAGCCGCAACGATCCGGCCCGGGTGGAAATGTCGCGCCGCTTCACCGCCGGAGAAACCGTTTCGATCGATTACGGCGTCAACTCCACCAGCGCCGCCGGCAGCGGCCGCACCGACATCACGTCCACCTACCGCCTGCTCGGCCGCGAGCAGGTCGTGGTGCCGGCCGGCTCGTTCAACGCCTGCAAGTTCGAGGTGACCATCGAGGAAACCACCAACGTGGCCGGCGTCACCACCCGCACCCTGCTCAGCGGCCACAACTGGACGGACGCGAACTTCGGCCGCGTCAAGCAGCAGTTCGAAGGCACCAACACCGTCACGGTCT
>JBBCJS010000091.1:0-26761 GCA_037190825.1 Chiayiivirga flava
GCGGGAACCCGGCGTCTTTGTTCTTCCGTGGCTTAAAGTCACTGGGTTCCCGCCTTCGCGGGAACGACGGAGGTTTCTAGAGGCTCCTGCATGTCTGAACCACCCTTCGACGATTCGCGCCGGCTGACCGGCCCGAATCCGTACTTCGCCGCCACCGGCGCGGCGCTGGAAAGCGTCGGCGCCGCCGTCGATGACACGCTGCTGGATGCCTGGCGCGCGAACATCGAAACCCTGCGTGCCTCGCTCGGCTGGCCCGAAGGCGAGATCGTCGCGCGCCCGCATCCGGGTGGCGCGAGCCTGGCCTTCGCCGCGCCGCCGGATCAGCTGATGTGCGCCACCGAGGTCAACGAATGGGCCTGGGGCGCGGCCTGCGGCGTGCCGGTGGGCGAAGCGCCGGGGCACCCCGCCACCTGGGACATCGAACAGGCCACGCACACGCTGGCCGCGCTGGCGAAGGAGGAGGCCATTCCGGCCCTCATCGCCATCATGGAATACGCAAGGAAAAAGCAGCGCGATGCGCTGATGTTCGTCGGCGAGGACCTGCTGACCATCGGCAGCGGCGCGCGCGGCCACAACTACCGGCTCGTCGTGCTGCCCGAGCCGAAGAAGATCCCGTGGCAGAAGCTGCACGCCGTGCCCACCGCGCTCGTCACCGGCTCCAACGGCAAGACCACCACGGTGCGCCTGATCGCCGCGATGCTGCGCGCCAAGGACCTGCGCGTGGGGTATTCCTGCACCGATGGCCTGTTCGTCGAGGACGAGAAGCTCGACGCCGGCGACTACTCCGGCCCCATCGGCGCGCGCACCGTGCTGCGCCGGCGCGACATCGACGCCGCCGTGCTGGAAACCGCGCGCGGCGGCCTGCTGCGGCGCGGCCTGGCGGTGGCGCGCGCCGATGTGGCCGTCGTCACCAACGTCAGCGCCGATCACTTCGGCGAATACGGCGTGCACACGCTGGCCGACCTTGCCGCCGTCAAGCTCACCGTGGCGCGCGCCATCGACGAGCACGGCCTGCTCGTGCTCAATGCCGACGACGCCACCTTGCGCCAGGCCGCTGCCGGACTCGACGCGCCCATCGGCTGGTTCTCGCTCGATGCCGATACCCCGTTCCTGCGCGAACGCGCCGCGCAGCGCCCTGCCTGCGCCGCGCGCGATGGCCGCCTGTGGCTGCACCCGCGCGGCATCGCGCTGGAAGGCATCGACCTGGGCGACATCGCCGCGATGCCGCTCAGTGCCGGCGGCATCGCGCGCTACAACATCGCCAACCTCGCAGGCGCCGCCTTGGCCGGCTTCGGCATGGGCGTCGCGCCGCAGCGCATCGCCGCCGTGCTGGCGAACTTCGGCCGCGACAATGCGGACAACCGGGGCCGCCTGGAACGCTGGGTGATCCACGGCGTGCGCATCCTGCTCGACTACGCACACAATCCCGCAGGGCTGGACGGCCTGCTCGATGTCGCCACCGCGAACGACAACGGCGGCCGCCTCGGCCTGATCCTCGGCCAGGCGGGCAATCGAGACAACGCCGACATCCGTGCATTGGCCCGGGTCGCCGCGCGCTATCGCCCCGACCGCATCGTGCTCAAGGACATCGAAGGCTACGAGCGCGGCCGCGTCTCCGGTGAAATCGCCGATCTGATGCGCCAGACCCTTGAAGCGGAAGGCGTTCCGTCCGCCGCCATCGATTTCATCGCCGACGAAGTGATGGCCGTGCGCAGCCTGCTCGATTGGGCACGGCCGGGCGACGTGCTGGTGCTTCCGATCCATGGCTTCGCGGCCAAGGACACGATCATCCCGATGCTGGATGCGCTGGCACTGGGCAGTTCCCTCTCCCCTGGATGACTTCGGGAAAGAGACCGCCGCAGCGCGCGCTGTGGGCTTTTGCCCCGGAACCGACAGAGAACGCCATCCCCGTCGTCCCGGAATCGCGCAGCGATATCCTCAAGCGCTTTTCAACAGCCGCGGGCCGGTCGTTCATCCTGGTCTTGCCGTGAGCAGGATGGATTCCCGCCCCCGATCAGAAGCCCCTCGGGGGCGGGTTCCAGGCCGGGATGACGGTGAGGGTAATCCAGAGGCCGAGGTTCCCGAGTAGGGAGCAAAAGCGCATGGCGCCTACACAGGGATTTACGGCTTCACGAACTTCAGCGTCATCCGGTCCGACTCGCCGATCGCCGCGTACTTCTCCCGATCCTCGTCGCCAAGCGCGAAGCTGGGCGGCAGGGTCCACACGCCCTTGGGATGGTCGGCGGTGTCGTTGGGGTTGGCGTTGATCTGGCTGCGCCCGGCGAGACGGAAACCGGCGGCGGTGGCGATGTCGATGACCTGCTGTTCGGTCACGTAGCCGCTGCGGCCATCGGTCGGTTCCTCGCCCTTGGCGCGGTGGTCGGTCACGCCCAGCACGCCGCCGGGCTTGAGCACCTCGAAGAACGCGGAAAAGTACGCATCCGCCGTGTCGCTGGCGATCCAGTTGTGCGCGTTGCGGAAGGTCAGCACCACGTCGGCGCTGCCCGGTTCGCCGAAGTTCGGCGCCTTGGGATCGAAGCGCAGCAGCGTCGGTTCGCCGTAGACCTCCGGCGCGGCGGCGATCTTCTCGGCCAGGCGCGCATTGAGGCGGGCGTAGTACTCCGGCTGGTCGGGCAGGCTGTCGTCCCAGATCGCGCCGATGTAGGTGCCGTGCGGGCGCAGCAGCGGCGCGAGGATATCCGTGTACCAGCCGCCGCCGGGCGTGATCTCGATGACGGTGGCCTCGGGCGTGACGCCGAAGAAGGCCAGCGTTTCGGCCGGATGCCGGTACTGGTCGCGCGCGCGGTCCGCCTCGGCGCGGTGTTCGCCGGCCATGATGGCCTCGATGCGCTGGCGGGTTTCGTCCGCGGCGCTCGCCGCCTGCGGCTGTGGCGCAGGTTCGCTGGCCGCCGGTGCGGCAGGCGGCGGCGCGGTGTTCGCCTGCGGCGTGGAAGCGGGCTGGCAGCCGGCCAGCGCGGCGGCGCAGGCCAGGGCGAGGAGGGAAGTGGAAGTACGCATGGGTTGTCTCCGATGTCGCGACAGGGGGCGCCAAGCATGGAACATCGGCGCGGCGGCGTCATCCTGGGTGGCCCTGGCATAGCCGTGCCGCATCCGGATACGGCATCACGTCCGCCGGCCCGTCGCGGCGCAGCGACGCCTGCAAGGCCGTCCACCAGTCCACGTCGAAGATGTCGCCGTGTTCGGCCAGCAGCGCGGCCTGCTGTTCGGGCGTGAGGCCGAGGAAGCGCGGGAACTGTTCGGGGAACACGTCGGCCGGATCGACGTAGTACCACGCGCCGTGGTGCATTTCCTCGTCGTCGGTGCGGGCCCTGGGCAGGCGCTTGAAGCGGCAGTCGCGCACCAGGCACAGCTCGTCGTAGTCGTAGAAGATGGCGCGGCGGTTGCGGGTGACGCCGAAGTTCTTGAGCAGCAGGTCGCCCGGGAAAATGTCCGAACGCGCCAGGTCGCGGATCGCCTGGCCGTAGTCGAGCACGGCGCGCAGCGCGTCCTGCGGCGGCACTTCCTTCAGGTACAGGTTCAGCGGCCGCAGCCGGCGCTCGACGTAGCAGTGCGCGACGACGATGTCCTCGCCTTCGGCGTAGACGCTTTCCTTGCAGCCTTCCAGCAGTTCGTCCAGCAGTTCGGGGGCGAACTGGCGGCGCGAGAAGCGCAGGAACTTGAATTCCTGCGCATCCACGAGGCGGCCTGCGCGGTCGTGGCGCGAGACGATGCGGTATTTCTCCATCACCTCCTCGCGCGCCATTTCCTTCGGATAGGCGAACTTGTCGCGGATCAGCTTGAACACCAGCGGCCACGAGGGCAGGGTGAACACCAGCATCACCATGCCGCGCTCCCCTTCCGCATGCACGAAGCGCTCGTCCGGGCGCTGCGCCAAGTGCCGGAAGAAGGCGCGGTAGCGTTCCGTCTTGCCCTGCTTGGCGCGGCCGAGCACGGTGTAAAGCTCGTCCAGCGGCTTGTGCGGCAACAGCGCGCGCAGGAACACCACCGCATCGCCCACGGTCGGCAGGTCGGCGAAGAAGTGGCTGCGGGTGAAGCCGAACAGTTGCGCCAGGTGGTCGCGGTCCGTGATCAGCGCATCGACGAAGATGCCGTCCGGCCCGTTCGCCAGCGCGAGGGTGAAGGGCGTGTGGCGATACTCGCCGAAGGCCCGGCCCACCAGGTAGGCGCGCTGTTCGCGGTAGAACACCGTTTCCAGCAGCTCGATCTGCGCCAGCGGCGCCTCGCCCCAGTCCGACAGGCGCTCGCGCACGGTGCGCGCCATCGCTTCGGCGCAGCGTCCGGCATGCGCGTAGGGCACCTCGAAGGCATAACCGGCGAGCACGCGCCGGAACACCGCCGCCAGGTCGCCGTGCACGGCGTGGCTGTGGCGCGCGACCGGGTGGGTGATCTGGTCGGTGGGCTCGATGTCCAGCGCGACGAACTCGATGGCCGGGTCCACGCCACGGGTGCGGAAGAAGCGCCGGGTGAGGGTGTTGTAGTAGGTCTTGTACAGCTCGCGGTCGAGCAGTCCGGCCACCTCGTGCGCGTAGGCGTCGCGGATGCGGCCCCACAGCGCGCGATCCTGCGCGCGGTCGCCCAGCACGTGTTCGAGCCAGTGCTGCATCTGGTCGATGCAGATGTCGTAAAGCTCGATGCGCTCGACCAGGTCCGCCCGCATTCCGGAAAAATCGCGCGCCTCGAAGCGTGGCTTCGCGCGCCGCGTGATCGCGGCAAAACGCGCGTGATAGTCCTCGAATCCATCGCGTATCCGCGCCGCCACGCCGCTGGCCAGTACCTGCATCGTCCGCTCCCGGAAGGTCGTCGGGGCATGGTAGAGCGTCGCCGGCGCGCCGGGCGCAAGTGCAGCCGGTCCGGCGGGAACCCATGGGTGGTCCGGGGGGTGCTGCCATGGGTCGTCGGTATCGCATTTCTCGTGCTGGCTGGGCGCGGCATCCAGAGGGCGACGAACGTGTTCCAGGCTCGCGAGATTTCCGGCGTCGCCCGCGGCATCGTTGTCTGGTGTAAATTTCTGAATGCGACTACCATGCCGCCCGCCGCGCTGCGGCCGACTGGTTGGGGAATCCGTCATTTCGTTCGTCAGGCATGTGTTTTCAGGTGCCTGCGGGCTCTGTTTGCCCCGTGCCGGGTGGGAGTGATGGATGCGCTTGTGGATCGTGGTGGCACTGTTGGGGCTTTGCGCGATTGCGCAGGCGGCCGATATCGATCGAGGAACGGCATGGCTGGCGTCGACGCAGCAGCCGTCCGGCGCACTGGCCGGTAGCGCCGACGGCGCGCACGCCTACCAGGGTACCGCTGAGGCGGTGGATGCGCTGGCACGACTTTCTGCCTACCCGGTCGTTCGGCAACGGGGCGCGGCATATCTGGCCGCGGCCGGGTTCGACAATTCCGAATGGCTGGCGCGGCGCATCCTGGCGGTGGCCAGCGAGGGAGGGGATGCCCAGCCGTGGTTGGCGCAGCTCAGATCGCATCAATCGGCCGACGGCGGATTCGCCGACGAGCCGGGCGGCGAAAGCACCGTGTTCGACACCGCCTGGGCGTTGCGCGGGCTGGCGGCTGGCGGCGATTTCGCGGCGCCCGAGGTGGGTCCGGCTCTGGGCTGGCTGTTGGCGCGACAGGACGCCGCCGGCGTCTGGCGCGATCGCGGCGAGCAGTCCGCGGTGGTGACGACGGCCCGCGCCCTCCACGCCCTGTGGCTGCACCGGCACAGCTTCGATCTGGGCTCCGCGCTGGCGCGGGGACGTAGCGCGCTGCTCGGCCTGCGTGAGGCCGGCGGCGGCTGGGGCTCGCCGTTGGCGACGGCGCTGGCGCTGGAAGCCGTATTGCCCGGCTTGGCGACGTTGCAGCCAGTGGCGGCCGATCTGGCGCTGCTGGATGCCGGCCAGAGCGACAACGGTAGCTGGAGCGACGATGTCCACCTGACGGCGCTGGCGTTGCGGGTGCTGGCGGCGGCCGAGGCGGGCGTGCCGAATCCGGATCTGGCGCAAGTGCGCGGCCGCCTGCTCGACGCCACCGACGACATGCCGCTGGCCAATGCCGAAGTACTGCTCGACGACGGTGAATTCGCGGCGACCACGGGGGCCGACGGCCGCTTCGAGTTCCACGCGCTGAACGCCGGCGGCTACCGGATCAGCGCCCAGCCACCGGGTTATCGTCGGCTGACCGGCAATTTCGGTCTCGGTGCCGGGCAGGCGCTGGATCTGGGCGACCTGCGGCTGTCGGTCGAAACCGGCGCCGCCACCGGCGTCACGGTCACCGGCGTGGCGCGGCGGGCCGGCAATCCGCCGGTCGCCGTGGCGAACGCGCGGATCACGGTCGGCACGCTGGAGGCGCGCAGTGCGGCGAACGGCCGCTACACGCTGACCGACGTGCCGCCGGGAACGTTGCGCATCGAGGCGTTCTACAACGCCAGCCACACCACCCTGGTGGCCGAAGCGATTGCGCAGGCCGGCGATACCGTGCTGTTCGATCCGCTGTTCCAGCCACGCGCGACAGTGCCGCTGGCACGGCTCGAACTGACCATCGTCTCCGCCGACACCCAATTGCCGATCGCGGCTGCGCGGCTGACGCTCGGCGGTGCGAATTCCGGCAGTTTCGTTGCCAATGCGCAGGGCCGGATTTCGACCACGCTGGCGGCCGAGGGCGTGACCACGCTGCGCGTCGGCGCCGATGGGCACGGCACCGCGACAGCGGTGATCGATGCGAACGGCGGCCAGACCTACGCCAGCACCATCGCACTGCAACCGGGTACCGCGTTGCCGACTTCGCTGTCCGGCGTGGTGACCGACGACGACAGCGGCGCACCGCTGGAAGGCGTAAGGATGAGTCTCGCCGGGGCCTTCGTCGCCGAAGTGCTGACCGATGCCGACGGCGCTTATCGTTTCGACGGATTGGGCGCCGGAGACGTTCAACTGCGCGCCACGCTGGCCGGCTATCGCGACCACCACCAGACGCTGGCGCTGGAGGACAACGTCGGCTATCGGTTCGATCTGCCGTTGCGCGCGGCCGCCGTGCCACCGGAAGATGCCTGGCGCATCGAGGGCCAGGTGGTCGACATCGACACAGGCATGCCGCTGGTGGCTGCCAGCCTGTTCCACGTCGAACAGCCGTCGCACCAATCCGGCGAGAGCCATTCCGGGCTCGGCGGGCTGTTCCGGATCGAGGGCCTGGCCGATCGCAGCCTGTTGCTGACGGTGAGCGCGGACGGCTACGACACCCGCCTGATGACCGTGCAGAAGCCGGTCGTCGGCGACGTGCTGAATCTCGGTTTCGTGCGGTTGCAGGCGATCGGCGCCTGGCTGGCGCAGCCGGACCTGGTGCCCGCCACGCTGGATCGTTCCGGCCTGGCGGTCGATGCGCAGACCTGGCAGGCCAGCGGTACGCTGGGCGTTCCGGTGCGCAATCAAGGTCCGCAGGCGGCCGGGCAATTCCACGTGGCGGCGTTCCTCGATGTCGATGGCGACAACGACTGGACCCCCGGCGTCGACCGCATCGTTGCCGAGGCAAGCGCCGCCGGCCTTGCGCCGGGTGCGCAGACCACGCTGGTGATGGCGATCGACGGCGTGGCGCTGCCGTTCCGCGATGCAGCGATCTTCGTCCGCGTCGACAGCCGCGACCAGATCATCGAAAGCATCGAGGGCAACAACCTCACCTCGACCGGGCTTGGCTGCGGCGGAGCAGCGCAGAGCCTCGACCTTGCGCTGTGCATGGACGGTTCCGGCAGCGTCGGCACCGCCAACTTCCGGCTGCAGCTGGAAGGGCTGGCGATGGCGATCTCCAATCCGCAGATCGTGCCGGCCGATGGCTCGGTCAGGTTGACGGTGTTCGCCGGCAACGGCGCCAACTCGAACGCGGCGCGCCTGATCCGCGGCGAGCCGATCGAGGCCTCGACCCTGCCCCAGTTGCTCGACCGCATTCGTGGCATCACCTCGTTCAGCAGCAGTAGCAGCATCAGCACCTGTGCGCGCAACGTCAGCGATTATCTGGGCGCGCTGAGTCCGGCCAGCAGCCTGCGCAGCGTCACCGTCTCCGGCGATGGCCAGTGGCAGGGCGTGGCCGCCGCCGCATCGGCGCGGGACTACGCCGCCGCCGCAGGCGTCGCGGTGATCGATGCCATTGGCGTCGGCAGCGTCAATCTGCCCACGCTGGAAGCGTCGGTGTACCCGCAGCCGCCCGGTGGCGAACGTGGCCGCGTCACGCTGATTCAGTCGTCCAGCGAATACGCGGCGGCGGTGTCGGTGGTGTTCGCGCAGCAGGTGGCCAACCCCGACCTCAGCGTCGGCGGCCTGCGCGTGCTCGATAACGGCTTCGGCCAGCCTCTGTCGCTGGTGGCGCGGGTCGGCAACGGCGGCATGGCTACCGCACCAGCGGGGATTGCCGTTCGCTTCCACCAGGGCGATCCGGTCGACGGCGGCCGCCTGCTTGGCGAAATCGTGCTGCAGGCGTTGTCGCCGGGGCGGCATGTCGACCTGCGGCTGGACGACGTGCTGTTGCAGGGCGAGGACGACGTGTATGTCACGGTGGACCCGGACGGCACGCTGGCCGAATGCAACCGTGGCAACAATCAGCACCAGGCGCCAGTGGCGGCGGGCAACGCGCTGGCCCGGTTGCAGGTCGGCACCGATGCCGCAGAGTATGCGCCCGGCAGCGTGGTCGCGCTGCACGGTCGCGCCTTCAACGATGGTGAGTTCGCGGCCCACTTCTCGCTGCGGCTATGGGTGGTCGACGCATTCGGCGTGCGCGTGGCGGAATTCGCCGAGGCCGATCTCGGCACCGTGGCCGGCGGTGGCCAGACGCTGCACGAACAGGATTGGCCCAGCGCTTCGACGCTGGCCGGCGACTATCGATTGCATGGCGAACTGCTCGATGCCGGCGGCCACGCGGTGGCGGAGGATCAGGCGCCGTTCCGCCTGCTGCCTGTCGCCGGCGGCGCCCCGCTGGCCAGCCTCGACCTGCGTACCGACCGTTTCGACTACGCTCGCTTCGACGCGGTGGAGATCGCCAGCATGGTCGGCAACCTGTCGCAGAACGCGGCGTTGACCGATGCCCGGCTGCGTCTGGCGGTGGTCGCCCCCGACGGCAGCGCCGGCGCGCCGATCGAGCAGCCGCTGTCCGAACTTCTGCCGGGCAGCCGGCGACAGCTCGACGATCTGCATCGGCTGATCGACGCTGCCGTCGGCGACTACCGCATCGATGGCTTGCTGCTGGCCGAGGATGGCCGCGTGCTGGCCGAGGACAGCGCGGTCTTCCGCGTATCGGCGCCGCGTTTCGATGCGGAAGGCTTGACCGGCATTGTCACGCTCGATGCCGACGTGGTCGCCCGCGGCACGCCGATCCAGCGGCTCGACCGGGTCAGCAATACCGGCGCTGCTGCGCTGTTGCAGCTGCCATTGGCCCATGTGCTGGCCACATCGGAGGGCGAGCAGATCCTGCGGGTCGAGCGGGCGGGCGACATCGCCCCCGGCGGCGCCGACAGTTTCGCCCAGTTGATCGACACTGCCGGCCTGGTGCCGGGCGCCTACGTGGCCGTTCTGCTGGCCGAAGCGGCGCCGGAGGACTGGGTGCTGCTCGACGAGCAGGGCTTCAATGTGGTCGATGGCGATCTGGCGGCATTGGCGGGAACGGTCGCAGTCGATCCCGCCGAAGTACAGGCCGGCACACCGGTGGCGCGCGTGGACCGCGTCGGCAACGAAGGCGACCTCGATCTGCCCGAAGTGCGGCTGTCGCACCGCTTGCTGGCCGGGGCGTCAGCCGTCGAGATCGCCCGGGTCGACGAAGTGCTCGCCTTGGCCGCGGGCGGCGTGCACCACTGGCAGACCGACATCGACAGCACGGCGCTGCCACCGGGCACCTATGTGGCCGTATTGCAGCTTGAAGACGGCAGCGTGGGCGGTGTGGAACTGGCCCGCGCCAGCTTCCGCGTCCATGCGCCGTCGGCCGCCGAACTGCAGGGCAGCGTATGGCTGGCGGCTCTGCAGGCGGTGCAGGGCGAGGCGGTGCTGCGTATCGACACCGTGCGCAACACCGGGGACGACGACCTGCCGGCGCAGCGGCTGGCCCACGTGCTGTTCGACGTTGCCGGCGATCGCGAAGTGCTGCGCGAGGAAGAACAGGTCGACCTGGCGGCGGGCGCGGAGCTGGCCTGGCAGTTACGGATCGATACCGGCGCGTTACCGCCCGGCGCTTATTCGGCCAGCCTGCTGGCGGCCGGCGCCGATGATCAGTGGCGGCTGCTCGACAGCAGGCCGCTCCAGATTATTCCCGTCGGCGGGCCCGGCCATCCGCCGGCCGCGCCGATCATGGTGCCGGTCGGGGGCTTGGGTTCGTTGGCGCTGCTACTGCTGCTGATCCTGTGCGCGATCGCATTCGAGCGTCGGTCGACATCTTCCACTTCGATGAATCATTCCAAAGGTGATCGCCGATGAGCGCCCCTTCCAAAGTCCTGGTCGGCGAACTGCGCCGCTCCCCGCTGCTGATGCGCAGCCTCTGCTGGATGGTGCTGCTGGTGTTCGTCAGCCATCTGGCCACGCCGACCATCGTCGCCGCCCGTGAAGCCGTGCGGGACTCCTCGAAGGCCGCCGCGCTCGGACCGCGTGCGTCGAACAGCCGCGATCTGGCCGAGTTCATGGATGGCCTGCGCCTGCGCATCGATCCGCGCCACGCCGTGCGACAGAGCGCAGCGCTGCGGGCCGACGAGGTCGGCGACCTGCGAACCAGGCTGGCGCAGATCCGAGCCGGCATCGATGCCGATCTCACCGACGAAGCGGCGTTGCTGGATCGCTCGGGCATGCCGGAAGAAGTCCGCCAGCGCCAGTTGCAGTCCGCGGCCGAAGTGCGCGCGCGTCTCGGCCGATTCGAGCATGCGTTGACGGCGCTTGGCGATGAGGATCAGGCGACCCGCCAGGCCCGCGAAGCCGACTTCATCGCCCTGCTCGACGAATACGCGCCCCTCCGCCTGCCCGACGACATGGGTCAGCCGGGCAGCTTCGCCCAGCAACCGGTCAAGGATCTGCCGCGCGAGCGCGAAGCCGATTTCGCGGAAGCCATCCCCGCCGGCCTGCGCGGCAGCGACGACTTCGACGATCCGGCGTATCTGGCCTCGCTGGCCGAAGTGGAGCTGACCTCCGCCATCCGTGCCAGGGCCGCTGAACTGGGCCACGACCCGGTGGCCATCTACCACTTCGTGCGCAATGCCATCGAATGGCAGCCGTCCTGGGGCGGCCAGCAGAGCGCAGAGCTGACCTTGGCCGCCAGGCGCGGCAACGCACAGGACATTTCCGCCCTGCTGATCGCCTTGCTGCGCGCATCGGACATTCCCGCCCGCTACGTGCTGGGCTCGGTCGACGTGCCGGCGGATCGCTTCATCAACTGGGTCGGCGATTTCGACACCGTGCAGGCGGCCGCCACCTTTGCCGCCAGCGGCGGCATTCCCACGACTACCGTTACCTCGGGTGGTCGGATCAGCGCCGTCCGCATCGAGCACGTGTGGGTCGAGGCCGCCATCGGCTTTCATCCCTCGCGCGGCAGCGTCGACGGCGCACCGGATCGGTGGCTGGCGCTGGATGCGAGTTACAAGCAGTACGAGTACCTGCCGGGAATGAACGGTGCGGCGCTTTCCGGCGTCGATTTCGGAGGGATGGTCGAGGCTTTCGTGCAGAGCGGCACCGTCAACGAGAGCGAGGGCTGGTCGCAGGGATTCGACTACGCCATCGTGGATGCGGCGCAGTCCCAGGTGGCCCGGACGATCCTCGCCCGTATCGAGGCGATGGAAGCTCCGGTTTCCGGCGACGTCATGCGTGGCAGGCGCTCTGTCGTCAAGGAAGCACCGGTGCTGCCCAGTGCGCTTCCCTATCCAGCCCTTGTACGTGGCGCAAGCTTTGCCGAGTTGCCCGATACGTTGCGGGTGAGGGTGACCTTGGGCCTCCAGCCCGACTACTTCGGCGACTTCGCCCACCAGGCAACCCTGCCGCTGTACCGGCTCAACCAGAAGAACATCGCCATCTCGTTCCGTCCGGCGACCGCTGCGGATGCCAGTGCGCTGACCGCGCTTTTCCCTACCTCGCCGGGGATCGGCGATCCGGTCCTGCCGGGTTTTCTTCCGAATGCGATCAGAGTGGCACCAGAAATCAGGATGGACGGCGAAGTCCTGCTCACCGGCACTGCGTTGGGTCTGGGAGCTGAACTGACGAGCGGCTACCGCTTCCGTCAAGGTTCGCGGCAGTGGGGCGCCAACGACGAGATCGTGGCGGGCAGCTATCTCGCGCTGGGCGTAGTCGGCAGCAATCTTGCGGAAACCACATTCACCACTCTCAAGCAGAGGCTGACCGCCACGCGCTCCATTGTTGCCGCAGGCGATCAGGTTGCCCTTGCCACCCTGGATCGCGAACGCGTGCTGGGCGATCTTTTCAGCGCCGGCATTCTCGGCTACTACGCCCAGTATGCCGGTCTTGCCGATGCGCAGTCGCTGGCAGCCCGCATATCTCATCGATTGAGCCCCAGTGCCGGCACATATGGCTACGAGCCCTACCAGCGGACCTTTTTCGGTCTTGTGCGGGGCGTAGAGTCGCAGGGCGTGTTCATGAATCTGCGGATAGCCCGAGTCATCGGAAGCGCCAATGGCAGCACAGCGGGCATTGCCGACTTCAATCGTCAGGCCGGCATACTCAGTTCCGCGCTGGAACACATGATTCCCGAACAGCAGTTCGGTGGCCTCAACGCAGTAACCGAAGGCTATTCGTTCTCCGCGGTGCGATTGATCGATCGCGCGTTGCGGCAGGGACAGCGTCTGTACTCGATCAATCGAAACAACGTGGGCGCCTTGGCTGGCGTGCAGCTCGACAGCTTTACCCGGGCCGAGATCTCGTCCTATGTCGCGGCCGGACGCGAAGTGCATGTCCACGCCCAGCCCATGACGCTGGGGGCATGGCGAGGCACCGGCTACTACGCGCTCGACCCCTTGAGCGGCGATGGCACATACAAGATATCTGGTGGAAAGAATGGCGGCGGCAATACCGACGTTGGTTTCATCGATTTCACTTTCGCGGTTTTCGAACAACCCGGGTTGCTCCTGCCGGAATGCACCGGCAGCTTCCTGGAAATGACGATCAACAATTTCTTTGCGACCAACGAAGCGATCTTCGGCCTTTTCGCCCCCCCTCTCATGACCCTGCTGACGGCTGGCGCAGTGGCGTCCGAAGTGAATGGAATGACGGCGATCACGGCGATCCGACTATCCTTCGTGAATCCCACCTTCCTGTTGGGCAACATCCTGCTTGCGCTGATGACTGCGCTCATCAACTTCATTCTGGTCAGCATTGTCTGGGAGATCGGTCTGTTGATAGGCTCCGCAGTCAGTGCGGCTTTCTGCAGGAAAGGGGAAGATCCGTGATGATTCTCCTTACCCGTCGCCGCAGGCCGCCCATGCTTGCCTCCATCATCTGGCTGGTGGCCTGGTGCGCGGTATGCGCGTACATGATCGCCAGATGGAACGAGCTGTCGATGGCCGCGAAGATCGGCCTCACGATAGTGGAGTTCGTCACCGTGCCCGACCTGGGCTTTCTCAAGTCGCGCGGGCGCGCCCGCTGAGAGAATCCCGCGTGATGCCTGGGGCCTGATCGCCGTCGGCCCGGTCAAGGGCCGGGCCGGATGGGTGACAGGGTTCGCAGGTGCGACATGACGCACCACGGCGTGATCGGTGCGCTGCGCCGCTGCTAGACTTCGGCCACTTTTTCGGAGCCAACGGCACCTGCCACGCGCTCCCGATCCTTGCAGAGAACCTATCCCATGAACGCACAGACCCAGGCCGCCGCGGCCGCTCCGACGGTGAAGCTTCTGATCGACGGCGCTTTCGTCCAGTCCCGCACCAGCGAATGGCGCGATGTCGTCAACCCGGCCACGCAGCAGGTGCTGGCGCGGGTGCCTTTCGCCACCGTGGCGGAAGTGGATGCGGCGGTGACGGCGGCGCGCGAGGCCTTCAAGACCTGGCGCAAGACGCCCATCGGCACGCGCGCCCGCATCTTCCTCAAGTACCAGCAACTCATCCGCGAGAACATGAAGGAACTGGCGGCGCTGCTCACCGCCGAGCAGGGCAAGACCCTGCCCGATGCCGAGGGCGACGTGTTCCGCGGGCTGGAAGTGGTGGAGCACGCGGCGGCCATCGGCAACCTGCAACTCGGGGAGCTCGCCAACAACGTCGCCACCGGCGTGGATACCTACACCCTCCTGCAACCGCTGGGGGTGTGCGCCGGCATCACGCCGTTCAACTTCCCGGCGATGATCCCGCTGTGGATGTTCCCGATGGCGATCGCCACCGGCAACACCTTCGTGTTGAAGCCGTCCGAGCAGGATCCGCTGGTGACGATGCGGCTGGTGGAACTGGCGCTGGAAGCGGGCATTCCCAAGGGCGTGCTCAACGTGGTGCACGGCGGGCCGGAGGTGGTGAACGCGATCTGCGACCACCCGGACATCAAGGCCGTCTCGTTCGTCGGTTCGACCAAGGTCGGCACGCACGTCTACAACCGCGCCTCGCTGGCCGGCAAGCGCGTGCAGTGCATGATGGGCGCGAAGAACCACGCCATCGTGCTGCCGGACGCGAACAAGGAACAGACCCTCAACGCGATGGTCGGCGCGGCGTTCGGCGCGGCCGGGCAGCGCTGCATGGCCGCGTCCACGCTGGTGCTGGTGGGCGAGGCGCGCGGCTGGGTGCCCGATCTGGTGGCCAAGGCCAAAACGCTCAAGGTCAACGCCGGCACCGAGCCGGGCACGGACGTGGGGCCGGTGATTTCCTGCGCGGCGCGCAGCCGCGTCGAGTCGCTGATCGCCTCGGGCGTGGAAGAAGGCGCGACGCTGGCGCTGGATGGCCGCAACCCGGACGTGGCCGGTTACGAGAAGGGCAATTTCATCGGCCCGACGATCTTCTCCGGCGTGAAGCCGGGCATGCGCATCTACGACGAGGAAATCTTCGGGCCGGTGCTGGTGATCCTGGAAGCCGGATCGCTGGACGAGGCCATCGCCATCGTCAATGCCAACCCGAACGGCAACGGCACGGCGATCTTCACGCAGTCCGGCGCGGCGGCGCGCAGGTTCCAGGAGGACATCGACGTGGGCCAGGTCGGCATCAACGTGCCGATCCCGGTGCCGGTGCCGCTGTTCTCCTTCACCGGCTCGCGCGCCTCCAAGCTGGGCGATCTTGGCCCCTACGGCAAGCAGGTCGTCACCTTCTACACCCAGACCAAGACGGTCACGGCGCGCTGGTTCGACGACGAAACCGCTTCGCATGGCGTCAACACGACCATCTCGCTGAAGTGAGGCGCGCATGGATCTGGAATTGAACGAGGAACAGCAGGCCTTCCGCGAGGCCGCGCGCGATTTCGCCGCGGCGCGCATGGCGCCGTTCGCGGCGCAGTGGGATGCCGAACACCACTTCCCCAAGGACGTGATCGCCGCCGGTGGCGAACTGGGGTTCTGCGGCCTGTACGCGAACCCGGACATCGGCGGTCTGGGCGTGTCGCGCCTGTCGGCCGCCGTGGTGTTCGAGGAACTCGCCACCGCCTGCCCGTCCACCGCCGCGTACTTCACCATCCACAACATGGCGACGTGGATGCTCGGGCAATGGGGCACGCCGGAGCTGAAAGCCGAATGGGGCGAGGCGCTGACCAGCGGTCGCATGCTCGGCTCCTATTGCCTGACCGAGCCCGGGTCGGGTTCGGATGCCGCCTCGCTCAAGACCCGCGCCGTGCGCGAGGGTGGCGACTACCTCATCAGCGGCAGCAAGGCCTTCATTTCCGGCGGCGGATCGAGCGATCTCCTGATCGTGATGGCGCGCACCGGCGAGGATGGCCCCAAGGGCATCAGCGCCTTCGCGGTGCCGGCCGATGCGCCGGGCATCAGCTACGGCCGGCAGGAAGAAAAGATGGGCTGGCACAGCCAGCCGACCTGCGGCATCACCTTCGAGAACGTGCGCGTGCCGCTGCGCAACCGGCTTGGCGAGGAAGGCCAGGGCTTCACCTTCGCGATGAAGGGGCTGGATGGCGGGCGCATCAACATCGCCTCCTGCTCGCTGGGTGGCGCGCAGGCCGCGCTGGACCAGGCGCGCAAGTACCTGGGCGAGCGCCGCCAGTTCGGCAAGGCGCTGGCGGAGTTCCAGGCGCTCCAGTTCCGCCTCGCCGACATGGCCACGCAACTCGTCGCCTCGCGCCAGATGGTGCACACCGCCGCCGTGCGCCTGGACGCCGGCAGCGCGGATGCGACGGCGTGGTGCGCGATGGCCAAGCGTTTCGCCACCGATACCTGCTTCGCCATCGTGGACGAGGCGCTGCAACTGCATGGCGGCTACGGCTACACCAGCGAGTTTCCGCTCGAACGCCTGCTGCGCGACCTGCGCGTGCACCGCATTCTCGAGGGCACCAACGAGGTGATGCGGATGATCGTTGCGCGCCGCCTGCTTGGATCGGACCGGGAATTGCGATGAACGCGCCGGTGCTGTTCGAGGAGCGCGAGGCAGCCGGCGGCAGGCGCATCGGCATCGCGACGCTGAACCAGCCGGCGACGCTGAACGGCCTGTCGCTGGCGATGGTCGATCTGCTGGCCGAGCGGCTCGACGCCTGGGCCAGGGACGACGCCATCGCGCTGGTGGCGTTGCAGGGCGCGGGCGGCAAGGCGTTCTGCGCCGGCGGCGACCTGCATTCGCTGCATCGGTCGATGCGCGAGCCGCAGGGCGGGGCGGGCGAGGACTACGCGCTGGCCTTTTTCTCGCGCGAATACCGGCTCGATTACCGCATCCACGCGTATCCCAAGCCCGTGCTGTGCTGGGGCCATGGCATCGTCATGGGCGGCGGCATCGGCCTGATGGCGGGCGCGAGCCATCGCGTCGTCACCGAGGCGTCGCGGCTGGCGATGCCGGAGATCGGCATCGGCCTGTTTCCCGATGTCGGCGGCACCTGGATGCTGTCGCGCGCGCCCGGTGCGGCGGGGCGTTTCCTCGCGCTGACCGGCGCCAGCATCGATGCGGCCGATGCGCTGTATGCCGGCTTCGCCGATCACGCGGTATCCAGCGAGCGCCACGGCGAACTGTTCGATGCGCTCGCCGCCACGGCATGGCGCGGTGAAGCGCGGGCCGATGCCGCCGCGCTCGATGCGCTGCTGCGCGGATTCGCGTTGCCGGCGTTGCCCGAGGGCCCGTTGCAGCGCCTGCGCAGCACCATCGACGCCTGCTGCAAGGGCGCTTGGCTCGAAGCCGCCGTCGCGGCGATCGCGCAGACCGCGCTCGACGATCCGTGGTGGCAGAAGGCGCAGGCCGCATTGGCGCGCGGTTGCCCCTCGTCGATCCGGCTGTCCTGGGAATTGCAGCGCCGCGCCAGCCGCCTGTCGCTGGCCGACGTGTTCGCGCTCGAACTCATCGCCGCGCTGCGTTGCGCCACGCACGGCGATTTCGCCGAGGGCATCCGGGCGCTGCTGATCGACAAGGACAAGAATCCGCGCTGGAACCCGGCAACGCTCGCCGACGCCGACGCGGCCTTCATCGAAGCCTTCTTCACCGCGCCGTGGCCGGCGGGCGCGCATCCGCTCGCGGACCTGGGTCGCGACGATCCGCAACGCGCGCCGTTGCGGTGACGCAGGAATCGACACGCTGAACAATGTTGCCAATGGCCTGATGGTCCAAAAGCGCCGTTCCGGCAAAGGCCGGAATCCAGTGTTCCATCGTGCCAGCGCAAGAACCGGGTCCCGGCCCTCGCCGGGATGACGACCATAGACCATCGCATCCTGGAGGGAGCCACCATGACCACCACATCGCATCCAGCCGTCGCCTTCATCGGACTCGGCAACATGGGCGGGCCGATGGCCGCCAACCTGGTCAAGGCCGGTTTCCCCGTGCGCGTGTTCGACCTCGTTCCGGCCGCGGTGGAAACCGCCGTCGCGGCGGGCGCCACGTCCGCCGCCAGCGCCGCCGAGGCCGTGAAGGGCGCACAGGTGGTGATCTCGATGCTGCCGGCCAGCCGCCACGTCGAGGGCCTGTTCCTGGGCGAGAACGGCCTGCTCGCCGCGATCGAGCCGGGCGCGCTGGTGATCGACAGCAGCACCATCGCCCCGGCCAGCGCCCGCAAGGTGGCGCAAGCCGCCGCCGCGCGCGGGCTGGCGATGATCGACGCGCCGGTATCGGGCGGCACGGCGGGCGCGGCGGCCGGCACGCTGACCTTCATCGTCGGCGGCGAGGGCGATGCGCTGGAGCGTGCGCGGCCGCTGCTGTCGGCGATGGGCAAGAACATCTTCCACATGGGCGGCGCGGGCGCGGGCCAGGTCGCCAAGCTGTGCAACAACATGGCGCTGGGCGTCATCATGGCCGCCACCGGCGAGGCCATCGCGCTGGGCGTGGCGCACGGGCTGGATGCCAGGGCGCTGTCGCAGATGATGGCGGTCAGCACCAGCCGAAGCTGGGCCACCGAAGTCTGCAACCCGTGGCCGGGCGTGCTGGAAAACGCGCCGGCCTCGCGTGGCTACAGCGGCGGCTTCGGCAACGACCTGATGCTCAAGGACCTGGGCCTGGCGGCCGAGGCGGCGATGGGCACGGGCGCGTCGATCCCGCTCGGGGAACTGGCGCGCAACCTCTACGCGATGAACAGCCAGGCCGGGCGCGGCAGGCTGGATTTTTCCAGCGTGGTGAAGTTGCTGGCCGACGTCGACGCGGACTGAGCCAGCCCCATCGAAAAGAAAGACCGGCGCGGAATACGCGCCGGTCTTTTCATGTGTGCAACCGATGGATGCGCCGGATGCGCCGCCGGGAAGGTCAGGCCGGCAGCAGTTCCTTCACCAGCTTGATCAGCGCGCCCTCGTTGACCGGCTTGGTCAGGTAGGCCTTGGCGCCCTGGCGCATGCCCCAGACGCGGTCGGTTTCCTGATCCTTGGTGGTCACCAGGATGATCGGGATGTGCGCGGTATCCGGATTCTTGGAGATGGAGCGGGTGGCCTGGAACCCGTTGAGGTTGGGCATCACCACGTCCATCAGGATCAGGTCCGGCATCTCGCGCTTGGCCGCTTCCACGCCCAGGGCGCCGTCCTCGGCGGTGAGCGTCTCGTGCCCGAGGCGCTCGATGATGAGCTTCATGCCCATGAGTTGGGAAGGAGAATCGTCGACGATCAGAACACGTGCCATAGGTCCCTCGAGTAGTGCTTCGGCCGCCCAGGATAGCGGGCGTCCCCCTGACGAAGGCTCGATTCTAGCGCCTTGCCGGGCCCGGTTGAAGGGCGAGGGCGCGGATTTGCGAAGTGTGCCCGGTGGCACGTGGCCCGGCGCAGGCCATCGGATGCAACCTGCTGATTTTTCTTGATAAATATCGGGAGGAAATCAGAGGCGCACGAGCGTGCGCCCCAGCGCGCGTCCGTCCAGCAGGGTGTCGAAGGCGTCCGGCAGCCCATCCAGCCCGATTTCACGGGTGCAGATCGCCCCCAGATGGGCCGGGCGCCAGGGGCCGGCGAGCCTTTCCCAGACCGCCTCGCGGTCGGCGCGGTTGGCGTTGGAGGCCGAGACGCCCACCAGCGAAACGCCGCGCAGGATGAAGGGCATCACCGTGGTGTGCAGTTCGCTGCCGCCGGCCATGCCGTAGCTGGTGATGTTGCCGCCGGGGCCGATCACGCGGGTCAGCCCTTCGAGCATCTCGCCGCCCACGCCATCCAGTGCGCCGGCCCAATGCGCCGTTTCCAGCGGGCGCTGGCCCCAATGGAGCTTCTCGCGCGAGATCACCTGGCGCGCGCCGAGCGTGGTCAGGAAGTCGAGGTGTTCGAGCTTGCTGGTGATGGCGTGGACCTCGTAGCCGGCGCGGGTCAGGATGTCGATGGCGAGCGTGCCGACGCCGCCGGTCGCGCCGGTGACCACGATCGGCCCTTGTTCCGGGCGCTGTCCGAGGCGCTCCATCCGCAGCAGCGCCAGTGCCGCGGTGAATCCGGCGGTGCCCAGGATCATCGCCTCGCGCAAGGTCAGGCCCGCGGGCAGCCGCACCACGCTCTCGGCGTTGGCGCGCACGTGCCGCGCATAGCCACCATCGCGCGTTTCCGACTGGCCGCAGCCGGTGACGATCACCTCGTCGCCCGGCGAAAAATCCGGGCTTTCGCTCGATACCACCGTGCCGGCCACGTCGATGCCGCCGACCAGCGGGAAGCGCCGCAGGATCTTGCCGCGCCCGGTGCCCGCCAGCGCGTCCTTGTAGTTGACCGAGGAATACGCGGCCCGGATCACCACCCCGCCCGGCGAGAGTTCATCCAGCGACATCTGCTCGATGCCGGCGCGATGGCCGTTCTCGTCGTTGTGGATGCGGAAGGCGGGGAAGGTCGAAGGGACGTGCATGGCAGCTTCTCCGAGGACGGTCAGATAAGTTCCGGGTACAGGTCGCACCAATTGGGATTGCCGGCTTCGATCAGCGCGACTTTCCAACTGCGCTTCCAGCCCTTGATGGTCTTTTCGCGTTCGATGGCGACCATCATGTCCTCGTGCCGTTCGTACCAGACCAGGTCGTGGACACGATAGCGTTTGGTGAAGCCTGGTACTTCATCGTTCCTGTGTTGCCAGGCGCGGGCGATCAGATTGGAGGTGACTCCGACATACAAGGTGCCGTTCCAGCCGCTGGCGAGCATGTAGACGCAGGGCTGTTTCATGTTCGGCTCCGAGCGCCTGATTCAAGAGCTGGATTCCGGCTTTCGCCGGAATGACGAAGCTTCCGTAATTCCGACATTCCGGCGAAAGCCGGAATCCAGCTCTTGCTTTGATACTCGTCACTGGGCCTTGTGGATCGCCCGCTTGTCCACCGCCATCGCCGCATCGTGGATGGCTTCGGAGAGCGTGGGATGGGCGTGGCAGATGCGGGCCAGGTCATCGGCACTGCCTGCGAACTCCATCGTCAGCACGCCTTCGTGCACCAGTTCGGAGACGTTGACGCCGACCAGGTGCAGGCCGAGCACGCGGTCGGTTTCCGCATGCGCGATCACCTTCACGAAGCCGGCCGGCTCGGCCATCGCCACGGCGCGGCCGACGGCGGCGAAGGGGAAGCTGCCGGTCTTGTACGGCACGCCTTCGTCCTTGAGCTGCTGCTCGGTCTTGCCGACCCAGGCGATTTCCGGCTCGGTGTAGATCACCCACGGGATGGTGTCGAAGCTGACGTGGCCGGGGAGGCCGGCGATCAGCTCGGCCACCGCGATGCCTTCCTCGAAGCCCTTGTGCGCCAGCATCGGGCCGCGCACGCAGTCGCCGATGGCCCAGACGCCGTCGACGCCGGTGTGGCAGTGCGCGTCCACCTCGATCTGGCCGCGCTCGTTGAGCTTCACGCCGGTGCCTTCGGCAAGCAGGCCCTTGGTGGCCGCCTTGCGGCCGACGGCGACCAGCAGCTTGTCCACGGCCAGGGTCTTTTCGCCGTCCTTGTCCGAATAGGTGAGGACGACTTCCTTCTTCTTGCCCTTGCCGGCGACGTCGGTCTTGCTGACCTTGGCGCCGAGGCGGATGTCCAGGCCCTGCTTCTTGAACTCGCGCGCGGCGGTCCTGGCCACTTCCGCATCGGCGGCGGCGAGGAAGTCCGGCAGCGCTTCGAGGATGGTGACCTCGGCGCCCAGGCGCTTCCAGACGCTGCCCAGTTCCAGGCCGATCACGCCGGCGCCGATCACGGCCAGGCGCTTGGGGACTTCGGTGAAGTCCAGCGCGCCGACGTTGTCGACGATGTGCTCGCCGTCGAACTTGGCGAACGGCAGTTCGATGGAATCGGAGCCGGCGGCGAGGATGACGTTGGCCGCGGTCAGTTCCACGTCCGCGCCATCGTGCTGCTTCACCTTGACCACGCGGTCGGGGTGCAGCGTGGCGAAGCCGTAGTACGGCGTCACCTTGTTGGCCTTGAACAGCATCGCGATGCCGCCGGTGAACTGCTTCACGATGGCGTCCTTGCGGCCGACCATCTTGGCCACGTCGATGGCCGCATCCTTGAAGCTGATGCCGTGCTCGCCGAACAGGTGGCCCATGTTCCAGTACTGGCGCGAGGAATCCAGCAGCGCCTTGGAGGGGATGCAGCCCACGCGCAGGCAGGTGCCGCCGAGCGCGGGCTTGCCGTCCTTGCCCAGCGCCGCGTCGATGCAGGCGACCTTCTTGCCCAGTTGCGCGGCGCGGATCGCGGCGTGGTAGCCGGCCGGGCCGGCGCCGATGACGATGACGTCGAATTGATCAGCCATGACGGGTTCCTTACAGGCCCAGCAGCATGCGGTGCGGGTTCTCGAGCTGGTTCTTGATGTCCACCAGGAACAGCACCGCGTCCTTGCCGTCGATGATGCGGTGGTCGTAGGAGATGGCGACATACATCATCGGCGCGACGACGACCTGGCCGTTCTCCACGATCGGGCGTTCCTTGATCGCGTGCATGCCCAGGATGGCCGACTGCGGCGGATTGACGATGGGCGTGGAGAACAGCGAGCCGAAGGTGCCGCCGTTGGTGATGGTGAAGGTGCCGCCTTGCAGGTCCTCCAGCTTCAGGCCGCCTTCGCGCGCCGCCTTGGCGTAGTCGGCGATGGCGCGCTCGACATCCGCGAAGCTCATGCGCTCGACGTTGCGCAGCACCGGCGTCACCAGGCCCTTGTCGGTGGACACGGCGACGGAGATGTCGGCGTAGCCGTGGTAGATGATGTCGTTGCCGTCCACCGAGGCGTTGACGATGGGGTGGCGCTTGAGCGCCTCGGCCGCGGCCTTGGCGAAGAAGCTCATGAAGCCGAGCTTGATGCCGTTGGCCTTCTCGAAGGATTCCTGCATTTCCTTCCGCAGCTGCATGACCTTGCCGAGGTTGATCTCGTTGAACGAGGTCAGCATCGCGATGGAGTTCTTCGATTCCATCAGGCGCTCGGCGATGCGCTTGCGGATGCGCGTCATCGGCACGCGCTCCTCGGGGCGCGCACCGCCGCCGACCGGGCCGTGCTTGACGTGGTTGAGGATGTCTTCCTTGGTGACCGCGCCGCGACGGCCGGTGCCGGCGACCTCGGCCGGGTTGACCTGGTTGACCTCGGCGGCAAAGCGCGCGCCCGGCGGCAGTTGCGTGCCGGCGGCCGCGGCAGGCTTGGCCGGCGCGGCGGCGGGCTTCGCGGCTTCGGCGGGCTTCGGCGCTTCGGCAGCCTTCGGCGCTTCGGCCTTGGCCGGCGCGGCGGCCAAGGCGCCTTCCTCGATCAGCGCGAGCACCTGGTCGGAGGTGACGGTGGCGCCGGATTCGAAGCGGATTTCCTTGATCACGCCGTCGACCGGCGAGGGCACTTCCAGCACGACTTTGTCGGTTTCCAGGTCGACGAGGTTCTCATCGCGCGAGACGGCATCGCCGGGCTTCTTGTGCCAGGTGGCGATGGTGGCGTCGGAAACCGATTCCGGCAGCACCGGGACTTTGACTTCGATGGACATGGGAGGGCGTCCTTTGGTGGCGTGTGTGCGTGTTGGGTGGGCGTGGTTCGGAATCGTCGGGCCTACTCGGCGACGTGACCGTCGCCGAGCTTGGCGACGAGCGCGTCTTCGACCAGCTTGGCCTGTTCGGCATTGTGCGTGGCCAGGTGTCCGGCGGCCGGGGCGGGCGAGCGGGCGCGGCCAGCGTAGCTG
Organism: Chiayiivirga flava; assembly: GCA_037190825.1. Taxonomy (GTDB): domain Bacteria; phylum Pseudomonadota; class Gammaproteobacteria; order Xanthomonadales; family Xanthomonadaceae; genus Denitratimonas; species Denitratimonas flava_A. The sequence goes on from JBBCJS010000091.1 coordinate 23,612, forward strand.
AGGCTTTGCCTGCTTTGCAGGCAGAAGCGCAGGTGGTGCTGGATCTGGTACCACGCGCCCTGGTTCTGCGGCTCTTCCTGGCACCAGACCAGGTCGGTGGCCTTGGGGAAGCGCTTGAGTTCGGCGATCAGTTCCTCGCGCGGGAACGGATAGAGCTGCTCGACGCGCACCAGCGCCACGTCCTTGAGTTCGCGCTTGCCGGCTTCCTCGAGCAGGTCGTAGTAGACCTTGCCCGAGCAGGCCACGACGCGCTTGACCTTGGCCGGATCGGCGGCCGTGGTGTCCGGGATCAGGCGCTGGAAGCCGCCGAGCGCCAGTTCGTCCAGCGTGGATACCGCCAGCTTGTGGCGCAGCAGCGACTTGGGCGTCATCACCACCAGCGGCACGCGCGTGGGCAGCTTCATCTGGCGGCGGATCATGTGGAAGGCCTGTGCCGGCGTGGTCGGCACCACCACCTGCATGTTCGACAGCGCGCACAGTTGCAGGAAGCGCTCGAGGCGCGCGGAGCTGTGTTCCGGCCCCTGGCCTTCGTAGCCGTGCGGCAGGAACAGCGAGAGGCCGCAGAGCCGGCCCCACTTGGCCTGGCCGGAGCTGATGAACTGGTCGATGACCACCTGCGCGCCGTTGGCGAAGTCGCCGAACTGGGCCTCCCAGATGCCCAGGGTGTAGGGATCGGAGGTCGAGTAGCCGTACTCGAACGCCATCACGGCTTCCTCGGAAAGCAGCGAGTCGATGATGGTGACGTGCTCGGGCTGCGCGGCCAGATGGGCCAGCGGCACGTAGGTGCGGCCGGTATTCTGGTCGTGCAGCACGCCGTGGCGGTGGAAGAAGGTGCCGCGGCCGGCGTCCTGGCCGACCAGGCGCAGGCGATAGCCTTCCTTGACCAGCGTGGCGTAGGCCAGGTTCTCGGCGAAGCCCCAGTCGCCCGGCAGCTCGCCGGCCGCCATCTTGCGGCGGTCCTCGTAGATCTTGGCCACGCGCGGGTGCAGTTTCAGGTCGTCCGGCAGGGTGTTGATCGCCAGCGCCAGTTCGTCGATGTCCCGGCGCAGCACGCCGGTGGCGACCGGGTCGGCGATGGAGCCGCCGAGGAAGGGCGTCCAGTCGATCGTGACCAGGCCATCGGTGGGCGGAGCCAGCTCGGTGGTGACTTCGCCCTTGTCGAGCTTGACGCGGAAATCGTGCGCGAGCTGCTGCGCGTCGCCGGCCGCGATCACGCCGGCGCTTTGCAGCTTCTCGGCATACAGCTCGCGCGTGGTCTTGCGGCTGCGGATGTTCTGGTACATCAACGGCTGCGTCGCGGCCGGCTCGTCGGCCTCGTTGTGGCCATGGCGGCGGTAGCAGACCAGGTCGATGACGACGTCGCGCTTGAACTGGCGGCGGTAGTCGAAGGCGAGCTTGGCGACGAAGGCCACGGCTTCCGGGTCGTCGCCGTTGACGTGGAACACCGGCGCGCCGACGAACTGGGCCACGTCGGTGCAGTACAGCGTGGAGCGGGCGTCGTCCGGGCGGCTGGTGGTGAAGCCGACCTGGTTGTTGACCACGATGTGCAGGGTGCCGCCGACCTTGAAGCCGCGCGCCTGCGACATCTGGAACAGCTCCATCACCACGCCCTGGCCGGCGAAGGCGGCGTCGCCGTGGATCAGGATCGGCATCGCCAGTTCGTGCGCATCGTCCTCGCGCCGCACCTGGCGGGCGCGCACCGAGCCTGCGACCACCGGATCGACGATCTCCAGGTGCGAGGGGGTGAAGGCCAGCGCCAGGTGCACCGCGCCGGCGGGCGTCATCACGTCGGACGAGAAGCCCATGTGGTACTTCACGTCGCCCGAATGATCCGGCGAATCGGGGTGGTCGAACTTGCCCTGGAACTCGTCGAACAGCTTGGCGGGCGACTTGCCGAGGGTGTTGACCAGCACGTTGAGGCGGCCGCGATGGGCCATGCCGATGGCCAGTTCCTTGATCCCGGCCGCGCCGGACTCGCGCACCAGCACGTCCAGCAGCGGGATCAGGCTGTCGCCGCCTTCCAGCGAGAAACGCTTCTGGCCGACGTACTTGGTGTGCAGGTAGCGCTCCAGCCCTTCGGCCGCGGTGAGGCGTTCGAGCAGGCGGCGGCGCTGCTCGGGGCTGAAGTCGAACTTGCCGCCGGCCTGTTCCAGGCGCTTGTACAGCCACTGGCGCTGGGCCGCGTCGGAGATGTGCATGAACTCCGCGCCGATACTTCCGCTGTAGGTGGCGCGCAGCGCCGACAGCAGGGCGCGCAGCGGCATGCGCTCGGGGCCGAAGAAGGCGCCGGTGGAGAACTCCACGTCCAGATCGGCCTGCGAGAGGCCGTGGAAGGGCAGGTCCAGGTCCGGCGCGTCGGGCGCGGGCGTCATGCCGAGCGGATCGAGCTGCGCGCCCAGGTGGCCGCGCGAACGGTAGGCCGTCACCAGCTTGCGCACGCCGCCCTGGCTTTCCGAGTAGCCATCGCTGACGACGGAACTGGGGCCGAGCCGGGGCGCGATCTGCGCGGCCAGGGCGATGCGTTCGAGCACCGCCGAATGCGGCACGTCGCCGGCCTCGCGGCCCTTGAAGGCATCGAAGTATTTGCGCCATTCCGGCGACACCGAGTCGGGATCGGCGAGCCAGGCTTCATAGCGGCTTTCGACGTAATCGGCGTTGCCGCCGGCCAGGGGGGAGGACTGCTGGAATTGCTGGATCAGGCTGCTCACGGTGGCCTTGCCAGAGCCGGCGTTGCCGGCGCTTTTCGTTGGGGAGGTCGGGAGAGGAAGGGCTGCCGCCGATGAAACGCAGGCTGGCAACGGAAAATTATAGCCCGAGCCTTGGGCCTTCGAGAATGCGACTGAAGGCTTAGTTCAGATTGGCCGTGCTTGCGCCGGAGGATGCAAAAAATTGCCGGGAGCAATTTTTGACATCGCGCAGCGATCGCCCGGAGAGCCTGCCCCGGACCCCGCATCAAGTACGGGGCAGGCTTTGATCCGGGGGTTGCCGCCATGGATGGCGGCAACAAAAAACGCCCCGATCGGCGTCGTTGCGACGCCGTCGGGGTCTTCTGCGGGCGTATCGGGGGCGTGCTGCGGCGATCAGGGCCGGTGTTCGCCGTTCATCGTGGCTTCCAGCAGTTCCTCTGCGGAGGTGAGCTGGGTCGTGGTG
>JBBCJS010000092.1:0-36301 GCA_037190825.1 Chiayiivirga flava
CCCGACATTCCGGCCAACGCCGGAATCCCGCTCTTGCCCGGGCTATTGAAAAACTGGATTCCGGCTTTCGCCGGAATGACGGAGAGAGGTCGGCTCGAACGCTTCGGCGATGTCAGGGGAAAAACCGGGTGCATCGCGTTGCGGAACTTCCTTCCCGATGGTGTCGCGGGCGCGTTCGTAGCTGTGGATGTCGCCGCCGCGGAAGCGGTAGATCGCCTGCTTGGGATCGCCGATCAGCAGCAGCCGGCCACGTGGCGCGCCGTCGGCCTGGCGGTAGATCGCGTCGAGGATGCCGTACTGGTTCGGGTCGGTGTCCTGGAACTCGTCGATCATCGCGACCGGCCATTGCGCGAACAGCGCATCGGCCAGCGCGCGGTCGCCTTGCGCATCGGGGCGCAGCGCGTCCCGCACCGTGGTCAGCAGATCGTCGAAGCCGAGCTGGTTGGCGCGCGCCAGGCGCAGGTCCAGTTGCGCGCGGGCCGCGCGCTGGAGCGCGGCGAGGAAGCGCACGCGCGGCGCGTCCAGCATCGCTTGCAGGGTCCGGCCGAGCGTGCGGCTCAGGTCCAGCGCCGCGATCGCCTGCGGATCGTTCATCGCCGCAGGCTTGAGGTGCTTTTCCGGCTCGGCGAGGCAGGCATCGAGCTTGCCGAGGTTCTTCAGCACCTCCGGATCGCGCGCCTGCGCCGGGCCGGCGAGGTAGCGCGCGATCTCCTGCCAGCGCGAGCGCAGCGCGGCGTTGCTGCGGGTAAACAGTTCGGCGCGTTCGGCAACGGCGCCAAGCAGTGCCGCCCACGCATCCTGATCGGATCCGGGAACCTCCCGCGGTGCGGGCACGCGCACGCCCGGCTGCATCAGCAGCTTCAGGAGATCGGCGAGTTTCCTGCGCGAAAGATCGGCCAGCACCGGCGCGGCGGCGATGCGCAGGGCCAGGCCGGCTTCGTCGTCGGCATCGCCGTGCAGCGCGCGCCACAGGTCGTCGGCCACCTGATCGCGCAAGGCGCCGGCATCGACCAGTTCCGGCGTGCGGAACGAAGCGCGCGCGGCGAAGGGGTGTTCGGCCAGGATGCGCGTGCACAGGCCGTGCAGGGTGCCGATGGGCGCGATGTCCAGTTCCGCCAACGCCAGCGCGAGCCGGTTGGCGTCGTCGCGGCGGCGCGCATCGTCGCCTTGCCAGCGCGCGTGCAGGAAGCACAGCTCGGTGGCCTTTTCATCGGGCGCCTGCACGATGCCTTCGTGCGACAGCGCGAGCGCCTGTTCGATGCGCGCGCGCAGGCGCTCCCTCAGTTCGGCGGCGGCCGCGTTGGTGAAGGTGGTCACGACGATGCGGCGCGGCGCGTGCGCGCGTTCGAGCAGGAGGCGCAGGTAGAGCGCGCCGATGGTCCAGGTCTTGCCGGTGCCGGCGCTGGCTTCGATCAGGCTGCGGCCGCCCGGGCCCAGGTCGAGCTGCCGCCAGTCGCGTGCGTCGCTCATGGCGTGGCCTCCGGCACATCCAGCCGCATCAGTGCGTCGAGCCGGCGGGCGTAGTCGAGCAGGGCTTGCGCGTGCGCGGCGGCGTGTTCGTGCTCGCGCGGGTCGAAGCCGATGCCGCGCGCGGCCAGGCGCGTCCAGCCGGGTTCATGCCCGCGCTCGCCGCCGTTGTATCCGTCGAATGCGCCGTCGGCGGCTTTTGCGGGATCGGCCTTGGGCGTGGGATCGCCGGCTTCGCGCGCGGCCTGCGCATCGAGCGCGGCCTGGCTGGCCCTGGGGAAATAGATCGGCGGCGCGGCGGCGGCGTCCCGCCACAGCGCCACGAGCGCGGCGAGGCGTTCGCGCAGCGTGGCGAGCATCGCCTCGCGGTGTCGCGGGTGCGCGATGAAATGCTCGTCCCATGCGTGCAGCGCGTTCGCCAGCGCGCTCTCGCCTCCGGCCAGCAGCAGCAGGCGCAGCGGTGGCGCGCCGCTGGCGGTGGCCAGACGCAGCGCGGCCCATTCGATGAACAGCACGAGACGTTGGCCGATGTCGAGTCTTTCCGCGTCGCGCAAGCCCGCGCCCGCAGTGAAGGCGCGCACCAGCCGCCACGGTGCGGCGGCATCGTGCGCGGATCGGAACACATGGCGCAGCGTGCCGCGCAGGCGGATCGGCGCGGTGTCGGGCGCTGGCGAAGGCAGGGCGATGTCCACCTCGATGCTTTCGCCTGCGCCGCCGGCCAGGCCCTGCGCGAACGCGGCACGCAGCAGCGCGTTCACGGCCTCGGCCTCGGCGTGCCATGCGGCACGGCCGAGATCGCCGGGCGGCAGCAGGCCGCCGTGCGCGATCCAGTCGGGGATGTGCGCGGGGTTCCAGCGCGGCGCGCCGGCGGTGCTGAAACCCTGCGGCAGGGCGTCATCGAAAAACACCTTGCGCGCCACGTCGTCGATGCGCGCCAGCGCGGCATCCAGCGGCTCGGTATCGGGCAGGGCCGGGGCGCCTGCGGCATCGATTCGCAGTTGCAGGCGACGCGAAAGCAGGTCCTCGGCCGGGCGGCGCCAGAAGCGCGTGAGCGATGCCAGCGGCAACGGATCGGGCAGCGGATCGGGCGGCCCGGCGGTGCCGCCAAGGAACGGCGGCGCGGGCCGGCCGCCTTCGCCGCGCATGCCGGCGAAGGCCCGAGAGTGCGAATACAGCGCCGCATCCTCGCCACTGAAGTAGCGCGCATCGAAAGGTTGCAGCGGGTGATGCACCAGCCACGGCCGCGCGCGCGCGTCGGACACCTGGCTGGAAACGCCGGCGGCGCGATCCAGTTCCATCATCAGTTCGGCCAGCGGCGAGGCCGGGTTGCGCGGCGCCCCGTCGCGCGCGCCGAGACCCAGCCACGACAGATGCAGGCGGCGGCGCGCGGACATGAGCGTTTCAAGGAACAGCCAGCGGTCGTCGCTGCGCACGTCGCGGTCGCCGGCGCGGCGCAGGCGGGTCATCAGGTCGATGCCGCCATCGCGGCGCTGGCGTGGGAACTGTCCATCGTCCAGGCCCAGCACGCAGACCATCTCGAACGGGATCGCGCGTTGCGGCACCATGCCGCAGAAGGTGATGCCGCCCATCAGGAAGCGCTGGCGCTCGGGCACGGTTTCCAGTGCATCGAGCAGCAGATCGCGCACCACGGCAAAGTGCAGCGGCGGGTCTTCGCCGGCCTGCGCGGGCTCGGTGGCAAGGCGCGCGATCATCCCGCGCAGGGTGGAAAGCGCGGCACGGGCGGCGGCATCGTCGCGCTCCACGCGCAGCAGGGCGTCCAGCCGCGCCGTCAGCACCGTGGCCCACTGGCTGGCGGGCAGGCTGGCGGAAGCGAGATCGCGCCAACGTTGCACTTGGCACAGGAAGGCATCGAGCGCGCCGAGCACGCGGCTGTCCGGGCCGTGCACGCCGGGCAATGGCAGCAGGGCGGTGCCATCGGGAAGGGTCGTGGCGTGGCGCGCATCGTGCTGTCCGGCATCGGCCATGACATAGCCGGCCAGCATGCGGTCCACGCCCCAGGCCAGCGTGTGCGCGGTGGTGGGCGAGGCGCCGACCTCGCGCCGGTGCGCGGCATCCAGCGCCCACGCGGCGCGGCTTTCGGCCAGCCAGCCGAGCAGCGCATCGTGCGACGCCGCATCCAGATCCAGCGCGCGGGCGATTTCCGGCACGGCGATGAGATCGGCCACTTCCGGCAGCGTGATGCGGCTGGCGCCGAGGTCGAGCAGGCGCGCGAAGGTGGAGAACAGGCGATGGCCGCGCATCACCGGCGCATCGGCCATGTGCCACGGCAGGCGGCGCTCGCGCGCATCGCCCGGCTCGCCGAACACCGCCGGCAGCAGCGGTGCGTAGGCGTTGATGTCGGGCGCCATCACCACGATGCCGCCGGGCGCGATGCCCGCGCCCACGGCATCGAGCAACGCATCGCGCAACACTTCCAGTTCGCGCAGGTGGGTGTGGCAGGCGTGGATGCGCAGGCTGGCATCGGCGCGGCGCGGCGCGTGCCAGGCGACGATGCGCGCGTCATGGCCGGCATCGCTTTCGCCATCGTGGCGTACCGGCCACGGCTCGGATTCGCGCATCGTCGCGACATCGAGGCGGCGGATGCTTTCCTGCACGCGCGCGAGGCGATCGTCGGGCGGCGCCTGCGCACCGTCCGCATGGTCGCGGATGTCGGCCATCGCCTCCCAGTCGGCCAGGGCGACATAGAAATGCTGGCCGAGACGGCCCCAGCGCGCCAGCAGCGGATGCGCCTGGTCCGGGTCGAACCACTCCCCGCCGGCAGCGGCGGCGATGCGCGCGTCCTCCTGCCGCCGCCATTCGCGCAGCCGCGCGAAACCGGCCGCGCCGGCGCGCGCATCCAGCCCGCCCCAGTATTCGCGGCACGGGTCCGGCACGTAGAGGAACACCGGCGCGTGCCGTGCCCAGGCGCGCAGCACCTGCTGTTCGCCCGGCGGCAGATGACTGAAGCCGAAGACGTGCAGCGGCGTGGGGTAGTCGTCCGCATCGCGCAGGCGCGCGAGCAGGCGTTCGATCAGGCGCACGCGATGCGGTCCGAGCCGGTTGGCGAGATGCCGCCACAACGGCGCGAGCAGATCGCGCTCCAGTTTCACCGCATCGTCGGCATCGCCCAGCGCGGCGGTGGCGAAGCGCGTCTTCCCCGCCTCCCACGCCGCCAGCCAGTCGGGCCGATACACCAGGTATTGCGAGAACACGCCGGCCAGCCGGTCCGCCAACTGGAAGCGCCGCCGCGCCAGGTCGGCCTCGCCGCCGGCTTCGTCCGGTGCGAGATAGCGCGCGATGCGCGGATCGGCGATGCCCTGCGCATCCAGTGCCGCCATCACCGCCCAGCGCAACGCCTCGCGCCGCCATGCCGGCAACGCCTGCGCTTCGTCCCCCAGGCATTCGTCCGCCACGCGCGCCAGCCATGCGCTGGGCAACAACACGTCCACGTTCGCCACCACGCCGGCCGTGCCGGCTTCCCGCGCCATCGCGCCGGTGAGCCATTGCCGCATGCCCGGATGCGCGGCGATCACCGTCTGCGGCAAGAGCGCATCGTCCGGCCGGGTCTGCGCGAGTGCCGTCATCAGCGGCGGCACCAGGGCTTCGAGGCGGCTGGCGCGCAGGATAACGAGCTGGCCGTCGCTGCGAAGGTTCATTGCTTCCTGCGAATCGGAATCCGCGACAACGGCACGGCCGCCAGATCGTGCCCGCCGGCACGCACGGGCTGGCCGGGCTCGGGGGCGAAGGCGTGGGCGTAGATGACTTCGTAGGTGGCCGGGAGCAGGCCGTCGGGGCGGCGGAAGGTTTCGTAGGCGGCGACGGCGCCGTCGAGGCGGGATTTGCCGGTAAGGGTGCGGCGGCGGGTGGCCACCGCGTTGCCGGCGCCGATGCCGCGCAAGTCGCGCATCAGGTCGATGGCGTCGGGATAGGTGAGGGTGAAGCGGTCGGTGTCGAGCACCGGATCGCGGAAGCCACCGGCCATCAACGCGTCGCCGATGTGCTGGATGGGCGGGAAATCGCTGACGTGGGGGGCCTGGTCCACGCTGGCGAAGGCACTGCGCAGTTCTTCGAGCGTCAGCGGGCCGAAGCTCGAACAGGCAAGGAAGCCGCCGGGCGCGAGCGCGTTGCGCCATTGCGCGATGAGGCCGGGCACGTCCTCGATCCATTGCATGCAGAGGTTGGAGAACACGAGGTCGAAGCTGCCGGGCGCGAACGGCAGCGCGCGCGTATCGGCGCAGACGGCGGCGTAACGCGGCAGCCAGAGGCCGGCGGCACGTTTGGCCTGTCGCACCATCGGCAGGGCGAGATCGAGCGCGACCACCTGCGCCCTGGGCCAGCGCTTCTTCAGCGCGCGGCTGGCGCTGCCCGGCCCGCAGCCGACGTCGAGGATGCGCGCGGGCGAGGTGGCGACGTAGTCGAGCCGGTCCAGCAGGCGGGTTTCCACTTCGCGTTGCAGCACCGCGCGTTCGGCATAACCGGACGCCGCGCGGCCGAAGCTGCGGCGGACGTGGCGGTGGTCGAACGGGGTGGAAGGCATGTGCGTATGTTCCTTGCGAAGCGCTTCTTCTCTCTCTTCCCGGCTTGCGCGGGAGAGGGAGCTGTTTACTGAGTTCCTCGAAAAACCGGCGTCATTCCGGCGAAAGCCGGAGTGACGCGAGAAAGCGGGTTTTTCGAGATCCCCTATCGGCTATCTGCTGTCATTGTCCAACGCCACCAGCGCCTCGGCCACCGTGTCCGGTTCGGCGAGGAAGGGCATGTGGCCGGTATCCAGCGCCAGATGGCGCGCGCGCGGCGCGGTTTCCGCCGCCCAGCGCATCGCCTGCGGCGGCACGAGGCGATCGCGGCGGCCGGCGATCCACAGCGAAGGCACGGCCAGGTCCGCCACGGCATCGCGCAGGTCGCCGGCCTGCAACAACGCCAGCCCCTGGCGCAACGATTCGAGTTCCGGCGGGCCATGCTCGAACGCCTGCGCGCGCAACGCGCGCAGTTCGGCGCCGGCATGGGCCGAACCCATCGCCTCCAGCGCGAGGAAGCGTTCGACGGTGGCGGTGAAGTCGCGTTCCAGCCCGGCGGCGAACTGCTCGAACACCTGCGCCGGCACGCCGTGCGCCCAGTCGGCCGCACTCACGAAGCGCGGGTTGGAGGCGATTGCGGCGACGGCGCGGATGCGTCCGGGAAACGCGCGCGCGGCTTGCAGCGCGATCGTCCCGCCCAGCGACCATCCTGCCCACAGCGCGCCTTCGGGAATCGCTCCGGCCAGATCGGAAACGATGCGCTGCGGATCATCGAGCGCGATGCGCTCGCGGCTGCGGCCGTGGCCGGGAAGATCGACCAGGTGCACATGGAAGCGCGTCGCCAGCCGGCGGGTGAGCGGCGCGAACAGGCCCGAGTGCATCGCCCAGCCGTGGATCAGCACCAGCGGCGGGCCATCGCCGATCGTTTCGATATGCAACGCGAACTACTCCCCGGCCAGGCGCCGCGCCACGCCGGCCAGCGCCTCCAGCAACGCATCCACATCGGCCTCGCCGTGCAGCGCGCTGAGGGCGACGCGCAGGCGGGCGCGGCCATCGGGCACGGTGGGTGGGCGGATCGCGCCGACGAAGAAGCCGGCTTTCTCCAGTTGCCTGGAGGCCGCGAGCGCGGCGGTGTTGGAGCCGATCAGGATGGGCTGGATCGGCGTGCTCGAATCCATCAGGTCCACGCCAATCTGCTGCGCGCCACGGCGGAAACGCGCGACCAGCGCGGCGAGCTTGAAGCGCCGCCAGTTCTCGCGCCGCGCCGTGCCCAGCGCGGCGGTGGCGGCAGCGGCCAGCGCCGGCGGAATCGCGGTGGTGTAGATGTAAGGCCGCGCGGTTTCGGCGATGGCCTCGATCAACCCTTCCTGCCCCACCAGCACCGCGCCCGCGCCGCCCAGCGCCTTGCCGAGCGTGATGAGCTGCAACGGCACTTCGCGCGCGGACAGGCCCGCGTGCGCGACGCTGCCGCAGCCGTCCGGGCCGATCACGCCCGCGCCGTGCGCATCGTCCACGTACAGCGTGGCGTTCTCGCTGCGCGCCAGCACGGCCAGCAGCTTCAGCGGCGCGATGTCGCCATCCATGCTGAACACGCCATCGGTCGCCAGCAGCGCCGCCGCGTCCGGGCGGCTGCGCAACTGGCGCAGCGCGCCATCGGCCATCGCGTGCGGGTAGCGCTTGAGATCGGCGCCGGCCAGCCGCGCGCCGTCGATCAGGCTGGCGTGGTTGAGCTTGTCCTGCACGCACAGGTCGCCCTCGCGCAGCAGCGCCTGCACCACGGCGAGGTTGGCCAGATAGCCGGAGCCGAACAGCAGCGCGCGCGGATAGCCCTGCCATTGCGCGACGGCGTCCTCCAGTTCGCGGTGCTCGCGGTAATGGCCGCAGACCAGGTGCGACGCGCCCGCGCCGACGCCGCGCCACGCCGCGCATTCCTGCATCGCGGCAATCACATCCGGATGCTGCGAGAGGCCGAGGTAATCGTTGCCGCAGAAATTGCGCAGCACCCGCCCATCCACTTCGATGGCGATGCCTTCGCGCGCGGTGATCTCGCGCGTGCGCCGCTCCAGCCCGGCGCGGGCGCGGGCAGCGCGTTCGGCCGCAAGGCGCGGCAACAGGCCCGGCCTCACGATGCGCTCGTGCGGGCCGGACGGCACCTCAGGCGGCCTCGGCCGATGCGCAGATCGGTGCGTGCACCGTGCCGGACTGTTCCACCGCGTCGAGCGCGGAAATACCGAGACGGGCGAACAGCGCGCGGTCGCGCTCGGCCTGCGGGTTGGCCGTGGTCAGCAGCTTCTCGCCGTAGAAGATCGAATTGGCGCCGGCCATGAAGCACAGCGCCTGCAACTCGTCGCTCATCTGCTCGCGCCCGGCCGACAGCCGCACCCACGAGGCGGGCATCAGCAGCCGCGCCACCGCGATGGTGCGGACGAACTCGAACGGGTCCAGTTCCTTGGTGCCGGCCAGCGGCGTGCCATGCACCTGCACCAGCCGGTTGATCGGCACGGATTCGGGGTGCTCGGGCAGGTTCGCCAGTGTCTGCAACAGCCCGGCGCGCTGCTCGCGGCTCTCGCCCATGCCGACGATGCCGCCGCAGCAGGTCTTCATGCCGGCGGCGCGGACGTTGGCGAGCGTGTCCAGGCGATCCTGGTAGACGCGCGTGCCGATCACCGAGTCGTAGAACTCCGGCGCGGTGTCCAGGTTGTGGTTGTAGTAGTCCAGGCCCGCGTCCGTGAGCGCCTGCGCCTGGTCGGCGCTGAGCATGCCGAGCGTGGCGCAGGTTTCCAGCCCCAGCGCACGCACGCCGCGCACCATGTCGGCGATCTTCGCCACATCGCGATCCTTCGGCGAACGCCAGGCCGCGCCCATGCAGAAGCGCGTCGCGCCCGCCGCGCGCGCCTCGCGCGCACGCTCGAGCACGGCCTCGGTCTCCATCAGCTTCTGCGCCTTCAGCCCCGTGTCGTGCCGCGCCGACTGCGGGCAATAGCCGCAATCCTCCGGGCAGCCGCCGGTCTTGATCGACAGCAGCGTGGACACCTGCACCTGCGTGGCGTCGAAACGCTCGCGGTGCACCGTCGCGGCGCGGAACAGCAGATCGGTGAAAGGCAGATCGAACAGCGCGACGACTTCCTCGCGGCTGTAGTCGTGACGAAGCGGAGTGGGCATCGGGCAGGTCGCTGGAAAGGCTTGCCGGTGGCAAAGTGCGGGAAGTCTGGAAACCGCGCCGATGCCTGTCAACCACGAATCATTGCACCCGCCACGCCTGCGCGAACGCCTCTCGCGCTGGCTGCTGCCGCCGCGCTGCCTGGCCTGCGGCGAACCCTGCCGCGACATCGACCTGTGCGACGCCTGCCGCGCCGCCCTGCCCCGCAACGAACCGGCGTGCCCACGCTGCGCCCTGCCGCTGGCCGCATCCGCGCCCGCCTGCGGCGCATGCCTCGCCTCGCCACCGCCTTTCACCCACGCCATCGCCCCGTGGCGCTACGAAGGCCCCATCGCGCGCCTGCTGCCGCGCCTGAAGTTCCAGCGCGAACTGGCCGTCGCGCACACCCTCGCCACCCTCGCCGCCCATCGGATTGCCGGCTGGCCCGGCTGGCACAACGCCACCCGCCTCATCCCCATGCCCCTGCACGCCGCCCGCCTGGGCCAGCGCGGCTACAACCAGGCCCTGGAACTGACCCACCCGCTGGCCCGCATCCAGGCATTGCCCACCGACACCACCACCCTCACCCGAACCCGCCCCACCGCCCCGCAAACCGACCTCGACGCCACCGAGCGGCGGCGCAACCTGCGCGGTGCGTTCGTGGCGGAAAAACTGGCGGGGGAAATCGTGGTGCTGGTGGACGATGTGATCACCACTGGCGCCACCGCACGCGAAGCGGCCCGCACACTGTTACGGGCAGGGGTGGCGGAAGTGCGATTGGTGGCGGTGGCGCGAGCGCCCTAAAGGATTACTGGAGCACCGAAAAGAACCCTAGCGTCATTCCGGCGAAAGCCGGAATCCAGCTTTTCTAGGCCCCTGAAAATCCAGAAGCTGGATTCCGGCTTTCGCTGGAATGACGCGTTCTTTTGAGGCTTCGGGGTATTTCTGCGCGACGTATTTACTCGTAATGCGTCCACATCCGCAGCACCTTGACGGTACGCTCCCCTCCAACACCTGATAGACCAACCGATGCTGGATGTTGATGCGCCGGGAATACGTACCGGCCAAGTCCCCGACCAGCTTTTCTTCATACGGCGGCGGGTTCTGAAAAGGACTCTTCGCGAGAACGGCCAGCAACAACTGTGCCTTGTCCTTCAACCCCGATGAAACCAGATTCCGCGCGTCCTTCTGCGCCTGCCGGGTGAAGACAACCCGCCAACTCACCAATCAAGCTCCGTCGCACACGAATCTAACGGCTCGCCCATGCCGGCCCGGATCGACTCACGCATGCCGGGAACCGAGAGCAGGAAATGCGTTTCCGGGATGGCCTAACGCCTGAGTTAAGCCGCGCCGCGAAGCGGCGTCGGCTTGAATGAATTGTTAGGCTGCACCGAAAGCTCCCGGCGCAGATGATCGAAGCGTGGCCCACGCAGCTCTCTCTGTGAGAAGCCTGGCTTGAGCCGAAACTTCTGCTGAAGCCCAATTTGGGAACGGCGTCTCGACAATGGTGTGCTGGCCAGATGCCATGTGTTGCTCCTGCAGCCTAGCAAGAGCACCGCTGGGAAACTGGCTACCAACCCGCAGCAAAGACGGCCACAGGCGTTGGTGAATGAAAGTTACCTTCCCGGCAATGAGGCGGCAGACGAGAATCGCCTCAGAGTCTCTGAGGGCTCGCGTGAGTTGGAAAATTTGCTTCGCTCGCGGGTGAGACCACCAACTGCCACGGATTGGCTCTCCTGCAATAAACTCGACCAACGACGGGACGGGACCCTTCGCGGATTCAAGGACGATGCCGTATGTACATACAAAAGCAGTGGTTTGTTCCAACGTCACGGTGTTGTCTCTGTACAGCCTAACGCTCAGCATCAGCCGCGGCGCGAAGCGCCATCCGCTGCATGCTGTTGTTGGGCGGCCGGCGCGAAGCGGCAACCTGCCGGCTACGTGGCCGATAGAAATTGTGACGCGAAGAATGGAAAGCAGCGTTCATAAGGCAGCGTTGAGGTAGGCTATCGCTCGGCGTTCGGGGGATAGACGGGAGAGGGCAGCTTTGCCGACGCTACTGTCCAGGACCGCAGACGCCAATGGGCCAACGATCTCTGATGTGCCCAATGTGGCGACAGCGAGCGCGGTCCGCCAGACCAGTGAGACCGACGGCTTCTCCGCGAAGGAGATGACTTTTTGCGTTGAGAGAGACGCAAGCTGGTCCTGCATGAACTGCCTGCTCAATGCGTTTGCGGCCTTCGGTGTCGCCCCTTGGCCGAGATTGTCCTCCAGGTGCTTCTTGCACTGGGCGGTTAGCGAACGAACATGTGCGAACACGGATTCGTTGTGGCGCATTTTCCAGAGCGTGTCCAGATCGATCTCTCCCGCTCCGCCGAAGGGTAGGATACTCACCGACAGCAAGTCACTAGGGGCAGAGGTAGCTACCTCGCCGTCGAAGCTCAGCGTCCCACCGATCCGAGCCATAGCGTCCGTGAGGTAGACAGGGTCTAGGCCCAGAAGCCGGGCATTGAGCCAAGGCACAAGCACTTTGTCGAACTCGTGCGCAGGGATGCCATCCCTCCATATCTCTCGGGATGGGGCAACGATCCGCAGACGCTTCACGTGCTCCTGAAGCTTGGGCGGAACGTGAGCATACGGAAAGGTCGGCGTGATGTAGTAGGGCATGAACACTAGCGCCCTAGACCGGATAAGGTCGCGCAGTTCAGCGAGGATGGGCAGATAGGCCCGTATCCGGGCGATGCTCCTCTCAACGAGAGACACCACGTTGGGGTTAGCCCGCCAATGATCGCGGCTGACTGAGTCGGCAACTGCATCGAAACCGTAGTAGAAGTTATCTTGGATAAATACCGAGTCTGCCAGCAGTAGATGTTTCTTTAGAGGATTTAGGAATAGAGAAACCCGCTCGCGGGTGACTCGGGGGTCTTTGGGGAGGAACTCTCTATAGCCGAGCAACGGGGTTTCGGCAAAGCGTTTCTCCAGTGCTTGTGCCCAGTTGTGTCGAAATGAAGGCTCAAAGTAGAGCCGGACGGCATGCTCTGGTGCTGCTTGCGCATCGAGATAGGCGGCGGCGAAGCCCCTCATCATCACAGCGTGGTAGTGCTTAGAGAAGTCGACCCATCGCTCGGGATCGATGCCATCGAACTCGCCTAGAGTCCCCGGCTTGAGCTCGACCTCAAAATACTTCTCGATAATGTCGACCGGGTTCGGTGAAACTTCCATCGGTGTTGTCCTCTCACGCTGCGAAGAAGCGATGCACTGCGGTACTCTTGGCCGCCTAACGCCTGAATTAAGCCGTGCCGCGAAGCGGCGTCGGCTTGAATGAATTGTTAGGCCATGGACTTTTAGGCACGAACCGCCGCTTCGATTTCGGCAATATCGACCTTCTTTTGCTTCATCATCGCCGCGATCGCCTTGGTAGACACATTCTTGTCGGCCCTCAGCGTCAATTCTGTCAGCCGCCTCGGGAAAACCTGCCACGACACACCGTAGCGATCCTTGAGCCAGCCGCAGTGGCTTTCCTCTCCGCCATTTGTGGTTAGCGCTGCCCAAAGCCTATCCGTCTCTGCCTGATCGTCCGTCTCGACCGAAATTGACACTGCCTCGGATAGGGTGAACATCGGTCCTGCATCGAGTATCTGATACGGCACCCCGCCCAGCGTAAAGTCGATTAGCCAGGAAGCACCATCGCCAGCGATATCGAAGATCGCCTCGATCCGGCTTCCCGGAATCAGAGCGCAGTAAAACTCTGCGGCCTCACGACCGCGACCATCACGGAAGCAGAGGCAGGTACGTATGGAACTGGTCATCGTGTTGCTCCTCGCGTGAGTGGGGTAATGCAACAGTTTTGTGAGGCCTAACGCCTGAATTAAGCTGCGCCGCGAAGCGGCGTCGGCTTAAATGAATTGTTAGGCCGCTAATGCGAAACATAGCCCACAGCAACACCGATGGCATATGGGCGATCTATCGCACCGATACGGGCGACCTACTTTGTCGATGTAGACGTGATCTGCGGCTAGGACGTAGCCAGCACGATTCCGTCAGTCAGCCTAAGATGAGGCGATAGAGGATCATCCCAATAGCTATGCCAAGTGCCGTGCCCAAGCCGAATTTCTTGTTTTCGTTTTTCACGCCCCCTCCCTCTTGTGCCAAAATTTAGGCAGCCTAACGCCTGAATTAAGCTGCGCCGCGAAGCGGCGTCGGCTTGAATGAATTGTTAGCCCACGTCCGCAGCATGCTTAACGGATGAACCGTTGTGCAGAAGAAGGTAGCTTGCCGCGGCGTACCAACCAAAGATCAAAAGCGTCGCAACACGTTGCGTCAGGCCACGAAAGGCTTGTGGGTCGAAGCCTGAAATCATAAGCCACAGGTAAAGCATGATGGTGAGTGCTGCGAACATGGAGAGGCTTCGGAGCGTACTGTTAGCTGGTGCGACCTCTGTGGCAAAAAAAGCCGGCACTAGAACCATGAAGAAGCCAAGGCCGTATAGGCCGTGGAGTGGGCTGCCCATTACGAACACCCCATTTGAGATCATGCTTGCTCCGAACAGTACAGCCGCTACAGCTGTGTAGTTGGCACCCTTAACCATGAATAGCCAAGTGCCAAACAGGGTGATCGAAACGCCTGTGACCAGAGCAGCGCTCCGTTGAATGAGGGCAATAGGGTGGTCAAGAAGTGCCACTTCACTGATGTGCTGCGAAATTGACGAGTAGTCAGGAAGAAAGAACGCAATCAAAATTGGAACAAGCATCGCTCCAAGTGGAATCACAACGGCTTGTTTGATCAGGATGTTCTTCAAAATCGTCCCCACGCGTTGACGTTAGGAGCGGGCTAACGCCTGAATTAAGCCGCGCCGCGAAGCGGCGTCGGCTTGAATGAATTGTTAGGGCTCATGCCGGCCACCAACTGACCAAACCTGGACGCCGGGTATCCGCTCAAGCTTAGGCTGGCGACCGGTCTCGAACCCCGGACACATGAAGAAAACGTACTTATGCATCGCCTCGACTGCCCCAACTTTAGCTAGATCCCTATTGAGCTTTTGGTTGTTCGACGTACTGACCGCTGCGAAGACCTCGCAAGCAACTTTGCCAGGTAAACTTGATTCGATGTCGGAGCCCCCAAGCGTCCCAAGATTTAGCGTGAATGGCGCAAAATATGGGTGGAGCTCAAGGAGGATTTTGACGGCACGCGCCGATGCTACATAGGTGAAGGTCTGATTGAGCTGCTCGATAACGTTGAGTGGGCTCTCGGAATCTAGAGGATTGCATCCTACGGGGCGGAACTTCATTTCCCAAAGCGTGGTTAGTGCGTCCGATGGATCATGAAGCTCAATGATTTGAGTCAACGCTCTTCCCGCGGAGCGAACAACGGCCTGCTCCAAAGCGATTGCATCTTCCATGGTTGCTATGGAGTGCTGCTTCATGAGCCCTAACGCCGTGTTAAGCGGCCTGCGGCCGACAGGGCTCGGTTCATAGAAAGCTTCTCCCCGCAGGTCCGCTTGAACACATAGTTATGCCCCAACTAGCCAAGGCCGGGATACCTTCCAAGGTAGATGAGCACGAAAGCAAGCGAGTTCGAAACTCCGTGTGCAACGATGGGTACAGCGAGATTCCGCTTTGTCGCCAGAAACAGAATTCCGAGCCACAGACCGCTCAAGCCCTCCTGAACCCAGCCAGACACGCCTTGCTCTGTATGTCCCCAGCCAAATAGGACGCTGGACAACAGCAGACTTGCGATCCAGGCCGTTCGGCTTTCGCCGAAGACCTGCGCCAAGCGTTTCATCAGGAAGCCCCGGAAGCAAATCTCCTCCCCAAACGCCGCAATTACCCATGAGAAGCCCAGAAACACAAGCAACAATTTCAGGTTGCCTTGAACGCTCTTGAGTTCGGAATAATCGGGCTCTACGCCAAAGAGCGCGCTGATGCCCGGAGTAGTCACGAATACGGCAAACAGCTCCAAAAGCACGCCGGCAAAAACTCCCAAGGCGATTGCCCGCTTCAAATTTCCAGGCCGGCTGAGCCCGATCGTCGACCATGGGGCATTTCCAAGGCGAAGAAACAGCCAGATCAGCGGAACCAGGAATATCGTCTGCGTGATCGGCACCAAGCCCATTCCATCCGCAACGACAACCGATACGAAGACAACGATCTCGACCAAGTTGCGAACGATGCCGGCTTTGGGTTGATCGACCATGGCACTACCTCTCTATGGGGCATAACGCCTGAATTAAGCCGCGCCGCGAAGCGGCGTCGGCTTGAATGAATTGTTAGGCACCGACCGCAGCACCGTGCCAAGCCCGCAACAAATCGTTTGCACGTGCGGTGTCCAGTGCGCCTGAGCGGTGAAGGTGCCAAACAAGGTGAATGCCTAGAAGCTGCAGATTGCCAAACTCTATCGGGTCTCGTGGGGCGGTACTAGCGACCAAGACATGCTTGGTGGGGAGCCCCGCTGGAGTGTCCACTGGGTGATGCCACGGATCAAGGGAGACATTTGCGCTAAGACTTACGGGCTGTAGGAAGCTGACGGCGGTGCTAGTGGCAGATACCTCAATGTGCGCGTGATCACTATGAATTTCTGCGCCATCAACCATCACACCCGGAAGTGTGTTGAGTAGGTCTTGGACGAGGGCCAAAGTCTGGTTGGCAGTAGCCATGTGTCTTCGGTGCCTAACACCTGAATTAAGCCGCGCCGCGAAGCGGCGTCGGCTTGAATGAATTGTTAGGGCTCACTTGCTGCGGCATAGAGCTCATCGAACACGTGGTCTGGCATCCATGTTTCATACTGGTCTGTGGTGCCGAGTTTACGTACTACAAGATAGCCCATGCAGATGTGGATGTAGCTACTCGGCGGAGGTTGCATGACCCAATCCGAACTGTGTTTGCTATAGCGGTACTTGTAATCTCGGTTTGAGATCTCAGCAGCTTTAACCGTAACGCCGAATCTTTGAGCAGTTTTCCGGTCGCGGGCAGAGTACGTGCCCATCTGCTCCAACGAAATGAATGGCCTTTCTTCCCAACTCAGAGTGTCCATACGAAATGCCTGATGTGAGCCCTAACGCCTGAATTAAGCCGCGCCGCGAAGCTGCGTCGGCTTGAATGAACTGTTAGGCCTCACTTGGGATAAGCCCAGCGTCTTTCATGACTCGTTGCTCGTCGTCATGCGAAATCCAGAACGCAGCTTTGGGCCCGGTTCCTGGATCGTAGAGGAAGTACGTTATGAAGAATTTGAAGTCAAGCGGGTGGCCTGGCTGCTTCTCGAATGTCATGTGCCAATGAACCTTGGCCATCGTGTACTTCTCGTCAAGCGGCGTTGCCTCCACATGAAGAATCTTTGCGCGTTTGAACCCGATTTCCCGAAAGAACTCTTTGCGTTGAATGAAGGCGTCGCGGAGCGCCTGATCGTTGCGACCGCACGATACGCCATTCGGATCACCGGCCATGAACTCTGCCGCGTATAGCGAGGTCATGAGGTCCGGATTAAAGGTGTTTGCTCCTTCCTCGTAACGAGCAAAGAACCCTTCAATCTTCTCCATGTACTGTCTCCTGAGGCCTAACGCCTGAGTTAAGCCGCGCCGCGAAGCGGCGTCGGCTTGAACGAATTGTTAGGCACCGTGCGGCAGGATGCGGGCTTGTCGAACTTCATAGACGAACTCCGGTGCATTGGCGTACTGAAGCGCTCTATCCCATAACGGGTTAGTACGATCCTGTAGGTTGTTTGCTAAGGCTTTTATCTCTGGCGGTGCGTCATCCCTGAAGAAACCCTTGCTGCCAGCGTTCTTGTCATAGCTCACACCTTTGACCTCGAACTTTAAGGGCAAGATTCGTTTTGCTTTTTGCTGCTCGATGTCTGTGTGTGCAGTTTCCCAAGTGATGGCGCGAGTCATCAAGTAGTAGGCGCGCTCGTCGAACTTTCCGTTAGTGGTGTAATCCGAACGTGGCGGGTACTTGGGATGAATTTTTCTCTTGAACAGGCCGCCAACGACGAATCGGAAGTGCATGCTGTCGTGAGACATTTCGTAGCGCCGACAGTTGACAATGTCAATCCAGTGGCCTTTTGCTTGTGCAAGATGCTTCTTGACGAGGAGAACGGCAAATGCCTCTTCAGAGCTTGCGTACTCGCGGTATCTTTTGAGAAGTCTGTCATCCATGAATCAGGTGCCTAACGTCAATTCATACCCCATCCCGAGGTGTAACGTGGCCAGTATGCCCCGATTCGACTGCTTTTTCCTAGCCCATCCTGCGTTGTTTTCCTATGGCGCTGTTATGCCTCATAGGCAAAGCTGTACGCCTTGTCACCTCAGGATGGGAACGTATGCGTTACATACCCCGGGATACGGACGTAGCATCCACTGGACATGAGGAAGGGCATTCCGGTTCCGGTTCCCGATCCCCGGCCGATGATGCCGAAGCGATGGTGCCCAAGAGCAGCCTCTTGTCCGAAGTCCGGCGCGTGTTGCGGCTGCATCACTACAGTTTGCGAACCGAGCAGGCTTATGTGGCGTGGATTCGCCGGTTCGTTCTGGAGAATGGAAAGCGCCATCCGCGCGATATGGGGGCGGAGGAAGTGGAGCGGTTTCTGTCGGCATTGGCGGTGGAGCGTCATCTCGCTCCGGGCACGCAGAATCAGGCACTTGCGGCAATCCTGTTCCTGTATCGCAAGGTGCTGGATATCGAGCTTCCGTGGATGGAGCGGTGGTGCGGGCCAAACATTCGCGGCGGGTGCCTACGGTGCTGGGCCAGGGTGAAGTCCGCCGGGTGCTGGCGCATCTGGATGGGCGGTGGGACTTGTGGTGCGGCTGCTGTACGGCAGCGGGCCAAGGATCATGGAAGCGGTGCGTTTGCGTATCAAGGATGTCGATTTTTCCCGTCGCCAGATCGTGGTGCGCGATGGCAAGGGGGCGAAGGACCGGCAGGTGCCGCTTCCTGATACGATTGCCGCCCCATTGCGGGCACAGGTGGAACAGGCGCTGGAAATCCATGCCCAGGATCGGGCGAAGGGGGTTGTAGGCGTCTGGCTGCCGTATGCGCTGGCACGCAAGTACCCCAATGCGGCGGTGGAGTCAGGCTGGCAGTATGTGTTCTGTGCTTCGGGTATCGGATTGGACCGCCGCGAGGGTGTGCAACGCCGCCATCATATGGATCCGGATCGGGTCCAGCGGGCGGTGAAGCGGGCCACGCAGGCGGCCGGGATAATGAAGCCGGTGACCTGTCATACTTTCCGCCATTCCTTCGCCACGCATCTTCTGGAGAGTGGTGCCGACATCCGCACTGTGCAGGAAATCCTGGGGCATGCGGACGTAAGCACCACGCAGATTTATACGCACGTGCTCAATCGAGGCGCGGCCGGGATGCGCAGTCCGCTGGATAATGCGTAGCAAGATACGCGGCTTCATCGCACGATCATCGGCGGTGCCGGAAGCCGATGCGTCAACGCTGGCACTTCGGGCAATACACCGTCGCCCGCTGCCCCCAATCCGCCGCGCGCAAGGTCGCGCCGCACACCTTGCACGGCTCGCCGGCGCGGCCGTAGACGAACAGTTCCTGGGCGAAATAGCCCGGTTCGCCGTCGGGGTCGAGGAAATCACGGAGGGTGGTGCCGCCGCGGGCGATGGCGTGGCCCAGGATGTGTTTTATCGCCTGTGCGAGTTTTTCCCAGCGGGCCTTGGAGATTCGGCCCGCTGGGCGGGCGGGGTGGATGCCGGCGCGGAACAGGGCTTCGGCGGCGTAGATGTTGCCCACGCCCACGACGATGCGCTGGTCCATCAGGAAATGTTTGACCGGGGCGCTGCGGCCGGCGGCGGCGCGCATCAAATAGGTGGCGTGGAAATCGTCGTCCAGCGGTTCGGGGCCGAGGTGGGCAAGCAGTTCGTGCGTGTGGCCGAGGGGTTGCCACAGGAGGGCGCCGAAGCGGCGCGGGTCGGTGAGGCGCAGCAGGGCGCCGTCGTCTAGGTGGATATCGACGTGGTCGTGCGGGCGCGGCGGCGTGCTTTGCGGCAAGACGCGCAGGCAGCCGGACATGCCCAGGTGCACGATGGCGCTGCCGCTCTGGGCATCCAGCAGCAGGTATTTGGCACGGCGGCGGGCGGCGTCGATGCGCTGGCCGGGCAGTTCTTCGGCGATCTGGGGCGGGATGGGCCAGCGCAGATCCGGGCGGCGCAGGGTCACGGCGATGACGCGACGCCCGACGATGTGGGGCGCGATGCCGCGCCGGGTGGTTTCCACTTCGGGCAATTCGGGCATGTGGTGGGCGTCCTGGATGGCGAGGCGGTCATTGTCGCCGCGCGCGCCGTGCAGGTGACAGCGCCGCCCGCGCTGGCGATGATGTGGCGACAGGGAGAGTCCGATGCACTTCATTCATTGGCGCGACGTCGCCAAGCCCTCATTGCCGCTGGCCGCACTCGTGTCGCTCGTCGTCGTCGCCGGCATGGCGCAGGCGCAGACGCGCGCCGACTACCTGCGCCGTTTCGATGCCGATGGGGATGGGCGGGTGTCGCTGGCCGAGTACCAGGACTACATGAGCCGCGGCTTCCATGCGATGGATCGCAATGGCGACGGGGTGCTCTCGGCCGATGAACTGCCCTCCGGCGTGCGGGCGCGCACGGCGACCACGCTCGAAGGCCACCGCCGCGCGCTGGCGCGGATGTTCGACCTGCTGGATGCGAACAACGATGGGTTCCTGGATGCGAACGAGCTGACGGCGCCGCCGCGGTAGGGGCGCCCTGGCATCCGTCGTTCCCGCCTTCGCGGGGATGACGGGCCGAGGGGCCGCTGCTGGTCGGTGGGTTTCGTGACGGCCGGACCGCGCAAGCAAGGCATTGCGCCAGTGACACCCCGATGACGGGCGTCATCCTGCTGTCATCGGGCGGACATACCGTGCGCGCACTTTCTCCCCGCTCCCGGAACCCACCATGTTGTCCAGGCGCCCGCTCCCCGCCGCCATCGCGCTGGCGCTCCTTGCCGGCGCGTCCGTTTCCGCGCACGCCGCCACCGAAACTTCCGCCGATGCGGCGCTGAACGCCGAGGCCGAGGCCATCCGGCTCGAAGAGATGGTGGTGCGTCCGCAGTTCGAGTCGCAGATGCGCGCCATCGACGTGAAGCGCGGCTCGGATGCGATCCAGGACACCGTCTCGTCGGACTCGATGGGCCAGTACCCGGACAAGAACGTGGGCGAGTCGCTGCAACGCCTGCCCGGCATCAGCGTCACGCGCGACCAGGGCGAAGGCCGCTTCGTGGTGGTGCGCGGCCTGGATGCGGCGCTCAACAGCGTGCAGGTGGACGGCATCGCCATCGGCACGCCGGAAGATTCCAGCCGCGCCGCGCCGCTGGACGTGATCCCGTCCGATTCCACCGAGCGCCTGTCCGTCATCAAGTCGCCCACGCCGGACCTTCCCGGCGATTCGGTGGGCGGCAGCATCCTGGTGGAATCGGCTTCGGGCTTCGACCGCCGGGGCCGCAGCATCCGCGGCAAGGCCGAGCTGAGCCACCAGAGCCTGAGCGGGGAAACCAGCCCGAAGGCATCGTTCAACTACAGCAACAACATCGACGACCGCTTCGGCATCGCCTTCGGCCTGAGCTACCAGGACCGCACCTACGAATCGGACAACATCGAGGTGGCCTACGACTACCACGATTCGCTCGAGGACGTGCCGGGCCTGTCGGACACGCTGATCGCCACCGAAGTGCAGCAGCGCAAGTACTTCGTCAACCGCGAGCGCACCGGCGTCAACCTCAACCTGGACTGGCGCACGGACGAGGATTCCAGCTATTTCCTGCGCGCGCTCTACACCGATTTCACCGATGCCGAGACGCGCCAGCGCAGCATCGTCCCGGTGGGCGAAGGCGACATCACCGCGTTCGGCAATGGCATCTACACCATCGAGGGCATCGATCCGGGCGACTTCAGCCGCCGCGTGCGCTGGCGCACCAAGGCCGAGGACACCTTCACCGCCAGCGCCGGCGGCGAGAACCGCTTCGATGCCGGCGCCATCGACTATCGCCTCGGCTACACCAAGACGCGCGAGCGCGTGGCCGACGAGGTGGAAGCGCGCTTCTCCTACGAGGGCGAGGACGACATCTCGCTGGTCCTGGACCAGAACGGCGGCATCCCGCGCTATGACATCGACGATCCGGCCAACGGCTGGCTGAGCAACGACAACTACCGCTTCAACCGCTTC
This sequence comes from Chiayiivirga flava, assembly GCA_037190825.1. Lineage (GTDB taxonomy): Bacteria > Pseudomonadota > Gammaproteobacteria > Xanthomonadales > Xanthomonadaceae > Denitratimonas > Denitratimonas flava_A. Next base: position 21,293 of record JBBCJS010000092.1, read on the forward strand.
GTGCTGGCGCCCACCTTCGTGGACGACGACGAGTTCAGCGCCGCGTTCAACCTGCGCATCGACGGCGATGCGGCGATCTGGAAGGCCGGCGTGCTGGGCCGCTGGCGCGACCGCGACGTGAACGTGGACGAGGTCGAACTGCGCCGCGGGCCGGCGTTCTACGCCTCCGACTGGAGCATCGGCTCGCCCGACTACCGCCACGGCGACATGGGCGATGGCATCAGCTCGCGGCGGATGCGCGAGTACCTGGCGCAGCGCCTGTCCGACTACTCGGCGCGCCCGCAGGACGAGGCGGCCAACACCGAGGTATCGCTGATCGAGGACTACGTCGCGGGCGAGGACATCCTGGCCGGCTACTTCATGGGCACGATGGATTTCGACGGCCTGCGCGTGATCTTCGGCGCGCGCGTGGAGCGCACCTCGTTCGACGCCACCGGCAACGTGGTGGACATCGACGAGGACGGCGACATCGCCTCCATCACCCAGCGCCGCGTGTCCACGGACTACACCAGCGTGCTGCCGGGCCTGCACCTGCGCTACGACACCGAGGGCGACTGGGTGTTGCGCGGCGCGTACACGCACACCATCGGCCGGCCGTCGTTCGGCGACATTTCCCCGCGCACGAGGATCAACCGCGACGACGAGGAAGTGGACCTGGGCAATCCCGAGCTGGATCCTTACGAGTCGCGCAACCTGGATTTCTCGGCCGAGCGCTACATCGGCGAAACCGGCATCTTCTCGGTCGGCCTGTTCTACAAGGACATCGCCGGCTACATCGTGGAAACCAACACCCGCAACCATCCGGAGTGGACGGGATTCGACGTGACGATGCCGGTCAACGGCGACGATGCCAGCGTGCTGGGCCTGGAGCTGAACTTCCAGCAGCGTTTCGACAGCGGCCTGCTGCTCGGCGTGAGCGCCACCTGGCTGGATACCGAGTTCACCCTCGAGGGCGAGACCTTCCCGCTGCCGCGCTCCTCCGAGAAGCTCCTGAGCGCGCACCTGGGCTACGAGAACGACATCCTCAGCGCGCGCCTGGCGGCGGTGTACCGCAGCGAGTACCTGGATGAAGTGGGCGACGACCGCAACTTCGACCTCTGGGTGGCCTCCAACACCCAGCTCGACTTCACCCTGGACTGGCGCATGAGCGATGCGTGGGGACTGTACTTCGAGGCCGCCAACCTGCTCGACGAGCCGCTGGAGCTGTACCAGGGCTCGCCGCAGCACACCCTCCAGAACGAACTGTACGGCCGCACCTACGTGGCCGGCGTGAAGCTGCGCTTCTGATGCGGGTCGACTCATTCCGCGCACAGGTTGGGGTGGGCGTGCGAAGCCCAGCGTCTCGCGGTCATCGCAAGCGGCGGTGCGGGGGTTCGCACGTCCACCCCGACCTACATGACTGTCCCGGACCACGCCTCCATCCGTCATTCCAGCTTTCGCTGGAATGACGGGGAAGGATTGTCGATGCCTTACCTGAAGAATCCCTTCGATCGCGTGATCACCTTGGAAACCTGCCAGATGAAGCTCTCCCTTCTTCCATGCTCAACACTCGTGGCGGCGGCGACATTGCTCCTTGGCGCGTGCGCCAGCCAGCCGGCCATCGACGAGCGCGATGCGGACGAACGCCGTCCGCAGGTCGCGCGCATGGCCGACGCGCGCGAGATTCCCGTCATCGACGAAGCCTTCGTCAGCGCGCTGACGCCCGAGGACAACATTGATTCGCCCGCCGCGTGGGCGGCGCCGGACGGCGGCGTCTGGCTGATCGCCACGGCCAAGGCCACCGATATGCTCGTGGTCTACGACGGGGCCAGCGGCAGGACCCTGCGCACCGTCGGCCGGAACGGCACGGCGCTGGGCGACTTCGACCGGCCCAACGGCGTGGTGGCGATCGACGACCTGCTGTTCGTGGTGGAGCGCGACAACCGCCGCGTGCAGGTGCTCGCGCTGCCCGACTTCGCGCCGCTGGGGGCGTTCGGCCGGGACGAGCTCGCGAAGCCCTACGGCGCGTGGGTGCGCCGCACCGGCGAGGGCGTGTACGAGGTATACGTCACCGATGCCTACATGGCCGGCGAGGATGCCCAGGGCGAGGACATCCTGCCGCCGCTTCCGGAACTGGACCGGCGCGTGAAGCGCTACACCGCCACGCGCGACGGGACGCGGATGACGGCCGCGTTCCAGGGCGCGTTCGGCGATACCTCGCCCGAGGGCGCGCTGCGCGTGGTCGAGTCGATCTGGGGCGATGCGCGGAACGACCGCCTGCTGATCGCCGAGGAAGACGAGGGCTACGCCAACGAGCTGAAGGTGTACGACCTGGCCGGCCGCTACGCCGGCCGCACCATCGGCCGCGACGTGTTCCAGGCGCAGTCCGAAGGCATCATGCTGCGCGGTTGCGCCGATGGCGGCGGCTGGTGGATCACCACCGAGCAGGGCAAGGGCCGCACCGTGTTCCACCTGTTCGACCGCCGCACGCTGCAACACACCGGCGCGGTGACGGGCCGCCGCGTGGCCAATACCGATGGCATCTGGCTGCACGAGGCGCCGAGCGCACGCTTCCCCGAGGGCGTGCTCTATGCGGTGCACGACGACCAGGGCGTGGTCGCGTTCGACTGGCGCGACATCGCGGGCGCGCTGGCGCTGCCCGAATGTCGCCGATGAGACTGCCGATGTTGCGCGGCGCCGGCGCGATTGCGCTGGCGCTGGTCGCGCTTCCGGCGCTGGCCGATGCCGCGACGGCCGCGCGCCGGCCCGACGCGAACGTGCTGGTGCCGCGCGGCGTGGTGCGCTACGCGCCTTCGGCCTTTCCCGACCGCATCGTCGCCACGCCCTCGCAGGACGCGGCGCGCGGTTTCTCGGTGCGCTGGCGCACCAGCGTGGCCGTGGAGCATCCGGTGCTCGAAATCGCCGTGGCCGGCGATTCGCCCGATCCGTGGCACGCGGGCACGCCGCCGCGCCGCATCGTCGCCAGCACGGAGCCGCTGCTGGCCGGCAACGGCCTGGCGCATCACCACCGCGCCGACGTCGAAGACCTCGCGCCCGGCACGCTGTACGCGCTGCGCGTGCAGGGCGATGGCACCTGGAGCCCGTGGCGGCACTGGCGCACGGCGGGCGAAGCCGGCAAGCCGTTCCAGTTCGTCTATCTCGGCGACACCCAGAACCAGAACGCCAGCCTCACCACGCGCGTGATGCACGAAGCCGCGCGCCACGCACCGCGCGCCGAACTGGCGCTGTTCGCCGGCGACCTGGTGGCCGAAGGCGTGGACGACGACGAATGGGGCGAGTGGTTCGACGCCACCGCGCCGCTGGCGCGTATGCAGTTCGCGCCCGCCGCGGGCAATCACGAATACGTCAAGGAGTTCGAGGACACGCCGCGGGAACGCCGCGTCCTCGGCACGCACTGGCGCACGCACTTCGCGCTGCCGGGCAACGGCGCGGCGGGTGTGGAGGCGACGAGCTACTGGTTCGACTGGCAGGGCGCGCGCTTCGCTGTGCTCGATGGCACCTCGGCGCTGGACCTGGGCACCGCGCAGGCCCAGGCGCGCTGGCTCGATGGCGTGCTCGCCGCGCGCCCGCGGGCATGGCGGATCGTGCTGGTGCACCAGTCGATCTACTCGCCGCTGGAAAAGCGCGACCACGCCATGCTGCGCAAACACATCCAGCCGGTGCTGGAGGCCCATCGCGTCGATCTGGTGTTGCAGGGCCACGACCACACCTATGGCCGCCGCGGCGGCGAGGACGCCTCTCGGGCGACACCGCAGTACGTGCTCTCGGTGGCCGGCGCCAAGCAGTACCGCCTTTCGCCCCACGCGCGCCGCACGATGGCGCCGGTGGCCGAGGACACCCAGCTCTTCCAGGTGATCGACGTGGGCGCGGATGCACTGCGCTACGAGGCGCGCACCGCCACCGGGCGGCTGTACGATGCCTTCGAGCTGCGCCGCGACGGCAAGGACGTGCGCCTGATCGAACGCACCGAAGATCGTATCGCGCCACGCGACTGCCCGCGTGCGGCCACGCTCAAGGGCCGCACCGACCGCTGCTGGGAGTGATCCGATGACGCCGCTGCCTCGCCTGCTTCTCGCCACCACCCTGCTGCTCGGCCATGTCGCTTCAGCCACGGCGGCCGAGTCGATCCGCCATCCACTGCACGCCAGACAGCCCAAGGGCGCGCCGGCCGACGTGCTGCTGGCCGTGGAGATTCCCGCCGGCAGCATCACCAAGTACGAGATCGGCGAGGATGGGCTGGTCTACGTGGACCGCTTCCAGCAGATGCCGGTGGCCTACCCGGCCAACTACGGCTCGATGCCGCGCACGCTGGCCGGCGATGGCGATCCGCTCGATGCCCTGGTGTTCACGCGCGAAGCGTTGTACCCGGGGACGCTGGTGCGCTTCCGCCCCGTCGGCGTGCTGCGCATGCGCGATGGCGGCGATGCGGACGAGAAGATCCTCGGCGTGCCCACCGACACCCTCGATCCCACCTACAGCGCGATCCGCGACATCGACGACCTGCCGGCGATCGAACGCCAGCGCATCGAGGCGTTCTTCCGCGTCTACAAGGATCTGCCGGAAGGCCGCAAGACCGTGGAGCTGGCCGGTTTCGGCAACGCCGAAGAAGCGCGCAGGCTGATCGCAGAAGCCTTGGCGCGGTTCACCGAATCCCGGCGCGAAGCCGCCGCGAAGTAAGTCAAGCCGTCATTCCACCCTTCCCCGGCGCGGTTCACCGCGCCCGGTACGCGCGCAGGAACAGCGTCACCACCGAATCCACGTGCGCGGCGGCATCCTCGCCGTGCACGCAGCCGATCGGGCCGCACAGCATGCGCAGGTTGACCTCGCCCTTGATGAGGCACAGGAACTGGCCGGCGGCTTCGCGGGTGTCGTCGATGTCCAGTTCGCCGCGCGCCACGGCGGCTTGCAGGAAGGCGTCCAGCCCCGCGATCACGCGCGCCGGACCGGCGTTCCAGAACAGCGCGCCGAGGCGCTCGACGTTGCGCGGATCGCTGATCATCATCCGGTGCAGCGCGATGGAATCACTGCACGAGAGCAACGCGTGGAAGCGATGGCCGATGCTGCGCAAGGCCTGGTCCACCGGGCCGGACGGGGGGATCGCGAACAGGTCGTCGGGCAACTGCTCGCGGCAGCGCTCCTCCACCGCCGCGAAGAACAGCGCCTCCTTGTCGCCGAAGTGGCTGTACACGGTGAGCTTGGAGACGCCGGCTTCGGCCGCGATCTGCTCCACGCTGGTGCCATCGAAACCGGTGTGCAGGAACAGGCGCTTGGCCGCGTCGAGGATGGCGTGGCGCTTCTTCGCGCTTTTCGGCCGGCCGGGGCCGGGGCTGGCGGGTGGGCGAGCGGTGTTGGGCATGTCGTGCAAATAAATAGTGGACTGGTGGGTTCGTTAATTATATTGTACCCGCCAGTTTACTTAATCCGGCGGCTGACATGGGCACGCAGTGGCGTTCGATGACGGGAATGGGGCTGGCGGTGGCCGGCATGGCGCTGGCGCTGGCGGCGTGCAGTTCGACCGAACCCGAGGAGGCGCCGCCGCGCCCGGCGATGGTGGTGCGCGCGCAACCGGCGCAGGCGGCAGCACAGATGTTTTCCGGCGAAGTGCGCGCGCATCAGGAGCCGGCTCTGTCGTTCCGCATCGGCGGCAAGATCGCGCAGCGCTTCGTCGATGCCGGCGCACGGGTGCGCGCGGGCGAGGCGCTGGCCGAACTGGACCCGCAGGACTTGCGCCTCCAGGCCGAAGCCGCGAGGGCGCAGTTGGCCGCCGCACAGGCGGAACTGTCGCTGGCGCGGGCCGAACTGGAGCGCCATACCGGGATGCTCGAACGCGGGCTGGTCAGCCAGTCCCTGTTCGATGCCAAGCAGGCCGCCTTCACCGCCGCGCAGGCACAGGCCAGCAACGCGCGCGCGCAGCTTGCGGTGATGCAGAACCAGCGCGACTACGCGCGTCTGACCGCGCCGCAGGACGGCGTGATCGCGGCGCGCCTGGCCGAAGCCGGGCAAGTGGTCGCCGCCGGGCAGACGGTGTTCGTGCTGGCCGCCGATGGCGAGCGCGAGGTCGCCATTTCGGTGCCGGAAAACCAGATCGAACGCTTCCCGGTCGGCACGCCGGTGCTCGTGGAACTGTGGTCGCGCCCGGACAAGCGCTGGCCGGGCAAGGTGCGCGAACTCTCGCCCGCCGCCGATCCCGCCGCGCGCACCTTCGCCGCGCGCGTGGCCTTCGACGCGCCGGAGGCGGAAGTGGACATCGGCCAGAGCGCGCGCGTGTACGCGGCCGATGGCGGCGCGACGGCGCTCGGCGTGCCGTTGGCGGCGGTCGGCGGCGAGGCGGGCGATGCATACGTCTACGTGCTCGACCCGGCCACGTCCACGGCGCAACACCGCGCGGTGCGGGTGCTGGCCTGGGGCGAACGCGAGGCGACCATCGGTGAAGGCGTGTCGCCGCAGGATTGGGTGATCGCCGGCGGCGTGCACTTGATCCGCGAAGGCGAACGGCTGCGCGCGGTGGACCGCGACAACCGCTCGGTCGATCTCTCGGACGCGCCGTGATGGAGCGCGCCGGAATATCGCAGGACCGCTTCAACCTCTCGGCCTGGGCGCTGAGGCACCGCTCGCTGGTACTGTACGCCATCGTGCTGCTGGGCATCGTCGGCGCCTTTTCGTACAGCCAGCTCGGGCAAAGCGAGGACCCGCCCTTCACCTTCCGCGCGATGGTCGTGCGCACCCTGCTGCCGGGCGCGAGCGCGGAGGAAGTGGCGCGCCAAGTCACCGACCGCATTGAGCGCAAGCTGATGGAGACAGGCCGCTACGAAATGATCCGCGCCTATTCGCGACCGGGCGAATCGCAGGTGATCTTCGTTGCGAAAGACAGCATGAAATCCAGCGAGCTTCCCGATCTCTGGTACCAGGTGCGCAAGAAGGTCGGCGACATCCGCGCCACGCTGCCGCCGGGCACGGTCGGGCCGTTCTTCAACGACGAGTTCGGCGACACCTTCGGCAACATCTACGCACTCACCGCCGACGGCTTCGACTACGCGGTGCTGAAGGACTACGCCGACCGGCTGGAAATCGAACTCCAGCGCGTGCCGGACGTGGCCAAGGTGGAACTGATCGGGCTTCAGGACGAGAAGATCTGGATCGAGCTCTCCAACACCAAGCTCGCCACGCTCGGCATCCCGCTGGCCGCGATCCAGGCCGCGCTGGACGAGCAGAACGCGGTGCTCCCCGCGGGCTTTTTCGAGACACCGGACGAGCGCGTGCAGTTGCGCGTCTCCGGCCGCTTCGCCGCGGTGGAGGACATCGCCGCGTTCCCGATCCGCGTGGGCGAGGCGAGCTTCCGGCTCGACGACGTGGCGCGGGTGTGGCGCGGCTTTTCCGATCCGCCCGCGCCGAAGATGCGCTTCATGGGCGAGGAGGCCATCGGCCTGGCGGTATCGATGCGCGAGGGCGGCGACATCCTGAAGCTGGGCAAGTCGCTGGACGCCGAACTGGCGCGGCTGCAACAGACGCTGCCGGTCGGGATGCAATTGCGCAAGGTGTCCGACCAGCCTGCCGCGGTGCGCGGCTCGGTCGGCGAGTTCGTCAAGGTGCTGGCCGAGGCCGTGACCATCGTGCTGCTGGTCAGCTTCTTCTCGCTCGGCTTCCGCACCGGGCTGGTGGTGGCGCTGTCGATCCCGCTGGTGCTGGCGATGACGTTCGCCGCGATGCACTACTTCGGCATCGGCCTGCACAAGATTTCCCTCGGCGCGCTGGTGCTGGCGCTGGGCCTCCTGGTGGACGACGCGATCATCGCGGTGGAGATGATGGCGATCAAGATGGAGCAGGGCTACGACCGCCTGCGCGCGGCGAGCTTCGCCTGGACCAGCACCGCGTTCCCGATGCTCACCGGCACCCTCATCACCGCCGCCGGCTTCCTGCCCATCGCCACGGCGGCGTCGAGCACCGGCGAATACACCCGCTCGATCTTCCAGGTGGTGACGATCGCGCTGCTGGTGAGCTGGGTCGCGGCCGTGGTGTTCGTGCCCTACCTGGGCGACAAGCTGCTGCCCGATCCGAAAGTCGGCGCGAGCGGGCACGCGCACGATCCCTACCAGTCGCGCTTCTACCGGCGCTTCCGCGGCCTGGTGGAAGCGTCGATGCGGCATCGCCGGCTGGTGATCGTGGCGACGGTCGCGCTGTTCGTCGCCTCGGTGGCGCTGTTCCGCTTCGTGCCGCAGCAGTTCTTCCCCTCCTCCACGCGGCTGGAACTGCTGGTGGACCTGAAACTGGCCGAAGGCGTGTCGCTGCACGCCACGCAGGCGCAGGTGGAGAAGCTGGAAGAGAAGCTGCGCGCGATGGACGGCATCGAGAACTATGTGGCCTATGTCGGCACCGGTTCGCCGCGCTTCTACCTGCCGCTGGACCAGCAACTGCCGCAGACCAGCTTCGCGCAGTTCGTCGTGCTGACCCGCGACATTCGTGCCCGAGAGGCGGTGCGCGGCGCGCTGATCGACCTGTTCGCCACCGATTTCAGCGCGCTTCGCGGCCGCGTCACGCGGCTGGAAAACGGCCCGCCGGTGGGCTACCCGGTGCAGTTCCGCGTCTCGGGCGAACACATCGACATCGTGCGCGCACTGGCGCGCGAAGTGGCGGTGAAAGTGCGCGAAAACCCGCACGTGGCCAACGTCAACCTCGACTGGGAAGAACCGAGCAAGGTCGTGCGCCTGGTGCTGGACCAGGAGCGCGCCCGCGCGCTCGGCGTCAGTTCCGCGCATCTGGCGCAGTTCCTGCAAAGCTCGCTGTCGGGCCTTGCCGTCAGCACCTTCCGCGAGGACAACGAGCTGATCCAGATCCTGCTGCGCGGCCCGGCCGACGAGCGTGCGCGACTGTCGATGCTCGGCTCGCTCGCCGTGCCCACCGCCAACGGGCGCAGCGTACCGGTGTCGCAGATCGCCACGCTCGAGCACGGTTTCGAGGAAGGCATCGTCTGGCACCGCAACCGCCTGCCGACGGTGACGGTGCGCGCGGACGTGTACGGCAGGGAGCAGCCGGCCTCGGTCGTCGCGCAGATTCTGCCCACGCTCGACGCCGTGCGCGCGGACCTGCCGCCGGGCTATCTGCTGGAAGTGGGCGGCACCGTGGAAGATTCCGAGCGCGGCGGCGCGTCGGTGGCCGCCGGCATGCCGCTGTTCGTGGTCGCGGTGTTCACGCTGCTGATGATCCAGTTGCGCAGCATTTCGCGCTCGCTGCTGGTGTTCCTCACCGCCCCGCTCGGGCTGATCGGCGTCACCTTGTTCCTGCTCGTGTTCCGCGTGCCGTTCGGCTTCGTCGCCATGCTCGGCACCATCGCGCTGGCCGGCATGATCATGCGCAACTCGGTGATCCTCGTGGACCAGATCGAACAGGACATCGCCGCCGGCCACCCGCGCTGGCAGGCCGTGGTCGACGCCACCGTGCGCCGCTTCCGCCCCATCGTGCTGACCGCCCTCGCCGCCGTGCTCGCGATGATCCCGCTCTCGCGCAGCGCCTTCTTCGGCCCGATGGCCGTCGCCATCATGGGCGGCCTGATCGTGGCCACCGTGCTGACGCTGGTGTTCGTGCCGGCGCTGTACGCGGCGTGGTTCCGGGTGAAGGAGGAAGCGCCGGTGGCGCCCTGACGGCATGCGGCGCGCTATCCTGCGCGCCGCCATGAGTTCTCCCATCCCTCCCTCCGACAGCCCCGGCGATCTGGATCGCCTGGAGGCCGAGAGCCTGCACATCCTGCGCGAGGTCGCGGCGCAGTGCCGCCGGCCGGTGCTGCTGTATTCCATCGGCAAGGACAGTTCGGTGCTGCTGCACCTGCTGCTCAAGGCGTTCGCGCCGGCCAGGCCGCCGATCCCGCTGCTGCACGTGGACACGACGTGGAAGTTCCGCGAGATGATCGCGTTCCGCGACCGCCGTGCCGCCGACACCGGGCTGGAACTGCGCGTGCACGTGAATCCCGACGGCGTTCGCGACGGCGTCGGGCCGCAGACGCATGGCGCCAGCGTGCACACCGAGGTCATGAAGACGCAGGCGCTCAAGCAGGCGCTGGACGCGGGTGGCTACGACGCCGCCATCGGCGGGGCACGGCGCGACGAGGAGAAATCGCGCGCCAAGGAGCGCATCTTCTCGTTCCGCGATGCGCGGCACCGCTGGGACCCGCGCCGCCAGCGCCCGGAACTGTGGAACCTCTACAACGCCCGCGTCGCCGAGGGCGAGAGCGTGCGCGTGTTCCCGCTCTCCAACTGGACGGAACTGGACGTGTGGCGCTACATCCGCCGCGAGAACATCCCGGTGGTGCCGCTGTACTTCGCCGCGCCGCGCCCGGTGGTGCGCCGCGCCGGCACCTTCATCATGGCCGACGACGAGCGCTTCGCGCTGCTGCCGGGCGAACGGATCGAACAGCGCCGCGTGCGCTTCCGCACGCTCGGCTGCTATCCCTTGACCGGCGCGGTGGAATCGGAGGCCGACACCCTCGACGCGATCATCGCCGAGATGGAGGCCAGCGCCCTGTCCGAACGTGCCGGCCGCCTGATCGACCATGCCGAGGGCGATTCGATGGAGAAGAAGAAGCGCGAGGGCTACTTCTGATGACCGCCCCCGCGACGAAGGACTTCGTGCGACTGGTGGCCTGCGGCAGCGTGGACGACGGCAAGAGCACGCTGATCGGCCGCCTGCTGCACGAGGCCGGGCGCATTCCCGAGGATGAGCGCGCGGCGCTGGCGCGGGCCAGCGCCAGCCACGGCACGCGCGGCGGGGACATCGATTACGCGCTGCTGCTCGATGGGCTGGACGCCGAGCGCGAACAGGGCATCACCATCGATGTGGCGTGGCGGCACCTGGAAACGGCGCGGCGGCGCTTCCTGATCGCCGACTGTCCCGGCCACGTGCAGTACACCCGCAACATGGCGACCGGCGCCTCGGTGGCGGACCTGGCCATCCTGCTGGTGGATGCGACCCGCGGCCTGTTGCCGCAGACGTTCCGCCATACCGCGATCCTGTCGCTGTTCGGCATCGCGCACGTGCTGGTGGCGGTGAACAAGATGGATCGCGTCGGCTACGCGCGCGATGCGTTCGATGCCATCGCGGACGCCTACCGCGCGCATGCGGCGCGGCTGGGCATCGACCACGTCGCCTGCATCCCCGTGGCCGCCGCCATCGGCGACAACGTCGTGGCGCGCTCGGCCTCGATGCCCTGGCACGAGGGGCCGAGCGTGCTGGAACACCTGGAGTCGGTGCGCATCGGATCGGCGCCGCGCGACGCCCCCGCGCGCCTGCCGCTGCAATCGGTGCTGCGCGACGACGCCGGCCGGCGCTGGCTCGCCGGCACGCTGGCTTCCGGCAGCCTGCGCGTGGGCGATGCGGTGCGCATCGCGCCCGGCGGCGCGGGCACGCGCGTCGCGGCAGTGAGCGTCTCGGGCGCCGATGCCGATGCCGCGTTCGCCGGCCAGGCCATCGCGCTGCGCTTTTCCGACGAGGTCGATGCCGCGCGCGGCGACGTGGTGGCGAGCGCGGATGCGCCCGTGGCGGTGAGCGACCAGTTCGTCGCCGACGTGCTGTGGTTCGACGAAGCGCCCTTGCTGCCGGGGCGCCGCTACCGGATCGCGCTCGGCACGCGCGACACCGGCGCGCGCATCGTCGAACTCAAGCACCGGCACGACCCGGAAAGCCTGCAACCGCTGGCCGCCAAGCGGCTGGAACGCAACGACATCGGCCAGGTGGCGCTGTCGCTGGACGCGTCGCTCGCGTTCGCGCCGTACGCGCAACTGCCCGCGCTCGGCGGTTTCCTGCTGACCGATCCGTTGAGCCGCGCCACCGTCGGCGCGGGCATGATCCGCCACGGCCTGCGCCGCGCCCAGAACATCCACTGGCAGGCGCTGGACGTGGACCGCGCCGCGCGCGCCGCGCTCAAGGGCCAGCAGCCGCGCTGCGTCTGGTTCACCGGCCTCTCGGGCGCGGGCAAGTCCACGATCGCCAACCTGGTGGAGCGCGGATTGCTGGCGCGCGGCCTGCATACCTACCTGCTCGACGGCGACAACGTGCGCCACGGCCTCAACCGCGACCTGGGCTTCACCGACGAGGATCGCGTCGAGAACCTGCGCCGCGTCGCGGAAGTCGCCAGGCTGATGACCGACGCCGGCCTGATCGTGCTGGTGAGCTTCATCTCCCCGTTCCGCGCCGAACGCGCGGCGGCGCGCGCGCTGTTTGCCGCCGGCGACTTCATCGAGGTGTTCGTCGACACGCCGCTGGCCGAGGCCGAGCGGCGCGACGCGAAGGGGCTTTACGCCAAGGCGCGGCGCGGCGAACTGCCCAACTTCACCGGCATCGATTCGCCCTACGAACCGCCCGAACACGCCGAAATGACGCTCGATACCACGGCCGAGACAGCGGACGCGCTGGCCGAGCGGGTGATCGCGCGGCTGCTGGATTGACGCGGGCCGCGGCCTCTCATGGCCGCGGCCCGGCGGATCAGTCCTGCCCGTCCGGCGCGACCGCGAGCGAACGCAACCAGTCGCGCAGCATGCGCTTCTCGAATCGCAGCGAATCGTTGCCCATCGGGCCTGCGCCTTGCAGGAACCCGGTATCGCGCAGGGTCGCCTCGCCTTCGCGCAGCACCGCGCCCGAGGCGTCGGCGAGCCGGTAATCCAGCTCGATGCGCGGCGGGTAGATGTCCTTGATGACGCGGATGTCGTACATGTCCGCGCGGCCGGGCTCGTAGTCGCCGGCCAGGTCCACGTCGCGCAGCGTCACCTGCAACGACTGGTCCGCAGGCAGGCTGCGTTCGGCCTGGCGTTGCAGCCAGTCGGCCAGTGCCTGGATCGCCTGCGTGGTGTCGCGCTTCTGCGCGCCGCGCAGGTGCTTGACCTCGCGCATCTGGGAGAAGTCGCCGACGCTCACGCCGACGCGCGATGCAGCCGCGCCCTCTTCCTGCGCCAGCGCCGGCCCTACCAGCGCGACCGCCAGCAGCATCATGCAAAAACCCGTTGTCATCCTTTTCATCTGCATTCTCCTTTGCATCGCCATGGTCGCGCCCGGCCGACTACTGGCCGGACACCATCGAACGGATCGGCGCGCCGCGCCGCCACGCCACCAGATTCTCGGCCGTCTGGTCCACCAGCCGCTGGCGCGCCTGCCGGCTGGCCCAGGCGTTGTGCGGGGTGAGGATCAGGTTGGGAATGTCGCCGGCCAGCAGCGGGTTGCCGTCGCGCGGCGGTTCGTTCGCCAGCACGTCCACGCCGGCCCCGCCCAGGTGCCCTGAGCGCAGCGCCTGCGCCAGCGCGGCTTCATCGACGATGCCGCCGCGCGCGGTGTTGACGAGGAAGGCGCCGGGCTTCATCGCGGCCAGCGCATCGGCGTCGATCAAGTGGCGGGTGGTTTCGGTCAGCGGGCAGTGCAGGCTCACCACGTCGGCCCGAGCCAGCACCTCGCGCCACGGCAGCGTGCCGGCGCGCACGGGACGGCCGGGCAATTGCGCGACCAGCACTTCCATGCCGAACGCGGACGCGAGCCGTTCCACCGCCTTGCCGAGCGTGCCGTGGCCGAAGATGCCCAGGGTGCGGCCGGCCAGTTCGAGGATCGGCAGGTCCATCAGGCAGAACTGTTCGGCGCGCTGCCACTCGCCGGCGCGTACCTTGCGGTCGTAGTCGGTCAGGCGGGTGTGCAGGGCCAGCATCAGCGCCATCGTGTGCTGGGCCACGGCCGGAGTGCCGTAGTCGCGGCAGTTGCACACGGTGACGCCGCGCATCGCGGCGGCGGACAGATCGACGTTGTTGACGCCCGTGGCCGTCACCAGCACCAGTTCCAGATCGGGCAGCGCCGCGAATACGGCTTCGTCCAGTGGCGTCTTGTTGCAGATGAGGACGTTGGCACCGGCGGCGCGGGCGGGGACATCCGGCGGCGCGGTGACGGGGAATGGCGCGAACGCATCGGCGGCGGCGGCCAGCGGGGCGAAATCGATGTCCGCGCCGAGCGAGGCGGCATCGAGCAGCACGGCGCGGGCGGCACGCATCGTGGAGGCATCGAGGGGAACGATGGACGCGGTGTCGTGGATGGTCATGCCGCCACGTTACACCTTGGATGCGAAATGGAGGATCAACGCCGTGCGCCCGCTTCGCCCCTTTTCCCGACAAGGCCCGGAGGAAAGGGAGAAAAGCGGGCTAGTGCTCCAGCATCGGCGGCAGCGGGCAATGCAGCACGGCGCAGACGGTGCGCAGCAGCTCGGCTTCGGACACCGAAACGTGGCCGTCGTGGCTGATCGCCGCGACCATGCCTTCCACCAGCAGCGCCTTGCCCATCGGATCGACCTCGTCGAGCGCGGACAGCGCCTGTTCCAGCGCGGCGACGAAATCGTCCGGCGGGGCATAGCGCGTGGCGATGCCGGGAAACACGCGCGCCATGCCGGCGGCGTAGGCGCGTTGCGCTTCGATCTCGCTGTCGTGGCCCTGTTGCGCGAGCACGGCCAGCAAGGTGGCGGCCGCATCGCGCACCTGCGCCAGCTTGCGCCGGCCGCTGGGCGCGTAGCGGGAGGGATCGAGCGCCTCGACCGTCTGCCGGCGCAGCAGCCGGCCCAGGCAGTATTCGGACAATGCGACGCGGCCGTCGGCGGCGATCAGGCGCTCGCAGCAGCGCAGGAAGCGCGCCAGCTCCGGACGCGGGCGACGGCGCAGCACCGGGAACGCGAGCGAGGCCAACGGCAGGCGCAGCATCGGGTGCAGCGTGGCGACACTGCCGTACAGCGCGCGCGCGGCCATCGCGGTGGCCTCGTCGATGTTGCCCGCGACCTCGCCGAGCTGGCGTTCGCGCAGGTCCGCGTCGGCATCCAGCAAGAGCGCCAGCACCAGCGGGATGGCGCGATCCTGGCGGCGCGCCAGTTCGCGCAGTTCCTCGGTGAGCGCGCCGCCGATGGCGTCGGCGCGCTGGAAATCGTCGGCGGCCGGCGAACAGACCTGCGCGGCGACCACCGGCGGGGAGACATCCAGTTCCGCCTGCGCCGCCGGCAGCGCGCCACGC
>JBBCJS010000093.1:0-11843 GCA_037190825.1 Chiayiivirga flava
ACTTTCTTTGGACAAGCAAAGAAAGTGACTCGGACGCCGCCGAGGCGTCCGAAACTTCGCGGGAACATCACCAATGGCGAGGAAAGCCGAACAGCCTCGGCGAACACGCAGGAAGACCGCGAGTGCGAAGCAGCCCCTCAACCGGCGCTTCGCGCCACCCTCTCCCCCCACGCAGGGAGAAGGATCGGAGTGCCGAACGGCTGGGATGGGCGCGGTCAGCCGCGCTGGAGCAGGTCGCGCAGGTCGATGATGGCGGCGTTGGCGCGCGAGATGTAGTTGGCCATCACCAGCGAGTGGTTGGCGAAGAAGCCGAAGCCGCGGCCGTTGAGGATGATCGGGCTCCAGACCGAGTCCTGGGTCTGCTCCAGTTCGCGGATGATCTGGCGCAGGCTGGGCCGGGCGTTCTTCTTGTCCAGCACATCGGCGAAGTCGTGGTCGATGGCCTTGAGCAGATGCAGCAGCGCCCAGGCGGTGCCGCGTGCCTCGTAGAACACATCGTCGATCTGCCACCAGGAGGTGCGCACCTCGCGCAGTGCCGGCGTCGGCTTGGTCTGCCGGGCGGCCGGATCGCCGGCCAGGTCGATGTCGACCTGCACCCGGCCGACGCTGGCCGACAGCCGCTGCGACAGCGAGCCCAGGCGTTTCTCCACCACCGACAGCCAGTCGGCCAGGTTGTCGGCGCGGGCGTAGAACTGGGCGTTGTAGGGATCGGCGTCGGCCAGGCGAGCCAGATAGCCATCCAGCCGGCCGATGCCGGAACGGTAGCGGCTCTCGGTGGAGACGAAGATCCAGCGGTCGTTGGCGTAGTGGAACAGCGGATCGGCCTCCTGCAGGTCCGGATCCTCGGTGCTCTGGGTCTGCGAGCGGGAGAAATCGTTGCGCAGCGAACGGGTCAGATCGCGCACCTGCACCAGCACGCCGAATTCCCAGTTGGGGATGTTGTCCATGAACACCCACGGCGGCAGGATGTCGTTGGACAGGTAGCCCCCGCGCTTGTCGAGCAGGGTCGCGGCGACGCGCTTGAGCGTGGCCACGGTGGTGTAGCCCTCGACCACCGTGCGCTGCTTGTCGCGCGCGTCGATCTGCGCCGAACGCACCGGGTCGAACAGGTCCGGCTCGCCGCTGGACCACCACATCAGGCCCAGCATGAGCAGCGCCAACGCGGCAATGACGACCGTCACAACGCGCCAGGTGCGTCGGCGACGGGGAGGACTGGCTGCGGCTGCGTTCATCGGCGTGACTCCTGACGTCTTCGGCATTCTATCGGCTATCGTTCGGGCATCGCGGATCGTCCGGCCGTCCATGAATCGGGCGTGCCAGCCGCCACGGATTCACACGCGATTGACGGATCTGGCGCCACTTTGTGCCGGGAATCGCCCACGGATCCACCAATACCGATCCCATATGCGGCAGGCATGAGCGGTTTCAACCCGGTCATGCGGGATTCCGTCCGGGCACCGGCGGCCGGTTCGCGCATGTCGAATCCCGCCGCGGTCATGGGCACGCCGACCCTACCCGATGCATCCCCGACATCCCTGCGAGGATCCCATGGTCACGATCATCGTTCGCCGTTTCATCGCCTGGTCGGCCGCGATGGCCGTGACGCTGTTCCCGGCAGCACCCGCCGCGGCCCATGCCATCGACCCCAACGGGCATTCCGGCCACCCGACGCAGTGTGGCGTGGACCATGGCGATCCGATGCCGGCGGCCGACCCGGAAGCCATCGAACGCCTGACGCAGGCGCTTGCCGCCGGCCCGCATCCGCCGGTCGAGGACGCCTGGTTCGACACCGACCTGGTGCAGGCGCCCACCACCCAGGAATTCGACGAGTTCATCAATGCGGACCTCGACCGCATCCGTCTGGGCCACTGGTTCATGTGGGCCAACCTGCGGCCGACCGGCTTCTACCTGCCGCCCAACGGCAGTGCCCAGATCCGCGTCACCCAGCTTCAGCTCGGCACCGGTACGCCGGTGATGCTGATCGGCACCTATTCCCGTCACCAGTGGAACTACGAACCTGTGCATGCGCCACTGACGGTGGGCGGCGTCACCACCATCACCGCCGACGCCCATGGCGGCATCCTGTACCTGCGCTACAACCCCGCCAGCGGCAATCCGGCCGGCCGGATACGGGTCGAGTTCCTGGGTGGACAACTGCCGATGCCCTACTTCGTCCTCGGCCAGACCACGAACGCGCAATGGCAGACGATGCTGGACACGCTGACCGCGGCGCCGGACGTCCAGCTGGTCGGCCGTCGCTCCATGATCGTCGCCTCGCGCGCCAACGCCCTCACGCACCGCAACGAGAACCAGACTGCGTTGCTCAACCTGCTCGACCACATCATCGACATCGAACAGGGCGCAAGCGGGCTGGATGGCAGCGCGCCCCAGCATGTGCAGGCACGCAGCCCGCAGCTCCTCACCCAGACCGAAGACACCAACTACTACATGTTCGCAACCCATGGCCGGACCGCGTATCAGGGCGCCGAAGCGGTTTCGCACATCCTCTCGCTGCACGGTCTGGGCGTGACCGGCTGGGGGCCATGGCATGAACTGGGCCACACCCATCAGCAGATGGGCTGGCGCTGGCCGCAGATGACCGAGGTGACCGTGAACATCTACTCGTTGGCGGTCGAACGCGGGCTGACGATGCGCAATCGCCGGCTGGCCCAGGAGGGCGTCTGGAACCGGATGCGGACCTACATGGCGCAACCGATCGCGCAACGCAACTACAACGCCGAATCCACCGACGTGTTCCTGCGCCTGGGCATGCTGCAGCAACTGCGGCTGGCGTTCGGCCCGCGCTTCTTCCCGGACCTGCACAAGCGCACGCGCATGGAACTGCCCGACCAGTCGGCGACCGACGTCGAGAAGATGCGCTACTTCATGACCCGCGCCAGCCAGGTATCGGGCCGCAACCTGGGGCCGTTCTTCCGCGAATGGGGCATGCCGGTGCCGCAGTCGGTCTACGACGAGATCACGGCGCTGGGTTTGCCCCTGCCGACGCGTGACCCCACCACCGTCACCGACGAGGACATTCTCTCCCACGACGGCTTCGAACACTATTGAAGAACCGGTGTCGGCATGGAATGCCGACCCACGATTCGCGAAGAGATGGCCCCTGCGCAGGACGGCGCGCGTGCCGCCGAACGGAACACGACACCGCCGCCGCCCGACGGACAACATCGGCATGGGCTGCCGGGCTACTGGAACCCGTTCGTGAAGATGACATCGGGCTGTAGCTCGTAGGCACCGATGTCGACCGAACCGTGGCGCGGCAATCCTCGCTGGTCCAGCACGGGCGCGTCGGTGGCGGTGCCGGCGTCGATCGCGGCCGCGCCTGCCGGCAAAGCCAGGGTCTGGGTAGGCCCGCCGTTGTCCGCCGGCGGTGCCAATGCCACGTCGGCGAACACGGCATCGGCGGTGACCGGCTGCTCCTGCTGCCCGAACGAATCCGGCCGCACCTGCGGCCACTGGATGTTGTGGCTGCCGGCCACCGGCGCGCGCAGCAGCGTCCAGGGATTGAAGGCGTTGCCGCCGGTGTTGTTGCGGAACAGGACGTTGCGCAGGGCCAGCGGCGCGTTGGCGGCGTTGGCGATGCCGCCGGCGAAGCAGACGTCGCACTCGGCGCGATTGTCGGCGATGGTCGCGTTCTGGATGGTGACGCCGCCGGTGGCCGAGACATTGATCGCGCCGCCCAGTCCGGTGCGCGCACGATTGCCGGTGAACGTGCTGTTGACGATGGCGCCCGAGGCCGTCGTCCCGCCATGGTCGAACAGCGCCAAGCCGCCGTTGCCAGCCGCCTGGTTGTCGCGGAAGGTGCTGCCGGCGATCTCGAACGGCCCACCCTGCAGGTAGACACCGCCGGTGTGGGCGTTGCTGCCGCCGGTACTGTTGTTGCCCCGGATGGTGCTGTCGCGCACGCGCACGAAGCTGGCCTGGTCGTAGGCCACGGTGAACAGGCCAGCCCCGTAGGCATTGGCGGTGTTGTCGAGCAGGCGCACCCGGCACAGATTGATATTGCGCTGCGCGCCGTCGACGCCGATGCCGCCGCCGTTGCCGCCGTTGCCCGGATTGCCGCCGCTGCCGGTGGCGGCGTTGCCGGCGACGGTGCTGTCGAACAGGTTGACCAGGCGCGAGCCCAGCGAATAAATGCCGCCGCCATTGGCGCCGCTGTTGCCGTCGATGGTGGTGCGCACCAAGGCCAGTTCCGCCGCGCCGACCGCGTAGATGGCGCCGCCGCCATCGTCCTGCGCGACCTGGATGGCGTGGTTGCCGGTGAAACGCGAGTCGAACACGCGGATGGTCACCGCCTGCCAGGGTCCGCCGGTCGGCTTCCACAGGCCGGCACCGGAACCGCCCGGCGTGCTGCCGCCGGAGACGGTGGCGTCGAGCAGGTCGAAGGTGTAGGTGAGGTTGTTGGGGTTGGCGACGCGGAACACGCGCCGCGCGCCAGCGCCGGACAAGGTGGCGCCGCCGGCGTCCAGGATGGTGGCGCGGGTGACCACCAGTTCCTGGTCGACGACCAGGGTCGAGGCGCCGATGGCCAGCCGGATCGCACCGCCGGCATCGAGCGCCGCTTGCAGTTGCCCGGTGCTCACGCTGCCGGGCGAGCCGTTGCCCAGCACCGTCCAGGCCGGTACCGTCGGACGCGCGGGCGCTGTGCAGTCGAAGGCCGGCTGCGCAAGCGCTGCCGTGGTGGCCGCCAGCAGAATCACGCCCACACCCGGCACTTGGACAAGCGACATGGCGACCCCCATCGACTCGCATCATGATAGGAGTCCCGTCATCCCGGAGTTGTTCATCCGGTCACAAGCAGCCACCAGATAAAAAAATTCAGCGCCATGGACGAAGAACGCCTGATCGACATCGAAAGCCGCATCGCCTTCCAGGAAGCGGCCATCCAGGAACTCAGCGACGTGGTCGGTCGCCAGCAACTGGAACTGGACCGCCTGCGCAACCTGTGCATCGACCTGCAGGCGCGCCTGGCCGATGCCGCCGCCAGCGAGGGCGGGCGAGCGCTGCCCGGCCACGAACCGCCGCCGCACTACTGAGGGTCGGTTCCGAAGGTCAGTTCTGGATGCGGATCTGGATCGGGTACCAGGCGCCGGACAGGTCCTCGATGGCGAAGTGGTCGATCTCGTCACCATAACTGGGGTGGCTCTTGAGCCCCGAGGGTGTGGTCGCCTGCACGAACAGCTCGTAGTCGCCGTTGGCGAACGCGCTGGAATCGAACTGCGCCAGGAAGCGGCCCTGCGGCACCGGCGCATGCCGGGCGGTGGCCAGCTCCACCACCGGCGTGCCCGGACCACCGTCGCCGACCGGGCGCAGGTAAACCGCGATCCAGGCAATGCCGGCAGTGCCGCCGGTGCTCCAGACCTCGGTGCTGACCACCGGATGGTGCATCAGCTCCGGCGCCCAGCCGGCCCAGCTGCGATTGCCGACTTCGATGTTCAACGGCACCACCCCTTGGACCGGAATACGCGCCGGCGGCGTGGCGCCCATGTGGTGGCTTTCGCCGATCTCGGTGCCGGCGATGCGCTGGAAGCGCGCCGGCGGTCCCAGCATTGGCAGCTCGGCGTGCAGCGGGAAGTGGTGGATCGCCGCCGGCGGCGTATAGGCCGGCTCGCTGCCGGCCGGATACAGCACTTCGACGTGGACGTTCAGCAGGCCGGCATTCTCGGCGTGGAACTGGAAAGCGTTGGCGCCGACCAGCAATGGCGACGCGCCGCCATGGGCGATGTCGCCGAGCTTGATCCGGGCCAGGTGCGGAATGCCCCATTGCATCAGTTCCGGGTTCGGCGGCGAGCTGTTGTTGACCGGTTGCGGCAGCGGGAACTGGGCGCCGCCGTTCACGGTGACATGGTCGGTGGCAAGAATGCTGAGCGAGGAGTAGTCGTTCATCTGGTAGGTGAACACCAACCAGGCTTCCGCCGTCGCGCCCGGCGTGGTCGGCCGCAGGTCATCGGGAATCGGGACCGTGAAGGTCGGGAAGCTGCCGCCGGGGCGATTGGCCTTGCGGTAGTCGCTGCCCTCGATGCGGGTGACGTAGTCGTGCACCACCCGGGAATCCACCACCGGCCCGTCGAAGCCGAAGTTGTCCCAATGCTGCAGGTAGTAGGGCACGCCGTCCTTGGTGGTGTTGTAGCCGAAGCCGATCCACAGCGGCTCGTACTCGCCGGCGGCGAAGGCGTACGCCCCGAAATCGGTATCGATGACGCTGCGGCCGTCGATCAGCACCTCGACGCCGTCGGTCCCGACCCGGACCTCGAAGCTGCGCCGCACGTTGCTCACCGCCTGCCGGCCGACCGCCTCCATGTCGACCTCGGCAATCCGGTGCGAGGCGCCCTGCAGGTCGACCAGGCTCACGCTCAGGGTCTGGAAGCCGGTGCGCAGGCGCAGGATGCCAGCCGGCAGGCCGAGCGCGCCCTCCTCGTCGAAGAAGCTGCCGTGCCCGGTGAGCTCGGTCGGTACCGGATTGAGGTCCAGATACCACACCGAGCGCGGGCTGAGCGGCACGTCCATGTCGAAGACGATGCGCCGACGCACGCCCGGCTCGACGCGCACGCGCTTGCGGAACCGCTGCGAGGTCTGCGAGCGGTCGCCGGTGTGGTCGACGCGGGTGCCGTGCAAGGTGTGGACATGCAACTGGTCGTTGATGAAGAACAGGTTGAAGCGCGGATCGGTCGAGGTCGAGGCGGCGTTGTTCCACAGCTTCGGGTCCGCCGGTCCCATCGGCAGGTTGAAGTCGTCGAAGTAGGTCATCGCGGCGCGCAGCGCGGCCACGCGCGTGCCATCGCCGCCGGGGAAACTCGCCTGCGCGGGCAGGCTGGCAATGCGACCGCGGGCATCGATCCGGTGCACGCGTACGTGGTAGATGGCGTCGTTCTCGATCGGCTGCAACTGCACCCGGCGATTGCCGGTCACTAGCCAGCGCGCCGCCGATGGCGCGCCGCCGCCGGCCGGCACCAGCTTCGGCGCGGTCAGGTGATCGGGATTGAGGCAGCTCCCGCCACTGTCGTTGCCGGCGATCGACCGCGCCGCCTCGGCGGCGGATGGTGTCTGCGGCCACCATGACACCAGGAAGCCGGCATCGGCCTGCGCGGTGCCGTCCATGGTCCAGAACTGTCCCCAGGGATCTTCCGCGTCGTAGTCGATCTCCAGCGTCGCCACGCGGTCGTCGCGCAGGATGTTCAGCACCGGCGCGGCGCCCCGCGATTCGAATCCCGAATACGCGATCAGGTCTGCCCAGGCCGTCGCCGGCACCAACAACAGCAGAACCAGCAGCCAGCGGGGATAGCCGGGTTGGCGACGCGGCCGGTCGGCGTCACAGCGAGGCGGGAGCATGTCGGGCGTCCTCCGCACGCGGGTGTGCCGGCGAAATCTAGCAGTGGTCCGGGACCCGCGGCCGTGACGGAGTCGACCGTCGCGGACCGGCGGCAAACGCCCTACGACGGAGCCGCCGGCCGGCAAGGGATCGGGGAACCCCGGACTGCAACAGTCGGACCGGTACGATGGGCCGCCCGTCCCCTGCCGCCGCTGCCCCGGCCGCCCGCGTCGCACCGCAGCAAGGCTTTTGCCCGGGCCGCTGCTAAAATTGGACCCTTGCAAGGTCGGACAGCCGCGATGACTTCATCATTCGCCTTCCTCGGAGAGGCTTTTTTTGGCGGCCGATTTGGTAGCGCTACCATTACTTCTGTTGGTAGCCCCGCATGAGCCTGTTCGTGGGACTCGATGTCGGCAGCCAGAGCGTCAAGCTGATCGCCTACGACGCCGATGCCCGCACCGTGGTCGCCAGCCACGGTCAGCCGCTGCAGATGATCGCGGGCGACGACGGCAGCCGCGAACAGCGTGCCGAATGGTGGATCGACGCCATCCGCGCCTGTTTCGCCCGGCTGGAACACGCCCAGCGCCGGCGCGTGGTCGCGATCGGCGTCTCCGGCCAGCAGCACGGCTTCGTCCCGCTGGACGCCGCAGGCAAGGTGCTGGCGCCGGCCAAGCTGTGGTGCGACACCAGCACCCAGGCCGAATGCGACCGGATCATGGCGGCCGTGGGCGGCGCGCGACGCTGCGTCGAGCTGGCGGGCAATCCGATCCTGGCCGGCTACACCGCCTCCAAGCTGCCCTGGACGCGCACGCACCGACCCCAGGCCTATGCCCGCCTCGCCTGCATTCTGCTGCCGCACGACTACGTCAACTTCTGGTTGACCGGCGAGCGCTGGATGGAATGCGGCGACGCCTCGGGCACCGGCTGGCTCGACGTGCGCCAGCGTCGATGGTCGGGCGAACTGCTGGCGGCGACCGATCCCGACCGCGACCTGTCCGCCTGCCTGCCGCCACTGGTCGCCGCCGACGCCGTCTTCGGCCTGGCGCCGATGAGCGCGGAGGAACTCGATCTGCCGCGCGCGGTGATGGTCAGTGCCGGCGGCGGCGACAACATGATGGCGGCGATCGGCACCGGCAACATCGCTCCCGGCGTGCTGAGCGTGAGCCTGGGGACGTCCGGCACCTTGTTCGCCCATGCCGAACGCCCGGTCGTCGACGGGCAAGCGCGCTGGGCGGCGTTCTGTTCCTCCACCGGGGGCTGGTTGCCGCTGGTGTGCACGATGAACTGCACCGTGGCCACCGAGCGCGTGGCGCGCGCCTTCGGCATCAGCAGCCGCGAAGGCGACACGATGATGTCAGGAACGGCGCCCGGCGCCGGCGGTCTGGTGATGCTGCCGTTCTTCAACGGCGAACGCACGCCGGATCTGCCGCACGCACGCGCCGCGCTGTTCGGCATGGATCTGGCCAACCTCACGCACGCCAACGCGTACCGGGCCGCGATGGAGGGCGCCACCTACGCCTTGCGCCACGGCTACGAGGCCTTGCAGGCGGCCGGACTGGAGTTCGACGCGATCCGTCTGACCGGCGGCGGCGGCCAGAGCGCGCCATGGCGGCAGATGGTTGCCGACGTGTTCGATCTGCCGATGGACGTGCCCGAGCAGTCCGAAGGCGCCGCTTTCGGCGCAGCGCTGCACGCGTTGTGGGCGTACCGGCGCGCGCAGGGCGACGATGCCGGTATCGCCGCCGTCGCCCACGAACACGTGCGGATGGCGTCGACGCTGTCGGCATATCCGGACCCCGCCAACGCCGCGGCCTACAGCGCGCACTATCGCCAGTTCCTCCGCCACCTGGAGTCGGCGACGCGATTCCACGCCGCGCAGGCGAAGGAACGCGCCGCATGAAGCGCGCGCCAGGCTCGATGCAATTCCCGCCTTCAATCGTTCGACGAGGCTCCACACCATGACCACTCCATTCATCGGCGCCAAGGAATACTTCCCCGGCATCGGCCGCATCGCGTTCGAAGGCCGCGATTCGGACAACCCGCTGGCGTTCAAGCACTACGATGCGGGCAAGACGGTCGGCGACAGGACGATGGCCGAGCACCTGCGCTTCGCGGTCTGCTACTGGCACACGTTCGGTAACGCCGGCCACGATCCGTTCGGTCCCGGCACCCGCCGCTACCCGTGGGACGCGGGCGACGGCGACCCGCTGCGAAAGGCCGAGGCCAGACTCGACGCCGCGTTCGAGTTCTTCACCAAGCTCGGCGTGCCGTACTGGTGCTTCCACGACGTGGACCTGTCGCCCGACAGCGAGGACATCGGCGAGTACGAGAAGAATCTCAAGCACATGGTCGCACTGGCGAAAGAACGCCAGCGGGCGACCGGGATGAAACTGCTGTGGGGCACGGCGAACCTGTTCTCGCACCCGCGCTACATGAACGGTGCCGCGACCAACCCGGACTTCGCCGCGGTCGCACGCGCCGGTGTGCAGGTGAAGAACGCGCTGCACGCGACGGTGGAGCTGGGCGGCGGGAACTACGTGTTCTGGGGCGGCCGCGAAGGCTACGCCAGCCTGCACAACACGGACATGAAGCGCGAGCTGGCGCACATGGCACGCTTCCTGGCCATCGCCCGCGACTACGGTCGCAGCATCGGCTTCGCCGGCAACTTCCTGATCGAGCCCAAGCCGATGGAGCCGATGAAGCACCAGTACGACTTCGACAGCGCCACCGTGATCGGCTTCCTGCGCGACCATGGCCTGGACGGGGATTTCAAGCTCAACATCGAAGCCAACCACGCCACCCTGTCCGGCCACACCTTCGAGCACGACCTGCAGGTGGCGTCCGACGCCGGCATGCTCGGCAGCATCGACGCCAACCGGGGCAACCCGCAGAACGGCTGGGATACCGACCAGTTCCCGATCGACCTGTACGACACGGTGGGCGCGATGCTGGTGGTGCTGCGCCAGGGCGGGCTCGACCCCGGCGGGCTGAACTTCGACGCCAAGGTGAGGCGCGAGTCGACCGATCCGCAGGATCTGTTCATGGCGCACATCGGCGGCATGGACGCGTTCGCGCGCGGGCTGGAGGTGGCGCACGCGCTGCTGACGCAGTCGCCCTGGGAACCATGGCGCCGGCAGCGCTACGCCAGCTTCGACAGCGGCAACGGCAAGGCGTTCGAGGATGGACAGTTGTCCCTGGTCGACCTGCACGCGATCGCCGGCAAGGCCGGCGAACCGCGGCAGGCCAGCGGGCAGCAGGAACAATACGAGAACCTGCTCAACCTGTACCTGCTGCGCGGTTGAGCGGATTCCCTCCCCGCTTGCCCGGAAGCGGATCCGGTGAGATACGGGAGAAGTCCGGATAGCGGCATCCGCACCCCGCGGATGCGGGGATTCCGGGACAACCGAAGCGAGGCATCGGCATGAGCAGCGTCGCGCTGGACAACACGGCAGGAGTGAACGCAGCGGAGAACACGCCGCTGATCCTGCTGATCAGCTTCGTCGCCACGATCGGCGGCTTCCTGTTCGGCTTCGACAGCGGGGTGATCAACGGCACCGTGGATGGGCTGCGGCTGGCCTTCGGCTCGGACTCCATCGGCACCGGATTCAACGTCGCCTCGATGCTGCTGGGCTGCGCGATCGGCGCGTTCTTCGCCGGCCGTCTGGCCGACCGCTGGGGCCGGCGCACGGTGCTGTTGATCTCCGCGGCGCTGTACCTGGTGACGTCGTGGGGCGCCGGTATCGCCGGTTCCTCGGCGGAGTTCGTGTTCTACCGCCTGGCCGGCGGTCTGGCGGTGGGCGCCGCCAGCGTGATGGCGCCGGCCTACATCGCCGAAGTCGCGCCGGCGCGCTATCGCGGCCGGTTGGCGACGATGCAGCAGATCGCCATCATCAGCGGCCTGTTCGTGGCGTTCCTGAGCAACTACCTGCTGGCCAAGGTCGCCGGTTCCGCGGCGAACATGCTGTGGTGGGGCTTCGAGGCCTGGCGCTGGATGTTCTGGGTGGAGATCGCGCCGTCGGCGGTGTTCTTCACCGCGCTGCTGTTCATTCCGGAGAGCCCACGCTACTTGGTGGTGAAGGGGCGCAAGAGCGATGCCTTGTCGGTGCTGACCCGGCTGTACGGCGACGACGAAGGCACGCGCAAGCTGGCCGAGATCGACGCCTCGCTGGCCTCCGACCACCACCGACCGCGGTTGTCGGACCTGATCGACAGGACCGCGCGGCGGATCCGCCCGATCGTCTGGACAGGCATCGGACTGGCGACGTTCCAGCAGCTGGTCGGCATCAACGTGGTGTTCTACTACGGCGCGGTGCTGTGGCAGGCGGTCGGCTTCTCGGAGAACGACGCGTTGCTGATCAACGTGCTGTCGGGCGCGCTGAGCATCGGCGCCTGCCTGCTGACGGTGGCGCTGATCGATCGGATCGGGCGCAAGCCGCTGCTGTGGATCGGCTCGCTGGGCATGGCGGTCACGCTGGGACTGATGGCCTACGCCTTCGCCAGCGGCTCGCTGGTGACC
>JBBCJS010000094.1:0-2798 GCA_037190825.1 Chiayiivirga flava
GCCGGTGGTGCCGCCGCCGTATTGCACCGAGCCGCTGCCGCGCACGATTTCTATGCGTTCCACCTGATCCAGCGGCACCACGCCCAGGCTGGGGGCCGACAGGTCGGTGGTGTTCTGCTTGACGCCGTCGATCAGGATCAGCGTGTTGCTGGCGCCGGTGATGCCGAAACCGCGCAGGTCGACGATGGAGTTGTCGCTGGAGCTGCTGGTGTTGATCAGGTGGATGCCGGCCTGGGTCGACAGCAGGTCCTGCATGGTGCGGGCGCTAGCCGCGGCGATGTCTTCGGCGGTGATGACCGAGATGGACACCGGCAGCGTGCGGCCGTCGGTCGGCACGCGCTGGGCGGTAACGGTAATGGCGTCGAGCTGGGGAGTGGAGGAGTCGGCCTGCTGGGCGGCGGCGACGGCCGGAGCGGAACAGAGCAGGGCGCCGGCATAGCGGCGGATGGAGCGGATTTTCATCTACGGTGACCTCGATGCGACCCGCGACCCCGCAGGTCATTCACGATGGGGAGGAGATCCGGCCGCGGCGGGCCGGTGAGGGCCAGGCGGCAATGCGCGGACTTCCTTGCGATCGAACAGGCCGGTATCGGGCTGCCATGGGCGTTTCGCGCGCATGGGGACCGTTGCGGGGGCAGCACAGGCTGGAGCCAGGGGTGCCTGCGCCTTGTGGGGCGGCAGTCCTGGGGGAGTCTTCCTGTTTCCCGTTTACCTTTCGCGCGCGGCTGGCAAGTGTTGCGTTCTTGCCGGCCCTGTGCGCCGAAAGCACCGATTCGGGGCCGAACTGTATCACCGCGAGGCGGGGATAGGCCCATTTTGTTACGATCATGGCTTGTTTTTGCGGCGTTTTTCGCTTTTTAGCCACACTGCGCCGCCGTCGCCAACGCCAACCGGACCTGCCCGTGTCGTATCCCCGCCTGCCTTACCCGCCCGAAGCCTATACCCACGGCGGCGAATTCGCCCGCCTGCTGGGCAAGCGCATCCTGATCCTGGATGGCGCCATGGGCACCATGATCCAGCGCTACAAGCTGGGCGAAGCGGACTTCCGCGGCGAGCGTTTCGCCGGCCACGGCAAGGACGTGAAGGGCAACAATGAACTGCTGTCGCTGGTGCGTCCGGACGTGATCTCCGAGATCCACCGCCAGTACCTGGAAGCGGGCGCCGACGTCATCGAGACCAATACCTTTGGCGCCACCACCATCGCCCAGGGCGACTATGAGCTGCCGGAACTGGCCTACGAGCTGAACCTGGTGTCCGCGCGCCTGGCGCGCGAGGCCTGTGACGCCTACAGCACGCCCGAGCGGCCGCGCTTCGTGGCCGGCGCGCTGGGCCCGCAGCCCAAGACGGCGTCGATCTCGCCGGACGTGAACGATCCGGGCGCGCGCAACGTCACCTTCGAGGAACTGCGAGTCGCCTATGTCGAGCAGCTCAACGGCCTGCTGGACGGCGGCATAGACATCGTCCTGATCGAAACCATCTTCGACACCCTGAACGCCAAGGCGGCGATCTTCGCCACCGAGGAAGTATTCGAGGCGCGCGGCGTGCGCCTGCCCGTCATGATCTCGGGCACCGTGACCGACGCGTCGGGCCGCATCCTGTCCGGCCAGACCGTGGAAGCCTTCTGGAACTCGGTGCGCCACGCGCGCCCCATCACCATCGGCCTGAACTGCGCGCTGGGCGCGGCGCTGATGCGCCCCTACGTGGCCGAACTGGCCCGCATCTGCGACACCTACGTCTGCGTCTACCCCAACGCCGGCCTGCCCAATCCCATGGCCGAGACCGGCTTCGACGAAACCCCGGCCGACACCTCCGCGCTGCTGGAAGAGTTCGCGCGGGCCGGCCTGGTGAACATGTCGGGCGGCTGTTGCGGCACCACGCCGGACCACATCCGCGAGATCGCGGCCAAGGTCATGTCGCTGACCCCGCGCGCCGTGCCGGACATTCCGGTGAAGACCCGCCTGTCGGGCCTGGAGCCGCTGAACATCGACGAAGATACGCTCTACGTCAACGTGGGCGAACGCACCAACGTGACGGGCAGCAAGATGTTCGCCCGCCTGATCCGCGAAGAGAAATACGACGAAGCGCTGGCCGTGGCCCGCCAGCAGGTCGAGAACGGCGCGCAGATCATCGACATCAACATGGACGAGGCCATGCTGGATTCGGTGGCCTGCATGCGCCGCTTCCTCAACCTGATCGCCTCCGAGCCCGACATCGCGCGCGTGCCGATCATGATCGACAGCTCCAAGTGGGAGGTCATCGAGGAAGGCCTGAAGTGCGTGCAGGGCAAGCCCGTGGTGAACTCGATCTCCATGAAGGAAGGGCTGGAGCCCTTCCGCCACCATGCGCGCCTGTGCCGCCGCTACGGCGCGGCCGTGGTGGTGATGGCGTTCGACGAGCTGGGCCAGGCCGACACGCTGGAGCGCCGCAAGGAAATCTGCGGACGCGCCTACAAGATCCTGGTCGAGGAGGAAGGCTTCCCGCCCGAGGACATCATCTTCGATCCCAACGTCTTTGCGGTCGCGACCGGCATCGACGAGCACAACCACTACGCCGTCGACTTCATCGAAGGCACGCGCTGGATCCGCGAAAACCTGCCCTACGCCCGCATTTCCGGCGGCGTGTCCAACGTCAGCTTCTCGTTCCGCGGCAATGAGCCGATGCGCGAGGCCATCCACACGGTGTTCCTCTATTACGCCGTCAAGGAAGGCATGACGATGGGCATCGTCAACGCCGGCCAGCTGGGCGTGTACGCCGACCTGGATCCCAAGCTGCGCGACCTGGTCGAGGACGTGGTGCTG
>JBBCJS010000095.1:0-14003 GCA_037190825.1 Chiayiivirga flava
TGCCCAGTACCAGCAGGTCGATCTCCGAGGCCGCGACGCCGGCGGCTTCGAGCGCGCGCGTGGCGGCCTCGAAGGCCAGGTCGCCGGTGGTCTGTCCCGGCAGGGCGATGTGGCGCTGGCGGATGCCGGTGCGCTCGCGGATCCATTCGTCGCTGGTATCGACCTGCTTTTCCAGATCGGCATTGGTGACGATGTTGTCCGGCAGGTAGCTGCCGGTTCCGGCAATGCGTGCGTAGGGCTGCGCCATCGCCCCTCCCCTGGTCAGGATGTGTGTCATGGAACCGTAATCGTACCGGGAAACACGCCCGCAGCGCTTCTCGACGTCGCGCAACCGATGGCCCGGCGGACAACCGCGCGGATAGCGGCCGGAAACGACGACGCGACGCGCCCGGAAGGCGCGACGCGTCGCTGTCGTACATGGCCGGCGCAAGGCACGGCCGGCGCGTCATCCAGGCATGGCCCGAAGGCCGCGCCGGATCAGTCCTCGATGGCGGCGTCGTTGCTCTTGACGTCGATCACCTTGCGGCCACGGTAGTAGCCGTCCTTGGTGATGTGGTGACGCAGATGCGTCTCGCCGGTGGTCGGATCGGTGGCGAGCTGCTTGGCGGTCAGCGCGTCATGGGAGCGGCGCATGCCGCGGCGGGAAGGGGTCTTGCGACTTTTCTGGACAGCCATGGGAAATCATCCTCGAATCAACATGCCATTGCGGATCGATCCGATCCGCCGGTTCCGCGTGAGGGACGGCGTTGCGGCCGGCCCGTTCAATCCTTTTTCTTCAACCCGGCCAGCACCGCGAACGGGTTGTCCTGCGCGTCCTCGCCGGGCGCTTCCGCACCGGCGTCGGCGTCCTGCCAGACCACGTCGCCGGGCAGCAGGCCGCTATCGCTCATCGGCACCACCGGCACGGCGAGGATCAGTTCGTCCTCGATCGCATCGGCGAGCCGCAACGCGCCATCCTGCGGCACCAGCACCGGCTCGTACCCCTCCGGCAGCGCGGCGTCCTCGCTTTCGTCGCGGATCAGGCCGAGACGCTGACGAAGCGCCACCGGCAACTCGAAACGCTCCAGCGTGCGCTGGCACACCAGCGGCAACCTTGCCTTGACGTTCACGTCGAGGAAGGCCAGGCCGAGCTCGTCGCGGCCGAATTCGGCCTCGTATTCGCACTCGCCCGCCGCATCGACCAGGTACGTCTTCAGCCTCGGCATCGCATCCAGCCGCAGGCGCCCTGCGAAGATGCGCCGCGCCGACACCATCCGCCATGCATCGACCGATTCTGGCAGGGCATTGGACATAAGCGCAGCAGTGTATCACAACGCGAAAATCCGTCAATTGCGCGCTCGGAAGCCATTTGGCAGACTGCGACGCCACCCTTGCGAACGGCCCGCGTGAACTATCTCCAGCTCGTCATCGTCGCCATCGGCGCCCTCGCGCTGGTCGCGGTGTACCTGCGCCACCGGGGCCTGCGCCGGGAACGCAGCCTGCGCCACCTGCTCGACCGCGCCGATGCGCTGGAGCAATTGCTGCACCGTACCCGCGACCGCATGAACGAGATGCGCCGGGTGGTGGATCGCGTGCCCTCGGACATCGCCGCCGAAGCGCACGCCTCGCTGGATGCCCAGAGCCAGGTGCAGCAGGGCCTGCGCGACGTGCTCGAACACCGCCTCTGGATTTCCCAGCACGGACTGACCGCGCCGCAGAAGGAACTGGACACCGCCTGCCATGCGATGGACCGCGCCTACGCCAACATCGCCGACCAGCTCGGGCGGCTGGAAAGCGCCGGCGCGGAACTGGCCGACGTGACCCAAGCCGCCATCGAACAGGCCGCGCGCGAGCCGGCGACGTTGACCCGGCGCGCCGACGAAGACTGATCCGCGCGGCACGACGCCCGATCTACTCCCTGCGCACGCGCGGCCCGGTCCAGCGTTCCACGCTGCCGTCGCCGCCATGCAGTTCCACGCCGAGCCGGTGCCAGCCGTCGCCCGCATCGGGCAGTGCGATGCGCGCCTCGAACTGCACGTCCGGCAGGTTCGGATCGCGCGATGCGCCGCGCAGGAACTCGCCGACCCACGGATTGGCCGCGCCGTATTCCGCCTCGGACACCGGCGCGCCATCCAGCAGCACGACCACGCGCGCGATGCCCGCGCCCTCCTTCACCGCCCAGCCGCGCAGCACGACGTCGCCCGTCACCCGCGCGCCATCTTCCGGCGCATCGATGTGGACGAGGGCCGGCGCCGCGCAGGCGCCTTCCGGGCGGCCTGGCGGCAATGCGAACAGCCCGAAGCGCCGTGCGCCGTGATCGACCTCGACGATTCGCGCCGTCGGCAGCGGCCCGAAGCGTTCGCACAGCGACTGGTAATGCGCGAGCAGCGCGCTGAACTTCACATCGGTAACGCCGACCACGAGCAGTTGCCAGTCCTCGCGCGCGCCCTCGTGTCGCAGGCCCCATAGCTCAAGCTGGCGGGCGCGGCCGTGATGGTGGTTGAGCGGGTGATCGAGCACGGCGATGTCCGGATCGCCCAAGGCGAAGCCCAGTTGCGCGCCGATCTTGAAGTTGTCCGCCACCACGCGCGTGCCCGGCGGCAGCGCGGCCAGCCGCTCGCGCACCGCATCGGCGAGTTCGCGCCAGCCGGAAAAGTTCTCCGGATGGAACGACGTGCCGGCCAGCCGTTCCCGGCCCTGCGGCGAGGCCACGACGGCATGGCCGATCACGGCCAGCACGGTGGCCGCGACGAGCGATGCCCACGTCGCGCGCCGCAGCGCGTTCGGCCACGTGGACAATACGGCGGGGACGAGGACCATCAGCGCGAGATAGCCAGGCAAGGGCCAGTGGAAGCTCACCCGCTCGGTATCGGCGAAGAAACCCAGCGCGAAGAATCCGGCCAGCGTCAGCCCGCCGGCCAGCGCGAACCAGCGCACCGCCGGCGCATGCGCCGGCCCGGCTTTCGCGCCGGCTTGCAGCATCGCGACGAACAACAACGGCGTCGCCAGCAACGCCTGCACGCCGAGGAAGCGAAAGCCTTCGGCATGCGGCGCCCACGGATGCCGGTCCACGAACTGGAAACGCCAGCCGGCCTCGCCATGCTCCAGATTCCACAGCGCCAGCGGCAGCCACGCCAGCGCGCCCGCCGCCGCCGCGATCCACAGGCGCGGATCGCGCAAGGCGCGGCGTCCCTGCGGCAGGCACAGCAGCGCCACCAAGCCCACGCCGATCACCGCGAGAAAGCGGTAATGGCTCAATCCTCCGATCACCAGCCCGGCCCCAAGCCACGCCGTGGCCCGCCAGTCCACGCCGCGCAGCGCGCGCGCGCCGCCGATCAGGCAGGCGGCGGCGGCCACGCTCATCGGCACGTCCGGCAACGCCAGCACGCCGACGAGGCCGGACAATGGAAACCACAGCGCCAGCATGCCCGCCTGCCACGCGCGGACTTCGCCCATCGGTCGCGCCGCCAGCACTATCAGCCATGGCAGCGCCGCACCCAGAGCCAGGAACGGCCAGCGCACGCCAAGCGGATGCTCGCCGGCCACGCAGACGCCGAGGCGGACCAGCCACGCCGTCAGCCCCGGCAAGTCCGAATAGGCCCAGGCCAGGTGCCGGCTTTCCTGCCAGTAGAAGGCTTCATCGACGAACAGCGGCAGGCGCGCGGCGAGCAGGAACTCGACCGCCAGGAACGCTGTCCACAGCACCCAGAACGCGACGCGCGCACGTCGTTCTTCCCGCATATCCCGCTACACTCCCGAAACGACTTTCCGCGAGATACCGGATGGCTGCTCCCGCCCACGTCGCCACGATACCCGACTTGCCGCTCGACGCACTCGCCCGCGCCCAGGCGCAGGTGAACGCGCTGATACTGGGCAAGGCCGAGCAGGTGAAGCTGGCCTTCATCGCGCTGCTGGCCGGCGGCCACGTGCTGATCGAGGACCTGCCCGGCCTGGGCAAGACCACGCTGGCGCAGGCGCTCTCGGCCACGCTCGGCCTGGGCTTCCAGCGCGTGCAGTTCACTTCCGACCTGATGCCGGCCGACGTGCTCGGCATTTCCGTCTACGACGCTCCCTCGCACCAGTTCCGCTTCCATCCCGGCCCGGTGTTCACGCAGGTATTGCTGGCCGACGAGATCAACCGCGCGCCGCCGCGCACGCAGAGCGCGCTGCTGGAAGCGATGGCCGAACACCAGGTCACGCTCGACGGCGTCACGCACACGTTGCCGCAACCGTTCTTCGTGATCGCCACGCAGAACCCGGTGGACCTTTCCGGCACCTTCCCGCTGCCGGATTCGCAGCTCGACCGCTTCCTGCTGCGCTTCTCGCTCGGCTATCCGGATCCGGCCTCCGAACGCATCCTGCTGACCGGCATCGACCGGCGCGAGCAGATCGCGCTGGTGCAATCGCAACTGGGCATGGCCGAGGTGCTCGCCCTGCGCGCCGCCCTGGACCGGGTCCACGCCAGCGATGCGCTGGTGGATTACGTGCTGGCCCTGCTCGAGCGCAGCCGTCGGCATCCGAACGTGGAAGTGGGCCTGTCCCCGCGCGCCGGCCTGGCGCTGTTGCGTGCGGCCCGCGCCCATGCCCTGCTCGCCGGCCGCGGCCACGTGCTGCCCGACGACGTGCAGGCGCTGTTCGTGCCGGTGGCCGGGCACCGCCTGGTGCCGGCGTCGGACACCGGCTCCGGACCGGCGCTGGCCGAAGCCATCCTCGCCGGCGTGGCGGTGGATTGACCCGCCGGCCCCATGCCCCGCTCCGCCGGCGCCGCCCACGATTCGCACGAGCGCCCGCGCGTTCCCGCCCTGCTGCGCCGCTTCGTCAAGCCGCGCGGCGTCGAATCCCTGCCCATCGCGCTGCACCGCCGCCGCATCTACGTGCTGCCCACGCCCTATGGGCTGTTCTTCGCCACGTTGCTGGCGGCGATGACCGTGGGCGGGCTGAACTACAACAACAACCCGGCGCTGATCCTGTGCTTCCTCATGCTCTCGCTGATGCTCAGCTGCCTGTTGCGCGGCTACCTGAATCTCAGCGGCGTGCGGCTGGAAGCGCTCGATGCCGCACCAGTGCATGCCGGTGACATCCAGCGCCTGCGGCTGCGCTTCGTGCCCGACAGCCGGCGCGTGCGCGAAGGGCTGGTCCTGGAGCGCAACGGCCACCGCATCGCATTCTCGCTGCGCGATGGCGCGGCGCTGGACGTGGAACTGCCGCAGGCCACGCAGCGCCGCGGCCTGATGCCGGCCGGGCGCTTCAAGCTGCACTGCCAGCAGCCGCTCGGGTTGTTCGAGGTCTGGAGCTGGCTGCACCCGGACGCCGGCACCCTGGTCTGGCCGGCGCTGGAAAAAGACCCGCCGCCACCGCCCGGCGAAGGCGGACGCAACCGCCCTCGCCCGCAACGCGGCAACGGCGACGAACCCATCGCGCTGCGCGACTACCGCAGCGGCGATCCGGTGCGGCAGGTGGCCTGGAAGCACAGCGCGCGACTGGATCGCCTCCTGGTGCGCGAATACGAGCAGCCGGCCGGCAGCGAACGCCTGCTGTCGTGGGAAGCGCTGGCACCGATGCCCAGCGATGCGCGCGCGCGCCGGCTGGCGCGCTGGCTCGCCGATGCCGAACGCCAGGGCCAGGCCACCACGCTGCTGATGCCCGGCACGCGCATCGGCCCCGGCCAGGGGCCGGCGCACCTGCACGCCTGCTTCCGCGCGCTGGCGCTGGCGCCATGACGATGGCCGCCACGCAAGCCCTGGACCGCGCCAGTTTCCTGTGGGTGGCCGCTGCCGTGCTGGCCTCGCTGCTGCCGGTGCTGCCGGGCTTCCCTCCATGGCTGGGCGCGCTGCTGTTCGCCATCGCGGGACTCGGCGTCGGGCTGGGCCTGCGCCGCCGGCGCCTGCCCGCCATCGTCCGGGTGCCGTTGACGCTGGCGGTCGCGGCTGCCGCGGTCGCCAGTTCCGGTTTCACCGTCGGACAGGAAACCGGCGCGGCGCTGCTGGCCGCGATGCTGGCTTCCAAGCTGCTGGAAACCGGCAGCGTGCGCGATGGCCGCAGCGCGTGCAGCTTCGCGCTGTTCGCGGTGATGGCCGGCTTCCTGCACGACCAGGGGCCGACCACGCTGCTGCTCGCACTGATCGCCTGCACCATCATCGTCGCGGCGCTGGCGCGGCTGGCGCGCGTGCAGCTTCCCGGCCTGGCGCCGCCGCCGGGCCGGGCCGGCAAGGCATTGCTCACCAGCGCGCGGCTGCTGGCGATCTCGCTGCCGTTCGCTTTCGTGGTGTTCTTCCTGTTCCCGCGCTTTCCCGAGCCGCTGTGGGGCGCGCCGGCGCCCGAAGACCGCTCACGCTCGGGTCTGTCCAACGACATGAGCCCGGGCGACATCGTGGAAATGCTGCTGGACGACAGCCCCGCGCTGCGCGTCACCTTCGAGGGCGAACCGCCGCCGCGCAGCGCGATGTACTGGCGCGGCCCGGTGCTGACGAACTTCGACGGACGCCGCTGGACACGCTGGGAAGGCATGGCCTTCACCCCGCCGACCGACATCCAAACACGCGGCGAGCCGCTGTTCCACGAGGTGATGCAGGAACCCACCACCTACCGCTACCTGATCGGTCTCGACGTGCCGGTGTCCATCCCCGAGGAAGCCCGGATAGGCGCGGACCGCACCGTCTACACGCCGCGGCTGAGCCAGTCGGTGCGACGTTTCCGCATCGGCTCGGCGGTGGACTACGTGCTCGAACCGGAGCTGCCCCCGCTCTCGCGCCAGCACTACCTGCGCCTTCCGGACGGCTACAACCCGCGCACCGCGCGACTGATGGCCGAATGGAAAGCGCAGGACGACCGCGCCGAAGCCCTCATCCAGCGCGCACTGGCCCTGTTCAATGCGCAATTCGTCTACAGCCTGACACCGCCGCCACTAGCGCGCGACAGCGTGGACGATTTCCTGTTCGCCACGCGCGAGGGCTATTGCGAGCATTTCGCCTCCGCCTTCGCGGTGATGATGCGCAGCGCCGGCGTGCCGGCGCGCGTGGTCACCGGCTACCAGGGCGGCTTCTTCAACCGCATCGGCGAGTACTGGCTGATCCGCAATTCCGATGCGCACGCCTGGACCGAAGTCTGGCTCGAAGGCCGCGGCTGGGTGCGGATCGACCCGACCAGCGCCGTGGCACCCGAGCGCATCCGCGAAGGCCTTACCAGCATCACTCCGCCGCCCGGCGTGTTCTCGCGCTGGAGCCAGCCGCTGTGGGACGTGGCCGATGCGCTGCGGCGCGGCTGGAACTTCGTCATCGTGGACTTCAACGCCACGCGCCAGCGCGAACTGCTCTCGCGCCTGGGCCTGGACCCGCAGGACTGGCGCCAGATCGGCGCGGCGCTGGCCGTCGGCATCGGCCTCGCGCTGGCGTTGAGCTTCGCCCTGCTCTGGCGTGGCGGACGCACGCGCGTCGACGACCCGCTGCTGGCGGCCTGGCAACGCCTCGTCATGCGCCTGGCCCGCGCCGGGCTTGCGAAACGGCCGGACGAATCGGCCGGCGCCTTCGCGCAACGCGCCGCCCTGGCCCTGCCCGACGATGCCGACGCCCTGCGCCTGCTTACCCGCCGTTACATCGCGCAGCGTTACGCTGGCGAGGATGCCGATCCCGGCCAGCGCGGCATGCTGATCCGCGACCTGCGCCGCTTCCGCCTCCGCACGCCTGCTTCAAAGAGAAATCCATGACCAAGGAGAGCGCCATGACCCGCACCCTCGTCCTCCTCGCCGCGACCGCCGCCCTGGCCGGCTGCGCCACCCCGCCCAAGCCGCTGCGCGGCGACTTCGCCCCGGTCGCGCCCGGGCAGATCGCCAGCGCCGAACGCGTCGGCGACACGGTGCGCTGGGGCGGCCGCATCGTCGCGGTGCAGCCCTCGCCCGAACAGACCTGTTTCGAGATCCTCGGCCGCGACCTGGCCGGCAACGCCCGCCCGGTGCGCGACGCCGATCACAGCCAGGGCCGCTTCATCGCCTGCCGCGCCGGCTTCTACGACCCGGCCATCTTCACCACCGAGCGCGACGTCACCGTCACCGGCCGCATCGTGGATTTCCAGACGCGACGCATCGGCGAATACGACTACCGCTACCCGCACGTGGCCGCCGAGGTGATCTACCTGTGGCCGCAACAGGCGCAGGAACGGCTCTACTACGCCGACCCGTTCTGGCCCAGCCACTACGGCTACTGGGGCTATCGCCACCCGCCGGTGCTGATCCGCACCAAGCCCAAGGCCGAAACCCCGCCGCCGCCGGCGAAGTGATCCGCGGTGCGCGGCGTCAGGGCGTGAAACCGCCCGCCACGCCCTTCACCACCCGCGCCACCGCATCGTGCGGGTGCAGGCTTTCCAGGTGCGCAGCCTCGATCGCGTAGTCGGCGATCCACGGCAGCGCATCCAGCGCGGTGCGGATGCGCCGCGCGGCGTCCTCGCAATACATCGGATTCTCGCCGTTGAGGCGGGCGAATTCCTGCTCGTCGATGCGCTTGACCGCACCCTGCACCGGCGTTTTCAGCGCCTCTTCGACGGCATCGACCAGCGCTTCCAGCGGCAGCGCGCCATGCACATCGCCTGCCAGCGCAACGCGCACGCGGGCGCGCGAGCGTTGCGCGTGCGGCGTGGCCGCGCCGCCTTCGGGCGATTCCAGCCAACGCGCCACGACGGCGGCATCGACCTGGCCCTGGCCGAAGGTTTCCACGAAGCGCCGGCCCACCACCTGCCGCGCCATCGCGGCCGAACCAGGGCAGGTGCTCGAATACAACACGTCGGTTTCAACCGTGCAGCGCCAGCGCGAGGCATCGCGCGAGGCTTCGATACGCGCCGGGTACTGCCGCCAGCCGGACAGCCCGCTGCGCAGCGCCTGGCGCCGCAGCGGCAGGGTGAATCCGATCTCCACGCCCGCGTACCTCGACAGGCCGGCATGCGATGCGAGCATGGCGTCCAGCAGCGCGCGCAGGCCGCCGGCATCCAGCGCGGCGCGGCCGAGGTGTTCGTCGCACAATCGATACAGCCGCGACATGTGGATGCCGCGTGCGGACGGATCGCGCAGATCGACGGCCGCCGATACCTGCGCCGGGATCAGGCACATCTCGCCTCCCAGCGCCACGCGCACCGGCATCTCGATGTCGCGCATGCCGACGCGGTCCAGCGCCGCGAAACGCGCCTGCGGCTGGCGCGCCACTTCGTCGGCGAGCGTGTCGATGGCGGCGGCGGTCGGGGAGAGCGAATCGGTCATCGTGGGGAGTTCTTGCGGATCGGGCACCGCAATGGGTGGTGAATGATCGTGCATGGGGTCAAGGAATAGATGAATCAGAACGACATGGGAGCGACCTTGATCATCCGTCATTCCCGCGAAGGCGGGAATGACGAGAACCCCATCAGGCCGGCGCGCCGCGCGCCGCGCGCCAGCACTGCCAGACGATGCCGAAACCGGAAGCGGAAAACGGCTCGGACCGGCCGTCGCGCAGGCGCGCCAGTGCAAGCGCATCGAACCGGCTGCGGATGCGGCGCAGGCGTGGGCCGGCGAGCGGCGGGGCCTCGGCGAGCAAGGTCGCGGCCAGATCGGAGAACAGCGGCTGGCTGGCGGCGACATCGCTGCCTTCGTAGACGGCCTGGGCGCGCAGGTCGTGCCGGGCCAAGAGTTGCAGCGGCAGCCAGCCCGGTTGCGGCGCGCGTCCACGCCGGTGCCCGCGCCACTGCCGCACCACCAGCGAACGCGCCAGCGCGCCGGCATCGCCCGCGCCGGCCTGCGGCCACAGCGCGGTTTCCACGGCCGCGAGCGCACGCGCCAATGGCAGACGGGTGGCGAGCAATGCGGAAACATCGGTGGGCGAAGCATCCAGCGTCGCCAGCTCCAGTGTCGCGTGCGCCACGCCGCGCCACAGCGACGGCGCGACGGCCGCGCCGGTTTCCTGCGCGAAGGCGCGCACCAGCGGGTGCGGGGACTCGGTGGACGCCTTCGCC
This sequence comes from Chiayiivirga flava, assembly GCA_037190825.1. Classification (GTDB taxonomy): domain Bacteria; phylum Pseudomonadota; class Gammaproteobacteria; order Xanthomonadales; family Xanthomonadaceae; genus Denitratimonas; species Denitratimonas flava_A. The sequence goes on from JBBCJS010000095.1 coordinate 9,949, forward strand.
AGCGCATCGCCCCACCACGCCAGCTTGACCTGCGCCACGCCGGTATCGGAAAGATCGAAGGTGGCCTCCAGCCACTCGTTGAGCAGCGCCTCCCACAGCATCGCGCGACGCTTTCCGGCGCCGGCGAAGGCCAGCGCGGTTTCCATCTCCGGCTCGCGCGCCAGCCATTTGGCGATGTGGCTGTCGACGGCCGAGGCGTCCTCGTCGTGGAGCGAAGCCTCGCTCATGCGCGCAGCGCGCCATCGCGCAGAAGATCGGCGGGCGTATCGACCACGGCATCGGCACCCCAGCCTGCCGGATCGTCCCCAGCCACGTGGAAACCCCAGCGCACCGCGATGGTCCGCGCGCCCGCGCCACGCCCGGCGGCGACGTCGCGCGCGTCGTCGCCCACGAAAGCGGCGCGCGAGGACGGCACGCCCAGGCGCTCGCAGGCGGTGAGGACGGGCAACGGATCGGGCTTGCAGCGCGCCAGCGTGTCTCCGCCGATCAGCACGGCGCAGCGCGGGGAAAGATCGAGCCGGTCGAGCACGACGCGCGCCAGGTCCTCGCGCTTGTTGGTGACCACGCCCCAGCGCGAGCCCGCGGCTTCGAGCCGCGCCAGGACCTGTGCGATGCCGGGAAACAGGCCGCCATGGCGGCCGATGCGGGCGCGGTAGAAGTGGAGGAAGGCATCTAGCCGCGCGTCGCGCTCGGCTTCGGGCAATTCGGGAATCCCGCAAGCCAGGATCGCCCTCGCCCCGGCCGAGATCGCGCCGCGCACCTGCGCCACCGGCACGGGCGCGAGCGCCAGCGGCGCGCGCACGTCGTTGACCGCGGCGGCCAGGTCGGCGGCCGAATCGACCAGAGTGCCGTCCAGGTCGAACAGCGCCAGCGGGACCAGGCTGCTCACGCCGATTTCGTCGCGCAGGCCAGGTAGTTCACCGCGGTGGAGCCACCACGCCAGGTACGGCGCGTGAGCGGGTTGTAGTGCAGGCCCGAGACATCCGAAAGCTCCAGCCCGGCGGCGCGCAGCGCCTGCGCCAGTTCGGAAGGGCGGATGAAGCGGCGGTACTCGTGCGTGCCGCGCGGCAGCAGGCGCAGCACGTATTCGGCCCCGGCGATGGCGAGCGCGAATGCCTGCGGGGTGCGATTGAGCGTGGACAGGAACAGCCGGCCGCCGGGCTTGAGCAGGCGCGCGCAGGCGGCGACCACCGAGCCGGGATCGGGCACGTGTTCGAGCATTTCCATGCAGGCGACGGCATCGAACGACGCCGGCGCGTCATCGGCCAGCGCCTCGACCGGCATGCAGCGGTAATCCACGCTGCGGCCGGATTCGTGCAGGTGCAGCCGCGCCACGTCGATCAGCGCCTGCGCCATGTCGATGCCGGTGACGGACGCGCCCTCGCCCGCCAGCGCCTCGGACAGCAGGCCGCCGCCGCAGCCCACGTCGAGCACGCGCGCGCCACGCAGCGCGCAGCGTTCGCGCACGTAGGCCAGGCGCTCGGGATTCAGGTCATGCAGCGGGCGCGACTCGCCTTCGGGATCCCACCAGCGCGCGGCCAGTTGCGAGAACTTGGCCAGTTCGGCCGGATCGGCGTTGACGGCGGTCGCGGTGTTCATGCGGGAAGCTCCATCCAGTGCAACGGCGGATCACGGGCGCGGCAGCGCCACGATGCGCTCGCGCCAGCCGCGCGCCTTGGCCACGAGCGCGGCGACGTCCACGTCGACCAGTTCGCGCTCGCGCAGGCGCGCCTTGCCGCCGATCCAGACCCAGTGCACCTGGTGCCGGCCGGTGGCGTAGACCAGTTGCGAGATCGGGTGGTAGAGCGGCTGGGTTTCCAGATCGTCGAGCCGCACGGCAACGAGGTCGGCGAACTTGCCCGGCTCGATGGAGCCGATGTCGCCGGCCAGGTGCAGCGCACGCGCGCCGTCGAGCGTGGCCATGCGCAGCGCCGAGGCGGCGTCGAGCGCGGCGGCGTCCTGCGCCACGCCCTTGGCGAGCAGGGCGGCCGTGCGCATCTCGCCGAACATGTCCAGGTCGTTGTTGCTGGCGCAGCCGTCGGTGCCGAGCGCGACGTTGACGCCGGCGCGCCGCATGGCCTCGACCGGCGAGAAGCCGGAGGCCAGCTTGAGATTGGATTCGGGGCAATGCACGGCCGAGACGCCGCAGTGCGCGCACAACCCGATTTCCTCGTCGGTGAGCTGGGTCATGTGCACCGCGATCAGGCGCTCGTTCACCAGCCCCAGCCGATGCAGGCGCGCCAGCGGGCGCTGGCCGTGCTCCTTGATCGAATCGGCCACTTCCTGCGCGGTTTCGTGGATGTGGCAGTGCACCGGGATATCCAGGTCCGCGGACAGATCCCGGATGCGCTCGAAGCTGGCATCGCTCACGGTGTATGGCGCATGCGGCGCGAACGCGGTGGACACCAGCGCGCTTCCCCCGAAGTGCGCGTGCACCGCCAGCGCCTTGTCGAAGTACTCGTCCTGCGAACCGGCCCAGGCGGTGGGGAACTGGATCACCGGCAGGCCGAGGCGGCAGCGGAAGCCCGCGCGCTCGTAGACCGCGCCGATGGCATCGGGGAAGAAATAGTTCTCGTTGCAGCAGGTCGTGCCGCCGCGCAGCATCTCGGCCACGGCCAGTTCCACGCCATCGGCGCAGAAATCCGGGCCGATCACCGCGCCCTCGATCGGCCAGATGTGGCCGGTGAGCCACTGCATCAGCGGCAGGTCGTCGGCGACCCCGCGCATCAGCGTCATCGGATTGTGCGTGTGCGCGTTGACCAGGCCGGGGATCAACGCGCTGTGCGGCAGCTCGACGCGTTCCTTCGGCGCGAAGCGCGTGCGGGCCTCGCGCGAGGGCAGCACCGCCACGATGCGCCCGCCTTCCACCGCGACGGCGTGGTCCTCGAGCACCACGCCGTGCGGCTGGACCGGGATGACCCAGCGGGCTTGGATCAGCAGATCGCAGGACTCGAGCGCGTCGGATTCAGCCATTCGTCGATCAGCCAAGTGAGCCGTCAGTCAACGGAACGTTCCCACAAGCGCCCCGGCCGAACCACCTTGCAGTGATAGCAGGCGCTGTTCCCGTTGTCCTTGTTGTACCAGGAATGACTACCACCGGCAGCCTCGCAATCTCGCCCCTTGGTGGCCACACCAAGGTCGATCAGGAACCATGGAAGATGCCGGCGCAATGCAGTTCTCCAACGGTAAGGAGATGGCTTTCCGACGGCATCCGTCCCAGGGTCCGTGTTTCACTTCACGCGGGAGACGTACTCGCCCGTGCGCGTATCCACGCGGATCACTTCTTCCTGCGCCACGAAAAGCGGCACGCGCACCACCGCGCCGGTTTCCAGCTTGGCGGGCTTGCCGCCGCCGCCAGAGGTATCGCCGCGCACGCCCGGATCGGTCTCCACGATCTTCAGCTCGACGAAGTTGGGCGGCGTCACCGCCAGCGGGCTGCCGTTCCACAGCGTCACCACGCATTCTTCCTCGCCCTTGAGCCACTTGGCCGTATCGGCCATGACGTTCTCGTCGGCGGTGTGCTGCTCGAAGGTGTCCGGCTGCATGAAGTGCCAGAACTCGCCGTCGCTGTAGAGGTACTGCATGTCCGTGTCCACCACGTCGGCCGTTTCCAGCGTGTCGGTGGACTTCATCGTCAGCTCCACCACGCGGCCGCTCTTGATGTTGCGGTACTTCACGCGGGTGAAGGCCTGGCCCTTGCCGGGCTTGATGTAGTCGGTGTCCACGATCACGCACGGCTGCCCGTCCACGATGATCTTCATGCCGTTCTTGACGTCGTTCATGCCCAGGGTGGCCATGCGTTAACTCCGTGTTCTGCCGCGCTTGCGGCTAAAATGGTCGATCCAAGTCGGCGCTGCGCCGACCAAGCACGCCATGATACCCGCAAGCCCCCTTCCCACGCAGCCCGCCGACTGGCGGCGCCAATACCGCGAGGCCATCGCCAGCCCGCGCGAGCTGCTCGCCGCGCTGGACCTGGCCCACCTGGCCGCGCGCGTTCCCGCCGACGCGGCGGGCTTCCCGCTGCGCGTCCCGCGCGCCTTCGTGGCGCGGATGCG
>JBBCJS010000096.1:0-21904 GCA_037190825.1 Chiayiivirga flava
CGCCCTGGACGAGGACGGCCAGCGCGGCGACGTGGCCTGGCAGGCCGTGCCGGCCCAGGCCACGGCCGAGGGCGTGCACGCCTTCGACCTGTTGCCGCAGGACCTGGCCTTCGGTGCCTACGCCTTCGAGATCCACGCCACTGCTGGCGATGTGGAGGAGCGCTACGAAGGCCGCCTGATCCACCGCGAGAAGCGCCGTGGCGCCCTGCCGCTGTCCCACCCCTTCGCCAAAGGTGTGGACCTGTACGACGGCCACGCCGTGGTGTCGGTGGAGGATGCCGCCCTCGGCGGCCGCGGCCCGGGCCTGCGCTTCACCCGCACCTACGCCTCGCACTCCGGCGACGACCGCACCGCGCTGGGCCGCGGCTGGAGTTCGGACATCGATTCGCAGGTGGTGCGCGACAACAAATGCCGGCAAGGCACGACGTATAGTGCAGGCCGCCGGCCACATCTGATTGGCGGACACCGAGGGATGGGTTTCATAGACCATCCCTTTGATGCCGTACCACAGTTGATAGGAGGTCGGGGCTGGAATAGTCTTCGAAACATCATTGGTTCGCTTCGTCATCTCCAGGGTTTGAGAGGCGATGAGACAGTGAGTAGACACGCCTTGCCGGCAAACATGCTAATTGATCTGGACGCTCATCCGTAGTGAGCTTCAGAATTCCTGTTCAGAATTGAACTATGCTCGATCAGTAATTCTTAGTCGCAGAGGGAAGTATGATCCAATGTAACTTGCAGACGTAATTCGCTCGCGTTGGCAAAATTTCATTGCGCAGGACACCAAAGAGCAATGGTCTGGATGACGTTAGGGGGAATTATGGATCTTATGAAATGCAATATTTTTTCATGTGATAATTTCAGAGTGGGGATTCTTGTGAACTCCACCTTTGTAATTCTAGGGTTATTGATTTTAGTTATCTTACACATCGCCTTGGTTGAAAAGGGGCGGGTTGCTGATAAGATTAAAGATGAAATTGTCGGGCACGTTGCACATATAGGATATACCTTGTACCTCATAGCTGGAGGTGCATTTTTCGGTGCAATCTATTATTCGGGTGCAATTTCTATAGGGCATGTGCTTTTTGCGACTTCCTGGATGCTGTTTCTTTTTATTCTTTTATTGCTCGATGCATTGAGGGCAAGGTTTGAAGAGGGTGAGAGGAGGTTTAGTTTATCAAGAATTCTGGCGATTCCTATGTCGCTTGCGTTCATTTGGTGGTTGTGGACAGGGGCATATTGGTCGGAGAAGTGGTTATGGATGCAATGATTGTGGGGATATTGGCTATTTCGTTGGGATTTCTTACGACGGCAATAGGTGCTTTTGAATTGTATAATTTATGGCGAAAGAGAGGTGCGGAATTATCAGGGGATGTTGAATCAAAAGAATCTCTACAAAATCCCGTCAACGATTCTAAGCTAGTAAAAGAAGATCAGGCGCTTGTAGTTCTAATCGAGTCATCTCCATCTGGCAGTGAAGGCATACAATACACTGAGGTTGAGTTTGATGATCCGATGCGGGTTGGGAAACTGGTTAAGGTAGGGGAAGTTATCAGGCTGGATGGCGCATTACTTCAGGATTGGCAGCGGCTTGCTGCCAAAGCCCGAAATTCTATCGCTAAGAAAGAGCCCTTAGGGAAGGGATGAGTTAAGTCCACACATTTCATTGAGCGGTGGTGGCTTTGAGAACCAGAAAACCCCATGCCCCGCTGAGTGGTTATCTATTGTCGTGACCCGTGATGTCCATCCCAATGAGTATGCGAAAAAGCCCCGGAACAAGGAGTCGGCCTAAGAATCACCACTGGGTTCCTCAGTTTTACCTTCGCTATTTCGCCACGCCCGAAACACGTGGCTCCGGTCAACCGCAAGTTTGGATATTCTCGAAGCAAGAGTCTGATGGGAATGAAAAGCTCACCAATGTGAGGAACGTATGCGGAAAGCGTCATCTATACGCGCCTCAAATGCATTCAGGCATACGAGACTGGGCACTGGACGACCTCATCACCGGGCTCGAGGACACGTTAGCCCATCTATGGCCTGCGCTAGCCGAAGGCCGCGTATCGATCGATAGGTGTGAAGTACGTAAAGGCCTCGCGCTATTCGCAGCGGTCATGTATCTACGAAACCCGCGAGTCCGGACGGAAGTGGAACAGATACATGCGCAGATCGTGAAGACTATTAGGGCTGTATCGTTCATGTCCGAAGGCGGGTTTAATGCAATTGAATTCGAGGTAAAAGGAGAAAGGCGCATCTTATCAATGGATAATTGGCGCGAATATCAGGCTTGGGGCAAGAATGAGCATGATCGCTTCTTTTGTTATTTTGTCCGTTCCGAGGGCATTCGACTAGCCGAAATTTTCCTTAAGAAACGTTGGGCAGTCGTTATTGCAGACAAGGAGACATTTATCACGACAGATAATCCCGTATGTCTGCACCATGAGACACTTGATCGGCATGGGGTCGAAACTGAGGGTGCAATCATCACTTTTCCACTTAGTCCAACGCGGATTCTTGTAATGGATGACATGCACGCTGAGCCTGCCAATCAGTGCTACTCGTTAGCTGAAGGTGTAGGGCCTTCCTTTAATGCTCTGCTTTGGAGTAAGGCAAACCGCTTTCTGATTACTGGGCGAGCAGTGCTTGAGGTGCTGGAAGAAATGGTGTCATTGGATACTGCTACTGACTAGGCCGGGCGCGCTTCGTAGACACATGATATCTGCTCTTGGCCGAGGCTGTGTGAAATCTCAAGATTCCGTTAATACAGCCGCCCCTCGTGAATTCTGAGCCTTCTGTACTCTCCCGACACTCTAGATTTCGCAGAGGAGTGCTCAACTGGTCTATTCTTGACCAGCTTCAATTTTGCAGGAGAGTTTTCACACAGCCTCGGACGAAATTCACCAATTGCCATCTTGCTGGATGGTCAGTGCTCAACATCGAACCACAACACATGCAGGTACGAGGTTTGAGAATAGGAAAACTCCTACGCCCCACCAAGCGGTTCTCTGATGTCATGACCTGAGTCCGACGCTCTAGTCTCATCTATTGGCAAAGGGGATAGGCGCAGCAGATGGCTGGATCGCCACACCATCGCAATCTGTCAGATCGCCGTATCGTCAGGTCCTTCATTGGCGTCGTCTGGGCATGATGGCATCAGCACGCGCCAACCCGAAGCGCGTCTCGCTCGCCGCAGACAAGCGCCGTGATAGCAGACATCGTTTCCGTCTTAGCGCGATCACTTCTCGTAGAAGCCGCAGAGCGCGCAGCATCCAGACCGGCTACGTGTGCGCCGCGTCCACGCGCTTCTTCTATGCGGTTGGCCAGCCGGCCACGGTGGACATCGCCTTCTACGCCCTGGACGAGGACGGCCAGCGCGGCGATGTCGCCTGGCACGCCGTGCAGGCCCAGGCCACGGACGAGGGCGTGCACGCCTTCGATCTGTTGCCGCAGGACCTGGCCTTCGGTGCCTACGCCTTCGAGATCCACGCCACCGCTGGCAGCGCTGAGGAGCGCTACGAAGGCCGCCTGATCCACCGCGAGAAGCGCCGTCCGGAACGCCTGTCGGTGCATTAGGTCGTGCCTCTTGGAGAGCCATTCCGGGTACGACTGGAGCGACGAATCACAGACAGGAGCAGGGCGCTCCATGCAACCCAGGCAATACCAGAAACGATGCCGGCCGCATGAGCGCTTGGCGGGGGTTCCCAGAGTAGTTCGATGCGGTGTCGCCCCCGCTCGATGTCGAGTGCGATCCGGCCGTCTCCGGGAAGGCCGTCGGCGATGGTCGTCCGGTCATCGACAGTCACCTGCCAGCCCGGGAAGTTCAGTACCGGGAAAACGATGCGTGATTCGACGTCGGCGACGATGTCGTAGCGTTTTCGCTGATGCGCCAATTGCGAGCCAAGGACATGCACCCGTCCGGAAAGGACGTGCGGTTCTCGCGGGAGCTGGTCCAGTGGCCGGTTCCACCCGTGCCCCATGGCAATGGGGCGATAGATGGGATCCCGCCAGATGCAACGCGCCGCGTGGCGTTCGGCCTCGTCCTGCGCGACGCGGTGCGTTCCAGGGTCGGCACCCTTCAGGCCGAGCATCGGCGCAAGCAGGTTCGCGTTCCATCCGGCGATCGCGATGGCGCCTGCCGCCATGGCGATGTTCGTTCCGGTTCGGATGAGGTCCCGGCTGCCGGGATGGGAGGTGGCGTTCGGTGTGGGCCGCGGATGCGCTTCGGCAGGGCGGAGCGCCGCCGCAACGACGCGCAACACGCACAGAACGAACACCGCCTGCCACCGCCAGCCGTATTGCATGTAGCGCAGCACGTCGACGCGCTCATAGAGTGCCGAGGAGAGCGGGGTCATCAGCGCGAATGCGAGCAGGGCGAATCCGGCGTATGCGATCCAGGCGAAGGATGCGGTCGTCATGCCGCGGCGCATGAGGATCGCCGTTGCCAGGAGCAGTATTCCCAGCGCCAATGCATTGGGTATCTCGAAAAGATCGGCTCCGTGCGTGGACGGCCCACTGGGCGACTCGCCGCCCGAGAACAGCAGGTTGGCGTGGATGCGCCATGCCGATGGAGCGATGAACTGTTCGTGGTGGATCCATCCCAGCGATGTCGCCATCGGGACGATGTAGACGGCCGCCAGGCAGGCGGCGAGAAGGGCGGAAGGCAGCAACAGGTCGAGCGCACGGCTCCGGGTGTGCCGGAACAGCGACCCGAGCATGCCGGCGAGCGCCAGAAAGAACATGATCTGGAACGCGCTGATGGTGTGGCTCAGCATCAGCGCGGCAAGCGCCGCGGACAATACGAGTACGCAGGTACTCCGCCTCCCCTTGCGCTCCAGTGCGTATCCGATCCAGGGCATCAATCCGACGGCCAGCGCCGATGCGGGCATGTTGTAGAGGAACGCGAACTGCGTGAGCTGGGGCGTCGCCATTCCGGCCGCGCCCAGTAGGATGGCGGCATGCCTTCCGGCGACGGGTGCGAGCCAGCGGTACAGCCCGGTCGCGCAAAGCAGGAGAGAGAGCAGGTAGATCGCCTTCAGCGCGAAGGCGGTCGAAAACCCGGCCGATACAAACGCGCCGCCGATGTAATAGGCGAGCGGCGCGTAGTAAAGAAAGATCGGGCCCCCCAGCCCTTCGTTGGCGCCATCGATCCATCGTGGATACCAGGCCCCTTCATGGAGGCCCTGGGAAAAACCCTGGAGCCAGCAAAGGTGGAGGTGCCAGTCCACCTCCCGCAACAGCCCGGCAGGGAACAGGACACTTGCCGCAAGAACGACAGGGAAAAGTGCGGCGGAGGTGGCGAGAAGTGCCCTGGGATCGATGCGCATGCTGGTCTATTTCATTCCTGCCCGGTCATCTTCGAATCTCGGCGGGAAAAATTGTACGCCATGTGCATAAGCCGCCCCGGGCTAGGGCTTCAGGGCGTGGGCACTGCCATGGAATATTCCGTCCGAATGGGGATGCGGGGTTCGGTGCGTTGGCGCATGCCGGGTATGGGCGCCTGTCCAGCCGTTCGAATCCAATCGTCGCAACGCAGGTCGAAAGACCGTCGTCTTGCGGGGCAATGGACCCGGTGTCGATTTGCCCGGCGTCAGGTGCCGCGCAACATCCAGGACCCATGCCGGCCGCTCCGATGGACGGCGCGCCCTAGCGTTCCGAATGCCCGCCTTCGAACCAGTCGCGCCGGGCAAACAGCGAGGGCTTCACCAGATCCACGAATGCGCGAGCCTGCGGCGAGAGGTACTTGCCCTTGCGGATCACCACGCCATAGCTGCGCGGGGGGAAATAGGCACGCAGGTTGCGCACCGCCAGGCGCTCGTGATCGGTATCGGTGAGGCAGATGCCGGTGACGATGGAGATTCCCAGGCCCATCGCCACGTATTGCTTGATGATTTCCCAGCCGCCCACTTCCAGCGCCACGGTGTAGGGCACGCGGCGTTGCTGGAAGACCAGATCGACGAGGCGATAGGTGGTCAGGCGCTTGGGCGGCAGGATCAGGCCGAAGGGGGAGAGGTCCTCCAGCGTCAGCGGGTGCGCGGTGGCGAGCGGATGCCCGAGCGGGGCGATCAGCATCGGGTCGAAGCTGCGCACCGGGGCGTAGTCGAGGTCCGTGGGCACGTCGAGCATGGAGCCGACGGCCAGATCGACTTCGTCCGAACGGATCATCGCCAGCCCGTCCTTGCCGGTGACGTTGTGCAGCTTGAGCTGCACTTCCGGATGCGCGGCGCGGAAGGCCTCCACCAGCGGCGGCAGGAAGTAGAGGATGGTCGAGCTACCGGCGGCGATGTTCAGCTCGCCGGCCGACATGCCGCGCAAGCGGTTGCGGAACTCGCCGTCGAGCGCATCCAGCCCGTCCACCAGCGGCCGCGCCAGGTCGTACAGCGCCTGGCCTTCGTGGGTGAGGTTGAGGCGGCGGCCCTGGCGCTCGAACAGCTTGACGCCCAGTTCGCCCTCCAGCGCGCCCAGTTGCAGGCTCACGGCGGGCTGGCTGAGGAACAGCGCCTCGGCCGCGCGCGTCACCGAGCCGAGCCGGGCGGCATGGCAGAACGCACGCAACTGCTTGAGTCGGCTGCCTTTGTAGTAGTAGCGGGCGGCGGGGTTGCTCATGGTGGGCGGGTTCCAAGGAACCTAATATTTGGAAAGTTAATACTATCCATTGAAACATTTGTGTTGGCAAAGTGTCGTTCCGGGACTACGGTGGCCGCCCGTTTCCGCAGCCCGTCACAGGAGCCGACATGGCCGATGCGTCCATCCACTCCGCTATCGAGATCACCGCACCGCTGGCACCGGGCTACGACACCGTACTGACGCCCGCCGCGCTGGCGCTCCTGACCGAACTGCACCGCCGCTTCGAGCCGCAGCGCCAGGCGCTGCTGGCGGCGCGGCGCGAGCGGCAGGCGCGCTTGGATGCCGGCGAGCTGCCGGATTTCCGCGCCGACACCCGCTCGATCCGCGAATCGGACTGGCGCGTGGCCCCGATCCCGGCCGCCTTGCAGGACCGCCGCGTGGAAATCACCGGCCCGGTGGACCGCAAGATGATCATCAACGCCCTGAACTCCGACGCGAAGGTGTTCATGGCCGACTTCGAGGACTCCACCAGCCCGACCTGGGCCAACCAGGTGGAAGGCCAGATCAACCTGCGCGATGCGGTGAACGGCGACATCAGCTTCACCGCGCCCGCTTCTGAAGACGGAAAGCCCGGCAAGCACTACGCGCTGCGCAAGGACGCGGGCACGGTGCTGATCGTGCGCCCGCGCGGCTGGCATCTTTCCGAAAAGCACGTGCTCGTCGATGGCCAGCGCCTGTCCGGCGGCATCTTCGATCTCGCCCTGTTCGCGCTGCACAACGCCGCCGCCCTGCATGCGCGCGACCGTGGCCCGTACTTCTACCTGCCCAAGTTGCAGGCGATGGAGGAGGCGGCGCTGTGGGACGAGGTGATGGCCTTCCTCGAAGTCCGCCTGCACCTGCCCATCGGCACGATGAAGGCCACCGTGCTGATCGAAACGCTGCCGGCGGTGTTCGAGATGGACGAGATCCTGCACGCGCTGCGCGGCCGCGTCGTGGGCCTCAACTGCGGGCGCTGGGACTACATCTTCTCCTACATCAAGACCTTCCGCCGCCACGCCGACCGCGTGCTGCCCGAGCGCGCGCAGGTGAACATGGGCGTGCCGTTCCTGAGCGCGTACTCGCAACTGCTGATCAAGACCTGCCACCGCCGCGGCGCGTTCGCGATGGGCGGCATGGCGGCGCAGATCCCGATCAACAACGACCCGGCCGCCAACGAGCAGGCCCTCGCCCGGGTGAAGGCCGACAAGCTGCGCGAGGTGACGAACGGCCACGACGGCACCTGGGTGGCGCATCCGGCGCTGATCCCGGTGGCGCAGTCCGTGTTCGACGCGCACATGGCCGGCCCGAACAACCTGCACATCGCGCGCGAGGACGTCAGCGCCGAGCGCGACACCCTGATCGCGCCCAGCGGCGGCAACATCACCCGCGACGGCTTCACCGCCAACATCGACGTCTGCGTACGGTACCTGGCCGCCTGGCTCGATGGCCTGGGCTGCGTGCCGATCCACCACCTGATGGAGGACGCCGCCACCGCTGAAATCTCTCGCGCCCAACTGTGGCAGTGGCTGCACGTGGGCGAGCAGGTGTTCGAGGACGGCGCGCCCATCGACTTCGCCTGGTTCGACGTGGTGCTGGCGCGCGTGCCCCAGCGCCTGCCCGACAGCGGCCTGCCCGGCCAGTCGAAGATCCCCGAGGCGATGGCGCTGCTTTCCGAACTCACCCACGCCGACGAACTGGCCGACTTCCTCACCCTGCCCGCCTACGAGCGGATCTGATCCGACCACACCCCGCTTTTCTCCTCCCTGCCCCACCCCGTAAGGAACCTTTCGATGACCACCCGCCAGCAACAGATCGACGCCCTGCAGAACGAATGGAACACCGACCCGCGCTGGGCGCTGGTCAAGCGCCCGTACTCGGCCGCCGACGTGGTGCGTCTGCGCGGCAGCCTGCAACCTGAGCACACACTCGCCAAGCGCGGCGCGGAGAAGCTCTGGAAGCTGGTCAACGGCGAGGCGAAGAAGGGTTACGTCAACGCCTTCGGCGCGATCTCCGCCGGGCAGGCGATGCAGCAGGCCAAGGCCGGGCTGGAAGCGGTGTATCTCTCCGGCTGGCAGGTCGCCGCCGATGGCAATACCTCCGAAACCATGTACCCGGACCAGTCGCTCTACGCCTACGACTCGGTGCCCACGATGGTCCGCCGCATCAACAACACCTTCCAGCGCGCCGATGAAATCCAGTGGAAGGCGATCTTCGACGGCAAGGTGAAGGAAGAGGACGCCATCGACTTCTTCCTGCCCATCGTGGCCGATGCCGAGGCCGGCTTCGGCGGCGTGCTCAACGCCTACGAGCTGATGAAGAACATGATCGTCGCCGGTGCCGCCGGGGTGCATTTCGAAGACCAGCTCGCCGCCGTGAAGAAGTGCGGCCACATGGGCGGCAAGGTGCTCGTGCCCACCTCCGAGGCGATCCAGAAGCTCGTCGCCGCGCGCCTGGCCGCCGACGTGCTCGGCGTGCCCACCATCGTGCTGGCCCGCACCGATGCCGAGGCCGCCAACCTCATCACCTCCGACCACGACGCCAACGACCAGCCCTTCCTCACCGGCGAGCGCACCTCCGAAGGTTTCTACCGGGTCAAGAACGGCCTGGAGCAGTCCATCTCGCGCGGCGTCGCCTATGCGCCGCATGCGGACCTGGTGTGGTGCGAAACCGGCACGCCGGACCTGGGCTTCGCGCGCGAATTCGCGCAGGCCGTGCTTTCAAAGCACCCGGGCAAGCTGCTCTCCTACAACTGCTCGCCGAGCTTCAACTGGAAGAAGAACCTGGACGACAAGACGATTGCCAAGTTCCAGGACGAGCTCTCCGCGCTGGGCTACAAGTACCAGTTCATCACGCTCGCCGGCATCCACATCAACTGGTTCAACACCTTCAAGTTCGCCCACGACTACGCACGCGGCGAAGGCATGCGCCACTATGTGGAGCAGGTGCAGGAACCGGAATTCGCCGCGCGCGAGAAGGGCTACACCTTCGTCAGCCACCAGCAGGAAGTGGGCGCGGGCTACTTCGACGACGTGACCACCGTGATCCAGGGCGGCGCCTCGTCCGTCACCGCGCTGACCGGCTCCACCGAGGAAGAACAGTTCTACGACGACAAGCGGCACGCGGCGTAAGCGTCGTCGCCCGCATTGCGGTCCGGCACGGCCCCGCTTCGGCGGGGCCGTGCGCTTTGCGGCATTCGCCGGCCACGGCAACCGGGTGCCTGGCCTCGGCCGCTGCATCGAAGGCCGCGCCGATACGGCGGCGCGGCCTTGGCTGTCGCCCGGGGCGAGCTCAGTTCCTGATCTGCACGTCGTCGATGTAGACGAAGACGTTGTAGGCGGTCTGGGCGCGGTACAGCCAGATCGCATCCAGCGTGACGGTGGAGGCGGTGATCGCGCCGTTGCCGCCGACCCAGGCGTTCCACTGGTTGGCATCGGCCAGGTTCCATTCCAGGTAGGTCCAGGTATTGGCCGGGATGGTGCGGGCGATGGAGCGCTCGGTGCCGTCGCTGTCGTCGATGCCGATGGCCGCGCTCATGCCGGTGCCGCCGGAATACACCCAGAAGCCGACCCTGCCGTTGGCGCGGCTCAGGCCGGTGTTGGCCGACGGCGTGCCGCCGCCGGAGAGCAGGCGCACCGCCCAGGCGGCGGAGGTGCCGGGGTTGTCCACCAGCTTCACCTGCAAGGAGCAGTTGCCGTTCCTGCGCATGGTGCAGTCGCGCTGCGCGGTGGAGGCGGTGGAGATGCCGGTGGTGCTGCCCGAATAGGCCGGCGAGGTGTTGAACGGGCCGACGGTGCTTTCGAAGGAGGCCAGGATGCGGGTGCCGCCGCTGCCGCCACCGCCGCTGCCGGGATTGAGCAGGCCGTGGTAGTGCGCCCAGTTCCAGTGGATGCCCGGATCGGTGTGGGTGTTGCCGCTGTAGTGCTGGTGTCCCTTGATCTTCACGCTGGCGGGCAGCACGTTGATGCCGCTGCTGGGCGCGCCCTTGTAGGCCGATGCGCAGGAGATGGCGCTGTAGCTGGCGCAGAAATGCCGCACCAGCGCGGCGGAGGCGTTGTACATCGCGGTGGTGTACCAGGAGCTGTTGTTGACGTAGCCCTCGTGCTCGATGCCCAGCGTGTAGCTGTTGTGGTCGCGCACGTGCCAGCCGGTGTGGGCGTGGCGCACCATCTGCGTGACCTGGCCGTCGGAACTGCGGATCACGTAGTGCGCGCTGACGTTGGCGGCGGAGTTCTTGAACCAGGAAATCGTGCCGGCATAGCTGCCCTGCGCGGTGTGGATGGTCACGGCGCTCACGGCCGCGCTGCGCGAGGCGGTGTAGTTGCTCGAATGCGCCGGATTCCAGAGGGCCGGGCCGTAGTCCGCGCTCTTGGCGGCGGCATCGCCGGATTTGGCCGGATGGGTTTCGATCAGGGTCTCGCTGATCGGGTCGATGGCGAAGTCGCCGGTGTCGATGAGGTTCTTGCTGACGTCCAGCCGCACGAACGGCGCGCGCAACCGCACCAGTTTTTCCACCGGGAACGCCTTTTCCCATTGCACCGCGCGCTCGGGCACCACCATGCCCTTCTCGTTCACGCCGCGATCCATCGCCAGCAGCACGTCGAACACGAAGCTTTCCCGGGCGAAGTCGTCGATGGCGCTCTTGCCTTGGACCGGGGTGAAGCCGGCGTAGCGCGCCAGCGCCTCGGCGATGTCTTCCGGCGCCGGGGCGGCCTTGCCGTGGCGGCCGCGGGAATCGGCGTCGATCTCGCGCGCCAGCAGGGCGGCGGCGGCGAGGATGTTGTAGCGGCCGTCGCTGGCGATGAGGTCGGCGGGCACGCCGAGCAGCGCCGCGGCCTGGCCCAACTGGTCGGTGAAGCCTTCACCGCCGTACAGGCCCATCACGCCGTGGGCGGTGGGCATGTGATGATGATTTTCGTCGTGGCCGGCTTCGGCGGCCAGCGGCATCCAGCGGCTTTGCGAATACGCGATCGCTTCGAGCACGCCCTCGGGAATCTGCGGGTACTGCGCATAGGCCTCGGCGAACAGCGGCGGGAAGGCCGCGCGGACGGCGAGCAGCCTCTTTTCCTCGGCATCGAGCCGGGCCTGGAGCGCGGGGTCTTCGGCCTGGGCCGGCGAGGTCCGCGGTTGCGGTGCCGGGTCGCCCCCCTGAGCGAAGGCCGGCAAGGCCAGGGCAAGCGCCGACAGCGCACCTGCGAGCAAGCGTGTACGAGTGAACATCGAGTTTCTCCCTAGGTGTTGAGTGACCCGCCATGCCGGGCCAGGCCGGCATGGCGGGAGACAGTCCCCTGATACGTCCCCCTGATGGTTCGAATGCAACGTCGCCCGCGGCGGGAGCCGGCGGCCCAGCGCATCCGGCCCCCGAGCCTGTGTCGCGGCGGCGCGGCGTGTCGTGTCGATCCGGTGTGGATTGGATGATGGAATGATGTTTTCCATGGATTTCATGCAATTGGATGCTGGCGTCGATCCGGGCCGTGGTGTTTCCACGATGGTGTCAGGGGTGCGAAACCGCCACCTGGGCGGCTTCGATCGCCGGCATGAGCTCGGCCGGCGGTCGCCGTTCCCCGGCCAGCGCCAGGACCCGCCGTGCGGCGGCCTGCCAGCGCCTGTCGTCGCCCTGTGCCAGGCGGACGCGCAGGTCCAGCAACGCCGCGCCGTAATCCCGATCCACCAGGGCCGGGTCGCGGACGAGCAGGTGTTCCAGTTCCCGCGAGGCATCCTCGGTACGCGCCTGCGCCAGCAGGAACTGGATGTAGTCGCTGCTGGCGATGAAGCGCTGGCGGGCGCTGTCGGCCGACGCCAGCGCGGCGCGGTAGTCGCGCTCGGCGTCGGCGACCTCGCCATGGCGCGCGTTCCAGTAGGCGCGCGCCAGCAGGCCCGAATGGGAGGCGGCGGCGTTCATGGCATCGCGCTGTTCGGGCGACAGCGTGGGCAGCGGCGCCCACGCTTCCCAGGGCGCGGGGCCGGCCTGCGCGCGGATTTGCAGCAGGAGCAGGTTGTCCAGGTATCCGTGCAGCCGGGGAATCTCGCCGTGCTGGCCGAGCCGCCAGAACATCCCGAAGCCTTCGAACGCCGTGTCCGCCGCGCGCGCCCACCGTTCCTGTGCGATTTCCAGTTGCGCGCGCTGGAGCGAGAGGGCGACCAGGCGCACGTTGTCGGTGGCCTCGGCGCGGTTGTCGAGCAGTTCGCGCCGGATTTCGCGCTCCTGTTCGTCGAGCAGGGCTTCGGCTTCGCGCAGCCGCCCCAGTTGCATCAGCGCCCAGCCCCGCATGCGCAGGTAGGACGACTGTTCGTGGCTGTTGGCATCGGTGGCCTGCTGCACGGCGCGCAGGCGGTTGGTGATCCGCAGCACGTCCTCCCAGCGCAGCATGTCGGCCATCAGCAGGGCCGTGGTGCGGATGGTGGCCAGCAAGGGGGCGACGGCGCCGTGGTCCTCGAACACGCTGGCGCTTTGTTCCAGTTGCGCCAGCGCCTCGCTGTGTCGGCCTTCCAGCAGGGCCAGTTGCGCCATCGTGGCGGTGACCTTGGCGGCGGCCAGTTCGTCGCCCAGTTCGGCGAGCGTGCGGTGGGCGTGGATGAGGTCGCGCGTCGCCTCGGCCGGCTGGCCGGCGAGGAAGGCCGCCGCGCCCCGGGCGTGCATGGCAAGGGCCAGGTCGCGCGGGGAGTCGGCATCCTGCAAAAGCGTGATGGCCTCGTCCACGAGGGCGGGCCAGCCGGGAAGGTTGAGCTGCCGCATCGCGCCCACGTTCGCCAGTTGCAGGCGGGCGAACTGCACCGGATGAGTGCCTGGGTCCAGGCGTTCCAGCCAGCGTTCGGCCTTTTCCCTGGCGGCGCCGTTGCGCCCTTTTTCCAGGTCCAGCTCGATTTCCAGGAGGCCGGCTTCGGGGCGTTCGCGCTCGGACGCGGGCAATCGCGAGAGTTGCGAAAGCGCGCCCTCGAAGTCGCGCCCGCGAATGGCCTGTGTGATCAGTTCGAACGCTTCCTCGCTCGATCCGTCCAGCACGGCGCCCGAGCGCCCCAGGCGCAGGTTCAGGCGGCGCACGGCGAGCCGTCCTGCGGCGAGCAGGTCCGCATCGCGGGCGTCCACGCGCACCTGGGCGCCGTCGCGCGCATGGGCGGCCAGTTCCACCACCCATGCATCGCCGGCGCGGCGGGCGGAGGGTGCGATCAGTCGTACCGCATCCAGTTCGCGCACGAGCCGGGGCAGGTTGTCGTGGACCGGGGCGTCGCCGATGCGCGCCAAGGCCTTTTCGATGGGAGCCACGTCCGAACCCTGCCGTCGCATGCCCTCGGCCACCAACGCCATCAGTCCGACGCGCGCCCATGCCTCGGAGGCATCGGGCAAGGCCGCCGGCAGCACCCAGGTTTCGTGCGCGCCCTGGGCCGGGGCCGGCATGGCGGCGGGAGCGGAGGTTTGCTGCCCATGCCACCACAGTGCCGCCAGCACCAGCGGAACCAGCAGCGCGGCCGCCGCGAGCGGCCACGTTCGCCGTGGCGCGGGTTCGGGGATGTATGCCAGTTCCAATGCCTGGAAGTAGGCCGCCAGCGAATCGGGGGTATCGTCCGGCGAAAGCGCGGGCAAGGCGTCGGGCGATGGCGGCAGGCCGGCTTGCGCCGGTTCGTCGCCGGGCGCTTCGATGACCTCCACCGGCGCCACCCAGTGATAGCCGAAACCCGGCACGGTGCGGATGAACCGCTGCGCCGTGCCATCGTCCTCGACCAGGCGCCGCGCCGCCGCGATGGTGTGGGCGAGCTGGTTGTCCGAGACGTTGCTGCGCTTCCACACCGCCGCGATCAGCTCGTCGCGCCCGATGGCGCGGTCGCGGTGGCGGATCAGGCAGGCCAGGCAGTCGAAGACTTTCCGGGGCGCGTCCAGCTCGACCAGATCGCGACGCAGCGATCGCGACGCGGGGTGCAACTCGAATCTTTCGAAACGATAGTGCATGCGTTGGCCCAGGCAGTGGCGGGGCAGCCGATCGACGCCGCTTTCCGTCGCCCCGGACAGAAGGAAGGCTTCGCGGTGGCCGAAGGTCGGGACCGATCGGACCGTGGTTCACACCGGCATGAAAGTGCGTTCCCCTGTGCACGCGGGTCGAACCATACTATTTTTGCCGGACGCGTGCGCCAGCCTCGCCTCCCGCAGGGGTGTCCCGTCGCTGCGGTGGCAGGGCCGTCCGCGCTGCGATCCGCACCCTGAAACCGTTTACTGGAGACCGCGATGCGGATCATGACCTTCAACGCCAACGGCGTCCGCTCGGCGGCGAACAAAGGCTTCTTCCCGTGGTTCGCCGGGCAGGACGTGGACATCCTGTGCATGCAGGAAACCAAGGCGCAGGAGCATCAACTGGCCGACGAGGCGTTCCGCCCGGCCGGCTATCACGTCGCCTTCCGCGATGCGGCCACCAAGAAGGGCTACAGCGGCGTGGCGATCTACAGCCGGCGCGCGCCGGACGAGATCCGCACCACGCTGGGCTGGGCGCCGTTCGACGACGAGGGGCGCTACATCGAGGCGCGTTTCGGCAACCTGAGCGTGGTGTCGTTCTACATCCCGTCCGGTTCGTCGGGCGAGCTGCGCCAGGGCTTCAAGTTCGAAGTGATGGATTGGCTGAAGCCCATCCTCGACCAGTGGCTGGCGAGCGGGCGCGACTACGTGCTGTGCGGGGACTGGAACATCGTGCGGGCGCGGGGCGACATCAAGAACTGGACCTCGAACCAGAAGAACTCCGGTTGCCTGCCGCCCGAGCGCGCGTGGCTGAACGGGATGGTCGCCGATGCCTGCGGCGACGGATCGCCGCAGCCGGAGACGGGCTGGGTCGACGCCTTCCGCGCGCTCAAGCCCGAGGCCACCGACGAATACACCTGGTGGTCCAATCGCGGCGCGGCGCGCGCCAACAACGTGGGCTGGCGGATCGACTACCAGCTCGCCACGCCCGGCCTGCGCGAGCGGCTGCGCGGCTGCGAAGTCTGGCGCGAGCCGCGCTTTTCCGACCATGCACCCTTCGCGGTGGAGTACGACCTGGTGGACTACGCCTTGTGATGACCGCTGATTTCGGGCAGCGGCTGGCCGGCGTTCGACGGCTGGCGGTCGTCATGGTGCTGGGTTTCGCCTCGGGCCTGCCGCTGGCGCTGACCGGCGGCGCGATGCAGGCATGGCTCACCGTCGAAGGGCTCGACCTGGTGACGCTCGGGTTCCTGGCGCTGATCGGCGTGCCCTATACCTTCAAGTTCCTGTGGGCGCCGCTGATCGACCGCTTCGACCTGCCCGGGCTGGGACGCCGCCGCGGCTGGATCGTCCTGTTGCTGTTCGCGCTCGCGCTCGCGCTGGTGGGCATGAGCACGCTGTCGCCCGCGCAGGGCATCGGCGTGTTCGCCGCGATGGCGGTGGCGGTGGCCTGCCTGTCGGCCACCCTCGACGTGGTGGTGGACGCCTACCGTACCGACCTGCTCCGACCCAACGAGCGCGGGCTGGGCGGCTCGGTGACGGTGCTCGGCTACCGGCTCGCGATGGTGCTGTCCGGCGGCATCAGCCTGATCTGGGCCGAGCAGTGGGGCAGCTGGCCGCAGGTCTACCGGACGATGGCCGGGATACTGGCCGTGCTCGGCGTGATCGCGCTGTTTGCGATGCCGCGCCTGCCGCAGCGCTTCGCATCGCCTGCCGCGCCGGCGTGGCAGGAGTTGCGCGGCTTCCTCGGGCTGGTGGCGGGCGTGGCGCTCGGCGCCTGGCTGGCGCGCGAGCTGCTCGCGCTGGGCGGCGTGGACGTGGGCAGCGGCGATCGCTGGATCAGGCTCGGGGTGCTGCTTGCCCAGATCGCCGGCGCGATGACATTGGGTGGGCTGGCGACGCGCTGGCTGCGCTTCCAGACGCTGGACGATTCGCTGCGCAGCTACTTCTCGATGCGTGGCGCGTGGGCGTTCCTTGCGCTGGTGGTGCTTTACAAGGTCGGCGATGCGTTCGCGCTGAGCCTGTCCACGCCGTTCCTCATCAAGGGCGTGGGCTTCAGCCAGACCGAAGTGGGCCTGGCGAACAAGACGGTGGGCCTGCTGATGACCATCGTTGGCGCGATCGTCGGCGGGTTCTTCCTGCTGCGGGTGAAGCTGTCCAGCGCGGTGCTGGGCTTCGGCGTGCTCCAGCTCGTCTCCAACCTCGGGTTCTACGCGCTGGCGCGCCTGGGCGCGGAGGCTTGGGGCACGTTGACGGTGCCGGCGTTCAACCTGCTGGTGGTGCATCTGCCCGAGCCCACGCCGATGGACAGCCTGCTGCTGTTCGCATTGAGCCTGGACAACTTCGCCGGTGGCATGGGCACGGCGGCGTTCGTGGCACTGCTCACCGGCCTGTGCGGCACGCGCTTCTCCGCCACGCACTACGCGCTGCTTTCGGCGTTCGCCAGCCTGGGGCGCGTGTTCGTCGGGCCGCCGGCCGGCGTCATGGCCGACGCCTGGGGCTGGCCGGTGTTCTTCCTGGTATCGGTGGTGGTGGGCGTGCCGGGACTCGTCATGGCGTGGTGGATGCGGGCCGAGGTGGATGCGACCATGCGGGACCGCGCCCCCGGGCAAACCTGATGCGCGGTGAATCCTGGCCGACGACGCTACGGCAGCCCGGCGTGGTCGTGCTATGTTGCGCAACGCACCACGCGCGGATCGAAACAGGGGATCGCGCCGTGAACCTTGCCGTTTCATCGATCTCCCATGCCCGACTTCCTCGTCCGTGACATCGAACCCCAGGTCGCCGATCGCATCAAGCGCATCGCGCGCGAGCGCGGCTGGCCGATCAACGATGTGATCCTTCGCCTGATCAAGGAAGCCCTTGGCATGGCGCAGCCGGAAGTGCCGGTGCCCGGCGACATCGCCCGGCTGGCCGGCACCTTCGAGGACGACGAATCCCGCGCGCTGGTGGAGGCGATGAAGGCGCTGGAGCAGTTGCCCAACGACGCGCCGTATTGATGACGCGCTAGGCCGGGTGGATCGCGCCCAGCACGCGCGGCCCGCGCGCGCCCGTGACGCTGGGCAGGTTGCCCGCGGCGCCGTGCAGGGTCTGGCGTGCCAGCCAGGCGAATCCCGTCGCTTCGACGAAATCCGGATCGATGCCGGCCTGCGCGGTCGTGCCCACCGCGATGCCGGGAAGCAGTTCGGCCAATCGCCGCATCAGCGCGCCGTTGTGCACGCCGCCGCCGCAGGCCAGCACGCGGCGAACGCCGGGCAGGTGGGCCAGCAGCGCCTGCACGACGCTGCGCGCGGAAAGCTCCAGCAGCGTGGCCTGCACGTCGGCGGCGGCGAGGCTGCGGCCGGCAAGGCGTTCGCGCAGCCACGGCAAGTGGAACAGGTCGCGGCCGGTGCTCTTGGGCGCGGGCAGCGTGAAATAGGGCTCGGCCAGCAACACGGCCAGCAGCGTGTCGTCCACGCGGCCGGAGGCGGCGAAGCGGCCATCGGCATCGAAACCTTCGCCATGCTGTTCCAGCATCCACGCATCCATCAGCCCATTGGCCGGGCCGGTGTCGAAACCGATCACTTCGCCATGGCGCGGCAGCAATGTCAGGTTGGCGATGCCGCCGAGGTTGAGCACGGCCACGTCCTCATCGCGCGAGGCCAGCATCGCGGCATGGAAGGCCGGCATCAGCGGCGCGCCCTGTCCGCCGGCGGCGACATCGCGCCGCCGGAAATCGGCGACGGTGGCGATGCCGGTGCGTTCGGCGATCAGGTGCGGATCGCCCAGCTGCCAGGTGAAGGGCGCATCGCCGAACGGCGCGTGGCGCAGGGTCTGGCCGTGCGAGCCGAGGCCGGCCACGGCGCTCGCGGAGACCCCGCATGCGTCGAGCAGATCGCGCGCGGCCTGCGCGAAGGCCGCACCGATGCGATGGTCCAGCCGGCCCACCCGGTCCAGGTCGATGGATACGGCGGCCTGGGATACCGCGAGGATCTCCTCGCGCAGCGCGGGTGCGTAGGCGAAGGTGCGCGCGGCGATCGGCTCCGGCGCGTGCGATGCGTCAAAGCGCACCAGCGCCACGTCGATGCCATCGGCGCTGGTGCCGGAGATCAGCCCGAGGAAGAGCGCGTCATGCACGTTGGATCACCTTCCCGCCCGCCTGTGCCGCTGCGATGCGGCGTTGCACGCCTTGCCTTACAGCGCCACGGTCACGCGGACAAGGCGATCCAACGTGCATGGCACGTTCCGGAGCCGCGCATCAATATCAGCGCGCGGCATAGTGACGCTTGGCGTCGAGCAGTTCGAGCTTGGCGAGCAGTGGCTGGGTCTGCTGCTGGAAGCGCGCCAGTTCTGCCTTGGGCAGCGGCTCGGGCTTGGGCAGCGTCATCTTCAGCGGATCGCGGTGCGCGCCGTTGACGCGGAACTCGTAGTGCAGGTGCGGGCCAGTGGCCAGGCCGCTGCTGCCGACGTAGCCGATCACGTCGCCCTGCCGCACGCGCGTGCCCTTCCTGTACTTGCCGAACTTGGACAGGTGCGCATACAGCGTGGTGTAGCCGCGGCCGTGGTCGATGATGACGGTGTGGCCGTAGCCGTTCTGCCAGCCGGCGAAGCTGACCCGGCCCTCGCCGGCGGCCATGATCGGCGTGCCGGTGCGCGCCGCATAGTCCACGCCCCGGTGCGCGCGCATCGTGCCCAGTACCGGGTGCTTGCGCGCGGTGGTGAACAGCGAACTGATCCGGGTGAACTCCACCGGCACGCGCAGGAAGCTCTTCTTCATCGGCCGGCCTTCCAGGTCGAAGTACTCGCTGCGGCCATCGGCGAAGGTGTAGCGGAAGGCGTGGTAGCGCTTGCCCTGGTTCATGAAGCTGGCCGCGATGATGTCGCCGCCGCGCAGGCGCTCGCCATCGCGATAGATCTCCTCGTACACCACGCTGAAGCTGTCGCCCACGCGCAGGTCCTGGGTGAAGTCGATGTCGTAGCCGAACACCTTGGCCAGTTCCAGCACCGTGCCGTTGCCCAGGCCTGCCTTGGAGGCGGCGCCGAACAGCGAGCCTTCGATGACGCCGCCGGCCATGTTGATGCGGTGCTGGATGTCGCGCTGGACGATCTCCTCGTCGATCGTCTCCCCGTCGATGCGCACGGTGACGATGCTGGCCTCGTCGCGCTCGAAGCGCAGGCCGCGCAGGTCGCCGTCGGTGGCGATGTCGAACTCGAAGCGGGCGCCGGCGCGGACGCGGGTGAGCGGATCGCGCAGCGTCGGGCGGTCGAGCAGGCGGTGCAGCATGGTGTTGGGGAGCGAGAGCGAGGCGAACACCGCACCCATGGTCTGGCCGGGCTGGATTTCCACGCTGCGCCACTCCGATACCGATGGGGCGGCGGCAATGTCGGCTTCGGCGTGATCGTGTTCGTGGGTTTCGGCGACGGCGGCTTCGGGCTCGGGCAGCGGCAGGGGCTGCACCCAGCGCTGCACTTCGTAGTCGTCCAGCGTGGCATTGGCGAAACCCGGGCCGATGGCGGCGATCAGGCAGACCGTCGCGGCCACCATGCTGCCCATCAGCCACTGCTCGTGGCGACGCTGCGCGCGCGCCGTTGCGGCGGGGTCGGGAACCGATATGCCAGGGCTGTCCGTGCCCTCCTGTCGCTCGCGCGTCGCCTCTGCGCCGTCACGGCGGCGGTTCCCGTTTCCGTGCATCGATCGTCCCTGCGCCTGCGCGCGATGTTCCCAAACCGGCCCGAACGATAACCAGCATGAAATGCTTGCGTCAACTCCTTGTTCGGATTGGGTTTTTCCCTGAACGCATTTAACGGGTCGTTAACAAGATCGGGTGGTGGCACCCCTTAGCCGCCGGCCCGCGTGGCTGTCAGCCGTGGCCCGATGTTCTAAGCTGCCGCGCCCTGCGGCCACCTGCGGCCGCGTTTTCACCTTACTTGTTACGAGGCACATCCCGGTGACGGCTCTGCAACACGCCCTGGACACGATCGGCCGCGGCGCCGACGAGATCATCAAGCGCGAGGAACTGGAAGCGCGCCTGGCGCTTGGCCGCCCGCTGCGGATCAAGGCCGGCTTCGATCCCACCGCGCCCGACCTGCACCTAGGCCATACCGTGCTGCTCAACAAGATGCGCCAGTTCCAGGACCTGGGCCACCAGGCCATCTTCCTGATCGGCGACTTCACCGGCATGATCGGCGATCCCTCCGGCAAGAGCGCCACCCGTAAGCCGCTCACGCGCGAGGATGTGCTCGCCAACGCCCGCACCTACGAGGCGCAGGTGTTCAAAGTGCTCGACCGCGAGCGCACCGAGGTGCGCTTCAACAGCGAATGGTTCGGGCAGATGGTCGCGGCCGACATGATCCGCCTCGCCGGCCAGCACACCGTCGCGCGCATGCTCGAACGCGACGACTTCGCCAAGCGCTATGCCGCGCAGCAGTCCATCGCCATCCACGAGTTCCTCTACCCCCTGGTGCAGGGCTACGACTCGGTCGCGTTGAAGGCCGACGTGGAACTGGGCGGCACCGACCAGAAGTTCAACCTGCTGATGGGCCGCGGCCTTCAGGAGCATCATGGCCAGCCGCCGCAGATCGTGCTGACCATGCCGTTGCTGGAGGGGCTGGATGGCGTCAACAAGATGAGCAAGTCGCTGGGCAACTACATCGGCATCGACGAACCGGCCATCGACATCGTCACCAAGACCATGAAG
Source organism: Chiayiivirga flava (assembly GCA_037190825.1). Taxonomy (GTDB): domain Bacteria; phylum Pseudomonadota; class Gammaproteobacteria; order Xanthomonadales; family Xanthomonadaceae; genus Denitratimonas; species Denitratimonas flava_A. Next base: position 21,217 of record JBBCJS010000096.1, read on the forward strand.
ATCGGCGACGAACTCATGTGGCGCTGGATCGACCTGCTCAGCTTCGACATCTCGATCCAGCAGGCCGTGGCCCTCAAGGCCGACATCCAAGCCGGCCACCTCAACCCGCGCGACGTAAAGCTGCGCCTGGCGCGCGAACTGGCGGCGCGCTTCCACGGCGCCGAACAGGCCGAACAGGCCATCGCCGGCTGGAACGCCGCCGTGCGCGGCGAAGGCGACGTCAGCGTGCTGCCATTGCACGAACACGCGATTCCGGCCGATGGCCTGCGCATCGCGCCGTTGCTCGTTCTGGCCGGCCTTGCGCCAAGCAACTCCGAAGCCGGCCGCAAGCTCAAGGAGCGCGCCGTGCGCATCGATGGCGACGTCTGCGAGGACGCGGCGCGTGTGCTCATGCCCGGCTTCGAAGGCGTGCTTCAGATCGGCAAGCGCAGCTTCGCGCGGGTCAGGCTGGTCGCCCAGTCGTAAGGATCGCCTGTACGGAAGACAACGGCACCGGCGCGGGCATGATCTTTCGACGCGAAGACTATTGACGCATCGCAACAGGCCTCTATAATGGCCGGCTCGCTACACGGAAAGTTCCCCCGGGAACGGCTGTGAGGCGGGCCAGGCGGGAAGATCGGTTGAGGTGTTGACGGATCGGAAAACTGGTGTAAGATGAGCGGCTCCCTTGAGCGAAATGCCTAGGGAC
>JBBCJS010000097.1:0-11243 GCA_037190825.1 Chiayiivirga flava
CCGGGTAATAACGCGGGCGGCGGGCGATTTCGTTGAAACCCAGGGATTCGTACAGGCGCTGGGCGCCGGGATTGGAGGGGCGCACTTCGAGGAAGACGCGCTCGACGCGATGCCAGCGGGCCAGGTCGATCAGGCGCTGCACCAGGTGCCGGCCGTGGCCGCGCCCCTGGTGCCGGGGCGCGATGCAGACGTTGAGGATGTGGGCCTCGCCCGCGCCGACGGAGAGCACGCCGTGACCGATGATCTTGTCGTCGCGCACCAGCACCCAGCACCCGTGGCCGGCGAGCAGGCAGTCCCGGAAGATGCCGTGCGTCCACGGGAACTCGTAGGCGGACAGTTCCACCTGCATCACTTCTTCCAGATCGGTGGTGCGCATGGCGCGCAGCAACGCCGGCGAGGACGCGGACAGTGCGTTCATCCACGCGCCCGACGCAGGCATCGGCGCAGACCGCGCAACAACGGCCAGGCGATGCGTTTTTCGATGGGGTCGCGCAGCTTGGCGAGCGCGGCGAAGCGGGTGGCGCCCTCCGGCGCGCCGGGCCCGAAGGCGAGCAGCAGCGCGGCCTGCCCATCGTTCGGCAGGCCGGGTCGCACCTGTTCGGGAGAAAGATCCAGGCACTTGAGGAGCTGCACCAGCAGGCGCGCATGCGGGCCGGTGAAGGCATCGGCTTCGCCGGGCGGGAACCACAGGTGCACGGGCATGCCCGCAGGTTGCATGGCGCCCGTGGCCTCGTGTTGCGACACGGGCCCGGCGGCATCCGCTGCGGCCTGGGTACGCAGGCGCATCGGCGCCAGGCCAAGCGCGTGCAGTTGCCGGAGTCGTTGCGCATCGAACATGGCGTGCTTCCTCTCCTGCCAGCTCAGCGGATGCGCGGGGTGTCGGGCGCGCCGGCGTGGTCGCGGGCACGCTCGACCAGGTCGGCGACGAACTCGGCGCTGAGCTGGTCCAGCGCCTGGCCGAAGGTACGCACCGCATCGCCCACGGTGTCGCCCTGCGCCGGCAACTGGCGATGGTATTCGCCGATGACCCAGGGCCGGCCGCCGCCGGAAGGCTCGGCGCGCAGCACCAGCGTCGCGGCCACGTCCCAGCCGGCCCCGGTGCGCACCCGCTCCAGCCGCGCGATGCGGCCGGTGACGCGCAGGGATTCCATCTGCGCCGGCAGGCGGTCGGTGACGATGCGGCCCACGCCCGCGCCGCGCAGCGTCGTGATGAGGCGGCGTTGCAGGAGGCGCACGGGCGGATCGATCCACAATTGATAGTGGTAGGTGCGCAGGCGGCTGGCATCGGCATCCAGCGTGTAGATCAGGGCCTGATCCGAGTACAGGCCGTCGGCGGAGAACGGCTCCACGACGATGGGCAGCGACACCGCGGGTTCGGGCAGGCGTTCCATCGCCGCCGGTTCGGGCAGGCGGTAGTAGGTGGTTTCCGGCAGGCCGGGAGCGGTGGCGCAGGCGGCGAGCAGTGCGAACGTGAGTGCGAGAAAGAGCATTTGCACCGTTGGTGCTTGTCCCTTCCCCACACTCGCCCTCACGCCGACATTCCGGCGAACGCCGGAATCCAGTTTTTCAGGGATTCGAGCAAGAGCTGGATTCCGGCTTTCACCGGAATGACGGAGAGATTCCAAGCGCCGAGAGGTTCCTGGGTGGGAAGCCGGCTCCAGTTGGAAATCAAAGCCCATCGGATTCATTTTTCCTCCACGTCGTCGGCCTTGGGGCTGAACAGCAGGCGGTTGGGATTGCGGCGGATTTCGCGGCTGAACTCGTCGAAATTGCGGCTGGAGGAATCCAGGTGGTGGGCCACCGAATCCATGCGCTGGGCGATGGTGCTGACGGCGCGCTCCAGGTCGATGACCACCTGGCGGATTTCCGGGCGGTTCTCGCTCAGCGTCTCGTTCAGCGCGCCGATCAGCGCATGGGTCTGGGCCTGGGTCTCGCGCAGGTCGGCGGCCACGGCGCGCAAGTCGCGCAGGGTGGCGCCGACGGCGAGGCGATTGTCCGCGCCCAGCAGGCTGTTGACGCCATCGGCCGCCTGGTTGAGCCGTGCCAGCAAGGCGCTGCTCTCGCTCACCAGCGCCGGCAGGCCGCTGTCGATGGAGCCGGTGATCGAATCGATGCGCACCGCGAGCGTTTCCACCAGCGGCCGGATGCGATCGCGGGTGAGCACGGTCAGTTCGTCGGCCAGATCGTTCATCGCGGCGAACACGTCGCCGCCGGCTTCGCTGGCGAGCTCGGTGCCGGGGACGAGCATCGTGGCGCTCTCTCCGCCCCGGATCGCCACGCGCACGTCGGCCAGCAGGCCGCTGGCCTGGAGCTGGGCGACGCTGTCGGCGGGAATCGGCCAATCCTTGCGCACCGCCAGTTCCACGCGGTAGCGCGTGCCGCCGTCGCGCTCGGGCACGATGTCGGTCACCTGGCCGATGCGGAAACCCTGGTACAGCACCGGCGCGCCGAGGCGCACGCCGGTGACGTTGCCGAAATAGGCGTGATAGCCGACGTTGCCGCCGCGGCTGCCGGTGATGACCAGCAGCGTTGCCAGCAGCAAGGCGAAGGCCACCACGACGGCGGCTCCGACGAGGACATAGTTGACGTTGTCGCGCTTCATGGGCGCTCCGGATGGCTGAGCGTGTAGTTTGGCGTGCGCGGCGTGGCGCTGTCATGCCGGTCGCGGAACCGCAAGGCGTTCATGCCTCCTCCCCGGTGAGCCGGCGCAGGTACTCGTCCACGTTCACTTCCACTTCGCGCGGGCGGCGGTTGAGCAGGTCCTGGATGCGTTCGTTGTCGGTCGCGCGCACCTGGTCCACGGTGCCGGTCATCAGGACCTTGCCGTGGTCGAGCACGGTGATGGTGTCGGCGATCTTGAAGGCCGATTCCAGTTCGTGCGTGACCACCACGATGCTCATGCGCATGGCATCGCGAAGTTGCAGGATCAGTTCGTCCAGTTCGGCCGAAACCACCGGGTCCAGCCCTGCGGAAGGCTCGTCGAAGAACATCAGGCGCGGGTCCATCCCGATGGCGCGGGCCAGCGCCGCGCGCTTGACCATGCCGCCGGAAAGCTGGCTCGGCATCAGGTCCTGGAAGCCGCCCAGGTTGACGACTTCGAGCTTGAGCCGGCTCATGATGCGGATGGTGTTCTCGTCCAGGTCGGTATGTTCGCGCAGCGGCAGCGCGACGTTGTCGCCCACCGTCATCGAGGTGAACAGCGCGCCGCCCTGGAAGCTGACGCCGATCCTGCGGCGCAATGCCAGGAGTTCGCGCGCGCTGGCATGGGCCAGGTCGGTGCCGAGCAGCTTCACCGTGCCGGCGCGCGGTTTCTGCAGGCCGATCAGGTGGCGCAGCAGTGTGCTCTTGCCCGACCCGGAACCGCCCATGATGACGCGGATTTCGCCCGGCTCGACGCGGAAATCGATGCCATGCAGCACGCGACGGCGGCCATACCAGGCCTCCAGCCCTTCGACTTCGATCACTGGCGCGTTCTCCGGCATCCGCCTCACCGATTCAGGAAGAACGAGAACAGCATGTCCGCCACCACCAGCGCGCTGATCGACAGCACCACGGCGCGCGTGGTGGCGCGGCCCACGCCTTCGGCCCCGCCGGTGACGGAAAAGCCGACGCTGCTGCCGATCAGCGTGATCAGCACGCCGAACACGACGCTCTTGCCCACGCCCTCCCACACATCGCGCGGGGTCAGCAGATCCAGCGTCTGCGCCAGATAACCGTACAGGCCGATGTCCAGCGGCCCCATCGAATACAGGCCGGCGCCGAGGATGGCGACGGCATCGGCCAGGATCGTCAGCACCGGCAGCATCACCACCATCGCCACCAGCGCCGGCGCGACGAGGTAGCGCACCGGCTCGATGCCGATGGCCGCCAGCGCGTCCACTTCCTGCGATACCACCATCGAACCCAGCCGCGCCGCCAGCGAGGAGCCGCTGCGCCCGGCCACGACGATGCCGGTGATGAGCGCGCCGAACTCGCGCGTGATCGACTTGGCCGAGGCCACGATCACCTGGCTCTGGGCGCCGAACTCCGACAGCGCGGCGATGAACTGGATGCCGAGCATCACGCCGATGGTCAGCGCCAGCAGGCACACGATGGGGATGGCATCCACGCCGATCTGGCGCATCTGCTCGAACACCATGCGCACCCGTACCGGCTGCCCGACGCGCCAGCCGAACGCCAGGTACCACAGCGATTCGCCCAGCAGCATCGCGCCGTAGCCCAGTCCGGCGACACCGCCGACCACGCGCCGGCCGAGGCGTTCGAGCGGGGCGAATACCGCTTCCATCACATCGGTTCCCCTGGAAACACCCGCTTCTGCTCGGCATTCCCGCGAAGGCGGGAATCCAGTGACTCCAGCCTATCGAAAAGCAAAGACGCTGGATGACCCGCCGTTTGGCTGCTGAAAGCTCCGCCTTCGCGGGAACGACGGAGGTTTCCGGAGGCCCCCATCAGCCCCCCTCCGCCCCACGGATCGGGAACACGCGATCCAGCCGCGCCAGTTTCAGCACCGCCAGCACCGGCGGGCTGACGGCGGAAAGCTCGAACGCCTGGCCGCGGCCGCGCGCGTTCTGGAAGCCTTCCACCAGGGCCGCGATGCCGGAGGAATCGATGTAGCCGACCTGCGAGAGATCGATGGCCACCCTCGGCGCGCGATCCAGCGCCGCCAGCACTTCGCGCCGCACTTGCGCGGACCAGGACAGGTCGATTTCCCCGCCGAGCAATACGGTGGCGGTGTCGCCGTCGATGCGGGTGCTGCACTGGCTCATCCGGTGTCTCCTTCAACAGTGAGGCGCTTGACCATCCACAGCCGGTTGCCGCAGCCATCGGCGCGCGGCGCCAGCGACCAATGATCCATCAGGCTGTCGATGAAGTTGATCCCCAGGCCGCCCGGGCGGCAGTCGGAAAGGTCGCGCGGATGCAGCGCGGCGGTGTCGCAGCAGGGCGCGTCGTCCAGCAGTTCGAAGCGCAGTTCATCGCCTTCGCGCTCAAGATGCAGGTGGACCAGCGCATCGCACGGGCCGCCGTAGGCGTGGCGGATGATGTTGGTGCTGGCCTCGTCCACCGCCAGCACCAGCGCCTGGCGCAACGCGGCATCCACGCCGCTGCGCGCGAGCGCGGCGGCGAGCGCGTGGCGCATCGCGGAAAGTTCGCGCGGCTGCGCCGGGAAGCGGTAGCTCCAGCGTTGCGAATCCTGCGACTGGCCTGAAATCAGCATCAGGGTGATGTCGTCGGTGATGCGCAGCGCGCGCAGGCGGCGCACCAGCGCGCGCATCCGGGCCTCGGGTGCGAGCGCGCCGGCAACGTGCAGCAGGTCCTCGACGCCTTCCACGCCGAGCGGCGCGCCGGCGGCATCGCGCACGTCGGTCACGCCGTCGGAATACAGGTACAGGCTGGCCTGGGAGAGATCGGCGCGCTGCTCGGGGAAATCCATGCGCCGCAGGATGCCCAGCGGCGGGCCTTGCGCCTCGAAACGGTCCACCTCGCCGGCCTTGCCCACGCGCAGCAGCGGCGGGAACCCGGCGCTGGCCCACACCGCCTGGTGCGTGGCCGGGTCGTAGTGCCCGGCGACGGCGCAGACGAACATGCCCGGCGCGATGGCCTCGCCCAGTTCGTCGTTGACCTTCGCCAGCCAATCGGCCGGGCGCAGCCCTTCCTTGCCGGACCAGCGCAGCAGGCTGGCGCAGCGCACCATCAGGAACGCGGCATCCAGCCCCTTGCCGGCCACGTCGCCCACGGTGAACGCGATGCGGCCATCGGGCAGGTCGAAGAAATCGTAGAAATCCCCGGAAATCTCCTGCGCGGCGAGGTTGATCGCGCGCAGCGGATACGCGCCGCGCCGCCGCCGCGGCAGCAGCGAGCGTTGCAGCCGCCGCGCCATGCCCAGTTCGCGCCGGATGCGGTTCTGCTCCACCAGCTCGCCGGCCATGCGCGCGATGTTGAGCGCCAGCGCCATCGGTGCGGCGAGCAGGCGCAGCGCGGTGAGGTCGGCCTCGTCGAACAGTCGCCCGCCGCGCTTGTTGATGACCTCGATGGCGCCGATCGCGCCCTGCGCGGTCGCCAGCGGCGCGCACAGCACGCTGCGGGTGACGAAGCCGGTATCGGCATCGACCTGGCCGGCGAAATCCGGGTCGTCGTAGGCATCGCGCACCATCTGGCATTCATTGCTCGCCACGGTGCGCCCGACGATGCCCTTGCCGGTGGGCACGCGCAGGCCGAGGATGTCCACCGGCCCCTGGCAGGCGCGGCAGACCAGCGTGCCGGTGTCGCCATCGAGCATGAACACGCTGACCGCCTCGGCATCCAGATAGCGTGCCACGTAGGCGGTCGACTCGCGCAGCGTGCGCGCCAGGTCCACCGAGACGGCGAGCTGCTGGCTGACTTCGGCAAGGAAGGCGAGCAGCTCGACCGACGGCTGCTCCGCCTGCGCCGGGTCGCCCGCCACCGCGTTCATCCCGACGTGGGCGGCGAGGCGCGGCCGCGGCGCAGCCGGGTCCAGGCCCAGATCGCCGGCCCGGAGAGCAGATACAGCGAGAACGCCCCGAGCAGCACGCGCGCCGGATCGATCGCCAGCAACACCAGGAGGCCAAGCGCCAGCAGCACGGTGACGAACGGCACGCGCCCGCCGAACGGCAGGCTCTTGAAGCTGAAATAGCGGATGCGGCTGACCATCAGGAGGCCCGCGACCACCGTCACGCCGAGCGCGACCCAGCGCGCCTGGCTGCCGGAAAGGTTGTAGCGCGCGTCCAGCGTCCAGATGAAGGACATCATCACCGCCGCCGCCGCCGGGCTGGCCAGGCCGATGAACCAGCGCTTGTCCACCACGCCCACCTGGGTGTTGAAGCGCGCCAGCCGCAGCGCCGCGCAGGCCGCGTACAGGAAGGCCGCCGCCCAGCCGATCTTGCCGGCCATCGGGCCGTCGAACTGCAACTGCGACAAGGCCCAGTGGTACATCACCAGCGCCGGCGCCATGCCGAAGCTGACCAGGTCGGCGAGCGAGTCGTACTGCACGCCGAAATCGCTCTGGGTGCCGGTCATGCGCGCGATGCGCCCATCCAGCCCGTCGAGCACGGCCGCGATGAACACGGCGACGCAGGCTTCGGCGAAATGCCCCTGGGTGGCGGCGATGATCGCGTAGAAGCCGGCGAACAGACCGCCGGAGGTGAACAGGTTGGGCAGCAGGTAGATGCCGCGCGGACGCGGCTTGGCGACGGGTTCCTGAGGTTCCATGAGGCGTCCTGCGAAGTTCGACGCGAAGTGTAACCCCAGAGCGGGCCGCGTACTTTGGAGCCGCGGTACAGCGGCGGTTGCCCATCCCTGTCCCCGTTTTGATGCACACTTGCCGGAGGGGAATCCCTCACCCGATGCAGGAACCGACCGATGCGAATCCTTCCCACCGCGATCCTGGCCCTGGCCGTCTGCTGCGCTGGCGCGGCCGGCGCCACCGAGGTCTACCGCTGGACCGACGAGAAAGGCGTCACGCACTACTCCGATACGCCGCCCAGCAGCACCCGCTACGAGCGCGTCAACGTGCGCACCGGCAAGGCCACCAGCTCGGAAGCCGAAACCGGGACGAACGAGGAAGCGGCCACGGACGCCGCCACGCCCCCGGCCCGCACCCAGGCCCAGGTCGATCCGGCCGTGCGGGCCGAGCGCTGCCAGACCGCCCGGCGCAACCTGATCGCGCTGCGCTCCAATCTCGACGTGACCGCCGAATTCGACGGTGAAACCCGCGCCCTGACGGCCGAGGAACGCGAGCGCCAGATCGCGCAGAACGAGCGCGTGGTGACGGCCAACTGCGAGACCCAGTAACGGGGGACATGTCCGATGCGCGGCTTCCTGCTCGGCCTGCTGGCGGCACTGGCGCTGCTGGCCGCCGCCGCGGCCTGGATCTGGCATTACGAACCCGAACGGCTGCCGCAGGAATGGCGCCGGAACAATCCCCATTCGCGCGATTACATGCCGGCGCTGTACCGCTGGCACGACGACCAGGGCCGGGTGCAGCTCACCGATACGCCGCCGAAAGGCCGGCCCTACGAGACGGTGCGCATCGATCCGAACCGCAACGTGGTGCCGACCACGCTGCCGCCGCCCGGCGCGACGCGCTGACATATCCCCTGCCTTTTCGACCCGCACCCGCGCCTCGCGGCGGCGCGGGTGCGCGGACAAGGCACTCAAAGGGCATGACACGCTCTACAATCGCCGGCTTCGTTTCCCGCACGCGAACCCGACCATGCGCCTGTCGCAATTCCACCTCTGCACCACCCGCGAAACCCCGGCCGACGCCGAAATCGTCAGCCACCAGTTGATGCTGCGCGCCGGCATGATCCGCAAGCTCGCCGCCGGCATCTACACCTGGAGTCCGCTCGGCCTGCGCGTGCTGCGCCGGGTGGAGGCCATCGTGCGCGAGGAAATGAACCGCGCCGGGGCCATCGAAATGCTGATGCCCTCGATCCAGCCGCGCGAACTGTGGGAGGAAACCGGGCGCTGGGAGAAATTCGGCGGCCAGTTGCTGAAGATCCGCGACCGCAAGGACGCCGACTACTGCTACGGCCCCACGCACGAGGAGGTGGTCACCGATTTCGCGCGCAACGAATTGCAGTCCTACAAGCAGTTGCCGATCAATTTCTACCAGATCCAGATGAAGTTCCGCGACGAGATCCGCCCGCGCTTCGGCGTGATGCGGGCGCGCGAGTTCCTGATGAAGGACGCCTACTCCTTCCACCTCACGCCCGAGTGCCTGGAGCGCGAATACTGGAACATGCACGCGGCCTATTCGCGCATCTTCTCCCGCCTCGGATTGACCTTCCGCGCGGTGAAGGCCGATTCGGGCGCGATCGGCGGCGATGCCTCGCAGGAATTCCACGTGCTGGCCGATTCGGGCGAGGACGCCATCGCGTTCTCCGACGCTTCCGACTACGCCGCCAACCTGGAAGCGGCCGAGGCGCTGATGCCGTCCACGCCCCGCCCCGCCCCGGCCGAGGCGCTGCGCGAGATCGAAACGCCGACGCAGAAAACCTGCGAAGCGGTGGCCGAACTGATGGGCATCCCGCTGCAACGCACCGTCAAATCCCTGGCGCTGGTGGGCGAAGCCGGTTTCACGCTGGCGCTTCTGCGCGGCGACCACGACGCCAACGAGGTGAAACTGGCCAAGGCCCCCGGCCTTGCCGATTACCGCATGGCGACCGAGGCGGAAATCCTCGAATACCTGGGCAGCGAGCCGGGTTTCCTCGGCCCGCTGAATCCGGCCAGGCCCATCGCGCTGATCGTGGATCGCAGCGTCGCGGCGATGGCCGATTTCGTCGTCGGCGCGAACAAGCCCGGCTACCACGTCGCCGGCGTCAATTTCGGCCGCGACCTGCCCGAGCCCGCCATCGTCGCCGACATCCGCAACGTGGTCGCCGGCGATCCTTCGCCCGATGGCCAGGGCCGCATCGGCATCGCGCGCGGCATCGAGGTGGGCCACGTGTTCCAGCTCGGGCAGAAATACGCGCAGGCGCTGGACTGCACCGTGCTCGATGAAAACGGCAAGAGCCAGGTCGCCTTCATGGGCTGCTACGGCATCGGCGTCTCGCGCATCGTCGCGGCCGCGATCGAACAGAACCACGACGAGGCCGGCATCGTCTGGCCCGAGCCGATGGCGCCGTGGAAGGTCGCGGTGTGCGTGATCAATCCGAAGAAGGACGAGAACGTCGCCCAGGCCGCCGAGGCGCTGTATCGGGAACTGGCCGATGCCGGGCTGGAGCCGCTGCTGGACGATCGCGGCCTGCGCCCCGGCCCGATGTTCGCCGACATCGAACTGATCGGCATCCCCCATCGCGTGGTGGTTTCCGAACGCGGACTGGCCGCCGGCACCTTCGAATACCGCGCCCGGCGCGGTGGCGAGAGCGAGGCGCTGGACCGGGCGGCGCTGCTCCGGCGCCTGGGCATCGCCTGATCGCGAAAAGGCCGGCATGGGCCGGCCTTTTCTCACCCGCGCCGGAACAACCGCCCTATCCGCCCGAGAAACGCCGCCGGCGATGCCGTGGGCGCCATCAGCGACACCACGCGCGCCTCGTCCTCGCGCAACTGCACCGCCAGCTTGGCCTCCCATTCGCGCCGCACCTGGTCGCGCTGGATCTGGCTCTGCAACTGGCGGCGGACGTCGGCGCCGACCTTCTCGCGCGAGAAACTGGCGGTTTCGCGCAGCAGGTAGCGCCCGAGCATGTCGAAGGCGTCGTCGGTCAGTGCCTGCGCCGTGAAGGTGCGCTGCGCGGTGCCGAAGGCTTCCACGTTGGTCAGGCTCATCTTCAGATGCCCGGTCTCCTGCGAGGCCACCGCGTACACCCGCACCGGGATGCGCCCACGCGCCTGGAAACGGCCGGAGATCACCTCGCCGTTCGCATTCTTGGTCACGTCGTGCAGGCCGGAAAGATGATGGTGCTGCAACAATCCGGCGATCAGCCGCACCTTGCCCGGCGTATCGGCCAGCGCCAGCGTGCTTTCCTCCGGCGACGCCTGCGCGACGAAGGAAAACTCGATCTCGTGCTGAACCTGCCCGGGCGTCACCCGGCATTCGAACGGCGCCTCGCCGAAGGAAACCACGTCGCCATAGCCCGCGATCGGATGCACCATGCGGATGCGGCGCTGCGCGGCGGTGAGCGTGCTGGCGAAGCGCGTCAGGAACTCCCCGAGGCGGATCGCGGCGGGCTGGAGCTGCTCCTTCCATGCCGCCTCGCGCGCCTGGCGCGCGGCCTCGTCCTGGTCGCCCGTGCCGCGCAGGCGCGCGGCTTCCTGTTCGAGTTCGTCAAGCAGACCCATCGCGCCGTCCTCCCTGTCGGCCGCCCCTGCGGCATCGTGCCGGGAAAACTACTCCGTCGCCCCGGCGGCGGCAAGCGCGAAACACGACGGCGCGCATCCGGAGGATATCCGCGGCCATTCTTCCGGCACTTGTCAGCGGCTTATTGCCGCATTACCCTCGCGCTTATCCCACAGGTTGGCAATAATCCTTGGGACGAATAAGGTTCCACATATACCCATCCCGATATAACCACTTGAGGAAACCCATGAGCATAGATTTCTCGACCATGACGCCGAAGGCGCTTCAGAAGCTGATCGCCGAAGCCACCCGCGAACACAAGCGCAAGAAGAAGCGCGCGCCGATCACGCAGGTCCGCAGCAAGCTGGCGCGTCTGGCCAAGAACGAGGGTTACAGCATCCAGGAACTTTTCGGCGCGGGTGCCGCCGCTCCGGCCGCCGCGCCCGCC
>JBBCJS010000098.1:0-2817 GCA_037190825.1 Chiayiivirga flava
GCCGCCAGATCGCGGGGTCGCCGGGCCTTTTTCTTGAGCACTCGCGCCAGCGCCGCCAGCAGTTGATCACCCTGCTGATGGCCGTAGCGGTCGTTGTAGCGCTTGAAATGGTCGGCATCCAGGAACAGCAGCGACAGCGGCACGCGCTCTCGGCGCGCATTCTGCCATTCGCGTTCCAGCGCTTCGTCGAACGCGCGCCGGTTGGCCAGGCCAGTGAGCCCATCCGTGCGCGCCTGTATAGCCAGCTGCGTCTCGACCGCCTTGCGCAGGGTCATCTCGCGCCTGAACAGCACGATCAGCGCCACGACCGACAGCAGCAGCGCCGTGGTCACGGGGATGATGAAGAACGCGCGGCGGTCCCAGGGCTCCATCAGCTCATCCACGTCCATGGCCACGTCGATGATGAGCGGCGTATCCTCGATGCTGGCGAAGGTGTAGTAGCGGTTCACGCCGTCCGGCGACAGCTCCCCAACGAACGAGCCTTCGCGGCGGATCAGGAACTGCTGGAAATCCAGCGCCATGCCGATGTCGCTGCCCAGGTCGCTCCGGGAATATGGGGCGCGCAGCAGCACCAGACCGTCGTTGCGGAAGACGCTGATCTCGTCGCGCTCGCCGATCGACAGCTCGGCAAAGCGGTCGCGGAAATACGCCAGGCGCAGCGAACCGCCCACCACGCCGGCGAAGCTGCCGTCCGGATTGGAAAGGCGCCGGCTGACGGCGATGCTCTCGTCGCCACCGCGCAGGCGGCTGCGGTAGGGCTTGCTGACATACATGCCGACGTCATCGGCATCGCGGTGCACCTGGAAGAAATCCCGGTCGGCGAAACTCACATCCGGCGTATCCAGGTCCCCGGAGTGGTAACGGATATCGCCGTTCTTATCCAGCACCACGACGGCGCCCAGGTATTCGGCGGTGGATGGCCGGTCGAACAGGAAACGGCGCTGGGTTTCAGGAGCCAGCTGAGCCAGGCCCGGTTCGCGCAGGCGTTCGGCCATGCCCTGTAGCGACAGGTCGTAGACATGCAGGGTGCGGCTGATGTCCGCGGAAAGCACGCCAGTAATGTTGCGCGCCGAAGCATGGGCGGCCTCCCAGGTGGCGCGGCGGTCGATCCAGAGCAGCGCGACCGCGGCCGCGCAGATGCCGATTGCGACGAGCACCCCCAACGCATACAGGGCGCGTTGCACAAACCCGCGAGACTTCAATACGGCGCTCCTACGCCGGGGACGTCCGGGGGACGCGGATCACTCCGGCAGAGATTTACGCCGCAGATGATGCCGCCGCCGGACATGCCGCGCAAGATCCGCCCCTAAAAAAACCCGAGCAACGCCCGCATGGCGCCTTCTACGCGACGGCTTCCTCAAGTCGCCGCGACCGCCGCAATGCGGAAGGGAAAGGCCTTGGCGCCTCTGGCCCTGTCGGCTTCGCGGTGCGCGCCGATGGACCATGCCGGGCCCGCTCCGCCCGTATGCGACACCAACTGGCGCATCGAGCCCGCCGAAAATCCGCAGCGCAGGGTCCGGGCCTGCCGCCGGGCCAGTTCTACTCCAACAGCGTGCGGCGTCGTGGAAATCCGATCCGATTGCAGCATGGCAGCCCCCTGGCAAATGCTCGTCGTGGATGAAGAGTCAGTGCGGATAAATCTACCTCAGCCGCCAGCGCCTGCGCATGACATGATGCGAAAAGTAATGCAACGATGTGGAAATAGTCGGTTACGCGATCGGGCTGGCCGCCCTCTCGGTTTCCCGGTCGGGCTGGTCGTTGCGGCCGTCCGGGGCGCTGGTCATATTGCCGTAAAGCAACGAGCGGCCGGCGAACAGGCCGCCCGCCACCTCCAGGTCGAAACGCTCGGTGTCGCGCCGGCGCACATCCTGCACCACCTCGGCGGCTTCATCAGGAGGCACTCCGATCACGCGCAGCGCGGCCTCGCCGAAGGCCAGCGCCGACTCCAGGGTTTCGCGCACCTGATAGTCGACCCCTTCCTTGGCCAGCGCCAACGAATGGATGCGGTCATAGGCGCGCACCACCACCCGCACCAGCGGGAATTCGGCCTTGATCAGCTTGACCATGTGGTTGACCGCCTTCGGATCGTCGATGCAGATCAGGATGGCGCAGGCATTTTCCGCGCCGGCGGTGCGCAGCATGTCGATGCGCGTGCCGTCGCCGTAATAGACCTTGACGCCCCATTTGGCCGCTGCCCGGATCGCGTCGGTGTCGGTATCCAGGATGGAGACCGTCAGCTCGCGGGCCAGCATCGCCTGGGTCACGATCTGGCCGAAACGGCCAAAGCCCACGATGAGCGCACAGCCCTCCAGATCCTTGGCCACATCCACGTCTTCCATTGAGGGCTGCGGCTTGGGCAGGAGCCAGCGCAACGCCAGCACGCACAAGGGCGTGAGCGCCATGGAAATGATGACGACCGCAGTCAGCACGGCGCCGGTGTGGGCATCGAAGATGCCGGCGGCGGCGGCCGCCCCGTACAGCACGAAGGCGAATTCACCGCCCTGCGCCAACAGGGCCGCGCGCGTCATGGCCTCGGCGTGGGTCGCGCGCAGCACTCGCGCCACCACGTACACGCCCACCGATTTCACCAGCATGAACACCACCACCGCGGCCAGGATCAGCGGCCATTCGCGCGCCACCGCCGACAGGTCCAGCGACATGCCCACGCCCAGGAAGAACAGGCCCAGCAATATGCCGCGGAACGGCTCGACTTCGGCTTCCAACTGATGGCGGAAGGTAGACTCGGACAGCAGCACGCCCGCGAGGAAAGCGCCCATCGCCATGGACAGGCCGCCCAGTTCCATCAGCAGCGCCGCG
>JBBCJS010000099.1:0-33922 GCA_037190825.1 Chiayiivirga flava
GGCCGCCTCGCCTTTTTCCCGTCACTCCACCGCCCGGGCCAGCCCGACCCACCACTGGCCGCCTTCGGACTGGCCGACGTGCAGCAGGTCGTAGCTGCGCAGCATGTCCAGCAGGCCGGAATGGCCATAGGTCTTGGGCGAAAAGGCAGGATCGGTGCGGCGCAGGTAGTTGCCCAGCGCGCCCAGGTCGACCCGGCCTTCGGGGGTATCTCCGGCCAGCAGCGCCACCGCATCGACCACGAAGCGCGGCCGGCGCCTGGGCTGCCCGCCGGTGCCGGCGGCGGGAGCGTCGCGCTCGTCCTTTTTCGGCGCCGGCGAATGCTTCGCACCGGGCGTGTCGGCGTCCGCCGCTTCCTGCACCTCGTCCATTTCCGGCGACCACTCGAAGAAATGATCGCTGGCGTTGCGCAACGCCGCCGGGGTCTTGGCCTCGCCGACGATGCACATCACCGAGCCGCGCTCGCGCAGCTTGCGGCACAGGTAGGCGAAATCCGAATCGCTGGTCACCAGGCAGAACGTGTCCACGCGCTCGTCGAACAAGAGCTCCATCGCATCCAGCGCGAGCGCGATGTCGGCGGTGTTCTTGCCGCTGGCGTACTGGTACTGCAGGCACGGCGTGAACGCCTGCTCGACCAGCTTTTCCTGCCATTTGCCGGACAGCGTCCTCGGGTTGCCATAGCCGCGCCGCACCACGACCCGGCCGAACTGCGCGACGAAGCGCAACGCATGGTCGAGGATCGGCGGCTGTACGTTGTCGCAGTCCACCAGCACCGCGACGCGCGCGTCGCCCGGTTCGTGCAAGGCCATCGTGGTCCGGTTCCAGTATCCAGGTGTGCCGACGATAGCCATGCCAGCGCTGGGTTGCCAGCGGTACAGGTTCAGCCGCCGTGGCGCCGCTCCAGCACCGCCACCGCATCGGCCAGCGACAGGCCCGAGGCGCGCAGCAGCACGATCAGGTGATAGAGCAGGTCGGCCGCCTCGTTCTTCAGTTCTTCCGCATCGCGCGCCGTCGCGGCGAGCGCGGCTTCCACGCCTTCCTCGCCGACTTTTTGCGCGATGCGCTTGATGCCGGACTCGAACAGTCTTGTCGTGTAACTACCCGCCGGGCGCTCGCGTTCGCGCGTGGCGACGAGGGCATCCAGCGCGCCGAGGAAATCGCCGGGCGCCTCGGGAAAGCAGCTCGCGCGGCCGAGGTGGCAGGTCGGGCCGGCGGGGCGCGCGCGCACCAGCAGCGTGTCGCGGTCGCAGTCGGTCTGGATGGACACCAGATGCAGGAAGTGCCCGGAGCTTTCGCCCTTGGTCCACAGGCGCTGCCTGCCGCGGCTGTAGAAGGTGACGCGGCCGGTATCGAGCGTGGCGGCGAGCGCGGCGCCGTCCATGTAGCCGAGCATCAGCACGCACAGGCTGTCGGCGTCCTGCACGATGGCGGGCATCAAGCCTTCCTGCTTGTCCCACGCCAGCGCGGCGGCATCGAACGCCGTGGACGTTTCATTCGACACCACGCACCTCCACGCCGGCCGCGGCCAGCTCGCGCTTGAGTTCGGGAATCGGAACGCTGCCTGCATGGAACACGCTGGCGGCCAGCGCCGCATCCACATCGGCCTTGGCGAACACATCGACGAAATGCGCGATCGCGCCGGCGCCGCCCGAAGCCACCAGCGGCACGCGGCAGACGGCGCGCGCGGCGGCGAGTTGTTCGATGTCGTAACCGCTGCGCACGCCATCGGAGCCCATGCAGTTGAGCACGATCTCCCCCGCCCCGAGCCGCTGCGCCTCGACGATCCAGTCCAGCGTGCGGCGCGCGTGCGCGCGGGTGGCGTCCGGGTCGCCGGTATGGCTGCGCACGCGCCACGCGCCGTCGCCATCGCGCAGGCTGTCGATGCCCACGACCACGCATTGCACGCCGAAGGCGTCGGCCAGTTCGCGGATCAGCTCCGGGCGCTCCAGCGCGGGCGTGTTGATCGAGACCTTGTCCGCGCCGGCATGCAGCACGGCGCGCGCATCGGCCACGCTGCGGATGCCGCCGGCCACGCAGAACGGAATGTCGATCAGCCGCGCGACGCGCTCCACCCATCGCCGGTCCACGCTGCGGCCCTGCGGGCTGGCGGTGATGTCGTAGAACACCAGCTCGTCCGCGCCTTCGTCGCGATAGCGCACGGCCAGCTCCTCGATGCCGCCCATGTCGATGTGGTCGCGGAAGCGCACGCCCTTCACCACGCGGCCATCGCGCACGTCCAGACACGGGATGATGCGTCGACTCAGCATGCCAGCGCCTCCTTCAGCGCGAAGCGCCCCTCGAGCAACGCCTTTCCAAGGATCGCACCACCACAACCTACGGCACGCGAGGCCACGACATCGACCACGTCGCGGATGCCTCCGGACGCCTGCACCGCCACGCCGGGGACGAGTCTTGCCAGGTGCGCGTACAGATCGAGATTCGGCCCGGCCAGCATGCCGTCACGGCCGATGTCTGTGCAGAGCAGGTGCGCAAGGCCGGCATCGGCGTAGAACACGGCCAGATCGTCCAGCGTGCGTTCGGAAGCCTGCGTCCAGCCGTGCAGCGGCAGGCGCCAGGCCTCGTCGATGAAGCGGGCATCGAGCGCGACGGTGACGCGCTCCGCGCCAAAATCGCCGATCCAGTCGACGACCGTCTCCGGGTCACGCACCGCAAGGCTGCCGACCACCACCCGCGACGCACCGGCATCCAGCACGCGCGCCACATCGTCGCGACTGCGGATACCGCCGCCGGTCTGTACCTTCAGTGCCGTGGTCTGCGTGATACCGGCGAGCAGGGGTGCGAGTGTGTAGCCACCATCACGCGCGGCATCCAGATCGACCAGATGCAGCCACTGCGCGCCGACCTCGGCATAGCGTTGCGCCAGTTCCAGCGGCGCGCCGGGATACGTGGTCTGCTGCGCGTAGTCGCCCTGCTTCAGGCGCACCACCGCACCGTCGCGCACGTCGATGGCCGGATACACGATGAAGCTCATGCGACGCCCTCCCGCACGAAGTTCTCCAGCAGCCGCGCTCCCGCTGCGCCGGAGCGTTCGGGATGGAACTGCGCGCCGGCCACGTTGCCACGCTGCACCAGCGCCGCGAACGGCACGCCGTGCGCACTGGCGGCGATGCACTCCCCGGTGACGGGCGCGGCGTAGCTGTGCACGAAATAGCACTGCGCGCCGGACTCGATGCCTGCCAGCAACGTGCTCTCACGCCGCAACGCGAGCCGGTTCCAGCCCATGTGCGGGATGCGCACGCCGGGCGCTTCGGGAAGTTTCGTCACCCGGCCCTTCATCAGACCCAGCGTTTCCACCTCGCCCTCTTCCGAGGACTCGAACAGAAGCTGCATGCCCAGGCAAATCCCGAGCAAGGGTTGTTGCAGGGCACGGATCGTCTCGACCAACCCCAGTTCGCGCAATCGCGCCATCGCCACCGCTGCCGCACCGACACCGGGCAGGATCACCCGCTCGCAGAGCGCGATGACCGCCGCGTCGCCGGTCACTACCGACTCCACCCCAAGCCGATCCAGCGCATAGCGCACCGAGCCGATGTTCGCGCCACCCGAATCGATTACTGCCACGCGCATCACAGGATTCCTTTCGTGCTGGGAAGCTCACGGCCTTCGCGCCGGATGGCCTGCCGCAGCGCACGCGCGAATGCCTTGAAACTGGCTTCCACCATGTGGTGCGCGTTGTCGCCGCGCACCGCGAGGTTGAGGTTGAGGCCAGCGGTTTCGCACAGCGAGCGGAAGAAGTGCAGCACCAGTTCGGTGGGCAGGTCGCCGATCTTTTCGCGCGGGAAGGCGCCGTCGAACACGAAATACGGGCGACCGGAGAAATCCAGCGCGGCGCGCGCGAGGGTTTCGTCCATCGGCAGCACGATGCCGCCGCGCAGTGGATCGGATTCGCCACCCGTTTCATTGGCCCGCTCGGCCGCCGCGCCGTAGCGGCCGATGCCGCGCTTGTCGCCGATGGCCTGCCGCAACGCCTGCCCGAGCGCGAGCGCGCTGTCCTCGACGGTGTGGTGTTCGTCGATGTGCAGGTCGCCATCGCAACGCAGCGAAAGATAGAAGCCGCCGTGCTTGCCGATCTGGTCGAGCATATGGTCGAAGTAGCCCAGCCCGGTGTGGATGTCGCTGCCAGCGACGCGATCCAGGTCCACTTCCACGCGGATGCGGGTTTCCTTGGTGTTGCGCTCGACCACGGCGGTGCGCGGCGCATCGACCAGCGCGTGCGCAATCGACTCCCACGTTTCCAGCCCCGGCCCGAGCCTGAAGCCGCGGATGCCGAGGTTGTCGGCGAACTGGATGTCGGTATCGCGGTCGCCGACCATCGCCGAGCCGTCCAGATCGATCGAACGATCGCGCAGGTAATGCAGCGCCAGGCCGATGCCCGGCTTGCGCGTGGGCCTGTTCTCGTGCGGCAAGCTTTCGTCGATCAGCACCTCCCGGAACGTGATGCCCTGCGAGGCGAACACCTGCATCATCAGTTCGTGCGGGCCGATGAAATCCTCGCGCGGGAAGCTCTCCGTACCGAGGCCGTCCTGGTTGGTGACCATGACGAACTCGAATCCGGCATCGCGCAGCTTCAGCATCGCCGGGATCACGCCGGGGACGAAGCGGAGCTTCTCGAAGGCGTCGATCTGGAAGTCTTCCGGCTCCTCGATCAGGGTGCCGTCGCGGTCCACGAACAGGATGCGGGTCATTGCACAGCCCTCCCGAGGCATCGCCTCTGCGCTTCTTCCCCGTCATCCCGGCGAATGCCGGGATCCATCTTGATCGTGCTGTGAAAAGAAAACTGGATCCCGGCATTCGCCGGGATGACGGAGAGGAGCTTTTCCAGACAGCTTGCCAACTCCTGGGCACACGCCAACAAAGCAAGTTGCGCCAGCCTCACCCCCGCCGCTGGCGGGGATGAGGAAATGACTGTTGAACAGCGGGTCATGCGGCGATCTCCCTATTGGTGAGCGCGGCGATCACCGCGTCGTTCTCTTCTCGTGTGCCGATGCTGATGCGCAACGCATCGCCGAGCTGTGGCGCGGCGCGCTGGTCGCGCACCACGACGCCGGCGGCGAGCAGGCGCTCGAACGCGGCTTGCGCATCGTCGAAGCGCGCGAGCAGGAAATTGCCCCGCGAGGGATAGACGCGACGCACGCCGGGCAAGGCCGCCAGCGCCGCGAACAGACGCTCGCGTTCCGCGCGCACCCGTGCGATGCGTTCGCGGGTGCGCGCCAGCGCCTCCGGTTGCAGCGCGGACAGCGCCAGATCGACGCAGGGCGTGGGCAAGGGATACGGCGCCTGGCAGTTGCGCAGCGACGCGATCAGTTCGGGCGCGGCGATCAGCGTGCCGATGCGCGCGGCGGCGAGCGCGTGCGCCTTGGACAAGGTGCGCAGCACGGCGAGATTCGGGTGCGCATCGAGCAGCGTCGTGGCCGAAGGCGCATCGGAAAACTCGCCATAGGCTTCGTCCACGACCACCACGGCCCTGCCGGAAAGGCGCGCGGCGAGCGCGGCGATATCGGAAAGCGCGATGGCCTCGCCCGTCGGATTGCCGGGCGAGCACAGGAACACCAGATGCGCGCCATTGGATTCGGCGGCAGCGGCGATGGCGGACAGGTCCGGCGCGAAACCGTTCGGTCCATCGACCAAGGGCACATCCACCAATGGCGCCCCCTGCAAGCGCGCGCTGACCGCGTACATGCCGAACACCGGCGATGACACGACCACGGCATCGACCTGCGGGCGGCACAGCACGCGCACCAGGAGATCGATGGCCTCGTCGCTGCCGCGTCCGATCAGAAGCCGTTCCGGCGCGACGCCGTACAGCGCCGCCAGCGCCTGCCGCAACGATTCCGGCTGCGGCGCGGGATAACGGTTGCAGCGCGCGCCGGCATCGGCCGGATTCGGCCACGGGCTTTCGTTGGCGTTGAGCCAGACACTGCCGCTGACGCCGGTCTTGCGCGCCGAGGTGTAGCCGGCGAAGGCGCGCAGGTCCGGACGCACCAGGTCGAGCACGTTCATGCCGCGCCTCCGATCCGCGCCAGGCGCCGCGACACAGCCTGCGCATGCGCTTCCAACCGCTCGGCCTGCGCCAGTGTCACCGCATCGGGGCCGATCGTTTCCAGGCCCGCGGGCGTGACTTCCTGCACCGTGACCGTCTTCTGGAAGCTCGCCACCGAGACGCCGCTCCACGCGCGCGCCGCGCCATAGGTCGGCAGCACGTGGTTGGTGCCGCTGCAATAGTCGCCCAGCGCCTCGGGCGCGTAGTCGCCGAGGAAGATCGAACCCGCGCTCGCCACCGCATCGAGCCAGCGGCGCGGTTCGCGCACCGACAGGATCAGGTGTTCGGGCGCGTAGGCGTTGGAGATGTCGATGGCCTGCGCGATGTCGGCGACGTGGATCAGCCGCGCGTGCGCGAGCGAACGATCCACCACGTCCCGACGCGGCAGCAAGGCCGCTTGCTGCGCGATCTGCATCGCGACTTCGCCGAGGAGTTTCAAGCTGTCCGACAGCAGGATCGCCTGCGAATCGGGACCATGTTCGGCCTGGGACAGCAGATCGGCCGCGACGAACTCGGCATCGGCGCCGCCATCGGCGATCACCAGCACTTCCGACGGCCCGGCCGGCATGTCGATGGCCGCGCCGGCGGGATCGTTGGCGACCTGCTGCTTGGCCTCGGTGACGTAGCTGTTGCCGGGCCCGAACAGTTTGTCGCACTTGGGCACGCCGCCGATGCCGTAGGCCATCGCGGCAATCGCCTGCACGCCGCCGAGCAGGAACACGGCGTCGATGCCGCAGCTCTGCGCCGCCACCAGCACGGCGGGATCGGCCGTGCCGTCGGCGCGCGGCGGCGTGCACAGCGCGACCTGCGGGCAGCCGGCCAGCCGCGCCGGTACGCCGAGCATCAAGGCGGTGGAAGGCAGCGGCGCGGAACCGGCGGGCACGTACAGGCCCACGCGCTGGATCGGCCGCAACACCCGCTCGCAACGGACGCCCGGCGCGGTTTCCAGCGTGTAATGACGCGTCATGCCGGCGGCGTGGAAGCGCTCGATGCGATCCTTCGCCGCATGGATCGCGGCATGCAATTCCTCCGGCACCTCGGCCCGCGCCTGCGCGAAGGCATCCGGCGTGACGCGAAAATCCTCCGGCGCGCAGCCGTCGAAACGCGCGGTGAGTTCGCGCAGCGCCGGCGCGCCTTCCTCGCGCACGCGGCGAATCAGCGCGGCCACCGATTCGCGCAGCGCGGCATCGTCGGCCAGCGCCGGGCGTTGCAGCAGCGCGGCCCGTTGCGCGGCGTCGATGGCGTTCCAGTCCTGTATCAGCATGATCGTGCCCGCCCTCACGCCAGCATCTGTTCGACCGGCAGCACGAGCATGCCGCGCGCGCCGGCGCGCTTGAGGTCTTCCAGGTGCTGCCAGGTGATCTCGCCATCGCAGACCGCCTGCAAGGCGACGGCGTCGGCGCGGCCTTCCAGCGCGCTGACGGTGGGCGATGCGCCGCCGGGCAGCAGCGCGGTGACCTCGGCGAGCGTGGCGCGGTCGGTCTGGAGCAGCAGCAGGCGCGCATCGCGCACTTTCAGCACGCCGTCGAGGCGCCGCAGCAGCAGATCGGCCAGCCCGATGCGCTCATCCGCGAATGCGGCCGAAGGGCCGACCAGCACCGCCTCGCTCTCGAAGATCGCCGCCACTTCGCGCAGTTGGTTCGCCGCCAGCGTCGCGCCGGAGGACACCAGATCGCAGATCGCCTCGGCCTTGCCCAGGCGCGGCGCGATCTCGACCGAGCCGGACAGCGTGACGACCTGGGCCTCTACGCCGTTGCGTTCCAGCCAGTCGGCCAGCAGGTTCGGATACGAGGTCGCGATGCGCAGCCCGGCCAGCGTCTGCGGGCCGTTCCATGCCTGCTCCTGCGGCAACGCGATGGAGAGCCGGCAGTGGCCGAAGCCGAGCGCGCGCAGTTCGGCGAAGGCCGGCACGCGGCCCTCGCGGATTTCGCCCAGGCGCAGTTCCTCCAGCACGTTGCGGCCGACGAAACCCAGGTCGCAGGTGCCTTCGGCGATGAGGCCGGGAATGTCGTCGTCGCGCACCAGCAACAGGTCGATGGGCAACGTCTCGCCGTAGCAGAACAGCCGGTCGCGGCTTTCGCGGAACGACAGGCCCGAGCGCGTCAGCAATTCGCGCCCCGGCTGCGAGAGACGGCCGGATTTCTGCGTGGCGATGCGCAGGCGGTCGCGTGGTTTCATGGGAAATCCGGAAGATGGGAAAGACGGAGTGGCTTATCGGGCGGCGGACGACGCGGGCGGTTCCCGATGCCGATGCAGGCCCAGGGCCTTGGCCGCGTGCAGATAGCCGCCCGCGCCCTGCGTCAGGCAGCGCGCCACGCGGCCGATGGTGGTGACGCTGACGCCGGTGCGGTCGTGGATGTCGCGATACGGCAGGCCATCGAGCAGCAGCGGCACGACCTGCCAGCGATCCGAAAGCGCCTCCAGTTCGGCCGGCGTGCACAGGTCGCTCAGCATCGCCCGCACTTGCGCCCGGGTACGCAGTGCGAACAGGGCATCGACCAGGCGGTCGAGCGCGGCTTCGCGGTCGGCGGGGCTTCGGACAGGGAGACGTTTCACGGGCGTCGGATGATCCAATGTATTAGCGCGTTATTACATTGGATCACGGAAACGCAACGAACCGCAAGCACGACGCTTTCCGATGGCGCAACGCGGGCCTGGGCACGCCTGGCCGCCTGCGAGCAGGCCCCTGCGACGGCACGCTGCTCTCCGCAGGAGCGCGCGTGCCCGCGACCGGGCGCAGGGGTCTGCGAATCCGGTTATCGCAACAGCAGCACAGCCAGCGCGACGCCAACGGCGACCAGCGCCGCGGGCAGGACCCACGTCCGGGCGCGATGGCCGGCTGGCGTGGCGATGCCGTGGATGCGCGGCGGCGCGTCGCCTCCGGGCACGGGAGGCGCGAGCACGGTGGCTTCGGGCGAGGCGACGCTGAGGGAGGCGAGCATCGCCAGCAACGCCTGCGCGTCGGCCGGACGTTCGTCCGGATCCTCGGCCAGCAAGGCATCGAGCAGCGGCTGCAACCACCGCACGCGCTCGGGCAAGACGGGAACGATGTGGTACGACGGCGACTCGCCGGCCTCGCCGCGCGACGGCGTGCGACCGGTGAGCATTTCGTGCAGCGTGATGCCGAGGCTGTAGAAGTCCGAACGCCCGTCGATGGGCTCGCCGCGTGCCTGCTCCGGGCTCATGTAGTCCGGCGTGCCGCCCTGCGCGGCGACCGGGGCATCGTGCGCGAAGGCGGCGACGCCGTAGTCCACCAGCACCGCCTCGCGCGCATCGCGGAACAGCACGTTGCCCGGCTTCACGTCGCCATGCACCACGCCGCGCGCGTGCGCGTGCCCGAGGCCGCGTGCGATGTCGCGCACGGTATCGAGCGCCTGCGCCAGCGGCATGCGCGCGGCGATGCGTTCGGCCAGGGTGCCGCCGGGCAGGTATTCGCAGGCCAGCCAGCGGCTCTCGCCGTACTCGCCGATGGCGTGGATGCGGGCGAGATTGCGGTGCCGCAGCGAGGCGGCGACGCGACGTTCGCGCTCCACGTCCTCGGGCAGGGTGGCTTCGGGATGGTCGGCCGGCTCGAACAGCTTGAGCGCCACTTCGCGGTCGGTGCCGTCCTGGATGGCGTGGAACACCGTGCCGCTGGCGCCCGCGCCAAGCTTGCGCACGATGCGGAACCCGGGGATGCGCGGCAGCGCGTCGCGGCTCACGGCGCCTCCAGCGCCTCGGGCCAGAGACGCTGGCCGGACTGTTTTTCGATGACGGCCATGCGGGCGCGATGCGCGGCCAGCTCCTGCTCGCCGGCGCGCACCACCCGCACCTCGTAGGAGAACGCCTCGCCGGCATGCACCGCCGCGCGCGTCGGTTCGGGCTCGTCGCTGCCGAAACCCAGGTCGAACTGGCCGGAGGTCAGCGCCAGGTACACGTCCAGCAGCAGGCCGGCGTCGAGCAGCGCGCCGTGCAACTGGCGCTCGGTGTTGTCGATGCCGAAGCGCTTGCACAGCGCATCCAGCGAGGCGCGCTGGCCCGGGTAGAGTTCGCGCGCCAGCTTGTAAGTGTCCACGACGCCGATGGCGTGGTCGGCGAGCCTGCCGTACTCGGGGCCGCAGCGTTCCAGTTCGGCATCCAGGAAGCCCACGTCGAAGGCGGCGTTGTGGATCACCAGTTCGCCGTCGCGGATGAAGGCCAGGAAATCGTCCACCACCTCGCCGATGCGGGGCTTGTCGGAAAGGAACTCGGTGGTGAGGCCGTGCACCTTGAGCGCTTCAGGGTGGCTGTCGCGATCCGGGTTCAGGTAGCAATGGAACTTGCGCCCGCTCGGACGGCGGTCGAGCAGTTCCCAGCAGCCGATCTCGATCACGCGGTCGCCGCGCGCGGCGTCGGTGCCGGTGGTTTCGGTATCCAGGACGATCTGGCGCATGCGGTTGTGGTGTCCTCGCAGGATCAGACAGGAACGGGGCGCGCATCGCGGATGGCTTCGGCGGCGGCACGGGCGAGGCGGTCCACGCGCTCGTTGTCCGGATCGCCGGCATGGCCGCGCACCCATTCCCACTGGATGCGGTGGCGCGCGGCGGCGTTGGCCAGCCGTTCCCACAGGTCGCGGTTCTTCACCGCGCCACCGCCGGCGGTGCGCCAGTTCTTGGCGACCCAGCGCGGCAGCCACTCGGTGATGCCCTGGCGCACGTATTGCGAATCGGTGCGCAACAGCACCCGGCAGGGCCGGGTCAGGGCCTCCAGCGCCATGATGGCGGCCATCAGTTCCATGCGGTTGTTGGTGGTATCGGCCTCGCCGCCGGAAAGCTCGCGCTCGGTACCGCGATAGTGCAGCAACGCGCCCCAGCCGCCGGGGCCGGGATTGCCCAGGCACGCCCCATCGGTATGCACCCGCACTTCGTCCGCGCCGCTCATGCGTTCGGCGCTCCCAGCAACGTGGAAGGCACGGGCTTGCCGACCAAGGTCATTGCCGGCTCGCGCTTGCGCGCACGGACGGCGTAGACACGGAACGGCAGCCATGTCGGCAGGCGCCAGTTGTGGCGCAGCAGCATGCCGCTGGAATCGTCCGAGGTGCGCGGGCGCAGCGCGTAACTGGCCTCGATCTCGAACCCGCATCCGCCGGCCAGCGCGCACAGGCGTCGCAACGGCATCGCGCCCATGCCATGGCCGCGCCAATGGCATCGATAGGGCGACCAGGGATTGAACTCGACGAAGAACGCCGTACCGCCGGGTGCCATCATGCGATGGATCGCCGCCAGTCGCGCCTGCGGCCCGGGCAGGGTGGCCACGACATGCGCCGCCACCACCAGGTCGATACTGTGCGCGGTCAGCGTCGGCGCTTCCTGCACCGGACCGTCTCCGGCATGCCAGCCATCGCGGTCGCACCACCACCGCGCCTCGTTGGGCATCAGCAGGGGCGGCGCGTGCTCGGCGGCGCGCGCGGTAGGCAACACCAGGCAAGCCCGGCTGCCGGGGCAGCGCACCAGCAACGGCATCAACAAGCCGTGTTCGTCCGCCAGCACGGCGCGGCCGGGCGTGGTATCGAACCAGGCAAGCGGGTGTTCGGGTTGACGGGGCGGGGAAGCTGCCGGCATGGTGCGCGCGCTTGTCGGTGGACGCCTGGGGCCTGTTGACAGGCGTCAAGCCCCAACGCGACCCACTTCACATATCTCATCAGGCCCTAGTCTACCCCGCCGCCGATGTCATTCCCCATCGCCCTGCCCGCATTGCGCGACAACTACATCTGGGCACTGGCCGGGACGAACGGGCGCGCGGTGGTCGTGGATCCGGGCGAGGCCGCGCCGGTGCTGGCCGCCATCGCCGCCGGGCTGCGTCCCTGCGCGATCCTCCTGACCCATCACCATGCCGACCATGTCGGCGCGGCGGCCGAACTGGCGGAACGCTGCAAGGTTCCGGTGTATGCGCCGGACGATGACCGCATCGCCTGCGACGCCGTGCGCGTGGGCGAAGGCGACGTGATCGACCCGCCCGAAGCCGGACTGCGCTTTTCGGTGATGCACGTACCCGGCCACACCCTGAGCCATGTCGCCTATGTCGGAGAAGGCGTGGCGTTCACCGGCGACACCCTGTTCAGCCTGGGCTGCGGGCGGTTGTTCGAAGGCACTCCCGCGCAGATGCTCGATTCGCTGCGCCGCATCGCCGCCCTGCCCGCCGATGCGCAAGTCTGCTGCGGGCACGAATACACCCTCGCCAACGCCGCCTTCGCGCAGGCGGTGGACCCGGGCAACGCCGCGCTGGATCGGCGCATGCGACAGGCCCGTGCCGCGCGCGCGGCCGGCCGCCCCACCCTGCCCGTCAGCATCGCCACCGAGCGGGCGACCAATCCGTTCCTGCGTTGCGAGGATGCGGGCATCGCCGCCCGCGTCGCGGCGCATTGCGGCACGCAGGCGTCGGACACGCTGGAGACTTTCGCCGCGATGCGGCGCTGGAAAGACGGGTTCGCCGCCGCATGATGGGCCTCGATCGCCGCCTTGTCGCCGCGTTGGCGCTGCTGGCCCTGGCCGCGTGCCAGTCGCAGCCGCCGCGTCCATCCCCTCCGCCACCGGCACCCGATGTGGCGGCCGTAGCCGCCGATCCTGCACCGCATGCCGGGGCGAGCGCCGAACCATCGCCGGCGGCCGAGTATTTCTTCATCCCGCCCGAGCCCGCGTCCGCCGCCTCCGCCGCGCAGGTGCTGCAACGCCTGCGCGAGCGCATGGTCGATCCGCCCTGCGTCGATCATCCCCGCGTCCAGTACTGGCAGGGCCGCTATGCCGCCTCGCCGCACCGCTTCGCCACGCAGATCGACGCCATCGCGCCGATGATGGGGCTGGTGCTGGACGAACTGGACCGCTACCGCCTGCCGGGCGAATACGCGCTGCTGCCCATCGCCGAGAGCTGGTACCGGCCCGATGCGCGCGGCGCGGGCGATCATGTCGGGCTGTGGCAATTCGGGCGCTCCACCGCGCACTTCCTCGGGCTGCCGGTGGACACCGCCTACGACGGCCGCATGGACGCGCGCGCCTCCACCGACGCGGCGATGCGTTACCTGGCGCAAATGCACAACCGCTTCGGCGACTGGAAGCTCGCCACCGCCGCCTTCAACGCCGGCCCGCAGCGCCTGCAACGGCTCGTGGACACACAGCCGGACGCGCTGTTCTCGCTGGCCGAACGCGCACCGCCCGGGCTACCCAACACCACGTTCGAGCACCTGGCGAAGATGAAGGCGCTGGCCTGCCTGCTCGGGCGGCCGGAACGGTTCGGCATCCTGCCGTCCGACGACGCGCTCGACCCGCTGGTGCCGGTGCGCCTGCCGCCTGGGCAATCCTCGCTCGCGGCCATCGCGCGGCAGCAGGAACTCCCCGGCGACCTGCTCGCCACGCTGAACCCGGCCTTCCGCAGGGGCTTCATCGCTCCCACCGCACCGCGCGAACTGATCGCCCCTCGATCGTTGGCCCAACGCCTCACCATCGCCGAACTGCCACCGGCCGCCGCCCCCACGGACCTCGCGTCCCCGGGCACGGGCACGGGCATACACATCGTGCGCCGCGGCGACACGCTCGGCGCCATCGCGCGCCAGCATGGCGTGAAGCTGCAAACCCTGTTCGCGCTCAACGGCCTCAACGCGCGCTCGGTGCTGCGCCCCGGCCAGCGCATCCGGCTGGCACCCTAGGGCGTGTCATGAACTTTTCGGCACCTTCCCGCCCGTCCGTGCCGCTGCGATGCGGCGTTGCGCACCTTGCCAAAGCCTGCCCCGCACTTGATACGGGGGCCACAGCCTTGGCTGCGGCGCGCGCCTTGCCTCACAGCGGCACAGCCACGCGGATAAGGCACTCAAGAGTTCATGACACGCTCTAGCGCATCGAAGCGGCAGGCATCACACTTCGCCATCTTTCCCCGATCCCCGCGCAGGCCGCGCCTGCGCCCGTTCCCAGGAGACAGCACCATGGGTTTTCTTGCAGGAAAACGCGCCCTGATCGTCGGCGTCGCCAGTCAGCGCTCCATCGCCAACGGCATCGCCGAAGCCATGCGCCGCGAAGGCGCGGACCTGGCCTTCACCTACCAGAACGACAAGCTCAAGTCGCGCGTGGAGGAAGCCGCCGCCGAATACGGCTCGGACATCGTGCTGCCGCTGGACGTGGCCGACGATGCGCAGATCGAAGCGACGTTCGCCGAGCTGGGCAAGCGCTGGGACGGGCTGGACATCCTCGTGCACTCGGTGGGCTTCGCCCCGCGCGAGACGCTGGACGGCGGCTTCCTGGACCACCTCACGCGCGAGAGCTTCGCCATCGCGATGGACATCTCCACCTACAGCCTTTCGGCGCTGGCCAAGGCCGCGCGCCCGATGATGGCCAACCGCAACGGCGCCATCCTGACGCTGAGCTACCTGGGCGCCGAGCGCGCACTGCAGAACTACAACGTCATGGGCGTGGCCAAGGCCGGGCTGGAAGCCTCGGTGCGTTACCTGGCCCTCAACCTCGGCCCGGAAGGCACCCGCGTCAACGCCATCTCCGCCGGCCCGATCAAGACCCTGGCCGCCTCCGGCGTGGGCAACCTGCGCAAGATGCTGACCCACGTGGCCGAACAGGCACCGCTGCGCCGCAACGTCACCATCGAGGACGTCGGCAACGTCGGCGCCTTCCTGTGCTCGGACCTGGCCGCCGGCGTGACCGGCGAAATCACCTACGTGGATTGCGGCTACAACGTCCTGGGCATGACGGGGCTGGATTGAGTCCTTGCCCCGGTTTCCTGCCTCGGATCGGGTTCGGGGCAGGAAAAGACTTGTCGGTCCTCGTCGAACACGGTTGGCAGATCGCGCGCGCCATGCAGCACCCGCACGATTTCGACTGCTCCGGGCAATGCGTCGAAGAAGATCACGTAGTTGCCATGCACGCACGAGCGTAGACCGGGGGCGATCTCTGGGCGTTCACGGTAACCGAGCAGGCTGCTGGCGATGCGTCCGCAGTGATCGCGCAGCTCGCACACGAATGAAACGGCTCGCGCCGGATTATCGCGGGCGATGCAGTCACCGATGGCTTCGAGGTCTTCTTCGGCCTGCGGCTTTCAGCGTACTCATGCCTGCCGCTGGATCAATTGCTGCTCACCGCGCCGGCAGGAACGGCAACGGATCGACCGGCTTGCCGTTCCTGCGGATCTCGAAATGCAGCATGTCGCGGCTCGCGCCGCTGCGGCCCATCTCGGCGATCTGCTGGCCGGCCTTCACCTTCTGGCCTTCGCTCACCAGGCGCTTGCGGTTGTGGCCGTAGGCGGACAAGAAGGTATCGGAGTGGCGGACGATGATGAGTTCGCCATAGCCGATCAGGCCCGAACCCGAGTACACCACCTCGCCATCGGCCGCCGCGACCACGGCCTGCCCGGCATTGCCGGCCACGCCGATGCCCTGTTTGGTGGGCTCGCCGGCGACGAAGCGGCTGATGGTCTGGCCGCTGGTCGGCCAGCGCCACGCAATGCCTTCGACCGTACGGCTGCCGCCAGTGGCCACGATGGGCGTGGTGGCCGGGCCGGGCGTCGGCGTGGTGGCCGGCGTGGTCGAAACCGGCGGCGCGGGTGCCGGCGCTGGAACCGCCGGCGGCGTGGCCGGTGCCGGGACGGGAACCGATGCGACAGGCGCGGGTGTGGGCGCAGGCGTCGTGGATGTCGGCGGCGCCGTAACTGGCGCGGAAGGTGCTGGCGTCACCGCGCGCGGTGGCGGCGCGGGCGTCGTCGATGGCGCAGCCGATGCAACGGCAGACGGCGCGACAAGGCGCAGGCGCTGCCCAGGATAGATCGTGTACGGCGCGGCGATGCCGTTCCAGCGCGCCAGATCGCGGTAATCGAGCGAATTGCGGAACGCGATGCCGTACAGCGTGTCGCCGCGCACCACGACGTGCTCGCGCGTGGTGGCCGGCGCGGTGCGCTGCGGCTGCGCAGGCTGCGAACTCGTCGGTGCCGGCGCTACAGGCTCGCGCTTCACCACCGCGCGCGGCCGGACGCCGCAGGCCGTCAGCAGGACCAGTGCCAGGATCAGCACGACGCGAAGCGATTTCATGCACTTCCTCCGGAAAGGGCCAGCCAGGCGATCGCCGCCACCAGCAACGCCAGCGCGATCCATCCTATCGGTTCGATATGCCGGCGCAGCATCGCCTCGGCCTTCGCTCCGCCCAGCCGGATCGCCCAGGCCACCAGGTACACGCGCTTGCCGCGCCCGATCAGCGCGCCGAAGAAGAACGGCAGCAACGGCATGCCGACGGCGCCGGAGGCCAGTGTGAACACCTTGAACGGCACCGGCGTGAAACCGGCCAGGAGCAGCAGCCAGAAGCCGTTCTCGGCCGCCTGCCGCTTGATCTCCTCGAACTGCGAGGCGTAGCCGAAGCGCTCCAGCAACGGCATCGCCAGCTCGATCGCGAAGTGGCCGATGGCGTATCCGACGAACATGCCCAGCATCGAGGCCGCCAGGCTGATGGTGGCGAACCAGTACGCCCGCTTCGGCTGGGCGAGGGACATCGGCGCGAGCATGACCTCGGGCGGAATCGGAAACACGATGGCCTCGAAGAAGCTGACCCCGCCCAGCAGCGCCGGCGCGTGCCGGTGCCGCGACCAGGCCAGCATGCGCTCGTACAACGGCGCAAAGACCTTCACGCCATGCCTCCCAGCAGCGGCACGAAGGTCACGGTGCCGAGCACTTCGGGCTGCCAGCCGTCGTTGTCCGCGCGCCAGCGCATCAATTGCTGCACGCCGCCGGCCTCGCCCACCGGGGCCACCAGCACGCCGCGCGGGGAAAGCTGGCGCAGCAGTTCGGGATCGAACGCGCTGGCGGCGGCCGTGACGAGGATGCCGTCGTAGGGCGCGTGTTCGGCCCAGCCGATGCGGCCATCGTCGTAGCGGCAATGCACGTTGCGGTAGCCGAGCTTGCGGAAGCGGCGGCGCGCGGCGCGTTGCAGTTCGTCGATGCGCTCGACGGTATAGACGTGCTCCACCAGTTGCGACAGCACCGCCGCCTGGTAGCCCGAGCCGGTGCCGATTTCCAGCACCTTGCCGAGCGCGCCGCCTTCCAGCAGCGCCTCGGTCATGCGCGCCACCACCCACGGCTGGGAAATCGTCTGGCCGCGCCCGATGGGCAGCGCGGTGTCCTCGTAGGCGCGGCTGGCGAGCGCCTCGTCGATGAACAGGTGGCGCGGCACGCCGCGCATCGTTTCCAGCACGCGCTCGTCGCGGATGCCGTTGCGGCGAAGGTTGTCCACCAGCCGCTCGCGGGCGCGCTGGGAGGTCATTCCCACGCCGCTGGCTTCCGGCGACAGGCGTGCGCGCATCACCGCGCCGGCTCCATCGCCGCCGTCAGCCCTTCGACCCAGCCGGCCACCTTCTCCAGGGCCTGGTAGCGGGTCAGATCGACATGGATCGGCGTGATCGACACGCAACGCGAGCGGATCGCGTGGAAATCCGTCCCCGGCCCGGCGTCCTGCTCCGGCCCGGCCATGCCGATCCACCAGATCTGCCGACCACGCGGGTCTTCCTGCGGAATGCACGGCTCGGCGCGATGGCGATGCCCGAGCCGCGTCACCTCGAAGCCGCGCAGATCGTCGAACGGCACGTTGGGCACGTTGACGTTGAGGATGGTGTTGGCCGGCAGCGGATCGACCAGCAGCCGCGCGGTCAGTTCGACCGCCACGCGCGCGGCGGTGCCGTAGTGGCGCTGCGCCTCGCCCTGGTAGGCCAGCGACATGGCGATCGCCGGCAGGCCGAGGAAGCGCCCTTCCATCGCCGCGGCGACGGTGCCCGAATAGATGACATCGTCGCCGAGGTTGGCGTGGGTGTTGATGCCCGACACCACGATGTCCGGCTCCACGTCGAGCAGGCCGGCCAGGGCCAGGTGCACGCAATCGGTCGGCGTGCCGACCACGCACCAGGTGCGCTCGTCCACTTCGCGCGCGCGCAGCGGGCGGTCGAGGGTGAGCGAGTTCGACGCCCCGGAACGGTCCCGATCCGGGGCCACCGTCACCACTTCGTGCCCGGCATCGCGCAACCCCTGCGCCAACACCTTGATGCCCGGCGCATCCACGCCGTCGTCGTTGCTGACCAGTACCCGCATGCCTGTGCCTTGTGCCGCCTCGATAAAAGCGGGTCATGATAGCGGATGCCCGGAGGGCGGCGAACCCGCGATCCGTTCGACCGCCCCGCCCCGCCCCGGCCCGCGCCGGGCGCCCCGACCTTGGTCCGATCCGCGCGACTTGCTGCACCGCAGTAGAATCGGGGCTCGCGACACTGGAGTACTCCGATGCTGTATGCCCTGCACGAGATGCAACGCGCCCTGCTGTCCCCGTATACCTACCTGGCCGAAGCCGGATCGCGGATCTTTTCCGAACCGGGCAGCCTGTACGCGCACCTGCCCGGCGCGTCGCGCATGGCGGCCGACTACGAACTGGCGTACCGCATCGGCAAGGACTACGAGAAGCCCGAATTCGGCCTCACCCAGGTGCCGGCGCACTGCACCGAGGTGGCGGTGCTGCAGAAGACGGTGAAGGAAACCCCGTTCTGCAAGCTCCTGCGCTTCAAGCGCTTCAGCGACGATGCCGGCTGCATCAACGCGCTCAAGGACGATCCCACCGTGCTGGTGGTGGCGCCGCTCTCGGGCCACCATTCCACCCTGCTGCGCGATACCGTGCGCACGCTGCTGCACGACCACAAGGTCTACATCACCGACTGGGTGGACGCGCGCATGGTGCCGCTGTCCGAAGGCACGTTCTCGCTGACCGACTACATCGACACCGTGCAGGATTTCATTCGCTACATCGGCGCGCGCAACCTGCACGTGATTTCCGTCTGCCAGCCCACCGTGCCGGTGATGGCGGCCGTGTCGCTGATGGCCTCGGCCGGCGAGGACACGCCGCTGTCGCTGACGATGATGGGCGGCCCCATCGACCCGCGCCGCAGCCCCACCCAGGTCAACTCCCTGGCCACCACCAAGCCGCTGTACTGGTTCAAGAACAACGTCATCCACGAAGTGCCGCCGAACTATCCCGGCCACGGCCGCAAGGTGTACCCGGGCTTTCTCCAGCACGCCGGATTCATCGCGATGAACCCGGGCCGGCACTTCCAGTCGCACTGGGATTTCTACCAGGACTTGCTGCGCGGCGACATGGAAGACGCCGAATCGCACCGCCGCTTCTACGACGAATACAACGCCGTGCTGGACATGGATGCGGCGTTCTACATGGACACCATCGAGATCGTGTTCCAGAAGCACCTGCTGCCCCGCGGCGAGTGGTACGTGCACGAGCGCCGCGTCGCGCCCGAGGACATCCGCACCTCGGCGCTGCTCACCATCGAAGGCGAGCTGGACGACATTTCCGGCCTCGGCCAGACCGAAGCCGCGCAGGACCTGTGCCGCGGCATTCCGGCATCGCGCAAGCAGCACCTGGTGGTGGAGGGCGCCGGCCACTACGGCATCTTCAGCGGCCGGCGCTGGCGCGAGACGGTGTACCCGCAGGTGCGCGACTTCATCCGCAAGCACAACGCGCCGGGCGCGGCCCCGGCCGCGCGCCACCGAACCGCGAAGCGGGCCTGAACTTCACTCCGCGCCGACGATGCCGTAAGGCCCGCCGCGCTCCAGCGCGCGACGGTAGGCCGGGCGGGCATGGATGCGCTCGAGGAACGCGGCGATGCGAGCGTGCTTCGTGCCCACGCCCACGCGCGCGGCGGCGGCTTCCAGCGGAAAGCTCATCATGATGTCGGCGGCGGAGAATCGCTCCCCGGCGAACCACGGCGCGCGCGCCAGTTCGGCGTCGATGTAGTCGAGCTGGGAGGCGATCTGCGGCTCGATCAGCAGCTTGCCCACCTTGTCGGCCACGCCGCGCAGGACGGGCTTGACGAAGAACGGGGCCTTCGTGGCGCGGATGCGGTCGAACACCAGCTTCATCAGCAGCGGCGGCATCGCCGAGCCTTCGGCAAAGTGCAGCCAGTACAGATGCCGCGCCCATTCGGCGCTGCCCGGTTCCAGCCACAGCGTGTCCCTGCCGTAGCGCTGCACCAGGATTTCGCAGACCGCGGCCGATTCGGCCAGCGTCTGCCCGCCGTCCTCGACCACCGGCGACTTGCCGAGCGGATGGATCGCACGCAGTTCCGCCGGCGCGAGCATGGTCTGCGGATCGCGCGCGTAGCGCACCACCTCGTACTCCAGTCCCAGTTCTTCCAGCAGCCAGAGGATGCGTTGCGAGCGGGAGTTTTCCAGATGATGGACGCGGATCATGGCGGCGCTCCTGACAGGGCGCGCAGCATAGCCCGCCGCCAGTGGCTTGACCCTGGACCAGACTCCAGGGTTTATCCTCGCCGGCGACTTCTGGAGCACCCCATGCGCATCGGAGAACTCGCCCGCGACAGCGGCGTTTCCATCGACACCATCCGCTACTACGAGCGCCTCGGCCTGTTGCCGCCGCCCGCGCGCCAGCCTTCCGGCTACCGGCGCTACGATGCGGACGACATCCAGCGCCTGAGCTTCATCCGCCGCGCCAAGGCGCTGGGCTTCGGACTGGACGAGATCGCCGAACTGCTGGCGCTTTCGGCCGGGCGCGGCAACGACATGGCCCCGCTGCGCCAGCGCGCCGAACAGACCCTGGCCGGCGTCGAGCGTCGCATCGCCGAGCTTTCGCGGATGCGCGACGGCTTGCACGCGCTGGTCGCCGCCTGCCCCGGCCACGGCGCACTGGCCGGCTGCCCGATTCTTTCCGCACTGAAGGAGGACGCGGCATGACCGTTTCCCGAGAGCACGACCACCCGGACCACGGCAGTTGCCACGGCAAGTCCACGCCCGAGCCTCGGTCCAAGCCTACCGGCTGCGGTTCGGAAAACCCCGGCGCCACACCGCCCGAAGGCAAATGCGGCGAAGGCCGTTGCGGCGCGGCGATGATGCCGGCCAGCTCCGAAGAAACCCCTTCCACCCGCGCCTGCTGCCACGACCACACGCCCAGGCCCATCGCCGGCCCGGTCCCCGAAGGCACGCTGTGGACCTGCCCGATGCACCCGGAAATCGTCCGCGACGGCCCCGGCACCTGCCCGATCTGCGGCATGGCGCTGGAACCGATGATGCCCGGCGCCGACGACAGCCATGCCAGGGCCGAGATCGCCTCGGTGCGCAACCGCTTCTGGATCAGCGCCGCCTTCGCGCTGCCGGTGATGCTGGTCGCGATGATCCCGCACCTGCTCGGCCTGCATCCGCCGGCATGGGGCAAGTGGGCGGAGCTCGCGCTGGCGACGGTCGTGGTGGTCTGGGGCGGCGCGCCGCTGTTCCGGCGCTTCGTCGATTCTCTGCGCATGCGCAGCCCGAACATGTACACGCTGATCGGGCTGGGCGTCGGCGTGGCCTATGGCTACAGCGTCGTCGCCACGCTTGCGCCGCATATCTTTCCAGATGCGTTTCGCGACGCGCACGGGCAGGTCGGCCTGTATTTCGAGGCCGCCGCCGTCATCGTCGCGCTGGTGCTGCTGGGCGAATGGCTGGAACTGCGCGCCCGCCACCGCACCGGCGCGGCCCTGCGCGCGCTGCTGGATCTCGCGCCGAAGACCGCGCGTCGCATCGACGCCGCCGGGCAGGAACGCGACGTGCCGCTGGACGAAGTCCACGTCGGCGACCTGCTGCGCGTGCTGCCCGGCGCGAAGGTGCCGGTCGACGGCCTCGTCATCGAAGGCGCGAGCAGCCTGGACGAATCCATGCTCACCGGCGAATCCCTGCCCGTGCCGCGCGCGCAAGGCGACACGCTGCGCGCCGGCACGCTCAACACCACCGGCACGCTGGTCATGCGCGCGGAAAACATCGGTGCGGACACGCAACTGGCGCGCATCGTGCAACTGGTGGCGCAGGCGCAGCGTTCGCGCGCGCCGCTGCAACGCATCGCCGATCGCGTGGCCGGCTGGTTCGTGCCCGCCGTGGTCGTGATTTCGCTGCTCACCTTCGTGCTGTGGGCCGCGTTCGGCCCCGAACCGCGCCTCGGGCTGGCCCTGGTCAACGCCGTCGCCGTGCTCATCATCGCCTGCCCCTGCGCGCTCGGGCTGGCGACGCCGATCTCGATCATGGTCGCCACCGGACGCGGCGCGCAGATGGGCGTGCTGTTCCGCAACGCCGAGGCCATCGAGACGCTTGAAAAGATCGACACGCTGATCGTGGACAAGACCGGCACGCTGACGCTCGGCAAGCCCGCGCTGACCGATGTGGCTGCGTTGAACGCCGGCGAGGAAGACACCGTGCTCGCGCTCGCCGCCGCGCTGGAAAGCGGCAGCGAGCACCCGCTCGCCGACGCCGTCGTCGCGGCCGCGCGCGAACGCGGACTGGACATCGCCGCGGTGTCGGGTTTCGTCTCGCATACCGGCATCGGCATCGAAGGCACGGCGCAGGGCCGGCATCTGCTGCTCGGCAACCACGCGCTGATGCGGCGCGCGGGCGTGGAGACCGGCGCGCTCGACGCGCGCCTGGGCCGGCTCCAGGCCGAAGGCAAGACCGCCGTGATGCTGGCCGTGGACGGCAGGCTCGCCGGCGCGCTGGCGGTGGCCGATCCGATCAAGCCGTCCAGCGCCGAAGCCCTCGCCCGGCTGCGCGCCGACGGCATCGACATCGTGATGCTGACCGGCGACAACCGCGCCACCGCGAAAGTGGTCGCCGAGGCGCTCGGCATTGCACGCGTGGAAGCGGAGGTCACGCCCGAAGACAAGGCCCGCATCGTCGCCGACCTGCGCGCGCAGGGCCGCGTCGTCGCGATGGCCGGCGATGGCGTCAACGACGCTCCCGCGCTGGCCGCCGCCGATGTCGGCATCGCGATGGGGCACGGCACGGACGTGGCGATGGAAAGCGCGCAGGTGACGCTGGTGGAAGGCGACCTGCGCGGCATCGCCCGCGCCCGCGCGCTCTCGCGCGCGACGGTGCGCAACATCCACCAGAACCTGGTGTTCGCCTTCGGCTACAACGCGCTCGGCATCCCCGTCGCGGCCGGCGTGCTGTACCCGGTCTCCGGCTGGCTGCTCAGCCCGGCGCTGGCGGCGCTGGCGATGAGCCTGAGTTCGGTGTCGGTGATCACCAATGCGCTGCGGTTGCGCTCGGCGAAGCTCTGACGGCTACACCCCGAGCCGCCGCATCACCGAGCGCAACGCCAATGGCCGCAGCGGCTTGTGCAGCAACAGCAGGCCACGCGCCTCCACCGCCTCGCGCACGGCATCGCCGCGGTCGGCGGTGATGACGATGGCCGGGGCATCGCAGGCCAGCGCGGCATGGGCGTCGAGGCCGGTGTGGTCGGCGTCCAGGTGGTAGTCCAGCAGCAGCAGATCGACATCGCTTCCGGCCAGCACGGCGCGCGCGGTGTCGATGTCCCCGGCCGCGTGCACGCGCCAGCCCCAGCCTTCGAGCAGTTCGCGCATCGCCTCGCGCACCACGGCGTCGTTGTCCAGCACCAGTGCGGTGCCTTGCGGCAGGGCCGCCGGTTCGGGCGGTTCGGTGGCGGACACCGGCCTGGGCACGCCGGCGGCGGCGCGCGGCACGCTTACCGAGAACACGCTGCCGTGGCCCGGCCAGCTTCGCAGGTGCAGCGGATGCCCGAGCAGGCGCGCGGTGCGTTCGGCGATCGCAAGGCCCAGGCCCAGGCCCTGCCCGCGCGCCTGGTCGCCGCGGCGGAACTCGTCGAAGATCGCGCGACGGTCGCGTTCGGCGATGCCCGGCCCGCTGTCCCAGACCTCGATGCGCAACAGCCCGCCGCGCCGGCGCACGCCGATCAGCACGCGGCCGCGCTCGGTGTAGCGCACGGCATTGGAAACGAAGTTCATCAGCACCCGGCGCAGCAGCTGCGGGTCGCTGCGCACCCACGCCCGCGTCGGCACCAGATCGAGCGCGATGCCGCGTTCGGCGGCCATCACCTCGAACTCGGCGGCCATCGGTTCGAGCAGTTGCGCGAGCGGGAAATCGCGCACGTCGATGGACTGGCGGCCGGCATCCAGGCGCGAGATGTCCAGCAGGCCGCCCAGCAGGGCTTCGGTGGACCCCAGCGCACCGCGGATGTTGTCCAGCGAGGCGCGGTATTCCTCGTGCCGCAGCCGCTCGTCCAGCGCATGGGTGAACAGTTGCGCGGCGTGCAGCGGTTGCAGCAGGTCGTGGCTGATCGCGGCCAGGAAGCGGCTCTTGGCTTCGTTGGCGCGTTCGGCGGCACGGCGGGCCTGGTCCAGTTCGCGGGTGCGTTCGCCCACGCGCAGTTCCAGGGTTTCGTTGGCGCGGGTCAAGTCGGCTTCGGCGCGGCGGAACGGGGTGACGTCGGTGAAGGTGGCGACGAAGCCGCCGCCGGGCATGGGGTTGCCGCGTATCTCCACCACGGTGCCATCGGGAAAGCGGCGCTCGGAAAGGTGCGGCGTGCCGGCCCGCATGTGCTCGATGCGGCGCGCCACCGCCGTTTCCAGTTCGCCGCCGCTGCCGAAGCCGCGCGACAGCGCCCAGCGCGCCAGCGCCTCGACCGGCTGGCCCACGCGCAGCAGGTCGGGGGGAAAACCGAACAGTTCCGCGTAGCGCCGGTTCCACGCCACCAGGCGCTGGTCGCGGTCCACCACGCTGATGCCCTGGCTCATGTTTTCCAGCGCCGCCTCCAGCAGGCGCTGGTTGAAGCGCGACACCTGCGAGGCTTCGCCGACGATGGCCGCGACGGTATCCAGGTCCGGCCCCAGGTCGGTGCGCGCGGTATCCAGCAACAGGCGCGTCGAGGCCGCGCCGAGCACGGCGGCCAGTTCGCGCTCCACTTCGGCCTGCAGGCGCGGCGAGGCGAAGGTGTCATCGTCCGAGCCCGCGAACAACTGCTCCACCCGCGCCGGTTGCAGGAAGCGGCTGGCCAGATCGCGCAGCGCCGGGCGCTGGATCGGGCGCTCGCCGGCGGCCTCGGGCCTGCGCCGCCAGAGCCGGTCGATCAGCCACGAGGCCAGCGTCGCCACCACGAGGCTCGCCACCACGGCGCGCAGCACGCGGCTCCAGCCGGTCAGCCCGAGGAAGCCATCCGGCGAGAGGAAGGCCAACCCGAACGGGCCGCGCTCCAGCCATGCCGCGCCGGGGAACAGCAGCGGCCCGAGCGTGGGCAGCAGCAGCGTCCACACCCACACCGCCACGCCCAGCGCCATGCCGGCCAGCACCGCGACCGGCGACGTGCGCGGCCGCCATATCGCAAAGCCCAGCGCCGGGGCGATGGTGGACAGCGCGGAGAACGACACCGCACCGATATCGGCCAGCGCATCGCTGCCGGCGATCGCGCGGCTGTACAGCCAGGCCAGCAGCACCACCGCGAGGATGCCCACGCGCCGCTGCAACAGCACTTCGCCGCGCCGGCTCGGCCCGCCCGGCTGCGCCCACGCGCCGCGCACGCGCAAGGGCGCGAGCCAGTGGTTGCCGATCATCAGGCTCAAGGAGAGCGTCGCCAGGATCACCATGCCGGTGGCCGCGGAGAGACCGCCGAGAAACGCCAGCAGCGCCAGCCCGCCCTGTCCCTGCGACAGCGGCAGCGCCAGCACGTAGAGATCGGACGGCACGCCCAGGGGCGCGAGCTTCGCCAGCCCCACCCGCGCCAGCGGCAGCAGCGGCAGCGCGATCAGCACCATGTACAGCGGGAACATCCAGCGCGCGGTGCGCAGGTGGCACTCGTCGCGGCACTCCACCACGCCCACGTGGAACTGATGCGGCAGCGTGAACATCACCAGCACGCCCAGCAGCACCAGCGCCGGGAAACCTTCCGAGCCGCCGGGCTCGGGCACCAGCGGCGGCGCCGGCCAGTTCGGCCCGAACACCACGAAGGCGCCCAGCGCCAGCATCACGCCGAGCTTGAACAGCGATTCCACCGCAACGGCGAGCACCAGCCCGCGGTTGTGCTCCACCGCCGAGGCGCTGCGCGTGCCGAACAGCATCGCGAACACCGCCATCGCCAGCGCCACGTACAGCGCGCTGTCGCCCCACGGCGGCGGCGAGAGTTCGGTGACGCGCGTGAGCATGCCGTAGCTCATCGCCACGGCCTTGAGTTGCAGCGCCACGTAGGGAATCAGCCCGAGCAGCGCCACGCCCGTCACCGCCGCCGCCAGCCAGGAGCTGCGCCCGAGCCGGGTGGCGACCAGGTCGGCGATCGAACTGCTGTTGTGCTCGCGCGCCAGCCGGATCAGCCGGATCAACAGCCCGGCGCCGAACACGTACAGCAGGATGGTGCCGACGAAGGTCGGCGGCAGCGGCCAGCCCGAGCGCGCGGCCTGGGTGACGGTGCCGTAGAACGTCCACGAGGTGCAGTACACCGCCAGCGACAGCGCGTATACCGTGCCCCAATGGCGATCCAGCTTCCATCCGCGCCGCTCGCCCCACACCGCCGCGCCGAACAGCAGGCCGAGCCAGGCCAGGCTGGCGGCGACGACGATGGTATCGGTGAGCATGGGGTATGCGGCGGAATCGAAATCAGCCCAGCAGCGCCACGATCTCCTTTTCCAGCTTGGCCGGCACGTCGTTGGGCGCGTAGCGGCGCACCACGCGGCCGTCGCGATCGATCAGGAACTTGGTGAAGTTCCACTTGATCGCCTCGGTGCCCAGGAAACCGGCCTTCTCCGACTTCAGCCAGCGGTACAGCGGATCGGCATCCGGCCCGTTGACCTCGATCTTGGCGAACAGCGGGAAGCTCACGTCATAGTTGAGCGAGCAGAAGTTCCTGATCTCCTCCGCATCGCCCGGCTCCTGGTGGCCGAACTGGTCGCACGGGAACGCCAGCACCTCGAAGCCTTCGTCGCGATGCGCGCGGTAGAGCTTTTCCAAGCCCTCGTACTGTGGCGTGAACCCGCACTTGGAGGCGACGTTGACGATCAGGAGCACCTTGCCGCGGAAGCCTTCCAGCGCGCGCGGCCGGCCGTCGATGTCCTCGACGGTGAAATCGTAGAGCGATGCCATGATGCGGCTCCTGAGGACGGAAGGAGCCGGCAGATTACCCGAGGTGCGCGTGGCGCGGACAACCATCGGTCATGAACTGATGCCCGGCGCCGCGCTCATTCCGGACCGGCCTCCGCCTTTTCCTCCGGCCTGGGCTTTTTCACCAGATCCGGCATCGGCAGCCACGCCCGCCCGAGCGCGAACGCGCCCCAGCACGCGGCGGCGAAAGCGCCCGTCCACACCAGACCGGCGCGGGACACCATCGGCCACGGCCAGACCATCGCCATCACCATGTTCTTGATCGAATCGGCGCTGAAGCCGATCAGGTATTGCACGACCTGCCCTTCGACGAAGCGCCAGCCCGAGAACAACCCGTCCTTCGGATCGAACAGCGTCTGGAGTTCCAGCCCGGCGAACACCGACAGCGCCACCATGCCGTAGAAGCCGCCGCCGCTCTTGTCGCGCACCCAGCGATCGAGCACCGCATCCAGCCGCCGCGAAATCCACTCGTCCGGCAGGCTGCCCGCCGCGACCACGCCGGCATAAGTGGCCAGGAACAGCCCGAAAGCGCCGGGCAGCCAGCGCGGGCCGACGAACAGGAAACCGACCAGCCACAGCACCGTGCCCACGCCCGCCGCCACGCCGAGCACCCGCCAGTGCTCGCGGCGCAACGTGCTGCCCGAGGGCGCAACGCGGTGGAGGGCCTGGATACCCAGGCGACGCAGGTCCATCGGCCGATCCCCGGCAAGGCAAGAAGCGGAAAGTGTGCCCCATCAGGAGGCGCGTGCCGAGTTCCCAAGGCCCGCGTGCCACGCCAGCCTTGCCGCGCGGACGGTATTGGCGTTGAGTCGCGCGACCTTCTCCGCCGCCTGGTAGCCGCCCGCCAGCACCAGCAGGATCGGCACGCGTAGCCGCCGCGCCATGCGAAACACCGCCAGGTCGCGCCGGAACAGTTCGCGGGTAGTGAGCTTCACCCGGCTCTTGGGGTCGTCGCGATGGCAATCGACGCCGGCCTGGTAGACCAGGAGATCGGGACCGTGTTCTTCGGCCAGCGCGGCGGCCTCGCCG
Organism: Chiayiivirga flava; assembly: GCA_037190825.1. Taxonomy (GTDB): domain Bacteria; phylum Pseudomonadota; class Gammaproteobacteria; order Xanthomonadales; family Xanthomonadaceae; genus Denitratimonas; species Denitratimonas flava_A. The sequence goes on from JBBCJS010000099.1 coordinate 28,012, forward strand.
AGCGCCTCCAGATACTGCGCAAAGCCCCGCTCCGGGGGGATGTGGTACGCCCAGGAGCGTACGTCGCCGCGGCAACCGAAACGGGTACCGAAAATCGAGATGGCGTACAGGTTGGGCAGGCGGGCGGCGAACGCCTCGGTGCCATCGCCGCCGTGCTCGTCGCAATCGAGCACCATGATGCGCCGCTGCGGCATCGCGTGCGCCAGCAGCGCCAGTCCGTTGAGCGCGCAGAAGCCGCTGCCGGTGGCCGGATGGGCGTGATGGAAGCCGCGCGCGAGGTTCATCGCGATGCCGTGGTCCAGCGCGTGTCGCGCGGCCTGCAACTGGCCGCCGAGCATCGCCAGCGAGGCGTCGCGCACCCGTGGCGTCCAGGCGATGCCCTGGCGCGACGCCAGCGGCGCACGGCCCGTCAGGAAGGCATCCAGGTATTCCGCATCGTGCAGCCCGCGCAACAGATCCGGGTTTATCGACTCGGCTACATGCAGTTCCACCAGCCCGAGCCGCTGCAACCGCGCGCGCGTGGTTTCCAGCCGCGCCAGCGATGGCACTTCGGCGGGTGCATAGGCATCGCAGAACCAGGCGGGAATGCGCATCTCAGGCCCTGCCGATCCGCGCGGCAGCGAAGCGCAGCAGATCGTCCAGCGTGGTGCTGCGCGGCGACAGCAGATTGCCGCTTACCTGCCGCCGGAACTGCTCGCCGAACGCGCGCTCGCGATGCTCGGGTGCGAGCGCGAGCGTGGTCAGGCGCAGGAAGCGCACCTGCGCCAGCGCCGGCAGCGGCAGCACATCGCCGTCGGCATGGCGTTCGAGCGGGAGGGCCTCCTCGCGATGGCGCAGCGCCGCCAGCCCGCCCGGCGGGATCGTCACGCCGCAGATGGCCGCTTCGCGCACGAACATCGCCGAATGCGATTCGCCCAGCCCGATCTTCTCCACCAGCACCGGCTGTCGCGACTCGTCCACCCACAGATTGACCCGGCCGCCGCGACGGATCTTGCCGTGCGCGATTTCCAGGAAGAACTCCTCGGCCTGCGAACAACTGCCGATGTCCGGCTTCTTCGCCATCGCCGGCAGGCCCGGATGCGCCGGTTCGCGGCAGGCGAGGATGTCGCCGATCATCGCCAGCAGCAGGTGGCTCTCGGGATAGCGGATGCGCGTCCGCGCCTCGGCGAGCCGCCACGGCAGCGACAGCAAGTACGCGGCGGCGGGCGGCGCGGCGATGGCGTCGATCACCGCGCGCGGCGCGTCCGCCAGGTCGCGCCAGCCTCCGGCCCAGCCCAGCTCGGAACCGCGCGCGGCGATGGCGGCGATCTCGCGCAGCGGCCAGCCCTCGAACATCGAAAGGTCCGTCGCATCCAGCGGATCGCGCGGCCGGTTGATGCGCTCGGCGAGAAAGCGCGTGGCCTGGGTCAACCCGCAGCCCCGGCGCTCGGTGCGGTGCTGCGGCTGCTCGTCGAGCATCTCGCGCAATTTGCGGCACGGCGGCAGGCCGGTTGCATCCAGCGCCTCCACCAGCTCATGCGGCATCGCTCACTCCATCATCAACAGCAGCGCGCGCACCAGTTGCGATACCTGTTCGCGCTCGCGCGCGTCGATGGTCATCACCGGCACCGGCGGCATCCGGCCGGCGAGCGCGCGGCGGATCGTGTCCATGCGGAAATCCGGCGCCAGATCGGTGCGGGTGATGCCGATGGCCATCGGCAGGTCGGCGTCGATGTCGGCGACGATCCGCACCCAGTGCGCGCAGTGCGCGGCGATGTCCGGGTCGTCGCCCGGCAGCAGCGCCAGCACGCCGAGCGCGCCCTGCATCACGATGCCGCGCATGTGCGAGAAGTGTTCCTGGCCGGGCAGGCCGAACAACTGCAACGGCGTGCCGTCGTCGAGCAGGATCGTGGCGAAGTCCAGCGCCACGGTGGTCGTGGTCTTGTCGCCCATCGGACCGTCGCTCAACGGCATCTCGGTGGATACCGGCGCGGTGTCCGACAGCGCCCCCAGCGCCGTGGTCTTGCCCGCGCCCACGGGGCCGACCAGAACGAACTTGAAGCCTTGTTGATACATGCCGGACTTCCTCGATTCAGGCGCGCCACAGGCCGAAGCGGCGCGCCAGGCTGGACAGCAGGCCCTCCTGCACGCGCGGCGCACGCGACGGCGCCACGGCAGCGGCTTCGATGGGGCCCGCATCCCGCAGCAGATCGGCGGCGGCGAAGGCCCACAGGCAGGCGTTGAGTTCGCCGGGCGCCACATCGCCGATGCCCGAGGCCGTCAGCTCGCTCACGCTTTTCGTATTTCCGATCAGGAGCCTGGATACCCGCAGCGCATCCACCAGCGACGGCAGCGCGCCGAAGTCGGGCCAGGCATCGAGCCGATAGCGGCCATCCGGGAAATCGGGGAGCTGCTCGCCGATGCGATGGGCCACGCGCAGCAGTACCGATTCCAGGCTGGCCGAGACTCCGTTCTGGACGGATTCCCGGCCATCGACGACGACGACCCGGCATTCGGACCCGGGAAGCTGCTCCCCGGCGGTCAGCAGGTCCGAAAGAGTCGCCGCATACGCCCGGCCGACCTGTGGCCGCAGCCTCAGGGCATGCCCGCCGCAAAGGATATCGACGGTCTTGCCGCGCAGCGGCGGCATCGCCAGCCGGCACAACACGGGCTGCCGGGCCGTATCGGGCGCCGGAGCGGCATCGGCTCCGGCGACCTCCTTCGCCGCCAGGCCCTGGAGCCGGTCGCGGATGTGCCCGGCCAGCACCAGGGCCGTCGACTCAGGATCGACCAGCGGGAGGCCGGCCACTTCGCCCACCCGTCCCATCGCGATCACCGCCGTCCCGCGACGGCGCGCGAGCGCGAGCGCCTGCGCTCCATACGCATCGTCGGCCGAAGCGATCAGCAGATCGCACCGGGTGCCATCCCATGGCCGCAGCCGGGCGTGGAGATGATGGGCGACGAGCAGCGACACGGCCAGCCGCACATGGTGCTCGATCAGATCGTCGAGTGCGGCGGTCCGTACATCGAAGTGCATGGAAACACCCTGCGAACGGGGATCGGGAGGTCCGCGATCCACGACGGATCGCGGACGCATACTCGGACTCAGGAGAAATCGAGCGTCTTCTCGAAGGTACGCAATTCGTGACGGGCCATGGCGAGGTTGGACTTGGCGCGGTCGAGCACGACGTAGAGGAACAGTTTCTGGTTGGATTCCAGCGGACGGATCACGTGATATTGCTTGGTCAGCGAGATCAGGATGTCCTCGATGGTGTCGTTGAGTTTGAGCGCATTGGCCACCTTGCGCTTGGCTCTCACGACTTCGGTATTGCCGGCGGCGGCCACGTCCAGGCTGATCGCGGTGCCATCGCCCGCCAGCAGCATGCCGCTCTCCGAATCGACGAGGGCGGCGGCGACGTAACCGTCGATGTCGCGCAGGGATTCCAGGGAAATCTTTGCCATGAGAAAGCTCCTTATCGAACACACCGGGTGGGTTGAATGGAACGCGATTGCACGGCTATTCCCCGCCGTTGCCAGGGGATGCGTTCGACACGCCCGCATCGATCAGCATCGCAACCCGCGCGGCACTATCCAGCGCCAGGCGCAGGGTCATGGCGAAATTCTCGGACTGGTCCGCCCACAGGCACAGCACATGCGCACGGGCGCGGGTGGGCACGCGCACCACGACGATCGTGCCGTGCTGCGTGGCGATGCTGTTGTATTGGGCGCGGCTGCGCAGCGCCTCGTTGCTGAAGGATTCGGACAACGCCAGCAGCGACGTGGCGATGGCGGCGATGCGCGGCGCCTCGATTTTCCGGTCCGGCTGGCTGGCATGCGCGAAGGCGCGGCCATCCGCCGTACCGACCACTGCCGCGAGTACTCCGGGATTGGCGTGAAGCTGGGATGCCAGGAGATTGCAACATACGCCCTGCATCGCCGTCGTGGTGGTACCGGCTGAAGGCGGGTGCGATGTTGCCGGCATCGAAACTGACTTCATTACCCCCCCAAAGTGAGCGAAACCGGGCCGGGTCCGCCATCACGATCGTCCTTGCGATGGATGAAAACATTCTTTCATCGACATGTAAATACGTTTACATATCAATCATCATAACCTCTCTACCGTTTCGCGTATGAGCGCAAAGCAGGCATTGGGGCAACAGATCGAGGCGGCGATGAAACGCCTCGGCTGGAAAGTCACTGGCGCGACCCTGGCGCGGCGCTATCAGGAACGTTTCGAAACCGGCGTCACCGAACAGAGCGCAGGCGCCTGGCTGCGTGGCCGGCGCATCCCCAGCGCCGAACACTTGCAGGCACTGAGCGAACTTCTGGGCGTGCCGCTGCAGGTGGTCGCAAGGCCGGGCAAGGCGCATACGCCACGCACCGGGCCGGAAACGGGCGCCCTCCCACCGACGCAGCAGGACCGCGACGCCTGGCAGGCGTTTCTGGCACTGACGCACGAGGACAGGAAACTGGCGCGCGAACTGATCCACGCACTGGCGCACAACCGGCGGGAATAGCCGGATCGGGGCGGCCATCGCCTCCAGGACAGGAGGCGGACGGAGAATGGCCTCCGAGGTGCGCCTGTCCCGGGGCGCAGGCTGCTTCCGTCATTCCTTCGCCAGCCGCTGCCGCACCGCCTCGAACAGCGCGATGCCGGCAGCCACCGACACGTTGAGGCTCTCGATCTCGCCGGGCATGGGAATCCTCACCAGGAAATCGCAGCGCTCGCGCGTCAGCCGGCGCATGCCGTCGCCCTCGCCGCCCATGACGATGCCGATGGCCCCGCGCAGGTCGCTCGCATACAGGCCCTGCCCGGCCTCGCCCGCCAGCCCGACCAGCCACACGCCGGCCTGCTTGAGCGTATCCAGCGCGCGCGCCAGGTTGGTCACGCGCACCACCGGGATGCGGTCGGCCGCGCCGGCCGAGGTCTTGCGCACCGTGGCATTCACCGGCGCGGACTTGTCCTTGGGGATCACCACCGCCGTCGCGCCCGCCGCCGCCGCGCTGCGCAGGCAGGCCCCGAGGTTGTGCGGGTCCTGTACGCCGTCGAGGATCAGGAACAACGGCTTTTCCGCCGCTTCCACCAGCGCCTCGAGATCGTCCTCGTCGAAGCCGCGCACGGCGGCGTAATGCGCCACGATGCCCTGGTGCCGCACGCCGCCGGCGATGCGTTCCAGCACGTCCGCGCCCACCGTGCGCACCGCGATGCCCTGCCCACGCGCCAGTTCCGCCAGTTCGGCCAGGCGCGGATTGCGCGCCCGCGCCTCCACCATCACCTCGCGCACATTGACCGCATCGTGCTCCAGCGCCGAGGCCACGGCGTTGATGCCGGCGATCCAGTGTTCGTTGTCGTGTCGGCTCATGGAAACTCGTTGTCGTGCGACGGATGGCGCGCGCGAACCGCGTGCCGGCGGAGGCGTAAGTTTCGCATACCCGCCGCGCCCCGCCGGCGCCTAGGATTTCTCCTAGCCCACATCCGGGCGAACTCCGATGGCCGCACCCGCGCCGCTGCCGGATGCTGGCGGCATGCCATCCCGGGAGCAACGCATGGACCCGACCTTGTGGAACCTGTGCCAGCGCGACCAGTTGCTCGCGCTGCGCGATCAGGCGCGCAGGCAGCAGAACGCAGGCAACACACACGCGGCGCATATCGTGACGTGGATGGACCGCATCCTCGCCACCCGAAACTCGGTGGCAACGGCGTTCACGACAAAGCGCGCCTGCCTCATCCGCGCGTCAGCAGCACCAGCACCGCCCCGCTGCCCCCATCGCGCGCCGGAGCCGATGCGAACGCGATGACATCGGCGCGCAGGCGCAGCAGGCGATCCACCAAGGCTTTCAGCACCGGGCCCGGATCGCCCGAACGCAAGCCCTTGCCGTGCACGATGCGCACGCAGCGCCGGCCTTCGCGCCTCGCCTGCGCCAGGAACTC
>JBBCJS010000100.1:0-3167 GCA_037190825.1 Chiayiivirga flava
CGCCAGCACTTCGCGCAGATAGGCCACGTGTACGTTCATCGTATAGATGCCGCAGCGCGTGGCCTCGGTGTAGTCCAGCCCCACCCCGACCTCGCGCAGCAGCTGAAAGCCGACGCGGTCGAAGATGCCTACGTAGTGGGCCGCGTTCATGTGGCCGTACTCGTCGATCCAGGCGGGATCCACGCTGAGAGTCGTGGACGGCAGCGCTAATGTCATGGGTTTCCTCGGAGTGGGTTCCGTTCAGCCCATGACCTTAGCCGACGCCGGCTGGCGGATCAATTCGCGGCGATGCCGGCGCGGGCCACGGACGCCCTCAACCGCGTCGCACCCGGTACAGGGCCACGCCGCCGGCCGCCGGCGCGGATGCCCAGTCTCCCGCCCCCGACATTTCGCCCATCGGCCCGCGAAACGTTCCCGCCACGCGTACGCCGCCTTGCGACCGCAGTTCCACCACCAGTGTGGAACCATCGGCCATCCTGGCCAGGGCGACGGGCGCATCCGCGAATCCCGGGACCCTCCATAACGACACCAGACCCGGCAGCGCGGCATGCAAAGCACGGCCTGGATCGCCCGGAGGCAGCGGCTGCGGATTCAGCGACACTTCACCCCCCGGAGGCAGCGGCTGCGGATTCAGCGATGCCGCGGCTCCCGGAGACAGGCGCTGCCGGCCCAGGGACCCCACTACGCCCGGCGGCAACGGTTGTGGGTTGAGCGCGGCCATGCCGGCAAGATTGGCGCTCGCGGCATGGGTTTGCGGTGCGCTCGCCGCGCCGGGAATGTCGAGCGTTTCGCGCCGTAGCAGCGTAACGGTATTGAGCCGGCCGATTTCATGCACGGAAACCTGGTCGCGCAACCGGGTGGTCAGCACCGCACCGCCGCCCGCTGCGGTGTCGAGCCGGTGCGGACCGGCAGCCGGCACGCTGGCCTGCCCGGCGAGCACGGCGGCCTGGACCTCGAAGTGTCCGGCGATGCCACGCCGGTTCACGCGAATGAGGCTGGCTGGTTCCTGTTGCGCGGAAAGCGGACGCAATACCGGTACCACGGCACGCCCGCTACTATCGGCGGCAACCTCCACGGCATGATCGCGCGAACGATACTGGATCAGTTCACCCGGTTCCAAACCGTGCAGGCTCACGATCTGCACGTCCAAGCCGCTCGCCTTGCCCAGATAGGTCTGCCAGTCCGGCGTTTCCAGGGGCGGCGGCTGCATATTCTGGTTCAAACCGTGTCCCCGCCCCCAATTGATACCGTAGGCGTCGTGTTCTCCCTCCGGGATGTACAGGCAGTTGTCGATGTAGGACACGTGCGCATTGGTGACGTGGCCGTTGGCGTCCAGCTCCACATCCGGCGGCGTTCCCAGATCGATCAGCCGGACCCCGCGAGCGGTGCGCACGATGAAACGCACAGGCTCGTTGATACCCTGCGCGATGGCAGAGGGCACAGTCACATCTATCTGTTGCGTCTCGTTCACCGTGCCGCTTGGGGGACGCGACATGTACGTTGTGATCCAGCTCCCCGGCGCAACCACTTCCACGTCGCAAAACGCGCCGCAGCCCTCCATCCATACGCTGCCGCCCGTGCTCACCTCATCCAGCGTGACCGTCTTGCGGGGCGCCCCGCTGCCGGTCCTGGCCAGGATCGAACAGATGTCCAGCCGGTATGGGAGGCCGAAGGGGTGCACCGAGGGCTGCAGCGTGTCCTTGCCCGGATCCAGCGGCAAGCGCACCGGTCCGCCCAGGGTCATGCCTTCGGGCGCCGCCATGACGGTGGCATAGACGCAGCGGGCTCCGCCGAAGGCCAGTTCAGGCAAGGGACTGTCTATGTAGAACGCCTGCTTGCCTACGGGCATGCCGCCGAACCTGGCGGGATCCATGGCATCGGCGATTCGGTCCTCAACCATGTTATCGATGAAGCCCGGCACCAGGTCGCCCAGATTGATGTGCAGGGACCATCGCACCGTAGTACGCAGGAATTTGGTAATGGTGGGCGTCAGCGAAAAATCGCAACCCAATGTGCCGTCGACGTCGCCAGCGAAGGGATCGGGCACCTGCGCCTTGCCACGGTAATCGATGTCCACGTGGGGCACCGCGCCAGCAGGCCGCCAATGCGCGGCGATGGCCAGGGATGGAACGCGGTCCTGCAATCCGGTGGGCACCCTTGAACTGGCCAGACGCTCGACCGCGGAACCGTCCAGGAACAATCCCCATTCGTGGCCGCCGAACAGGCGGCTGCGGGCGCTGCCCGCGGGCTCGAAGCGGATGGCGACGACAGGGCCGGCCAATTCGACTCGTGCCGAACTGGGGGACGGCATGCCCAGCTGAGTAAGCGCGGCGCTCAGGTCCGCCGCCGCGGGCGAGTCGACCGCCTTGATGATGGCCTCCCTCGCCGGGGCCGCTGCATCCCCCAGGGCTGCGCCCATGGCACCCAGATCGGCATCGACGCAGCGCAGGGAAACGGCGGAGCCGGCCGCGGCCAGCTCCAGAGTTACTCCCACCCTCCCCGCCGGGGTCGACGCCCCGGCCGGCGCGGCATTGGGCGCGGCCATTACCGCGGCCCGCGGCGCCACGTAGACATCAATGGGAATTCGCAGATGCACGGCGGAGCCGGCGGCAAGCACTTCCGCCGCCTCCGCTGCCACGTCTGCATGGTCGATGTACGCCGCTCCTACAGGTGCGAAACAAGTTGCGCGCAGCCTGGCCTGCACGGCGCGAACGGCAAGGACGCCCAGAACGGACGCCTGGATCTGTAACTCGATGCTCATGTGAACTCTCCCGGACGAAGTTTCGACGGGACGCGCGAAGTGGGCCCGTCTCGCATACACGCGCACACCTGGCCGGCGCGATGCCCTGGAAAGAACGAAAGCGCCGGCTTCCTGCTTGTGACAGCTGTTGAAACGACCTGGCGATGCAGAGGGAATTCGGAGGCAGTACATCGTATGAACGATGCAGTGGCCAGTCTACTCACGGCGGCACTAGTCCGCCAGGACGGCAGACACAAACCGATTGACCGATACGGCGCCGCGCCGCCCGGCACGGCATTGGGCGCGGCCATCACGGCGGCCCGCGGCGCCACGTAGACATCGATGGGAATGCGCAGCTGCACGGCGGCGCCGGCGGCCAGCACTTCCGCCGCCTCCGCCGCCACGTCGGCATGGTCTATGTACGCCG
>JBBCJS010000101.1:0-5831 GCA_037190825.1 Chiayiivirga flava
CGGATCCAGTCCAGGGTTGAGCCGCCCGGCGCGCTGCGCGGCGGCGAAACGCTCCACCAGCAGGTGTGGCAGCAACGGCCCGATGCGTTCGATCATCACGCCACGCAGGGCGCCACCCTCGCAGAGGATTTCCCTCACCCACAGCGTCGGCAGCCACGGATGGGCCGCCACGACATGCGTGATGCCGGCGACGAAGCGGGTCACCATGGCGGCCACGTCGTCGTCCGCCTCGCCCATTCCCGCATGCACCTGCGCCATCACCGGCCAGAGCCGTTCGGCCACCACCGCCTGCTGCAGCTGCAGTTTGTCGCCGTAGTAGTAGTGGACCAGGGCCGGCGTCACCCCGGCGCGGCGGGCGATGTCGCGCAGCGAGGTCGCGCCGATGCCCTGTGCGGCGAAGCAGGCCAGCGCCGCATCCAGCAGCCGCTCGCGCAGGTCGATGGCGTCGGCCGTGGGCCGCCGTCCCGGTGTGCGCTTGCGCGGCGCGCGGGACGCCGGCCCGGCCTGCGTTGCCGGCGCCTGGGACGCGGCGGCGATGCCCGTGCCGCCCGTGGACTTGCTGGATATGGCTCGCTTCATAGCCTTATTTAATTCAATGAATAATTAAATTTCAATGATCGAATCGTGCAGGCCCGTCGCAGGCACCCCCTTCCTCATCCGCCGCTCGCCAGCGGACGGCGCCGCGGGCGCCCGTCCCCACCGGAAATGAGACAATGCCGGCCTGCGCTCCCCGGCATTGATACCGGGCGCATCGGCACCACCTTTGCCTCCATGACCGCAATCACCCATCACGACTTCACCCTCGAACCGGCCGACAACGAGCGGCTGGCCAACCTCGCCGGCCCTTTCGACGAGAACCTGCGCCAGATCGAACTGCGCCTTGGCGTGGAGATCGCCAACCGCGGCAACGTATTCCGCGTCAGCGGCCCCGGCAGGACCGTCGGCGAGGCCGAGCGCCTGCTCAAGGCGCTCTACGATGAAGCCGCCGATACCGCTCTGGACAGCCATGCCATCCACCTGCTGTTGAGCCGCGCCAACGTCGAACAGGTAGCCGGGCGCGCCTACGACGCGCAGGAGGTTGCGATCAAGGTCAAGCGCGGCACCGTGCGCGGCCGCGGCCAGAACCAGGCGCGCTACCTGCACCAGATCGCCACCCACGACATCAACTTCGGCATCGGCCCAGCCGGCACCGGCAAGACCTTCCTGGCCGTGGCCATGGCGGTGGAGGCGCTGAACGAATCGCGCGTGCAGCGCCTGATCCTGGTGCGCCCGGCGGTGGAAGCCGGCGAGAAGCTGGGCTTCCTGCCCGGCGACCTCACCCAGAAGGTCGATCCCTACCTGCGCCCGCTGTACGACGCGCTGTACGAAATGCTCGGCGTGGAGAAGGTCGCCAAGCTGCTGGAGAAGAACGTCATCGAGATCGCGCCGCTGGCCTACATGCGCGGGCGCACGCTCAACGACGCCTTCGTGATCCTGGACGAGGCGCAGAACACCACCATCGAACAGATGAAGATGTTCCTGACCCGGCTGGGCTTCGGCTCCACCGCGGTGGTCACCGGCGACCTCACCCAGACCGACCTGCCCAAGCACGTCAAATCCGGCCTGCGCGACGCCATCGAGGTGCTGCGCGACGTCGAGGGCGTGAGCTTCACTTTCTTCGAATCGCGCGACGTGGTCCGCCACCCGCTGGTGGCGCGCATCGTCAGCGCCTACGACCGCCGCGACCTGCAGCGGGTCAATCCTGGTGCGGAATGAGGCTGATCGCCTCCGCGGCCCTGTTGGGCATGGCTTTCAATGCGATGGGCGTGTCAAATGAAGAAACAGTCGTCCCCCTGCATGCGCAGATAAACAAGCCATGCCTGTCGCTGCGTACGGACGATTCCTCAAGAATCACCCTGCCAGCGGAAGCGCTGCGTGTCCTGGCCAACAACCGCCCCGCCCTGCCGCCGAACAGGCAGTGGCTTTCAGAGGAAGATCGCCTGGCCTACATCGCAGGCAACCGGGCTCGCACGTTGCTGGTTGCCGCCAGGACCGCGGCAACCAGTCCAGAGGGCTGCCGCGAGCTGGATCTGTCGGCAGTCCCCCATGATGGACACCACCTCGTCGCAAAAATGCTTGAATCCGGCGAAGCCGCAGTCACCATTAACGGCGCAAACAGCCCTACCATTCGTATCACCAAGACCGATACGCAATGCGAGAGAAGCTTTGGCATCGCGAAGTACTTCGCCGCCGATGGAACATATCTGTTCTTCCTGACTACCTGTCGCCGCCACCACTGGTGAACCTGGAATTCCGCCATGACCAAAGGCCCCATTCGTCTCGATGTCGCCGTCAGCTATGCCCTGCCCCGCGCCGGGCTGCCCGCGGCGGTGAGTTTCCGGCGCTGGGTCGCCGCGGCGCTGGAAGGGCGCATCCGCGAAGCCGACCTGGCCATCCGCGTGGTCGACATCAAGGAAGGCCAGTCGCTGAACCGCCATTACCGCGGCAAGGACTACGCCACCAACGTGCTCAGCTTCCCGGCCGAGATTCCCGAGGGCCTGCCCAAGGGCGTCAAGTTCCCGCTGCTCGGCGACCTGGTGATCTGCGCGCCGGTGGTGGCGCGCGAGGCCGATGAGCAGAGCAAGGCGCTCAACGCCCACTACGCGCACATGACCGTGCACGGCGTGCTGCACCTGCTCGGCTGGGACCACGAGGACGACAAGGAAGCCGAGGCGATGGAGCAGCTCGAACGCGAGATCCTCGCCGAACTGGGCATCGCCGATCCCTACGCCGGCGAGCGCTGAATGATGCCGACCCGGCGCTTGTTCCCGCTGCTGCTTGCCGCTGCGCTGCCCGCCGCCGCGTATGCCGACCCGGCCGTCGACCTGCCCGCCCTGATCGAATGCCGCCAGGGCGTGAGCGACTTCACCGCATTGGCGCCCATCGCCGCCGATCCGCTCAAGGCGGTCGCGCTGGGCTGGCGGCCGCTGCCGCAGGGCAACCTGTTCATGAACGAGTACACGCTGAACACGCCGGTGACCGTGTTCGGCCATCCGACGGACCATATCGCCATGGCCGGCTCCAGCATCATGGCGATCCTGGACCTGGCCGATCCGCGGCCGCTGGCCGGGGCGCTGGACCTGGAAACCGGCTACGACGCCGATGGCAAATTCATGGCCGGCCGCGAACTGGTCAGCCGCGACGTGACCGACGCCAGCACCGGCGAGGCGCTGATCGAGTCGGTGATCCTGAGCGTATCCAACGTCAAGTCCCACCCCGGCAAGACCCTGGCCGGCTGCACCTACAGCCTGGATCTTCCGGCCGAGGAAGAGGCGCCGGCCGCCGCCTCCGGCACGGTCAAAGACGCGCCGCCGGCCTGAGCGGGCAGCAACGGACATCCTGCTAGACTTGCCCTCACCGCCCGGCCCGCCGGGTGCCCTGATCGAAGAGATGTCCGAAGACGACAGTAGTACCGCCCCGGAGCAGGGCGAAAAGAAACGCGGCTGGCTCGAACGCCTGAGCGCGGCCTTCTCCGGCGAACCCCATACCCGCGACGAACTGGTGGCCGTGCTGCAGACGGCCGAGCAGGACGGCCTGATCGCCGCCGATACCCTGCGCATGATGGAAGGCGCCATCGCGGTGGCCGAACTGACCGTCGGCGACGTCATGATCCCGCGCTCGCAGATGGTATCCCTGCCGGTCGAGCAGCCTTTCCTCGAACTGATGAAGCAGGTGGTCGAATCCGGCCATTCGCGCTTCCCCGTGCATGGCGAGAACAAGGACGACGTGCTCGGCATCCTGCTGGCCAAGGACCTGCTGCGCGGCGTGGTCGCCGACAACAGCCATGCCAGCATCCGCGAACTGCTGCGTCCGGCGGTGCTGATTCCCGAATCCAAGAAGCTCAACGTGCTGCTCAAGGAGTTCCGGCTCTCGCGCAACCACATGGCGATCGTGGTGGACGAGTACGGCGGCGTCGCCGGCCTGGTCACCATCGAGGACGTGCTGGAGCAGATCGTCGGCCAGATCGACGACGAGCACGACGAAGCCGAGGACCACACCGCGCAGATCGCCATCCAGGCCGATGGCCGCTACGTGGTCGATGCATTGACCGCGATCGAGGATTTCAACGAAAGCTTCGGCGCGGATTTCTCCGACGACGACTACGACACCATCGGCGGGCTGGTCACCGAGGCCATCGGCCACCTGCCCGAGATCGGCGACGAGCTCACCCTGGACCGCTTCGTGTTCCGCGTCGCGCGCGCCAATGCGCGGCGGGTGCAGGCCTTCCACGTCACCGTGCTGCCCCCCGACTCGCAGGACGAAGCTTGATCGCCCTGCGTCTTTCCCGGCGGCTGCGCCCCGCCTTCCCGTTCGCAGGCCTGCTGGCGTGCGCGCTGCTGTGCCTGGCGGCCGGCGTGGCCCGGGCCGCCGCATCGCCCGCCGACGATGCCGCGCCCCGTGCGCCGCGCATCGGCGTGGTGACGATGCAGCCGGGCGAGGTGTTCTTCGAGCGTTTCGGCCATGACGCCCTGGTCGTGGCCGATCCCGACGGCGGCCCGGCCATCTCCTACAACTTCGGTTTCTTCGACCCGTCCGAGCCCGGCTTCATCGGCAACTTCGTACGCGGGCGGATGATGTACTACCTCGTCGCGCTGCCGCTGGACGAGGACATGGCGCAGTACCGCGATGCCGGGCGCGGGGCTTCCATCCAGTGGCTGGACCTGCCGCCGCGACAGGCGCGGGCGCTGGCCGACGATCTGGCCGAACGCTCCCGCCCGGAGAACGCGCGCTACCGCTACGACTACTTCACCGCCAACTGCTCGACGATGGTCCGCGACGCGCTCGACCGCGCCATGGACGGCAGCCTGCAGTCGCAGCTGGCCGGGCGTTCGCGCGGCAACTCCTACCGCAGCGAAGCCGTGCGGCTGGCCTCGCCGTCGCCGTGGATGTGGCTGGGCTTCGATCTCGGCCTCGGCCCGTGGGCCGACCAGCCCTTGTCGCGTTGGCAGGAAGCGTTCGTGCCGATGCGCCTGGCCGACGGCCTGCGCGAGGTCCGCAACGCCGCGGGGCGCCCGCTGGTGCAGTCCGAACAGGAACTGCTGCCGCAGCGGCTGGCACCGGAACCGGCCGAATACGACCGCACGTGGTGGCCGTGGCTGCTGACCGGCCTGGCGTTGGCCGGCGCGGTCTTCTCCGCACGCCGTCACCGCCGCGCGCTGGGCGGCGTCGCCCTGGCCTTCTGGCTGTTCTGCGGCGTCGCCGGCCTGCTGCTCGCCTACCTGTGGGGCTGGAGCGAACACCGCGCCGCCTGGGGCAACCGCAACCTGCTGCTGCTCAGCCCGCTGGCGCTGGCCCTGCTGCCCGGTGCGTGGCAGCTGCTGCGCGGGCGCCAGCCGGGCCGCGCGTTCGGCTGGCTGCTGTGGACGGTGGCCGCCATCGCCACGCTGTCGTTGCCGCTGCACTGGCTGTCGCTGCAGGCGCAGTTCAACATGCAGTGGATCGTGCTGCTGCTGCCGATCCACCTGGCGCTGGCGCTGGTACTGGGCCGCCGCGGCTTGGCGGCCACTGCGCGCTGAGGCACGATGCGGCCATGGACGTCGGCAATTCTCCCGCGGCAGTGCCCGCCAATCCGCCCTGTGTCATCAACTGCACCTGGTACGGCGAGGACGGCACGCTGCGCAATCTCCCGCTGGATTCGATCAGCGACGCGCTCGAAGCCAGCAGCCGGGGCTTCGTCTGGGTCGGCCTGTACGAGCCGGCGGACGAGATCCTGGAGAAGCTGCAGGTGGACTTCTGCCTGCACGACCTGGCGGTGGAGGACGCGCAGAACGCGCACCAGCGCCCGAAGCTGG
>JBBCJS010000102.1:0-16460 GCA_037190825.1 Chiayiivirga flava
CCAGCGCAGCCGGCCGCTGAGCGGCAGCACGGCGACGACGACGTACCACCACACCGACACGATCCAGAGCGCGAACGTCGAAACCAACACGTCCGGCATCCAGACCCACCGCACGGTGCGGATGCCCTACGGCGCGCCGTATGCGGGCAACGCCGCCTACCGCGAAGGGCCGGGCTTCGCCGGGCACGTGACGGACACGCAGACGAACCTGACGTACATGCAGCAGCGCTACTACGACCCGGTGGCGCTGCGGTTCCTGAGCCCGGACCCGGTGGATGTCGGCTCGACAAACGGGAGCAACTTCAATCGGTACTGGTATGCCAACAACAATCCGTACAGGTTTGTTGATCCGGATGGACGAGTCAGTGATGAACCGGCGCGGCAAGCGCGTACTTCATTTAGCTCAATGACGTCACGTCCTAGTATTGCATCAAGAGTTCAGGGTGGGCCGGCGAATGCCTCCGAGCAAAATAATTCAACAGGTCAGTCTGCTACGAATGGCGCCTCCAGTTCGTCAGGGCAGTCAGTAACGTCCAGTGCTAAGACATTTCTGGATACTAATGGGGCGGCCGCAGGAGTTGCGCAGAATAGATTGGTTTCAAACGGTTCATGGCGCGGCGCCAATGGGAAAATGTACGATCTTAGGTGGGGTGGTAATCAGCACACGGGCGCGCGACGCCTTGTGTTGCAAGAAGCAAATGTCTATAGGGCAGCAGGGCAAGGCATGTTTCTTGTGAGTAGTGGGTTATCTATATACGAAGGGGCTGAGGCGGTGCAGAATGGTGATGGGTTTGGCGTTGTAAGGGCTGGTGTAGATATTGGCTGGGGTGCGGCTGCTACTTTTGGCGGCCCTGTGGGCCTTGCTGGGGGGATTGCATACACGGGGACATCTATTCTGGTGACGATTCCTTCAGTTCATAGGTACACTGTTGGTCCTGTAACGGATGCTATGTGTTGGGCTGGCGGAAGCTGTTGATGGGGTGGCAATGAATTATCTTGATTTTCTATATTGTTGTATGTATAGATGGAGCGAGAGAGTTAATGGGAAGGACTACCCCAACATTTACTCGGCATCAATAATGATGACGTTTATTTTGATGTTGATTGTTGGGGCGGCGCTCTCTGCGGCTGTATCTTTTATTGGGGTGGATTTATCTTCTATGCCTTATGGAAGGGCAATCCTTGTTTTATCTTTGGTTATTTCCTTTTTGGCAATTCATGCATACTTCTATCGTCGCGGCGAATGGCCGCAGAGGTTGCGGGCCTTTGATGGGTCGGCGAGTAGATTTAGAACCATGCCCGGTGTAGTGGTTGCAACTTCTCTTTTTATTGCGCTACTGTCATTGTTTTTTACTTGGATTTTGTTGATTTAGTAAGGTGGGTTGGGGTGAGCTTGCGAACTCCACGCTTGGTCGCTTCACACCATATCTCTTGTAAACGACAAGGCCCGCCATTGGCGGGCCTTGTCGTTTTCCATAGCTAGTACGACGCCTACGGCGCGCCCAAGGACGGCACCTGGCGCGACGGCCCGGGCTTCACAGGCCACCAGATGGACTCGACCAACCAACTGGTCTACATGCAGCAGCGCTACCATGACCCGGAGGCCGGATTCATCAGCCCGGATCCGGTGGGCGTCAGTACAAGCAACGGGAGCAACTTCAACCGCTATTGGTATGCGAACAACAATCCGTACAGGTTTGTGGACCCAAGTGGCAGATACAGTTGCGACGCTTCTGCCTGCGCATCGGTAAGATCCTATGTGGCTAAGATGAGGGAATCACGTGACAACCTCCGGAATCGAAGCGAGCACCGTAGGGTTAATCAGGTACTAAGATACATCGGCACTGAGGGTTCAAGTGGCCCGCACTATAAGCTGGGCGAGTTAAAGGGCGACACGGTTGCTAATACCGATCAGGAGGGGACAACCACTATCGACTCCAGCAAAGTGGATAGTCCCATAACTGGCGCCATGGCTATCGGCCATGAGGCAGTTCATGACATGGATGCTCAGGCCAGAGGGGGAATAGCAAGCACGAGCGATGAGGTGCGCGAAACTGAGACTAATGCCTACGCCAAAGAAGCAATCATCGGAAAAGGTCTTGGGATTAATATAAGTTCAGAAGAGCAGGTGCGAGGTGTAGACCAATCGGTCAATAACTGGGAGGCTCGGCAAAAGCCACAAGAGGAGGAAAGGAAATGATCGCACATTTAAGTCGCCTTGCTTTAATTAGTGGAACTCTTCTTATTGGTAGTTGCATGCCGCCCGATCATTTCAGCACGAGAGACACTAATGGAGGGAAGTCTTCATTTTGCGCGATTGCTCAGAATCTTAAAAATTACCTTGGCACCAAGGTCGAAATTAGTGCTCGATATGTCTCAGATGGAAAGCATGAAGAAGTCCTGGAAGATGCCGCATGCAGCGATGGTTGCCGCATAATAGACATCGGCAGGCGAAGTAATTTTGATTCTGTGTCAGCCTTCTACCTCGAAAGAAGAAGAATTTGCTCGGGACGTGGTGCTATCTATCTGTGCAATACATCGGCGGACATCGAGGTCTTGGGTACGATTAATTTAATGTCTGGTCATTTTGTTCTGGACGTTGAGGAGGTTCTCCGGCATTCCTTCGATGACTAACAATGTCGTGAAAAAAATATCCTATATTATTGTCTATGTACTATTTGCTCACTCGGGTATCGTCTTCCCTTCTTGTGGTCAGCAGGAAGAGTGGGTTAATGTTTCATCCGAAGATTTAAGTAAAGATGATTGGCGGCGCCACTCGGAGAACAACTTTGGTAGCGCTCGGCTTGATATGAATGGGGACGGGATCGGTGACGAGGCGGCACTGGTTGTCAGTCAGGATGCGAAAAGGTCGGCCATAAGGATTTGTTTCGGCATTAAAGATGGCAAGGCCGATATGCCTTGTCATGTTATTGCTGACAGTGAGAATATTTACTCGGTCATGGGGCTGGAAAGACGTGATCCTGGCTGCTACGAGTACCATGAGGACGATGAAGGAAATGTCAAAATGGGGGAAGCGTGTAGCAAATTTGATATTCTCGAATACTTTAGGTTTGCAAGCTCGAGTTCATTCTTTATCTACGACGAGAATGATGGGGAATTCCGTAGGTACTGGGATTCTCATTGAGCAAAAGTTCAGCCCAATAGGTTGGGGCGGGCCTGCGAATCCCAACACTTAACCCCTTTTCATCGTCTCTTGCTTGACTAACAAGGCCCGCCGCTGGCGGGCCTTGTTCTTTGCCAGCACCGCGTCTTCGCAAACACACCGTCTTGATCCATCGCCCGCGTCCATCGCCGTGTTCCAGGCCCATGTCGGTACGGGGCGGCGATCCTTGGCGCAGGGCATGTCCGGGAGAAAGGCCCGTCATGCGGCTTTGGGCGTGAATTCCGCCATTGCCATGCGATAATCCGCGCATGAATCGTTCCCGCTTCCCGTGCCTTGTTTCCCTGCTGCTGGCATCCGCGCTGGCGCCGTCCACCGTGTTTGCGCAAGAGTCCGTCGAGCTGGAGGAGGCGGCCGAGGCCGTGTCCGAGCCAATCAAGGACACCGCCAGCCTCGACGAAATCCGCCGCTTCGTCTCGGTCTTCCGCGCCGTGCAGGAGGGCTATGTCGATCCCATCGACGATGCCACCCTGATGCGCGCCGCGATCCGCGGCCTGCTGCTGGATCTCGATCCGCACAGCGCCTATCTCGATGCCGATCAGTCGCGCGCGCTCAACGAGGCCGCCAGCGGCGCGTATGCGGGCCTGGGGCTGGAAGTGATCCAGCAGCCGGACCGCAGCCTGCTGGTGATCGCGCCCATCGACGATACCCCGGCCGCGCGCGCGGGCATCCGTTCGGGCGATGTCATCACCGCCATCGACGGCAAGCCCATCCAGGCCGATGGCGTGGACGCGGCCATCGACTCGATGCGCGGCCCGGTCGGCAGCCAGGCGCAGTTGACGGTGATGCGCGAATCCAGTCGCGAGCCGCTCCAGTTCACCCTCACGCGCGAAACCATCCGCGTTTCCAGCGTGCGTGCGCGGTTGCTCGAGCCCGGCTATGCGTACCTGCGCATCGCCACCTTCCAGGCCAACACCGGCCTGGACCTGGAGCGCAAGCTCAAGGAAACCATCGCGAGCAACGGCGCGCCGCTGAAGGGGCTGGTGCTGGACCTGCGCAGCAATCCCGGCGGCCTGCTGAATACCGCCGTGGAAGCGGCCGATGCCTTCCTGGACGAGGGCGTGATCGTCTCCACGCGTGGCCGCCTGCCGCATTCGCGCAGCGAAGTCTCCGCGCACAAGGGCGACCTGATCGACGGCGCGCCCATCGCCATCCTCGTCGATGGCGGCACCGCCAGTGCCGCCGAAGTGCTGGCCGGCGCGCTGCGCGACCACCACCGCGCCCTCGTGCTGGGCAGCCCCACCTTCGGCAAGGGCTCGGTGCAGACCGTGCTGCCGCTGGACAACGGCGATTCGATCAAGGTGACGACGGCGCGCTACTACACCCCCAACGGCACGTCGATCCAGGCCACCGGCATCGTGCCCGACGTGATGCTCGAGTCGCGCATCGACGCCTACGCCGACACCAGCATCCAGCCGCCCACGCTGCGCGAGCGCGACCTGCCGGGCCACCTGCGCGGCGACGACGAAGACCTGGAGCCCGCCACTGACCCCACCGCCATCCCGATCCATCCGGTCGAACGCGCCGAGGAACTGGACGACAGCGGCGTGCGCGAGGCCCTGAACCTGCTCAAGGGTCTGTCGGTGTTCCGCGACAAGGGTGCGCGCGGCGAGGGGTGAGGCCCGATGCCTTCTTTCCAGGCTCGCTTTGGGAAGAGAATGAAGCTGTGTCGTCTTGCATCTTGCGTGCAGTCGCAGGGGCGCTGTCTGCAAACCGTTCGGCTCGTGCCCTGGAACCACCTCCGGAACCACCAGAGCGCCTCATTCCTCCGTCATCCCAGCGAAGGCTGGGATCCATTTTGCTTTTCAACCGGCAAGATCAAGATGGATCCCAGCCTTCGCTGGGATGACGGTGAGAGCGTTCGCTGGGGATGACGGTGAGAGCGTTTGCCGTGATGACGGTGGGGGCATGCGCTGGGATGACGGTGAAGGCGTTCAGAAGGTCAGGCTTCTTTCGGCAGGCAGCGGAGACTTTCAACCGCGCGGCAGGCACCCCAGCGCCGCCAGCGCGCCATGCAGCGCCGGCACCTGCATCAGCCACGGCGCGGCCAGCGTGAGCAGGCCGGCGGCGAGCATCAGCCCGCCGGCGATGCGGCGCTGGCCGGGGCGGGCCAGCCAGCGCGCGCCGGAGTAGGAAAGCGGCAGCATCGTGGGCAAGGTACCCAGGCCGAACGCGGCCATCAGCGCCGCGCCGCCGGGCGCGCTGGCCTGGAGCCAGGCGGCGGCGAGCATCGTGGTGGAGAGGCCGCAGGGCAGCCAGCCCCAGAGCATCCCCAGGCCGAAGCGGCGCGGGAAGGTGTTGGCCGGCAACAGGCGCGACTGGATCGGCCGCAGCTTCGCCCACAGCGCATCGCCGGCCTTGCCGAACAGGTTGAAGCGTTGCGTTGCGCCAAGCATGCGCAGCGCGACGAGGATCAGCACCACGCCGGCCAGCGCGCGCAGCGCGAACATCAGGTGCTCGATGCGGAACAGCGCCACCAATCCATGCCCGAAGCCGCCGGCGATGGCCCCGGCCAGCGCGTAGCCGGCGACGCGGCCGAGGTTGGTGGTGAGCGCCACGCGCCACGCGGCCTTCGCGGCGCCGCCGTAGGGCGCAAATCCGGTGGCGATGCCGCCGCACATGGCCACGCAATGCACGCTGCCGACCAGCCCGGCCAGCATCGCCGCGCCGAGCGCGATCAGGTCTATCGGCATGGCCTTCTCAAAAAGCCTGTCTTGTTCGTCGTTCCCGCGAAGGCGGGAACCCAGATGCCTTTTCCTCCAACAGGCTGAAGGCACCGGATCACCAGACACAAGGTCTGTTGAAAACCCCCTCCCGCCTTCGCGGGAACGACGGGGAATGTCTGGCGCTCATGCGAATCTATCGGCATGGCGGATCGGCGGGCGTGTCGTCGGCGGGGCGGGGTGGGGCGGGATCGTCGCTCAGGATGTCGAGCGCCGGGGTGTCCAGATCGTCGAACTGGCCGCGGCGCACCGCCCAGACGAAGGCTCCGATCGCGAGCACCAGCAACACCACGCTGATCGGCACGAGCGCAAGCAGGATGTTCATGGCGATACCGCGGCGGCAAGTGGGGAGGCGACAGTCTGGCGCGCCGGGTCGCGCCGCACCAGCCGCAGCGCGTTCAGCGTGACGATCAACGAAGAGGCGGCCATGCCCAGCGCGGCCAGCCACGGCTCGATCCAGCCGGCGGCGGCGAAGGGCAGGGCGAGCAGGTTGTAGCCCAGCGCCCAGGCCAGGTTCTGCCGCATCGTCGCGCGCGTGCGGCGCGCCATCGCGATGGCCTGCGGCTCGCGCGCCAGATGCTGCGCGGTCAGCACCACGTCGGCCGCGCCGTGCGCCAGCGCCGCGCCGCCGTGCATGGCGATGGACACGTCGGCGCCGCCGAGCACCGGCGCATCGTTGATGCCGTCGCCCACCATCAGCACCACATGGCCTTCGCGCTGCAATTGGCGGATGCGTTCGAGCTTCTGCTCCGGCGTGCGGCGCGCGGCGTGGCGGGAAATGCCGAGTGCGTCGGCGGCTTCGGCCACGGCGGTTTCGCCGTCGCCGCTCAGCAGTTCGCAGGACAGCCCGAGCGCGCGGCAGCCGGCCACGGCCTCGGCCGCGTCCGGGCGCAGGGCATCGCTGATGGCAAAGCGGGCGAAGGCGGTGTCGCCGTCGCCGAGCCAGAGCGCGCCATCGTCGCCGCGGTTGGCGGCGAACGCGGCGTGGCCGAGGCGCCAGCGGCGGCCTTCGAGAAGCGCCTCGATGCCGGCGCCGGGGATGTGGGCGATCCGTGCGTCCTGCCACTCCTGCACCGGCGCGCTGGAGGTTTCGCCGAAGTCGCGGAACGCCCGCGCCAGCGGATGCCGGCTGTCGCGTTCCAGCGCCCGCGCAATGCGCAGCGCCTCGGCGCGCGTGATGCCGGCGAAGGTTCGTACGTCGTGCAGCGTGGGTTCGCCCCGGCTCAGCGTGCCGGTCTTGTCGAACACCACGGTGTCCACGCGCGCCAGCGCATCGAGCGCGTCCGGCCGCAGCGCGAGCACGCCGGCGCGCGCGAGCGCGGCATGGGCGCTGGCGATGGCGGTGGGAATGGCCAGCGACAGCGCGCAGGGGCAGGCCACCACCAGCACCGCGAGGGTGACTTCGAAGGCGCGCGAGGGGTCGTGCCTGAGCCACCACAGGCAGGTCAGCGCGGCGGCGACGAACAGCGCCAGCACGAAGCGCGAGGCCACCACGTCGGCCAGGCGCGCCGCCGCCGGGCGTTCGTCCTGGGCGCGCTCGATCAGGCGCGAGAGCTGCGAGAGCCAGGTGTCCTGCCCGGTGCGGGTCACGCGCAGGCGCGCCGCGCTGCCGACCACGATGCTGCCGGCGCGCACGTCCTCGCCTTCGGCGCGCGGCACGGCGGCCGATTCGCCGGTCAGGAGCGATTCGTCGAACGCGGCGGCGGCCAGCGCCACGCCATCGGCCGGCACCGCTTCGCCCGGCGATACCCGCACCACGTCGCCCGGCGACAGCGTCGTGACGGGCACCTGCGTGGCGTGGCCAACGTCATCCTCGCGCCACGCGAACGCCGGCCGCGCGCGCGCCAGCGTATCGACGTGATCGGTCGCGCGCGCGCGCGCCGCGCCTTCGATCTGGCGCGCGATCAGCAGGAACAGCACGAACATCACCGAGGCGTCGAACCACACGTGCGCGCCGCCGCGGATCGTTTCGAACAGGCTGGCGAAATAGGCCAGCAGCACCGAGGTGGCGACCAGCGTATCCATGCCGAAGCGGCGCAGGCGCAGTTCGTTCCACATCCCGGCCAGGAACGGCCAGCCCGAATAGAACACCACCGGCGTGGAGAGCAGGAACGCGACCCAGCGCAGGAAGTCGCGCATCGGGATCGACATTTCCCGCGCGGTGTCCAGGTACAGCGCCTCGGCGAACATCATCGCCTGCATCGCGCCCAGCCCGGCCACGCCCAGGCGCAGGATCGCGATGCGGCGCTCGCGCCGGCGCGCATCCTCGCGCGCCTGCCCCGGCGAGAGGTGGACGCGGTAGCCGAGCGCGGAAAGATCGCCGAGCACCTCGGAAAGCCGCGCGGCGGCGGCATCCCAGGTGATGCGGATGCGCCCGGTCACGGCGTTGGCGACCACCTCGCGCACGCCGGCGCGGCGGCGCAACGCGCGGTCGATCAGCCAGGCGCAGGCGGCGCAGCGCATGCCGTCGGTGAGTACGGTGATCTGGCTGCCTTCGGGCAGGCGGCGGACGTGTTCGGCCTGCACTTCCGGACGGTCCCACAGGCTCAGGTCGTCGTCGGCCGCATCCACGCGCGCGGCCTCGGCCTGGCGCAGGCGGTAGTAGTCGGCCAGTCCCGCCGTGGCGATCCATTCGGCCGCGCCGGCGCAGCCGCGACAGCAGAAATCGTGCGCCGCTCCGTCGATCCGCGAGACGACGGCATCGGCACCCAGCGCCTCGCCGCAGTGGAAGCACGCGGCGGCTCGCGTCGGTGCCGCCTGCGACGGTGCAGCGACCGCGTCCATGACGATGCCGGTCAAGACCCTTCCGAAAGGGCGGGCGCCAGCGCCACCTCGCCCAGCCCCGGTTCGAAGCGGCCGGCCACGCGCCATGAGCCCTCCGCATCGCTGGCCTGCACCGACCAGACCTGTGTGGCGGGAACGTCGAGTCGCCCGAGGAAGGCTTCGCCACTGCGCACCAGCGTCAGTTGCACGTCGCCTTCGGCGCGCGCGGGATGGATCAGGTCCAGGCGCACCTGCACCGTGGAGGCGGGCGCGTTGTCCAGCGTCACGCGCACCGCGCCGGTGTCGGCGTCGATGGCGAGCGTGCCGCTGATGCCCATCGCGATGGCGGCGCGGTCGGCGGCCAGGTCTTCGACCTGCACCTGCGCGGTGCGTCGCACCTGCGCCGGCCAGGCGTCGGTGCCGCCGGCACGGATCGCGATGACCAGCGTGGCGATGGCGGCGCCCACGACGATGGCGGGCAGGCCCACGACCAGCCAGGCCATCGGCTCGCGGTACCAGGGGCGGACAGGGGGTGGAGCGGGTGTCGTGTTCATTTCGTCGGTCCGAAGAAGGCGGCGTCCTCGACCACGCGCACCGGTTTGCCCTCGCCCTCGCTTTCCACCACGAACTGGACCGTCGTCCGGCCGCGCACCGCGCCCTGCGGCGCGGTCAGCGTCACCGGCAGGCTCAGCACCTGCTCGGGCGGAAGTTCGATGGCGAGCGGGGCGTTGCCGAGCGCCACTGGCGCGTCGCTTTGCACCTGCACGCGGTAGCGTGCCACCTGTGCGGTCTTGTTGACCAGCTTGATGCCGTAGCCGTTCTCGATCGTGCCATCGGCGGCGATGCGGTACAGCGCGTTGCGGTCGTGCAGCACTTCCACGATCAGCGGCGAGCGCAGCGCGACGCCCACGCCCCAGCCGACCAGGATCGCCAGCAGCAGCAGGCCGTACACCCACACGCGCGGGCGCAGGATGCGGCTGGGCTGGCTTTCCAGCGCGTTCTGCGTGGTGAAGCGCACCAGCCCGCGCGGGTAGCCGACCTTGTCCATCACGCTGTTGCAGGCGTCCACGCAGGCGCCGCAGGCGATGCACTCGTATTGCAGGCCGTTGCGGATGTCGATGCCGGTGGGGCAGACCTGCACGCACAGGGTGCAGTCGATGCAGTCGCCCAGTTGCTCCTTGTCGCCGGCGGCGCGCTCGAACAGCGCCGCGCCGGCGGACTCGTCGCGGCCCCAACTGTCGACCAGCCCGGTGGTGACGCGCGCGCCGACCGCCAGCGACGCCGCGCTGCGATGGCGCGCGGCGTACAGCAGCGCCGATTCGGCCGTGTCGATGTCCAGCCGTGCCCGGCCGCGCTCCTCCACCGAGGCCAGCGCGCCGCGCTTGCGGGGGCCGCGCGCTTCGCCGCGCGCCGCGTCGTAGCTGATGATGAGCGTGTTGCGGTCGAACATGGCGCTCTGGAAGCGCGCATACGGGCACATGTACTTGCACACCTGCTCGCGCAGCACGCCGGCATTGCCCCAGGTGGCGAGCGAGTAGAACAGCACCCAGAAGGTTTCCCAGCCGCTCCATCCCGCTTCAAAGCCGTCGAACGGCCACGCGCGCGCGCCGAGGTCGCGGATCGGCGTGAAGAAGCCGACGAAGGTGAAGCCCGTCCACAGCGCGAACACGATCCACGCCGCGTGGCGGCTGCCGCGCTTGACGATCTTCTCGCGCGTCCACGGGGATTTGTCCAGCCGGATGCGCGCGCTGCGGTCGCCCTCGAACAACTGCTCCATGCCGATGAACACTTCCGTCCACACCGTCTGCGGGCAGGCGAAGCCGCACCACAGCCTGCCGGCCAGCGTGGTGAAGAAGAACAGCGAGAGGCCGGCGATGATCAGAAGGATCGCCAGGAACACGAAGTCCTGCGGCCAGAAGGTCAGGCCGAACACGTAGAAGCGCCGCGCCGGAAGATCGAACAGCACGGCCTGGTGCCCGTCCCACGTCAGCCACGGGAACAGGTAGTACATGCCCAGCAGCACGAGGGTGGCGAGCTTGCGCAGGCGCTGGTAGCGGCCGTCGATCTCGCGCGACTGGATCTTCGACTCGGAGACGTAGAACGAGCTGTCTACGTTGACGGGAATGTCTTTTTTCACATCGAGGACCGATGGCGGTGGCTGTCGGAAGCCTGGAACAACGCCGTCATTCCCGCGCAGGCCGGGACCCAGTGCCTTCGTTCTTCCAGAGGCCAAAGACACTGGATTCCCGCCTGCGCGGGAATGACGGAATACGGGGCCACGCTCTGAGCGGCACGATCAATCCTGCCGCCTGGGCAGCGGGCGATTGAAGCGACTGCCCGGACGCAGGAGTATCCAGGTGAAGAGGCTGGAGCCGGCCGTGGCCAGCCAGAACATGAAGAACCCGACCGTGTAGCCGAGTTCGCGGGAAACGTCGAGGTTCGGGAAGGTGATGTCGCGCAGCGCCAGCGGGTCCACGAAGGCGAAGAACACCATCGTGGCCACGCCGGCGGCGAAGAAGCTGGGCCAGGCGATCGCACCGATCCGCTGCACCATCGGAGTGGGCGGACGATCCTCGAACGGGGGCGTCGCCTGGCTCATCTCAGCGATTGCCCTCGGACCCGTGCGACTGCGCCCACACCCACGCCGCGACCAGGCGCGAGCGCATTTCGCCGATGATGGGTTCGTGGGCGGGCATGGCGCCATTATGGCCTTCCAGCACCGCGCGGCGCAGGGTGTCGAAGTCGTTGCCGTACAGCCACACGTCGTCGGTGAGGTTGGGCGCGCCGAGCAGCGGGTTGCCGGTGCCGTCGGTGCCGTGGCAGGCGGTGCAGACCATGTCGAACTTGGCCTTGCCGGCCGCCGCCAGCGCCGGGTCCACGCGCATGCCCGAGAGCGACTGCACGTATACCGCCACCTCGGTGGCGCCCTGCTCGCCGCCCACCACTTCGCCAAACGGCGGCATCACCGCCTGGCGGCCGTGCAGCACGGTGTGCAGGATGTCGTCGGGCGTGCCGCCCCATTGCCAGTCCGCATCGGTCAGGTTGGGGAAGCCGCGCGCGCCGCGGGCGTCGGAACCGTGGCAGGTGGAGCAGGTGTTGGCGAAGATCGTGCGGCCCAGGCGCAGCGCCTCCGGGTCCTTGGCGATCTGGTCGATCGGCAGGTCGCGGAAGCGCGCGAAGGTGGCTTCCAGCACCGCCTGTGCCTTGGCCGCGTCGGCATCGTGCTCGCCCGCGGAGGTCCACTTGCCCACGCCGGCGAACGAGCCCATGCCCGGATACCAGACGAGGTATCCGATCGAGAACACGATGGTCAGGTAGAACAGGTTGATCCACCACTTGGGCAGCGGCTTGTTGTACTCGGTGAGGTCCTCGTCCCACACATGGCTGGTGTCCTCCGGCGCCGGATCGCCGGGGCGGCGGCGCGCCGTCCACCACAACAGCCAGACGCAGCCGGCGATGTTGAGCACCACCAGCGCAATGACGTACCACGACCAGGCGGCGCTCATGTGCGGTCTCCCTTCATGTTCTCAGCTTCCAGCGGCGAGTCGTCCAGCGGCAGCCGGGCGGCCTCTTCGAAGTCCTTGGTGCGGCGCTTGCTCCAGGCCCAGAAGCAGCCGTAGACGAACAGCGCCAGCAGCACGGCGGTGACGAGTCCGGACCAGGTGCCCGCGTTCATGGCGCGGCCTCCGTGGCGGCGGCCTGGCCGGGGCGCGGCGCGTGGCGGCCGAGGGATTGCAGGTAGGCGATCATCGCGTCCAGTTCGGTCTTGCCTTCCAGTGCGGCGGCAACGCCGGCGATGTCCTCGTCGGTGTACGGATCGCCGAGTGCGCGCAGCGCGTTCATGCGCTTGACGATGCCGTCCACGTTCAACGGCGCATCGGCCAGCCACGGGTAGGACGGCATGTTGGACTGCGGCACCACGTCGCGCGGGTTGATCAGGTGCACGGCGTGCCAGTCGTCCGAATAGCGGCCGCCCACGCGCGCCAGGTCCGGCCCGGTACGCTTGCTGCCCCACTGGAACGGGCGGTCGTAGACCGACTCGCCGGCCAGCGAGTAGTGGCCGTAGCGCTCGGTCTCGAAGCGCAGCGTGCGGATCATCTGCGAATGGCAGTTGTAGCAGCCCTCGCGCAGGTAGACCTCGCGCCCGGCCAGCTCCAGCGGCGGGTACGGCTTCACGCCCGGCGCCGGTTCCACCGCCTCGGCCTGGAACATCAGCGGGACGATTTCCGCCAGCCCGCCGAAGGAGATCACCACCGCGATCAACGCGGCCATCAGGCCGACGTTCTTCTCGATCTTCTCGTGCCCGTTCTGCGCGGGCGTGTTCTTTTGTTCGCTCATTGCCGTTTCCTCACGCATGCGCCGGGGCGGGAACCGCGATCGGCTCGATCTTGGCCATGCGGTAGGTCTTGAACACGTTCCAGGCCATCAGGACCATGCCGCTCAGCACCATCAGCCCGCCCAGCAGGCGGATCAGGTAGTAGGGGTAGGTCGCCGCGACCGATTCCACGAAGGTGTAGGTCAATGTGCCGTCGTCGCCGGAGGCGCGCCACATCAGGCCCTGCATCACGCCGGCGATCCACATCGCGGCGATGTAGAACAGCGTGCCGATGGTGTGGATCCAGAAGTGCGTGTCGATGGCCTTCACCGAGTGCATCTGCGACAGGCCCAGCAGGCGCGGCAGCATCGCGTAGATCGCGCCGATGGAGATCATCGCCACCCAGCCCAGCGCGCCGGAATGCACGTGGCCGATGGTCCAGTCGGTGTAGTGCGACAGGCCGTTGACGACCTTGATCGACATCATCGGCCCCTCGAACGTGCTCATCATGTAGAACGTCAGCGCGACGATCAGGAACTTGAGGATCGGGTCGGTGCGCAGTTTGTACCAGGCGCCGGAGAGGGTCATGATGCCGTTGATCGCGCCACCCCAGCTCGGGGCCAGCAGGATCAGCGAGAACACCATGCCCAGGCTCTGCGCCCAGTCCGGCAGCGCCGTGTACTGAAGGTGGTGCGGGCCGGCCCACATGTACACCGCGATCAGCGCCCAGAAGTGCACGATCGACAGGCGGTACGAGTAGATCGGCCGGCCGACCTGCTTGGGAACGTAGTAGTACATCATTCCCAGGAAGCCGGCGGTCAGGAAGAAGCCCACCGCGTTGTGGCCGTACCACCACTGCACCATCGCATCGACCGCGCCGGTGTAGACCTGGTACGACTTGGACAGCGTCACCGGCAGCGCGATGTTGTTGACGATGTGCAGCAGCGCGATGGCGATGATGAACGCGGCGTAGAACCAGTTGGCCACGTAGATGTGCCGGACCCGGCGCTTGGCGATGGTGCCGAGGAACACCACCGCGTAGGCCACCCAGACCAGCGCGATGAGCAGGTCGATCGGCCATTCCAGTTCGGCGTATTCCTTGCCCTGGGTGATGCCCAGCGGCAGCGTGACGGCCGCCAGCACGATCACCGCCTGCCAGCCCCAGAACACGAACGGGATCAGCGGCCCGCCGAACAGCCGGGTGTGGCAGGTGCGCTGCACCACGTGCAGGCTGGTGGCCATCAGCGCGCAGCCGCCGAACGCGAAGATCACCGCGTTGGTGTGCAGCGGCCGCAGCCGCCCGTAGCTCAGCCACGGGATGCCGTCGGTGAGCTCGGGGAAGTACAGCTGGGCGGCGATGATGACGCCGACCAGCATGCCGACGATGCCCCAGACCACGGTCATCACCGCGAACTGGCGCACCACCTTGTCGTTGTAGGTTTCGTTGAGCGTTGCCGGGGACATGACCGATCTCGATACAAGGGCGGCGAGCATCATGCCCGGCGGGCCCGGAGGCACACTTGACCTGCGTCAAATCCGCGCGGGCGCTTCTGCTCGTCATTCCCGGGTCCGCGGGGATGACGGCCTGCCTGGACGTTCCGCGCGTTGCCTGAACGAATACCGCGCCCCCACCGACGGAAACCCCGCCGCCCCGCGTTGAAGGTTCCGGATGCGTCGCCCGGCGCAGCCTTTCCGCCGCTGCCGCCGAACCGGCCGAAGGCACACCTCGCCGCGAGGGCAAAGGCCCGCAGCCGGTCGTCCTGGCCGAGGCGAACGAGAAGATCCTCGACCATGCCCTGGCACTGGATGCCAACGGCGACGGCCGCATCGATGCCGCCGAATTCGCCGCCGCGCGCGAAAAGCGCCATCGCATGCGCATGGAAAAGCACCTCCCGCAAGACGAAGCCGCCGCTGACGGCAGCATCTCGGTGGAGGACTTCGTCGCCGCCCGCCAGGCCCGCCTGGCCGCGCTGGATACCGATGGCGACGGCATCGTCAGCCGCGAGGAGTTCCGCCAGGCCGGCCCGCACCGGCACGGCCATCGCCACGGCCCGCGCCCGGAGCGCGATGAAAAGCCGGCTGCCCGCTAATTCGCGCCCGGCATCCTGCTAACTTCAGTGGATGGCTCCCTGCCTTGTCCGTCCCGGTGGTCGCCGGCCATGACGCCGACGACCACCGACGCTCCGCCCGACCCGGATGCGGCCGACGTCGCCCGCGCCGGAGCCGGCGATGCGCGCGCCTTCGCGGCGCTGGTGGACCGCCACCTGGCGATGGTGCATCGCCTGGCCTGGCGTTCGCTGGGCAACGATGCCGACGCGCAGGACGTGGCGCAGGACACCTTCCTGCGCGCCTTCAGCCAGTTGCCGCAGTGGCGCAGCGGGCAGGCCAGGTTTTCCACCTGGCTGTACCGGGTGGCTTTCAACCTCTGCCAGGACCGTCTGCGCCGCCGCCGCGACACCGCCCCGGTGGACGACTTCGAACTGCCGGACCCGGCCGCCGCGCCCGAACGCGCGCTGGAACAGGCGCAACGCCAGCGCCGCGTCGAGGACGCCATCGCCGCCTTGCCGCAGCGCCAGCGCGAAGCCCTGCTGCTGTGCCATTACGAGGGCCAGTCCAACGCGCAGGCCGCCGCCGTGCTGGATGTGTCGGTGGAGGCACTCGAATCCCTGCTGGCGCGCGCGCGCCGCAGCCTGCGCGCCGCGCTCCACGATGCTTGAACCCAGTATCCCGACTCGCCCATGCCCGGAACCGACCCCATGACCCCGACCCCGCCGAATCCAGCCGACCGCCTGCTTGCCGCCCATGGCGCCGATCCGTCGCGCTGGCCGCCCGAGGCGCGCGCATTGGCCGGTGAGTGCGATCCGGCCGAACGCATTGCGCAGGCACGGCTGGACGACTGGCTCGCCACCTCCGCGCCGCCCCCGCCGCCGCCCGCGCTGCGCGCCGCGATCCTCGCCGCCGTGCGGCCTGCGCCATCGCGCCCGGACTGGCGCGAAGCGCTGCTCGCGTTCTGGCAGGAGATCGGCGGCGCGCGCCTGGCCGCCCCCGCCTTCGCGCTCGCGCTCATGGCCGGCATTGGCCTGGGCACGGGCCTTGTACCGGACGCCAGCCTCGACGATGCCGGCGACGACCTGCTCACCCTGGCTCTGATCGACGACGACTACCTCGCGCTCGCGCCCTGAGGACACCGCCATGACCCGTCCCCTCCGCTACATCCTGCTCGCCTCGCTCGCGCTCAACCTCGCGCTCGGCGTGAGCCTGGCCTGGCTGGCCTTCAAGCCCGGCCATCCGCCCGCCGAAGCCCGCGCCCGCGAGCCGCGCCCGATGTTCCATCCCGAAGCATTGCGCCGCGCCTTGCCGAAGGAGCGCGGCGAACTGCTCGATGCCGTGCTCGCCAGCCACCGCGATGCCATGCACGCGCGCATCGACCGCATGGCGCAGGCGCGCGAGGGCGTGCGCGAGGCGATGCGGGCCGAGC
>JBBCJS010000103.1:0-31899 GCA_037190825.1 Chiayiivirga flava
AAGCCGACCATCTTGTCCATGAACAGGCCGGTGAACATCGGGGCGACCAGCGAGGGGTCGGTCAGCAGCACCGCGCCGAGCGCGGCCACCGGCGCGAACAGGATCACGCTGTAGCCGCGGTAGGCCACGAACATCAGGAAGGCCAGCGAGGCCAGGACGATGAGCAGGGACATGCGTGGCGACTCCGGAAAGACGCCGCGACGATAGCCGCGCCGCCCGCGCAGCGCCGACTGTACCTAAGTCCACTCGTGTACCTAGGTACAGTCGCCGCCATGCGCGGCCAGCCATAGCCTTCCCGACAGCGGCCGAGCCGGTTCGCCCGCACGACACGACGACGACCCCGGGGAGGGTAACGAGATGAAGCGCAACGCACTGAGCCTGATGATCGGCGCCCTGCTGGCGACCGCACCGGCGCTCGCGCAGGAACCCGGGGACGACGACACCCGGCCGGGGGCTGCGGCGACCAGTCTCGACACGGTGGTCGTGACCGCGCGCAAGCGCGAGGAAACGTTGCAGGACGTGCCCATCGCCGTGACCGCGTTCTCCGCCGAGAGCCTGGACAAGCTCAACATCCGCGACCTCGGGGGATTGGGCGCGGCCGTGCCGAACCTCACCATCTACGCCGCGCGAGGCTCCAGCAGCACGGTCACCGCGTACATCCGCGGCATCGGCCAGTCCGACCCGCTGTGGGGCTTCGATCCCGGTGTCGGGCTGTACCTGGACGACGTCTACATCGCGCGCCCGCAGGGCGGCCTGCTCGACGTGTTCGACGTGGAGCGCATCGAGGTGCTGCGCGGCCCGCAGGGCACGCTGTACGGCAAGAACACCATCGGCGGCGCGATCAAGTACATCTCGCGCGGCCTGCCGAAAACGACCGAAGGCTTTGCCGAGGTCACGGTAGGCAACTACAGCCAGCTCGACGTCAAAGCCGCGCTGGGCGGCCCCATCGGCGGACAGGACAGCGGACTGCGCGGCCGCATCGCGCTGGCCAGCCTCAACCGCGACGGCTTCGGCGAGTACGCGCAGAACGGCCAGCCGGTCAGCGACAAGCAGATCAACGCCGCGCGCCTGAGCCTGGGCGCCTTTGCCAGCGACGATTTCGACGTGCAGCTCGCGCTGGACTGGATCGACGACATGTCCGGCGTGCGCGGCAACAAGATGCTGGCGCCCAATCCGTTCGCCCCGCCCTTCCCGCCGCTCGACAGCCGCTACGACATCCGCTCGGGCATGCGCAACCTCAACGACTTCACCGGCAAGGGCGGCTCGATCACGGCGAACTGGCTCCCCGGCGAGGACTGGGCGCTCAAGTACGTGCTGGCCAGGCGCGAATCGGAAACCCACGGCAACATCGATTTCGACGCCACGCCACTGCCCATCGCCGACGTGCGCGGCTACTACGAGGACGACCAGGTCAGCCACGAGCTGCAATTCAACTACGACGGCGGCGGTCGCGCGCGCGGCGTGTTCGGGCTGTACAAGTTCGACGGCAACGCCGGCGGCCGCGTATACAACAACTTCTTCAACCTCCTGTTCGGCGACAGCGCGGGCGAGGTGCGGACCGACAGCATCGCCCTCTACGCCGACTGGACCTTCGACCTCGCCCAGCGGCTCAAGCTCGACGTCGGCGCGCGCTACACCGACGAGGACAAGCGCGCGATCGTGTTCAACCGCGGATTCGCCGACCCCGATTTCACCATCCCGATCTCGGTCGCCGCCGACTTCGACAAGACGGTGTCGTTCCAGAACGTCTCGCCCAAGGTCTCGCTGGATTTCCAGCTCACCCCGGACGTCATGCTCTACGTCCTGGCGGCGCGCGGCTTCAAGTCCGGCGGCTTCAACATCCGCGCCAACTCGGTGGCGGTGCCGCGCTCGGCCGATCCGTTCGACGACGAAACCGTCGACAGCTTCGAGGCCGGCGGCAAGATGGCGCTGCTGGACAGCCGCCTGTTCCTGAACCTGGCGGCGTTCCACAACCGCTACAAGGACATCCAGCTCTCGGTGTTCACCTCGTTCGACAGCGATGGCGACGGCGTGGACGACCAGTTCTTCGGCGACTTCACCAACGCCGGCAGAGGCACGGTCAACGGCATCGAACTGGAGTACCAGTTCCTGCCGAGCCCGAACTGGGCGATCGCCGGCAACCTGGCCTGGCTGGATGCCGAGTACGACGAATACATCGACGCCGGCACGAACGTGGCCGACCAGAAGGAGTTCACCAACGCGCCGGAGTTCTCGGGGGCGCTGAACGTCGAATACCGCCGCGATCTGGCCAATGGCGGGCAGGTGTCGGCCAACGTCGGCTACGCCTACCGCAGCGAAGTCTGGCCGACGACCGACCTCAGCCCGGAGATCAGGCAGGACGGTTACGGACTGCTCAACGCCGGCCTGATCTGGCGCATCGACGACGCCTGGCGGATCGCGTTGCAAGGCACCAACCTGACCGACAAGGAGTACCGCACCTCCGGCTACAACATCCCGGCGGTGGGCTCGCTGCTGGGCTTCTACGGTCCGCCGCGCCAGTACACGCTCAGCGTGCACTACGCCTTCTGAGGCGCGCGGAGCGATGCCGACCACGCCGGAAGACGTGTACTGGCGCAGCCGCGACGGCCTGCGCCTGCATGCCAGGCGCCACCCTGCGGCTGCGCTGGATGATTCCGGGGAGCCGGGCACCGTCGTCTGCATCCCCGGGCTGACCCGCAACGCCGCCGATTTCGACGGGCCGGCGCGCGCGATGGCGGCCGCGGGATGGCAGGTGTTCGCGGTGGACCTGCGCGGGCGCGCCGGCTCCGAGCGCGCCCGCGACCCGCGCAGCTACAACCCGCGCGCCTACGCCGACGATGTGGCGGCCCTGCTCGATGATCGAGGCATCGCCCGTGCGGTGTTCGTCGGCACCTCGCTCGGCGTGCTGGTCGCGATGACGCTCGCCACGTGCAGGCCGGAACTGATCGCCGGCGCGATACTCAACGACGCCGGCCCGCACGTGCCGCGAGAAGCGCTGGAGCGGATCGGGCGCTATGCCGGCAAGCCGGTGCCGCCGATGGATCGCGACGCGGCGGCGCGCTACGTGGAGTCGATCGGCCGCGCCGCGTTCCCCGGCTACGGCCCGGACGACTGGCGGGCGATGGTCGGGCGCATGTTCCGGCAGCGCGACGACGGCCTGCTGGAACTGGATTACGACCCCGCCATCGTGCGCACCGTGAACCCGTGGCTGCTGCGGCTGATGCAGCCGCTGCTGTGGCGCGCCTGGCGCAAGCTGGGGCGGCGGCGGCCGTTGCTGGTGTTGCGCGGCGCGCTGTCGGACATCCTCACCGCCGATGTGGCGCGGCGCATGATCGAGGTGGCCGACGATGCCCGCCTCGTGGAAGTCGCCGGCGTAGGCCACGCGCCGATGCTCGATGAGCCGGAAGCGCGTGCGGCGATCGCCGACTTCCTCGCGCGGATGCGCGCGTCCGCGTGATGGCCGATGCCTCCCTGGTTCCTTCGCGCCCGCCAGTGGCGGAAGACGGGGAACGCACCATGGCTTCCGCCGGTTCACGGGCCAAAGCCGGCAGCGGCCCGACGCCGCCGTCGCTTCCCGATCCGTCCCCGCCGGCCGGATGACACCGCCGGACCGGTCGCTACACTGGAGCGATGTTGAGCGCCTCCATCGTTCTGATCGCCTGCTTGGCCTGGACAGCGACGCTCTTCGGCATCGCCTCCTGGGGCGAACGCACCCGCCTCGACCTCTCGCGCATCTGGCCGGCGGTGTTCGCGCTGTCCCTGGGCGTGCACTGCACCGCATGGACGTACTACGGCGCGGCGGCGCAAGGCATGCAGGCCGGGTTCGCCATCCCGCCGACGCTGCTCGGCATGTCCCTGGTCTCGCTGCTCTGCGTGCCCTTCCTGCGCCGGCTGGCCGGACTGGTGCGCGAACACCACAGCGCGACCATCGCCGACCTCGTGGTAGCGCGGCTGGGCACGAACCGCGCGCTGGGCGCGGCGATCACGCTGGTGGCGCTGGTCGGCATCGTGCCGTACATCGCGTTGCAACTGCGGGCCATCGCGCAAGGACTGGGGCCGTTGCTGGAGACGACGCAGGCCGCGCCCGGCGGCTCGGGCATGGCGGCCTTCATCGCCGCCACGATGGCGGCCTTCACCTGGCTGTTCGGCGCGCGCCACGCCTCGGCCACCGAACACAACCGCGGCATCGTGCTGGCGCTGGCGTTCGAGTCGCTGGTCAAGCTCGCTGCCCTGCTCGCGGTGGGCGTCTACGCGCTGATGCTGCTGCGCGACGCCGGCGTGGACATCCGGGCGCAGGCCGCGCCGATCCTGGCGAACGTGCAGGTACCCAATTACCTGGCGATGGTCGGGCTGGGCGCGCTGGCGGCCTTCACCCTGCCGCACCAGTTCCATGTCGGCGTGGTGGAGCTGCGCGATGCCTCGCACCTGAAAACGGCACGCTGGCTGTTCCCGGTCTACCTGCTGCTGATCGGCCTGCCGGCACTGCCGCTGGCGCTGGCCGGCACCCAGTTGCTGGGGGCGAGCGTGCCGTCGGACCTGTACGTCGTGGCCCTGCCGCTGGCCGGCGACAACCCCGCGCTGGCACTGGCCGTCTACGTCGGCAGCCTGAGCGCGGCGACCGGCATGATGATCCTGTCCGCGCTGACGCTCTCGATCATGATCGGCAACCACTGGTTCGGCGGCCGCGTGGTGCGCGGGGCCAGCCGTGGCGATGCCGCGGCCTCGCCGGACCTGCGGCCGCGCGTGCTGGCGTTCCGGCGCATCGGCATCGCCGGCATCTTCGTCATGGCCTGGCTCTACAGCGGCGCGATGGCGAACGCGGAGGCGCTGGCCGATTTCGGGCTGATCTCCTTCACCGCGCTGGCGCAACTGGCCCCGGCCATAGGGTTCGCGGTGTACCGCCCGCACGTCGCACCCAAGGCGATCCTGTCCGGCCTGGCGGTGGGCGTGGCGGCCTGGCTGGTGCTGGTGCTGGCGCCGATGGCGTTGTCCGGCGCGAGCTGGCCGTTCACCGGCCCGCTGTGGGCTCCGCCCGGCTGGCGCATCGCCGTGGGCATGGGCGGCAGCCTGGCGTTGAACCTGCTGGCGGTGCTGGCGACCTCGGGCCTGGCCGGCGCGCGCGGCCGGGCCGCGGCCAGCGGCGTGGAGGTGGATGTGCTGCGCCAGGTGGCTGCGAGCTTCCTCAGCCCGCAGCGCATCCACACGCTGCTCGGCGAACCGGGCCGGCGCGGCGTGCTGCTGGAACAGGCGGAAGTGACGCGGGTGGAGCGCGAACTCACGGCCGTGATCGGCGCGGGCATGGCGCGGCTGTTGGTCGAATCGGCCCGCCGTGGCGCCTCGCCGCCGATCGAATCCATGCGCACCGCCGTGGGCGAGGCGGCGCAGGCGCTGCGCTTCAACCAGCGGCTCCTGGAAGCGGCGCTGGAAAACATGAGCCAGGGCATCAGCGTGGTCGATGCCGACCTGCGGCTGGTGGCCTGGAACCGGCGCTACGAGGACATGTTCGGCTTCCCGCGCGAACTGCTGCGGGTCGGGCGCCCGATCGCCGACCTGACGGCGTGGGCGCTGCAACGGATGCCGACGCGGAACGATCCGGCCACCTCGCTGTCGCGCCGCATCGAGTTCATGCGGCGCGGCACGCCGCACCTGACCGAGCGCGTGTTCCCGGATGGCGCGACCATCGAGATACGCGGCAACCCGATGCCCGGCGGCGGCTACGTCGCCACGTTCACGGACGTCACCGCGTTCCGCAGCGCCGAGGGCGAACTGCGCCGCAGCAACGAGACCCTGGAGCGGCGCGTGGACGAGCGCACCGCGCTGCTGGCGCGGGCGCTGCACGAGGCCGAGCGCGCGAACGCGGCCAAGACGCGCTTCCTGACCGCCGTCGGCCACGACCTGATCCAGCCGCTGCACGCGGCGCAGTTGCTGACCGATACCATGTCCCGGCACGTGGCCTCGGACGTGCTGCAAGGCTATCTCGACCAGATCCGGGGAGCGCTGGACTCGACCGACGGGCTGCTTTCGGATCTGCTGGACATCTCCAAGCTGGAAGCCGGCGGCATGGTCGCCGCGCCGCGCGTCTTCGCGCTGTCGGACGTGCTCGAACCGCTGGCGCGCGAATTCTCCGTGCTGGCCGCCGCGAAGGGGCTGCGCCTGCGCGCCGTGCCCACGTCCGCCTGGGTCGCGAGCGACCCGCAACTGCTGCGCCGGATCCTGCAGAACTTCCTCGCCAACGCGGTGCGCTACACCGAGCGCGGCGGCGTGCTGATGGGCGTGCGCCGGCGCGGCGCGAAGCTGCGCATCGACGTGTACGACACCGGCCCCGGCATCCCGCCGGACCAGGCCGCCGCGATCTTCGAGGAGTTCCGGCGCGGCGAGGGCATGAGCGGCCCCGGCCTCGGGCTGGGCCTGGCGATCGCCGAACGCCTGTCCGAACTGCTGGGCACGCGGCCGTCGCTGCGAAGCAATGTCGGGCGCGGCTCGGCGTTCTCGATCGAGGTGCCCGTCGCCTCCGCGCCGGAACGCGCCGCGCGCCCGGCGCGACCGATGGCGGGCGGCGCGATCGCGGGCACGCGGGTGCTGCTGGTGGACAACGATGCCGGCGCGCTGGCCGCGGTGGAGCGCGTGCTCGCGTCCTGGGGCTGCGACGTGCGGGCGCTGGGCGACGGAAACGATCCCCGCATCGACGCGGCGGCGGCGGCGGCGGATCTATGGCTGTTCGACTATCACCTGGACGGCGGCGATACCGGCGTGCGGCTGTGGTCGCGGCTGTCGCAACGGCATGGCCGCCGTCCCACGATCATCGTCAGCGCCGATGCCTCCGCCCGGACGCAGGAGGCGGTGCGCGAGGCCGGGCTGTCGCTGCTGCCCAAGCCGTTCAAGCCGCTGGCGCTGCGCTGGGCGATCAATCCCCTGCTCGCCGCGCCGCGGGCCGGCGGCTAGGGCGTGCCGTCGATCCCGCGCGCCGGCTCGTTGATGCCGAACTCGTGCAGCACCCGGATCGCCTGGGTGCGGTTGTGCACGCCGAGCCGGTCCATGATGCGGGTCATGTGCGCCTTGACCGTCCGCAACTGGATGCCCATGCGGTCGGCGATCTGCTTGTTGAGCAGGCCCTGCGCCACCAGGTCCAGCACCTTGTACTGCTGCGGCGTCAGGCTGGCCAGGCGCCCGGCGAGCAAGGCGTCGCGCGGGCGATGCGGCGCCTGCGCCACGGCCTCGCGCAAGCCCTGCGGCAGCCATGGCTCGCCGTCGAGCACGGTCTGCAACGCCTCGCGCAGGTCCGCCACGCCGGCGCTCTTGGGCAGGTAAGCGGCGGCGCCGAGGTCGAACGCCCGCCGCACCACGGAGAGTTCCTCGTTCGCCGAGACGACGATGACCGCCAGCCCCGGCTTGCGGGCGCGGATCGCGGCCAGCCCGGCCAGCCCGTAGTTGCCGGGCATGTGCAGGTCCAGCAGCAGCAGGTCGATCCCGCCCTGTTCGATCGCCTCCATCACGCCGTGGAACGCATCGGCCTCGGCGATGCGCAGATCGTCCACGGCATCGGCCGCGGCGCGATGCAGCGCGGCGCGGAACAGCGGGTGGTCGTCGGCGATCAGGAGCGAGGGCATGCGTCTGCGGCACCGGGGCGCGTCATCGATCCAGGCGGCTCACGTGGCCGCCAGCATCGCCTCGACCTCGGCGCGCGGCGGCAGGCTCCAGTCGATGGGCGCCATGCCGTGCTGGGCGAGGTAATCGTTGGCGGTGGAAAAGTGGCCGCAGCCGATGAAGCCGCGATGCGCCGACAGCGGGGAAGGATGCGGGGCGCGCAGCACGCGATGGCGGCGGGCGTCGATGAACTGGCCCTTCTTCTGCGCGTAGCTGCCCCAGAGCAGGAACACCAGGTGCTCGCGCTCTTCGGCCAGCCGCCGGATCACCTGGTCCGTGAAGCCCTCCCAGCCCTTGCCCTGATGCGAACCGGCGCGGGCGCGTTCCACCGTCAGCACGGCGTTGAGCAGCAGCACGCCGCGTTGCGCCCACGGCAAGAGGCAGCCGTGGTCGGGCCGGGCGATGCGCAGGTCGCGCTCGATCTCGGCGAAGATGTTCTGCAACGAGGGCGGCACGGGCACGCCGGGCAGCACCGAGAAGCACAGGCCATGCGCCTGGCCGGGGCCGTGGTACGGGTCCTGGCCGAGGATGACGACTTTCACCCGGTCGAACGGCGTGGCATCCAGCGCCGCGAAGATCTGGCGCGCGGGCGGATAGATCGCCTTGCCGCGGTCGCGCTCCTGCACCAGGAACTCGCGCAGGCGGCCCATCGCGGGATCGGCGAAGGCGTCCAGCAGGCGGGATTTCCAGCCCGGCTCGAGCCGGATGCGGTCTTCCGGCGCGTTCACGTCGCGGCGGCGGCGTTGCGCTCGCGCATCAGGCGGCCCACGCGCAACTGGAAGATCAGCTTGGTGATGAGCAGGCGCTCCTCGATCGGCTTCTGCACCAGGTCGTTGGCGCCGACCTTGAGCAGCGCGCTCTGGTTGGCCGGGTTGTCGTCGCCGGTCATCACCAGGACCGGCAACAGCCCCTTGCCGTAGCCGTAGTCGGGGCCACGCAGGCGTTCGAGCAGGTCTTTGCCGGTGAGGCCGCTCTTGAGGTAGACGTCGGTCAGGATCACGTCCGGGCCGGGGATGTTGCCCTGCTCGCGCGCCGTGTCCAGGTGCGCCAGCGCGTCCTCGACGCTGATGACGTGGGTGACCTTGAGTCCGTGCTTCTCCATCATGCGCCGCGTGGCCATCGCCACGACCTTGCTGTCCTCCACGTACAGCACTTCGCCGCCGGCTTCCGGCTCCGGGCGCACATAGCCCTGGATGAAGGCCGAGAGCGCGGAGAAGCCCAGGCCCTTGTCGAAATAGTCGGTGACCTCGTCGCCGAAGCTGCGGTTGACCAGGCGCTCCTGCGCGTCGCCGGAGACGACGATGATCGGGATGTAGGCCTGCGGCGCGTGTTCGCGGATGTAGTGCGCCAGTTCCAGCCCGTCGATGTCGGGCAGGCGCAGCGCGGTGGTGACCAGGTCGACGACGCCTTGCTGCAAGGCGGTCTTGGCTTCCTCGCCGGTTTCGCAGGAGATCACGGTGACGCCGGGCACGTCCTTGGCCAGCACCTGCTCGATCAGCTTGCGCGCCACGCGCGAGCCGTCCACCACCATGATGCGCGGAGTGTCGCTGGTGATGTGGCGTGTGATGCCTGTCGCACTCATGCGCGCGACTCCGCGTCCGGCGCGCTGCGGCGCAGGTGGTGGCCGGCGGCCAGCCACGCGCCCAGCCAGCCCAGCGCCACCGAGAGCGCGAGCGTGGCCAGCGCCAGCGACACGTCCAGGCCCTTCATCTGGAACCGGCTGCCGTAGCTTTCCACCAGGGCCGCGACGGGCGCGCGCATGAACCACGGCGCGAGCGCGGCGACGGCCAGCGCCAGGAGTCCGGCGAACAGGCCGTACCACGCGCCCAGGTAAAGAAACGGTCGTCGCACGAAGCCATCGGTCGCCCCCAGCAATTGCACCGTCTGAATCTCCTCGGCCCGGCCCTGAATGTCCAGGCGCACAGTATTGCCCACTACCAGCAGCACGCCAACGCCCAGCAGCGCCGCCACCGCCAGCGCCAGGCGGCGTCCGAAGTCCAGCCAGGCGGTCAGCCGCGCGCGCCACTGCGCATCATGCTGGACGAAGTCGATGCCGGGCAATGCGCGCAGGCGCTGCGCCAGCACCAGCGGATCGATACCTGTGACCGGCGTCACCACCAGCACGGCCGGCAGCGGGTTGTCTTCCAGCAAGGCCAGCGCATCGGCGAAATCGGCCATTTCGCGGAACTCGGCCAGGCCCTCCTCCGGCGTGCGCAGCAGCACGTCTTCGACCTGCGCATCGGCGCGCAGTTGCTGCGCCAGCGCCCGCGCGGCGGCATCGTCCGCGTCGGTGGCCAGGAACAGGCTGACCTCGCGCGATTCGCGGAAGCCGCCCGAGAGCCGCTCGATGTTGCCGATCAGCATCGCAAGGCACAGCGGCAGCACCAGCGCCACCGCCATCACGCCCACCGTCAGCGCCGTGGCCCACGGGCGCTGCATCATGCGGCCGATGCTGGAGAACAGGCTGTACAAGTGCAGGTCGCGCCAGGCGCGCAGGCGCTCGCGCGGGCCGGGGCCGCGCGGCCTGGCGGTGTTGCGCGCCCTTTTCTCCGCGCCGGCGCTCATGCGGTGGCCTCGGCGATGGCCCCGGGGCGGTAGTCGTCGATCAGCTTGCCGTGGTCGAGCACCAGCACGCGCTTGCGCAGCCGCCGCACCTGGTGCAGGTCGTGGCTGGCGACCAGCACGCTGGTGCCCTGCGACGGCAGGTTGGCGAACAGTTCCATGACCTCGGCGGCAAGCTGCGGATCGAGGTTGCCCGTGGGTTCGTCGGCCACCAGCACGTCCGGCCGCGCCACCACCGCGCGCGCGATGCCCACGCGCTGCTGCTCGCCGCTGGACAGGGCCATCGGCAGGGCGCGCTCGCGCTCGGCCAGGCCCACCTTCTCCAGCACCACGCGCACGCGCTTGCCGATCTCCGCGCGCGGCACGCCGGCGATCACCAGCGGCAGGGCGACGTTGTCGAACAGGCTGCGGTCCATCAGCAGGCGATGGTCCTGGAACACCACGCCCACGCGCCGGCGATGCGCGGGCAGGCCGCGCCGCCTCACCGTCGCCAGGTTGCGCTCGCCGAAGAACACCGTGCCGCGCGTGGGGCGCTCGCTCAGGTGGATCAGCCGCAGCAGGGTGCTCTTGCCCGCGCCCGAGTGGCCGGTGACGAACAGCATCTCACCCTCGTCCACCGCGAAGCTGACGTCGGAAAGCGCCTCGTGCCCGCCCGGATACCGCTTGCTGACGTGGTCGAATCGAAGCTGGCTCATGGACATGCGGGAACGGGCGAACCGCCGCACGTTAGCACCGCGCCCGAGCGCATGTCATCGCACCAGCGTGTTGAGCGAGAAGATCGGCAGCAGGATGGCCAGCACGATGAACAGCACCAGCCCGCCCACCAGCAGGATCACGCCCGGCCCGAGCACGGTGGTGGCCACGCCCAGCGCGGTATCCAGTTCGCGTTCCTGCTGCGCGGCGGCATCGAACAGCATCGTGTCCAGCCGCCCGCTCTTTTCGCCGCTGGCCACCAGCCGCAGCGCCACCGGCGGGAACTGGCCGGTCTCCTCCAGCGCGCGCGCCAATCCCTGACCTTCGCGCACCCGCACCGCCACGCGCGCCAGCGCCTGGCGCAGGGCGGCGTTGCCGACCACCTGCGAGGCGATGTTCAGCGCCTCCAGCAACGGCACCGCGCTGCCCACCAGCAAGGCCAGCGTGCGCGCGAAACGGGCCGTATCGGCGGCGCGGACCAGCCGGCCGAGCACGGGAACCTTCAGCAGCCCGCGCTGCCAGGCCGCGCGCAGCGACGGCGTGCGCGCCACCGCGATGCCCACCGCCACCAGCAAGGCCGGCGGCAGCAGCAGCCAGAGCCCGTAGCGTTCGACCGCGGCGGATACCGCGATCAAGACGCGCGTGGCCCACGGCAGCGCCTGCTGCGCCTGCTCGAACACGCCGATCACCTGCGGCACCACCCAGATCATCAGCCCGGCCACCACCAGCAACGCGACGCAGGTGAGCAGGATCGGATAGGCCAGGGCCAGGATCACCTTGCTG
Source organism: Chiayiivirga flava (assembly GCA_037190825.1). Lineage (GTDB taxonomy): Bacteria > Pseudomonadota > Gammaproteobacteria > Xanthomonadales > Xanthomonadaceae > Denitratimonas > Denitratimonas flava_A. Next base: position 11,683 of record JBBCJS010000103.1, read on the forward strand.
CGCAACGCCTCGCGGCTCTCGGTGTAGTCGGCCAGCCGCGCCAGCACCGTGTCCAGCCGCCCGGAGGCTTCGCCGGCCGCGATGGTGGCGCGATACAGCACCGGGAAGGTGCCGGGCGATTCGGCCATCGCCGCCGCCAGCGTCGCGCCTTCCATCACCCGCGCGCGCAACGACACCAGGCGCGAGCGCAGGCGGCCTTCGCTGCCTTCGGCCAATGCGCCGAGCGCCTCGTCGATGGGCAGGCCGGAACCGATCAGCGCCGAAAGCTGCCGCGTCAGCAAGGCCAGTTGCGCGGCCGACAATCCGCGACCGCCTTCGCTCGACGCCGCCGCCTCCGATACCGGCGACACGTCCAGCGCGTTCAGCCCGCGCTCGCGCAGGCTGGCGCGCGCCGCGCGCGCAGTATCGGCCTGCAACACGCCCTTGCGGGTGCGTCCGTCGGCATCGAGGGCGTGGTAGGCGAAGGCGGGCATGGGAGAGCGGAGTTTAGTGCTTGAAGCGAGTCATGCGTCCCCCGGAACAATACGCCCCCTCACCGTCATTCCTGCGAAGGCGGGAATCCAGCGTCTTTGTCTTTCGATCGGTCGAAGTCACTGGATTCCCGCCTTCGCGGGAATGACGGAGGTTTTTCGAGGCTCACGACGGCTCCGATGCTCGTCAGCGCCCGTCGCGGATCGAACTGGACCGCTTCGCCATCATCCGGCGCACCGTCGCATCGGGCAGGTGCTTGTAGACGAAGCGCATCAGCTTGTAGCCGAATCCGGGAATCACCATCACGCGCCCGGCTTCCACGCCCTCCACACCCAGGCGCGCCACCTCGTCGGTCTGCAACCACATCCATTTCGGCAGCTTCGACACCAGCGCGCGGGTGCCGGTGACATCGTGGAACTCCGAATAGGTGAAACCGGGGCACAGCGCGCAGGCATTGACGCCGTAGCGGGCGTTTTCCAGCGCCAGCGATTCGGTGAAGCGGATGAGGAAGCTCTTGGCGCCGGCATAAAGCGTCTGCCCGACGGAGCCGGGCAGCAGCCCCGCGAACGAGGCCACGTTGAGGATGCGGCCACGCCCACAGGCGCGGATCTGCGGCAGGAAGCGCCAGGTCAGCTCGCTGGCCGCCGTCACCATCACCTGCATGAAGGCGGCGTGCGTCTCCCACGGCGAGGACAGGTAGTTGCCGGGCACGCCATAGCCGGCGTTGTTGACCAGCGTGCCGACGGCGACGCCGCGTTCGGCCAGCGTATCGAACAGGTACTTCGGCGCGGCCGGATCGGCCAGGTCGGCCGCGACCACCACGCAATCCACCTGCGCCCGCAGTTCGCGCGCCAGCTCCTCGAGCCGATCCTCGCGCCGCGCGGTCAGCACCAGCGGCACGCCGCGCCGGGCGTATTCGCGCGCGATCGCGGCGCCGATGCCGCTGGAGGCGCCCGTGACGAGCGCATGGAAGGTTTCGGACGACATGGCGGCTCCCCGTGGCGATGCTGCGGCGAGCGTAGCCGCCCTGCCCTCGCGTCGCTATCCTTTGCGGCCCCGTTCGAGCACTGGAGAACGCCCATGCGCCGCAAGATCGTCGCCGGCAACTGGAAACTGCATGGCGACCGCGCCTTCGCCCATGGCCTGGTGGATGCCATCGCCGACGCCCGGCCCGTGGACGGCGTGGACCTCATCGTGCTGCCGCCCCTGCTCTACCTGCCCGAACTGGTGGCGCGCTGGGCCGATCGCGGCATCGCCTTCGGCGCGCAGAACCTCTCGGCGCACCAGCAGGGCGCGTTCACCGGCGAGATCGCCGGGACCATGCTGCGCGACGTGGGCGCGACCCACGTGCTGGTCGGCCACTCCGAGCGGCGCGAGCTGTACGGCGAGAGCAACGACACGGTGGCGCGGAAGTTCCTGGCCGCGCGCGAGGCCGGCCTCGTGCCCATCCTGTGCATCGGCGAAACCCTGGACCAGCGTCGGTCCGGCGCCACCCACGACGTGCTCGCCGCCCAGCTCGAACCCGTGCTCGCGCTCGGCCCGGAACGGCTGGAAGGCAGCGTGATCGCCTACGAGCCGGTCTGGGCCATCGGCACCGGCCTGACCGCCACGCCCGAGCAGGCCCAGGACGTGCACGCACGGGTACGTGGCGAACTGGCGAGGATTGATGCTAGAATTGCCAGCTCGCTTCCGATCCTGTACGGCGGAAGCGTCAAGCCCGCCAACGCTGCCGAGCTGTTCGCCCAGCCGGACATCGATGGTGGCCTGATCGGTGGGGCCTCCCTCATCGCCCCGGATTTCCTTGCCATCGCCGCGGCTGCGGCGCGGTAGATCGAACCCATGCTCTACACCCTGTTCAATGTCGTCTATGTGCTCGTCGCGGTCGCGATGACCGCGCTCATCCTGTTGCAGCGCGGGGCCGGCGCCTCGGCCGGCTCCGGTTTCGGCGCGGGCGCCTCGGCTACCGTGTTCGGCGCGCGCGGCTCGGCCAACTTCCTGTCCAAGAGCACCGCGATCCTGGCCGGCGTGTTCTTCCTGATGGCGCTCGGCATGGCCATCTACCTGCACAAGACCGTCGGCTCGGGCACCCAGATCGAGGACATCGGCATCATGGGCAGCATGGCCCCGGCCACCAGCGTGCCGGCCGCGTCCGAAGTCCCGGCTTCCGACGTGCCCCAGCCCGAACCAGTGCCGGTGGAAACGGCCCCCGAGATTCCGGCCGACATCCCGGAACCGGCCAGCGAGTAACGCAAGATTTGATACGATGCGCGGCCCATCGCAGCCGCGATGACGCATCAGCCCAGGTGGCGGAATTGGTAGACGCACTACCTTGAGGTGGTAGCGACGCAAGTCGTGGGGGTTCGAGTCCCCCCTTGGGCACCAACACACTGGCCGCAGCCGTCCGCAGACGACCGGCCAGACCACGAGAAACCCCGCTCCGGCGGGGTTTTTTGTTGTCCAGCTGTCCGTGGCCGTCCGCCCCAAGCCGGGCCGGAATGTGAGTAGATTGGCGAGTGCGATGGCAGTGAAGTCAGGCGGATCAAGGGCTTGCCGCTGCCTGCGCCCGGGGCCTGATCGTCGCCAGCGTCGCAGCCAAGGCGTCCTTGGCTACGCAGTACCGTGGCCGGTTTGCGGACCCACCCTGAAGCCATCGGATGTGCCGAAGGCGCGCAACAACCGCAAGCCGGTATCGGCGGCGATGCCGCGCCGGCCGGCGACGATCCCGCCGATGCGCCGTTGCGGCACGCCGATTTCCTTGGCGCGTCGGTACTGCGTGATGCCCAAACGCTATCCGTCGCTAACGGAAATCGACCACATGGCTACACCGCAGCTTCCTCAATGGACGCAATCGATGCGCTATCGGGCCACTCCATGACGGCAACTCACTCGAAGCCATTGCGCAACAGCACCGTCACTTCGAACGCGCCGATGTCCGCGCGTGCGGCCGGGCCGTAGCGGTTGGGCACGCCCGGGTCGTCCACGGTGCCGTGGCCGACGAGGTCCGCGCCGCCGGCGTAGCCGCTGTCGAACAACTGGCCGGTGTCGCAGGCGTCGATGGCGCTGTCCGGGGATGCGGGGCGGTAGTCGTAGGCGGCGCGCGAGACGAAGGCGTAGGGCGTGTTTCGCGCCAGCGCCCGCGTGCCGATCGAGGAAAAGTGCGGGGCCATCACGCAGTCGGCGTCGACCGGCCCCACCGCGATCATCACCGGCACGCCCGGCTGCGGCTCGATGATCGTGGAACGCAGCACCAGCGGCAGCGATGAGGGGCCATGGTAGATCTCCTGATGGCCGCTGCCGCCGCTCGGCCCCGCCCAGGCGAGCGCGTTGTCGGCCAGGGTGACGTGCTGGACATGGACCTGATTCGGCCCCGCGCCCATCGACAGCGTGGCGCAGGGCGTGTGCGTGGAAGCGGTGCCGCTGCACTGGTTGCCGGCGATGACCATCGAATCCAGCCAGATGCGGTTCACCGGGCTGGCGGCATTGGCGATGCTGCCGGTATGGATCGCCGCGCCGCCGCCATCGATGCTGCGGTTGCCGGCCACCAGCATCTGCCCGAGGTGCAGGCGCCCGTGCATCACCATCGCCGCACCGCCCTTGGCCGCGACGTTGCCGACGATCCGGTTGCAGCCGTAGCGGCCTTCGCACGTTTTGATCCATGCCGGCAGATGGCTCAGCCGGCGCGACATCTGCGCCATGCCGCCCGCGCCGAGGGTGGCGCCATAGATGTAGATGCCGCCGCCGCTCCCCGTCGCGGTGTTGTTGCGGATCGTGGTCTCGACGGCGCCGAACGTGGCGGTACCGTTCAGCGCGATGCCGCCGCCGTTGCCGGTGGTGGCGTTGTCGGCGAGCACAAAGCCGCGCGGCACGACCGGCGCGTCCGGATCGCCGCTGAGCGCGCTCACTTCGACGCTGGACGAATTGCTGGCGCCGCCGGTCGCATAGATGCCGCCACCCGCGTTTTCCCAGGCGTTGGCGCTGCCATTGGCGACGTTGCTGTCCACCGATACGTTGTCGTTCTCGATCCGCAGCGTGGCGCGCTCGCCGACGAAGATGCCGCCGCCGAGCGTGGCCTCGTTGTGGTCGATCCGGCTGGCTTGGGCGCCGCCGTGGATCACCATCACCGAATTGCCCGTCACCGCCAGCCCGCCGCCGAGCTGCGCGCGGTTGTGCATCACCCGCACGCCACGCAGGATCGCCACGCCGCCGTTGAGCCAGAGGCCGCCGCCCACCGCGAAATCGCCGTTCGCGACACCGAGCCGGCCACCATTGGTGATCGCGACCTGGCGCAGCTCCACATTGCGGCCACTGTCGATGTAGAACACCGAATCGTGGCCGTTGCCCTGGATCACCGATTGATGGAGCGGGCTGGGAGGGGCGTCGCCGCAACCGAAGTAACCGCCTTCGATCAGCACGTCGGTCTGGCTGATCGTGAATTTCGCGTTGACGGTCTGGACACTCGCCTGCAGGCGTATTTCGTCCCGCCCCGGTCCGTTGGCCGCCGCCGCCGCGAGCGCGGCGGCGAGCGTGGAATGACTGCAGCTTGCGTGCGACCCGACACGGAACACTTCGCCCGAAGCCACGGGCGCGAACATAGCGATAAAAATCAAAAAGATGGAACGGAAACGGAACGACATTGCGGCGTACTCCCCGAGGCTTGCGTCCTGTTACGCAAAACCGGGGGCAACCCCCTCACAGGTCGTGCCCGCGCTTACTCCCCGTCCAGCGCCGCACGGATCGGCGCGAGGAAGCCGCGCGCGCGCGCCACTGCGTCCTGCGCATCCGTCGCCTCGGCCAGCGTCTGCACCAGCGCGCTGCCGATGACCACGGCATCGGCGGTTTCGGCAATGGCCCTGGCCGAGGCGCCGTCGCGCACACCGAAGCCCACGGCCACCGGCAGGTCGCCCAGCGCCTTGATCGCGGCGACCTGTTCGCGCACGGCGCCGGTCTGCAATTGCGCCGCGCCGGTCACGCCGGCGAACGACACGTAGTAGAGATAACCGCGGCTGGTTTCCACCAGCCGCGCCAGCCGCTCCGCGCCGCTGGTGGGTGCGGCGAGGCAGATCTGGTGCAGGCCGTGGGCGCGCAGCGTGGCCTGCACGATGTCGGCTTCCTCGGGCGGGCAATCGACCAGCAACAGGCCATCGACGCCGGCCTCGGCGGCGTCCTGCGCGTAGCGCTCCAACCCGTAGATTTCGACCGGGTTGAGGTAGCCCATCAGCACCACCGGGGTGTGCCTGTCGGTGTCGCGGAACGCGCGCACGAACTCGAACACGCGGCGCGTGCCGATGCCGCGCGCCAGCGCGCGTTCGCTGGACTGCTGGATCACCGGGCCATCGGCCATCGGGTCGGAAAAGGGCACGCCCAGTTCCAGCACGTCGGCCCCGGCCTCCACCAGCGCGTGCATCACCGCCACCGTGGCCTCGACCGAAGGATCGCCGGCGGTGATGAAGGGGATGAGGCCGGTGCGACCGGCGGATGCGAGTTCGGCGAAGCGGGTGTCGATGCGGTTCATGGGGGACATACCGGGATTTGGGTCGGAGATCGGGGATTCGTAAAACGGGATGAGGCGAGGATTCGCGGTTGCGGAATCGTTGGGAGCTTTGGCTTCTACGGTTGTCAGCAGCCGCATGGCTGGTCATCCCGGAACCCTGATCTCGGCTCTACTCGTGCCGACGCAGCGCCTTGATCCACGGCGCGTTGAGTTCGGCGGCGTGGCGCGAGAGGCGGTTCACGTGGCGCAATGCCTCGCGGCTCAGGGCCTGCGCCGCTGCGCTCTCGCCCCACTCGGCCAGCGCGTCGGCGTAGTACGCGCGGGCTTCGAGCGAGGCCGAATAGCCGATCAGGGTGTCGAACTCGTGCCGCGCGCGATCACGGTCGCCGCAGGCGGCCACGGCACGGGCGTAGAGCAGGTGGCCTTCGGACGAACGCAGATCGGGCTGCTGTGCGATCAGCATTTCCAGTTCCGCCTTCGCCGCCTCGGACTGGCCGCTCTCCAGCAACGCGCGGGCGTGGCGGATGGCGATGTGCGCATCGTCGCGGTACAGGCCCTGGCGGCAGGTGGCGTACAGCGGCGCGGCCTCGCCCGGCTTGCCGTCGGCCAGCAGCGCATCGGCCAGGCGCAGGCGGTTCTGCACCGTCGGGGAGAGATCGAAGGCATCGCGCGCTTCGCGCAGCTCGCGGCCCGGATCGAGCGTCTCCCGGACCTTGCGCACCACGCGCCTGGCGCCCCGGCTCTGGCGCATTTCCGGCACGAAGACCACCGCCGCGTAGACGATGCTGCCCAGCAGCGGAAACATGAAAAGGATGAACAGCCAGTACATCTCGCGGCCGGTGCGCAAGGCGTGGATCGCGAAGATCACCGCGATGATGACGTGAAGCCCGAGTCCAAGAATGTGCATGGGAAGCCGAGATTGGGGATTGGAGATGGGGATTCTAGAAAGCTTGCCGGGCGAGGATTCGAGGATGCGGAAGCGGTGGGAGCTTTGCTCTTGCTCTTTGCGATTCCCGGCTCCCCATTCCCGGCCCTCAGAGCACGATGCCTTCGCGCGCGGCGATGGTATGCACGTCCTTGTCGCCGCGCCCGGAAAGGTTGCACAGCACGATGCCATCCTTCGGCAGCTCGCGCGCCAGCTTGACCGCCTGCGCCAGCGCATGGCTGGATTCGAGCGCGGGCAGGATGCCCTCGGTGCGGCACAGCAGGTGGAAGGCTTCGAGCGCCTCGTCGTCGCCGATGCCGACGTACTCGGCGCGACCCGTGTCCTTGAGGAAACTGTGCTCGGGGCCGACGCCCGGATAATCGAGCCCTGCGGAAATCGAATGGGTTTCGATGATCTGCCCATCGTCATCGCAGAGCAGATACGTGCGATTGCCGTGCAGCACGCCGGGCCGGCCGGCCGCGAGCGAGGCGGCATGGCGGCCTGTGGCGATGCCGTCGCCCGCCGCTTCCGCGCCGACGATGCGCACCGCGTGGTCGTTGAGGAAGGCGTGGAACAGGCCGATGGCGTTGCTGCCGCCGCCCACGCACGCGGTGATCGCATCCGGCAGGCGGCCGTACTGTGCCAGCATCTGCGCGCGCGCCTCGCGCCCGACCACGGCGTTGAAGTCGCGCACCATCGCCGGGTACGGGTGCGGGCCGGCCACGGTGCCGATGATGTAGAAGGTGTCGTGCACGTTCGTCACCCAGTCGCGCATCGCCTCGTTCAGCGCGTCCTTGAGCGTGGCCGAGCCGCTGGTCACCGGCACCACCTTCGCGCCGAGCAGGGTCATGCGGTAGACGTTGATCTTCTGGCGCTCGATGTCGGTCGCGCCCATGTAGACCACGCATTCCAGCCCGAGCCGGGCCGCCACCGTGGCGCTGGCGACGCCGTGCTGGCCCGCGCCGGTTTCCGCGATGATGCGGGTCTTGCCCATGCGCTGGGCCAGCATGGCCTGGCCGACGGTGTTGTTGATCTTGTGCGCGCCGGTGTGATTGAGGTCCTCGCGCTTGAGCAGGATGCGCGCGCCGCCGATCTTCTCGCTCAGCCGCTGCGCGAAATAGATCGGGCTGGGCCGGCCGACGTAGTCGCGCAGGTCGGCATCCAGTTCGGCCAGGAACGCAGGATCGTCGCGATGGCGCAGCCACGCGGCGGTGAGTTCCTCCAGCGGCTTCATCAGCGTCTCGGCGACGAAGCTGCCGCCGAACGGGCCGAAATGGCCGCGGGCGTCGGGATAGGCGGTGTAGTCGGGGAAGTTCATCGGCGTGGCGCTGGTTGGAGGGTGATGTTGAGCCCCTCTCCTACCGGGAGAGAGAGGTTGGGGTGAGGGTACGAGCGAAGCATGGCAACCCGTTATCTTGCGGCAAGGTTTCGCTGCTGTGCTTGGCTCGTACCCTCATCCGGCCTACTGGCCACTCCGGATCAAAGCCTGCCCCGTACTCGATACGGGGTCCGGGGCAGGCTCTTGTCCCGGAGGGAGAAGGGAAAGCCAGCACGGCTGCAAATGAGACAGCGACCAGTTTAGTTGCGGCGAAGGCTTTGGATAAGCCATAAAATCGCGGCAACCCGTCAGAAAAACTCACATTTTCAATCCTCGGCGCGCCTGCTGTTTCTCGTCGCTCCCGCGCAGGCGGGAATCCAGTGACTCCCGACCTTCCATGAATCTAAGGCACGGGGTTCCCGCCTGCGCGGGAACGACAATGCTTTCGGACCTCCCATGTCCACTCATCGATCGCTTCCCTCGCTGAACGCCCTGCGCGCCTTCGAAGCCGTGGCACGGCTGGGCAGCGTCAGCCGCGCGGCGGCGGAACTGCACGTCACCCACGGCGCGGTCAGCCGCCACATCCACGCGCTGGAGGACGAGCTGGGCCGCGCCCTGTTCCGGCGCGAAGGGCGCGGCCTTTCGCCCACCGCCGCCGGCCTGCGCCTGGCCGAAGCCGCCGACGCGGCGTTCTCGCAATTGCGCGATGCGTGCACCCGGCTGCGCGACGATGCCGCGCACGCACCGCTCGTGCTCGGTTGCGCCGCCAGCGTGATGGCGCGCTGGATCATCCCGCGCCTGGGGCAACTGGAACGCGATCTGCCAGCGCTGCGCCTGCATCTGTCGCCACAGGAAACACTGCCCGATGCCGCGCTGTCGGGCATGGACGCCTCCCTGTTGCTGGCCGCACCGCCGTGGCCGGCGTCATGGGAGGTGCGCGAACTGGCGCCCGAGCGCATCGGCCCGGTGCTGGCACCGCAACATCCGGCCGCCTCCGCGCTGCGCGATGCGTCGCCGCAGGCGCTTTGCGAACATCCCCTGCTGCACACCGCCTCGCGCCCGCAAGCCTGGCCGGACTGGGCGCAACGCCACGGCATCGACCCCGCCGCGCTGCATTACGGCACCGGCTTCGCGCATCTTTACTACCTGCTCGAAGCCGCCGCCGCCGGCCTTGGCATCGCCATCGCGCCCGAGCCATTGGTGCGCGAGGACATCGCCGCCGGGCGCCTGATCGCGCCCTGGGGCTTCGTCGAAACCGACGCACGCTGGGCCTTGTGCGCCCGGCGCGAGCACGCCGATCCGCGCCTGACCGGGCTGGCGGAGTGGCTGGCACGGGCGTTGATGCACTGAATCGCGCCGTCTGGACGAACCACAGCACCGCCGCCTATCATCCGAATCCGCCTGATTACGCAGTCGTGCCACGCAAAGGGCTCTTGGAATCCAAGGAGCCTGCCATGCGCACAGACCCGCTGCACGCATCACATCGAACACAGGATGTCCCGGCCAGCCTGGCACGCTGGAGGGTCCTGACCCGCGAGGCCAACGCGGCCTTCGCCCGTGCCGACTGCGCCGCCGCAAAACCCGTCTACGAACGAGCCTTGCGCGTGGCCGAGCGCCTGCTCGCCGCGCCGGAGTTCCTGCTGGCACCGGACGATTGCCTCGCCGCGCTGGTGGTCGCCCATCACAACCTTTCCGATCTGTACCGGCACGTCGGCGAGACGCCCGCCGCCATCGTCCACCTGTGCCTGCCACATGAGGCACTGCTGGACTTCGCCGGCGCCAGCGGCGCCTCCACGGGAGTGCGCCTATGCGCCATGCGCCACCTGGGCAAGACCCGGCTCGCCCTGCTGGATTGGCGCAGGCAGCACGGCCCCTGCACACGGATCGACGCCCTGCTGACGCGAGGAACCGCGTCCTCGTGGCCCTCGCCCGTCGGCGCGCGCCTTCATTGAGTCTTTCTCCCCCCGACCCTGCACGGAAAACCACGATGCCGCACGAACTTCCCGCCCTGCCCTATGCCTACGACGCGCTCGAACCGCACATCGACGCACAGACGATGGAAATCCACCACAGCCGGCACCACCAGACCTACGTCAACAACCTCAATGCGGCGCTCAAGGGCACCACCTACGAGAACATCCCGGTGGAAACCCTGATCGCTTCCATCGACACCCTGCCCGAGGCGCTGCGGCTGCCCGTGCGCAACAACGGCGGCGGTCACGCCAACCACAGCCTGTTCTGGGCGGTCATGGCCCCTGCGGACGAAGGCGGCGGTGGCGGTCCGGAAGGCGCGCTCGCCGAGGCGATCGCCACGGACCTGGGCGGCCTGGACGCCTTCAAGGACGCCTTCACCAAGGCCGCGATCTCGCGCTTCGGCAGCGGCTGGGCCTGGCTCGTGGCGGGCAAGGACGGCCGGCTCTCGGTGGAAAGCAGCGCCAACCAGGACAGCCCGCTCATGCCCGGCATCGGCTCGGGCGGCACCCCGATCCTGGCCCTGGACGTGTGGGAACACGCCTATTATCTGAAGTACCAGAATCGTCGCCCGGAATACATCGCCGCGTTCTACAACGTGGTGAACTGGCCCGAAGTGGCGCGCCGCCATGCCCGGGCGCTTGGCTGAGGCAGGCATGGAGCGGAACACACCGCAGCCCGCGCACAAACCCGGCCGCTCCTTGCCCCGGCTCGATGCCAGCCAGTGGATGGGGCTTGGCATCCTCGCCGCCGGTCTGGCGGCGATGGGCTGGGACGCCTGGACCTTCATCGATGCCCGGCCCGCCGTCCGCGACGCCTTCGTCGGCGGCATGGTCGCGGCCGTGGCCACGACGCTGGGCGCCGTGCCGGTGCTGTTCTCCCAGCGCCTGCCCGAGCGCATGCAGGACACCCTGCTGGGCTTCGGCGCGGGCGTCATGCTGGCGGCCTGCGCCTTCTCGCTGATTCTTCCCGGCCTGGATGCCGCCCAGGCCGCCGGTGTATTCGGCGGTGGCAAGGAAGCCGCCAGCATCCTGATCGCACTGGCCGTGGTTCTGGGTGGCGCGGCGATCATGACGATCGACCGCCTGCTGCCGCACGAACACTTCATCAAGGGCCGCGAAGGCCAGTCTCCGGGCAAGCTGCGCCGCACCTGGCTGTTCGTGTTCGCCATCGCCCTTCACAACCTGCCCGAGGGCATCGCCATCGGCGTCGGCTATGCCGGCAACGAGGGCGTGGTGCGCGCCAATGCGCTGGCCATCGGCATCGCCATCCAGGACGTGCCGGAAGGACTGGTGGTCGCCATCGCCCTGCTGGCGGCAGGCTATGGCCGGCTGGTATCGGTGCTGATCGCCGCCGCCAGCGGCCTGGTCGAACCGGCCGGCGCGGTGCTGGGCGCGGCCATCGCCAGCCACTCGCAGGCGCTGTTGCCCTGGGGATTGGGCTTTGCCGCGGGCGCGATGCTGTTCGTGATCAGCCACGAGATCATTCCCGAGTCCCATCGCAAAGGGCACGAACATTCCGCCACTACCGGGCTGATGCTCGGTTTCGTGCTGATGATGGTGCTCGATACCGCGCTGGGCTGATCGCCGAGCCGCCCATGCGGCGGCACGGAGCCACCTTAAGTCGAATGGACGTTCCACCCGCGCGGCGGCACTGTGCCCGCATGTGACCTGCCACAGCCCCGTCGCGCCATGCGGATCGCCCTGCTTTCGGACATCCACGCCAACCGCCAGGCCCTCGAAGCCTGCCTCGCCGCCGCCGACGCGGCCGGTGCCGACGAGTTCGTGGTGCTGGGCGATATCGTCGGCTATGGCGCCGATCCGGCGTGGTGCGTGGCGCAGGTGCAGCGGTTGCAGGAACGCGGCGCGCTGGTGATCCAGGGCAACCACGATGCCGCCGTCGCCGCGACGGGGCCGGATCTTTCGATGCAGAGCGTGGCCGGGCAGGCAGTGAACTGGACCCGCACGCAACTGGACGACGCCCAGCGCCGGTGGCTTGGCAGCCTGCCGCTGGAATGCACCGACGAAGACCGGTACTACGTCCACGCCGATGCCAGCGCGCCCGAACGCTGGCTCTACGTGGAAGACCCGGACGACGCGCGCGCGCACTTCGCCGCCTGCGCGGCGCGGCTCTCGTTCTGCGGCCACGTGCACCGTCCGGCGCTGTACAGCCAGGTGGCAGGCGATGCGCGCATCAACCGCTTCGCGCCCTCCACCGACTACCCGCTGCCGCTGCTGCCGCGCCGCCTCTGGCTGACCGTACTCGGCTCGGTCGGGCAGCCGCGCGATGGCGACCCGAGCGCGGCCTGGTGCCTGCTCGATACCGCGCGCGACGAACTGCGCTTCCTGCGCACGCCCTACGACATCGACGCGGCGATGGCAGCGATCCGCGCCGCCGGGCTGCCCGACGCGCTCGCCCAGCGCCTGGCCGGAGGGTATTGATGAGCGTCTCGACGGACCCGCTTTTGCCCGTCGTTCCGGCGCAGGCGGGAATGACGGAAGCATCTCGAGGTTCCCCGATGTGAACGCCGCGGTCTTCAAGGTCCAGCCAGGGGCGGTGCTCGACGGCTTCACCATCGAGGAACTCCTGCACCAGGGCGGCATGGCGAAGCTGTGGCGCGTCAGCCATCCGGAACACGACGACCCGCTCCTGATGAAGGTGCCGATGATGCGCGAGGGCGACGACCCGGCCGCCATCGTCGGCTTCGAGATGGAACAGATGATCCTGCCCCGGCTCGACGGCCCGCACGTGCCGCGCTTCGTCGCCAGCGGCGATTTCTCGGTGCAGCCCTACATCGTCATGGAGCGCGTCGCCGGCAGTTCGCTGCTGCCGATGCTCGAACGCCTGCCGCTGCCGGCCGACGAACTGGCCGCGCTCGGCGCGCGCATCGCCAACGCGCTGGCCGACCTGCACCGCCAGCACGTCGTGCACCTGGACGTGAAGCCCTCCAACGTCCTGATGCGCGAGGACGGCCAGATCGTGCTGATCGACTACGGCCTGGCGCGCCACATGCAGTTGCCCGACCTCATGCACGAGGAGTTCCGCCTGCCCTACGGCACCGCGCCCTACATGGCGCCCGAGCAGGTGATGGGCAACCGCAGCGATTTCCGCAGCGACCAGTTCGCGCTCGGCGCGCTGCTGTATTTCTTCGCCACCGGGGTGCGCCCGTTCGGCGATCCGCAGACGCTCAAGGGCCTGAAGAAACGCATCTGGCGCGATCCCGAGCCGCCGCGCCGCCTGCGCCCGGACCTGCCGCCCGCGTTGCAGGAAATCATCCTGCGCTGCCTGGAAGTGGACCCGGCCAACCGCTATCCGGGCATGGCGCACCTGGCCGCCGATCTTTCCAACCCGGCGCAGGTGCCGCTCACCGCGCGCGCGGAGAAAACCCGGCGCGACCGCTGGCTGGACGCCTTCAAGCGCCGCTTCGACACGCCCGGCTTCCTCCACGCCAAACCGCAGGCCGCGTTGCGGCAACTCGCGCAGGCGCCCATCGTCGTGGTCGCCATCGATCTTTCCGAAGGCTCCGAGGCGCTGGCGCAGGCGCTGCGGCTCACCGTGCGCCGCCTGCTCGACAACGCCCCGCAGGCGCGCGTGGCCTGCGTCAACGTCATCAAGACGCACCGCATCGCGCTGGACAGCACGCTGGACGACGATGGCCGCAACAAGCGCGCCCGGCGCCTGGCGCAACTGCGCCAATGGGCCGCGCCGCTCGGCGACATCGCGCTCACCTGCCACGTGCTCGAAGCCGTCTCGCCGGCCGAGGCCATCCTCGACTACGTGCGCGCCAACCCGGTCGATCACGTCGTCATGGGCGCGCGCACCGCGTCCACGCTGCGCACGTTGCTCGGCACCGTCTCAGGGCAAGTCGCCGCGCATGCGCCATGCACGGTGACGGTGGTGCGGCAGCGCGTGGCCGGCTGACTCCCGTCAACCCGCCAGCGCGCGCAGGGTCTGTGCTGGCGGCACGCGGGCGATGCGGCGGGTGGCGATCAGCCCTGCAATGGCGACGATGACCACGCCCAGCCCACCGCCCGCCAATGCCACGCGCCAGTCCGGCGCCCACGGCTGCTCGAACACCTGTACCGCGATGACGCCGGAAATCACGCTGGCGGCAATGGCGGCCACCAATCCGGCGATGGCGCCGATGGCGATGAACTCCGAGGCGTGGGCAAGACGCAACTGCATGGTGCGCGCGCCGAGCACGCGCATCACGCCGCCTTCGAGCAGGCGCTCGTCCTGGCTGGCGCTGATCGCCGCCAGCAGCACCAGCACGCCGGCCAGCAGGGTGAAATAGAAGACGTATTCCACCGCGCCGGCGACCTGGTCGGCGGTGCTGCGCACCTGGTCGATCACCGCGTCGATGTCGATCACCGAAAGGTTCGGGTACGCCTCCACCAGCGCCCGCGTCAGCGCCGGATCGCCACGCGCCACGCGCGCGGAGGTGATGTAGCTGGCGGTATAGGCATCGAGCGGGCCGATGGGCGTTTCGGCGAAGAAGTTGGGCCGGAAGCTCTCCCAGTCCACCCGCCGCAGGCTGGTGATGGGCGCCTCGAAGCGGCTGCCGGCGATGTCGAAACCGATCACGTCGCCGACCTTCCAGCCGAAGCCCTCGGCCATGCCCTGCTCCACCGAGAACTGCGGCGTGGCGTCGTCCGGCGACCAGAACCTGCCGGCCACGATGACGTTGTCGCTCTCGCGCAGGCGCGCCACCGAACTCAGGTTGAATTCGCGCTCGGCCAGCCGCTGCGCACGCTCGCCGCGCGCGGCATAGGTGTCGCCGCTGACCGCCTCGCCGTTCACGCTGACCAGGCGCGCGCGCACCATCGGATACAGTTCCGGGGCCTGTTCGCCGTGCTGTCGCAGGATCGCGCGCACGCCGTCGAGCTGGTCCGGCTGCACGTTGATGATGAAGCGGTTGGGCGCATCCTCGGGGAAGGATTGCTGCCAGCGCCCGAGCAGGTCGGTGCGCACCAGGGTCAGCAGCAGGATCGCCATCAGGCCCAGGCCCAATGCCGCGATCTGCGCCACGCTGGCGGCGCGCCGCCGGCTCACGTTCGCCAGGCCATAGCGCCACGGCCCGCGCATCCGCGTGCGCAGGCGCGCGAGTGCGGCGACCAGCGCCAGCGCCAGCGCCGCCAGCACCACGAAAGTGCCGGCGATGCCGCCGAGCATCGTCAGCGCCAGCGTCGGCGAACCGGCCTTCCACCACAGCAAGGCCGCGATGCCGGCCAGCCCGGCCAGCGTCACGAGCATCGCGCCCGGCTCCACCGCGCCGATGTCCCGGCGCAGCACGCGCAAGGCCGGCACGCGGCGCAACGCGATCACCGGCGGCACGGCGAAGGCCAGCAGCACGACGAAGCCCACCGCGAAACCCTGCACCACCGGCAACCATCCCGAAGGCGGAATCGCCACGCCCATCACCTGCGCCAGCCAGCCGCCGAGCAGCGATTGCACCGCCCAGCCGCCGAGCACGCCGAGGCCGCAGCCGATCAGGCCGAGCAGCACCAGCTCGCCGATGTGGATGGTGGCGATCAGGCGCTGGCTCGCGCCCACGCAGCGCAACACCGCGCAGCCATCCAGATGCCGCGCGCTGTGGCGGCGCGCCGCCATCGCCACCGCGATGGAGGCCAGGATCACCGCGACCAGCGAGGCCAGGCCAAGGAAGCGGTCGGCGCGATCCAGCGCGCGCCGCACTTCCGGCCGCGCATCGGCCACGGTTTCCAGCCGCTGGCCGCGTTCCAGCCGGTTCTGCATCGCGTCCACGAAACGCTGCGCCGCGCCATCGTCGGAAGCGACGATGAAGCGGTGCGTGATGCGGCTGCCTTCCTGCACCAGCCCGGTGGCCTGGATCTCGTCCAACCGCACGAACACGCGCGGCGCGACGTTGAAGTAGTCCATCGCCGCATCCGGCTCCTGCGCCACCAGCGCGGAGATGCGCAAGTCCGAGCGCCCGAGGCGCACGCTGTCGCCGACCGCCACGCCGAGCACCTGCGCCCCGGCGCGGGTCAGCCAGACCGTGCCCGGCGCGGGCAGGCCGGTGCTGTCGTGCTCGCCGTCGCCCGCGTCGATGCGATAGCGGCCGCGCAGCGGAAAGCCCTCGCCCAGCGCGCGCACTTCCGACAGGCTCAGGCCCTCGCCGGCGCGCAGCATGCTGCGGAACGACCAGGTTTCCGTCTGCCGCAGGCCGAGGTCGCGCGCCAGTCGCCGCGGCGCCTCGCCGATGGGCTCGTCGGCGCGCAGCACCACGTCGCCGCCGAGCAGGCGGTTGGCTTCCAGCGCCAGCGCGCGCTCGGCGCGCTCGGTGACGAAACTCACCGCCGTCACCGCCATCACCGCCAGCGCGAGCGCGGCCAGCAGCACACGCACCTCGCCGGCGCGCAGGTCGCGGCGCAGGAAGCGCCAGGCCAGGCGCCAGCCGGTCACGAGGCCACCAGCCGGCCGGCGTCGATGTGCAGCACGCGGTCGCAGCGCGCGGCCAGATCCGGATCGTGCGTCACCAGCACCAGCGTGGTGCCCGATTCGGCGTTCATGCGGAACAGCAGGTTCACCACCGCCTCGCCGGTGTGGGTGTCGAGGTTGCCGGTGGGCTCGTCGGCGAACAGCACGTCGGGCCGCGCCACGAACGCGCGCGCCAGCGCCACGCGCTGCTGCTCGCCGCCGGAAAGCTGGCGCGGATAGTGGTTCAGGCGCGCGCCGAGGCCGACTTCCTCGAGGATCGCCTTCGCCGCCGTGCGCGCATCGCGCTCGCCGCGCAGTTCCAGCGGCAGCATCGCGTTCTCCAGCGCGGTGAGCGAGGGCAGCAACTGGAAGGCCTGGAACACGAAGCCCACGCGCTCGCCGCGCAGCTTCGCGCGGCCATCCTCGTCCAGCCCCGCCAGCGACGCGCCGGCCAGCTCCACATCGCCGCGGGTGGGCGTATCCAGCCCGGCCAGCAGCGACAGCAGCGTGGACTTGCCCGAACCGGACGCCCCGACGATGGCCACGCGCTCCCCGGCGCGGATCGAGAACGACACCCCTTCCAGTATCGTTAACTCGCCCGAAGGCAGACTCACGCGCTTGCCGAGATCGGCCGCGCGCAAGGCCACGGCGGCGGATATCCGCGAAACAGAAGGAGCGATGGCGGCGTCGACATCCGTCATGGGCGATTCCAGAACAACGAAGGGATGAACGGACAATGCGGACTCGGGCGGCGATACGCAAGGCATGCATGACTTTGGTCATGCTCGGATTCATCGCGTTCGCGCAGGCCGGCGTCGCCGAGCCGACGCGCACCGTCCTGGTGATGGGCGACTCGCTCGCCGCCGCCTATGGCCTTTCGCCCGAACAGGGCTGGGTGGCGTTGCTTGACAAGCGCCTGGCCGAATCGCACCCGCACTGGCGCGTGGTCAACGCCAGCGTCAGCGGCGAAACCACCGGCGGCGGCGCGGCGCGCTTCCCGCGCGCGCTGGAGGAACACGCGCCGGACGTGGTGATCCTGGAACTGGGCGCGAACGACGCCCTGCGCGGCCTGCCGCTGGAGCCGGCGCAGGCCAACCTCCAGCGCATGATCGACGCCGCCAAGGCCGCGAACGCGAAAGTGCTGCTGGTCGGCGTCGAGATCCCGCCCAACTACGGCCCCGACTACGCCGACGCCTTCCGCGCCATGTTCGCCACGCTGGCGCGCGACAACGGCACCGCTTTCCTGCCCTTCCTGCTCGAGCCCATCGCGGCCGATCTTTCCCAGTTCCTGCCCGACACGATCCACCCCACCGCGCAGGCGCAGCCGAAGGTGCTCGATCATGTGTGGCCGGCGCTGGCGCCGTTGCTGGATTGAAGTCCATTGCCGCGATGTCCGGCAGGACAATCAAGGCGGCGGCACTGGCATGCTGCTGGCTCATCTCGCCGTGAAATTTCACGGCTGAGCGCGACATCCGCACCGTTGCGGAAATCGCAACGCGGCAATCCGGTTTCGCCGGCTACTGGAACCTGCGCCGCCTCCCTATCCTTCCGCCATCGCCGGGGCATCCACCCGGCATCCGATGAAGGAGAGCGGCATGACCATGAAGAAGATCCTCGGCGTCCACAGCGCGCCGCGCCCGCACTGGGTGGGCGATGGCTTTCCGGTGCGCTCGCTGTTCGGCTACGACGGCCTCGGGCGGCAGCTCAGTCCGTTCCTGCTGCTCGACCACGCCGCGCCGTACCGCTTCGACCCGGCACCGCGCCCGCGTGGCGTGGGGCAGCATCCGCACCGTGGATTCGAGACGGTGACGATCGTCTACCAGGGCGAGGTCGAGCACCGCGATTCCACCGGCGCGGGCGGCGTCATCGGCCCGGGCGACGTGCAGTGGATGACGGCGGGTGGCGGCATCCTGCACGAGGAATTCCATTCGCACGCCTTCACCGCGCGCGGCGGCACCATCGAGATGGTGCAGCTGTGGGTGAACCTGCGGGCGAAGGACAAGATGGCCGCGCCCGGCTACCAGGGCATCCTCGATGCCGACATCCCGGTGGTGCCGCTGCCCGACGAGGCGGGGAAGGTGCGGGTGATCGCGGGGGCGTTCGACGGCCATCGCGGCCCGGCGCGGACTTTCACGCCGATGGCGGTGTGGGACATCCGCATCGGCGCGGGCAGGACCGCACGATTCGAGGCCATCGAAGGCCATACGCTGGCGCTGGTGGTTCTGCACGGCACGGTGATGGTCAATGGCGAGGCGGGGGTGCGCGAAGGCCAGCTCGCGCATCTGGATCGCGGCGGCGGCGCGGTGGAGATCGAGGCCAACAGCGACGCCACGGTGCTGTGGCTTTCCGGCCAGCCGATCGACGAGCCGGTGGTGGGCTACGGCCCCTTCGTGATGAACAGTCACGACGAAATCCGCCGGGCCATCGACGACTTCAACAGCGGCGGGTTCGGCAGGATGCCGGGCTGACCCGGGCGCGGGGGCGGGGGGCCGGGGGGGCCCCCGACCCCCCCGGGCCTGTTCGATGTCTGAATGCGTACCGCACCGTAGCAAGACATCGAACAGACTCTTGCGGGATCATCGCGGCGTGAAGATGCACACGCCACCGGAAATCCCGATTCGTCTCTTCCAGACGCAATCGCATGCCTGCGGCTACTACCCGGAGCGGCAGGCGCGCAGCCTCGTGCTCGATCCGTCCTCGCCGTACCTGGCGCTGGCCTACCCCAACGCCATCGACCACGGTTTCCGCCGCTCCAGCCACCAGGTCTACCGGCCGCATTGCCCGGACTGCACCGCCTGCACGCCGACGCGGATCGTGGTGGAACAGTTCCGGCCCGACCGCAGCCAGCGCCGCTGCGCCGCGCGCAATGCCGACCTGCGCGCCGTCGTGGCGCCGGCGCGGGCCACGGACGAATATTTCGCGCTGTACGCGCGCTATCTCGACACCCGCCACGGCGACGGGCCGATGGCCCATCCCACGCCGGAAGAGTTCGAGCACTTCCTGATCGGCGCGTGGAGCCGCACCCTGTTCCTGGAACTGCGCGAGGGCGAGCGGCTCGTGGCCGTGGCCGTCACCGATGCGCTGCCGCAGGGGCTATCGGCGGTGTACACGTTCTACGAGCCGGCGCTGCCGCAGCGCAGCCTGGGCACCTTCGCGATCCTCCAGCAGATCGCCCTGGCGGCACGGCGCGAGTTGCCGTTCGTGTACCTGGGCTACTGGCTGCCCGGTCATCCGAAGATGGACTACAAGCGGCGCTTTTCCGCGATGCAGATCCTGCGGGACGGGCGATGGCAGGCGTTGCGCTGAACGCGCTTTCCGGGCGGCTCGCCGCGCTGCCGCCCGGCGCGTTGTGGGTGGGTTACAGCGGCGGCATGGATTCGACCGTATTGCTGCACGCGCTGGCCGCGTTGCCGGCGGCGCGCGAACGCGGCCTCGCCGCCCTGCACGTCTGCCACGGCCTGCACCCGGAGGCCGACGCCTGGGCGCGCCGCTGCGCCGCCTTTGCCGCCGCGCTCGACGTGCCGTTCCAGCGCATCGACGTGACGGTGTCGGGCATCGCCGAGGATGGCCTGGAATCGGCCGCGCGCCCGGGGCGCCCGGCCC
>JBBCJS010000104.1:0-32756 GCA_037190825.1 Chiayiivirga flava
TCAACGCGCTGGGCGAGCCGATCGACGGCAAGGGTCCGATCAACGCCGCGCTGTCCGCGCCGGTGGAGCGCGTGGCCCCGGGCGTGATCTGGCGCAAGTCGGTCGACCAGCCGGTGCAGACCGGCTACAAGTCGGTCGACTCGATGATCCCGATCGGCCGCGGCCAGCGCGAGCTGGTCATCGGCGACCGCCAGACCGGCAAGACCGCGCTCGCCATCGACGCGGTGATCAACCAGAAGGGCACCGGCATCAAGTGCGTGTACGTGGCCATCGGCCAGAAGGCTTCGACGGTGGCCAACATCGTGCGCAAGCTGGAAGAGAACGGCGCGCTGGCCCACACCATCGTCGTGGCCGCCACCGCGTCCGAGTCGGCCGCGATGCAGTACATCAGCGCCTACTCCGGCTGCACCATGGGCGAATACTTCATGGATCGCGGCCAGGACGCGCTGATCGTCTACGACGACCTGTCCAAGCAGGCCGTGGCCTACCGCCAGATCTCGCTGCTGCTCAAGCGCCCGCCGGGCCGCGAAGCCTATCCGGGCGACGTGTTCTATCTGCACAGCCGCCTGCTCGAGCGCGCCGCGCGCGTCTCGGCCGATTACGTGGAGAAGTTCACCAACGGTGAAGTGAAAGGCAAGACCGGCTCGCTGACCGCGCTGCCGATCATCGAAACCCAGGCCGGCGACGTGTCCGCGTTCGTGCCGACCAACGTGATCTCCATCACCGACGGCCAGATCTTCCTGGAAACCGACCTGTTCAACGCCGGCATCCGCCCGGCCGTGAACGCCGGCATCTCGGTGTCGCGCGTCGGCGGCGCGGCGCAGACCAAGATCGTCAAGAAGCTGTCCGGCGGCATCCGCATCGCGCTGGCGCAGTACCGCGAGCTGGCGGCGTTCGCCCAGTTCGCCTCGGACCTGGACGAAGCCACCCGCAAGCAGCTCGAGCGCGGCCAGCGCGTCACCGAGCTGATGAAGCAGAAGCAGTACGCGCCGATGTCCATCGCGCACCAGGCGCTGTCGATCTACGCCGTCAACGAGGGTTACCTCGACGACGTGCCGGTCGCCAAGATCCTCGCGTTCGAGGCCGGCCTGCACGCGCACTTCGACAACACCGCCGGCGAGCTGATCGACAAGATCAACGCCAGCGGCGATTGGAGCGGCGACATCGAGGCCGCGTTCAAGAAGGGCATCGAAGAGTTCAAGGCGACCGGCTCTTACTGAGCCGGTGGGATTGGAGATTAGGGATTAGGGATTCGTAGAAGCGGGATTCGGCACGCGGAGGCGCACGGCGCTTTCCCCATCCCGAATCCCCGATCCCCGATCCCTGCGAGCGGAGCGAGCAATGGCCGGCGGCAGAGAAATCAAAACCAAGATCAAGAGCGTGCAGAACACCCGCAAGGTGACGCGCGCGCTGGAAATGGTCTCGGCCTCGAAGATTCGCAAGGCGCAGGACCGCATGAAGGCCTCGCGCCCGTATGCGCGCGCGATGAAGCAGGTCATCGGCCACCTGGCCCAGGCCAATACCGATTACGTGCATCCGTTCCTGGCCGAGCGCAGCGAAGTCAGGCGCGTCGGCTACATCGTGATCTCGTCCGACCGCGGCCTGGCCGGCGGCCTCAACAACAACCTGTTCCGCAAGATCGTCGGCGAACTGCGCGGCTGGCAGGAAAAGGGCGTGGAAGCGGACGTGGTGACCATCGGCCAGAAGGCGTCGGTGTTCTTCCGCCGCGTCAAGGTCAACATGGTCGGCAGCGTCAGCCACATCGGCGACGTGCCGCGCCTGGAGCCCTTGATCGGCGTCATCAAGGTGATGCTGGACGCCTACACCGAAGGCAGGCTAGACCGCGTCTACATCGTCTACAACGATTTCGTGAACACGATGGTGCAGCGCGCCGCGTTCGACCAGCTGCTGCCGCTGCCCGCTTCCGAGCAGAGCGCGATCAAGCACGACTGGGACTACATCTACGAACCGGACCCGGCCACCGTGCTGGATCACGTCATCAACCGCTACATCGAATCGCTGGTGTACCACGCGGTGCTGGAAAACGTCGCCTCCGAGCACGCCGCGCGCATGGTCGCGATGAAGGCGGCCAGCGACAACGCCAGCAAGCTGATCGACACCCTGAACCTGGTCTACAACAAGGCCCGCCAGGCGGCGATCACCCAGGAAATCTCGGAAATCGTCGGCGGCGCGGCGGCGGTCTAAGCATCAGAAGCGGTCATCCGTGGCCGCGCTTTCAACAACCATCAGGCGACCTGAAAGGGCGCTGGAACCAGAATCGAAGTTACCTCCGGAGCAGCAACCATGAGCCAGGGCAAGATTGTTCAGATCATCGGCGCCGTCGTCGACGTCGAGTTCCCGCGCGAGAGCGTGCCGAAGGTGTACGACGCACTCAAGGTCGAAGGCACCGCCATCACGCTGGAAGTGCAGCAGCAGCTCGGCGATGGCGTCGTGCGCACGATCGCGCTCGGCTCCACCGACGGCCTGAAGCGCAACCTCGTGGCCACCAACACCGGCAACGCCATCTCCGTGCCGGTCGGCGCGGGCACGCTGGGCCGCATCCTCGACGTGCTGGGCAACCCCATCGACGAAGCCGGCCCGGTCAAGGCCGACACGCAGTGGGAAATCCACCGCTCGGCACCGAGCTACGAGGACCAGTCCTCGGCCAACGAACTGCTGGAAACCGGCATCAAGGTCATCGACCTGATGTGCCCGTTCGCCAAGGGCGGCAAGGTCGGCCTGTTCGGCGGCGCCGGCGTGGGCAAGACCGTCAACATGATGGAACTGATCAACAACATCGCCAAGGCGCACTCGGGCCTGTCCGTGTTCGCCGGCGTGGGCGAGCGTACCCGCGAGGGCAACGACTTCTACCACGAGATGATCGAATCGGGCGTCGTGAACCAGGAGAAGCCCGAGGAATCCAAGGTGGCGATGGTCTACGGCCAGATGAACGAGCCGCCCGGCAACCGCCTGCGCGTGGCGCTGACCGGCCTCACCATCGCCGAGTACTTCCGCGACCAGAAGGACGAGAAGACCGGCAAGGGCCGCGACATCCTGTTCTTCGTGGACAACATCTACCGCTACACCCTGGCCGGTACCGAAGTGTCCGCGCTGCTCGGCCGCATGCCGTCGGCCGTGGGTTACCAGCCGACCCTGGCCGAGGAAATGGGCGTGCTGCAGGAGCGCATCACCTCCACCAAGACCGGTTCGATCACCTCGATCCAGGCCGTGTACGTGCCCGCCGACGACCTGACCGACCCCTCGCCGGCCACCACCTTCGCGCACCTCGACGCGACCGTGGTGCTCTCGCGCCAGATCGCCTCGCTCGGCATCTACCCGGCCGTGGATCCGCTGGATTCCACCAGCCGCCAGCTCGACCCGAACGTGATCGGCAACGACCACTACGAGACCGCGCGCCGCGTCCAGGCCACCTTGCAAAAGTACAAGGAGCTCAAGGACATCATCGCGATCCTGGGCATGGATGAGCTTTCCGAAGACGACAAGCTCGCCGTGGCCCGCGCCCGCAAGATCGAGCGCTTCTTCAGCCAGCCCTTCCACGTGGCCGAAGTGTTCACCGGCTCGCCCGGCAAGTACGTCTCGCTCAAGGACACCATCCGCGGCTTCAAGGGCATCGTCGACGGCGAATACGACCACCTGCCCGAGCAGGCCTTCTACATGGTCGGCACCATCGAGGAAGCGGTCGAGAAGGCGCAGAAGATTGCGGCCTAAGGGCCTCGACCTTCCGGGCAAAGCGAGGACACCATGACCACCTTCCGTTGCGACATCGTCAGCGCCGAAAACGAAATCTTCCAGGGCGAAGCCACCCTCGTGGTCGCCACCGGCGAAGTCGGCGAGCTCGGCATCGCCGCGCGCCACGCGCCGCTGATCACCCGGCTCAAGCCCGGCAAGGTCGTGGTCACGCTGCCTGCGGGCGAGCAGCTGGATTTCGCCATCTCCGGCGGCATCCTCGAAGTGCAGCCGGACGTGGTGACGGTGCTCGCCGATACCGCGATCCGCGCCGACGAGATCGACGAAGCCGCCGTGCGAAAGGCCAAGGAAGAAGCCGAGCGCGCGCTCGCCGGCCGCGGCGAGGCGATGGAACTGGCCGAAGCCCAGGCCAAGCTGGCCGAATCGCTGGCCCAGTTGCAGGCGCTCGAGCGCCTGCGCAAGAACCTCAAGCACTGACGGGACATCGTCGTGTGGAACCAGCAACGCCCGGCCATGCGCCGGGCGTTGTGTTTCGGGCCGATGCCGCTTCTCGCGCGGTTTAAGCCAGGCACGGCGGTGCGGTTGCGTCAGGACGCCAGCGCCGCCATCAACGCTTCGGGCTGCGCATGCAGCAGGTGCACGTTGCCGCCATCCAGGCGCGCCACGGCGCGCACGCCGAGTGCGCGCAATGCCGCCTCGTCGAGGTGGCGGGTGTCCGGCAGGCGCAGCAGCAGGCGACCGGCGGCGACACGCAGCGAACCGGCATCCGGCGTCGCGCCGAGTGCGGCGAGCAGCTGGGCGCGGTCGACCGCCGCGACCGGAACCGGCCGTGCGGCGGTAGTCGCTTCGGCGGACGGAACGACCGAAGGCACCGGCCCGGTGATCCGCGTCGACGCTGCAAGGCTGCCGCCTGCCTCGCCGGAAGCGAGCGCACGGCGGATGTCCTGCGCCACCTGATCGGCGATCGGCCCGAGCACGACCTGCAAGCCGTCGCTGCCTACCGCGATGCTGCCGCGCGCGCCCAGCGCGGCGAGCCTTTCGCCGTCGATGCGGCTGCGGTCGGCCAGCACCAGCCGCAAGCGCGTGGTGCAGGCATCGACCGAACGCAGGTTGGCCGCGCCGCCGAGGGCTTCGACGAAACCGTGCGCGATTTCCGCCGGTTCGCCCGCGGCGTCCGGCGCGCCCACGGCGGCATCGGCTGGCTCGCGCCCCGGCGTGCGCAGGTCGAAGCGCTGGATCACCCAGCGGAACAGGCCGTAGTACAGCGCGAAGTACGCCAGCCCCACCGGCAGCAGCAGCCAGGGCCGGGTCGCGCGGTTGAAATTGAGCACGTAGTCGAACACGCCCGCCGAGAAGCTGAAACCCAGGCGCACGCCGAGCAGGTCCATCGTCGCCATCGCCGCGCCGGTGAGCACCGCATGGACCGCGTACAGCACCGGCGCCAGGAACATGAAGCTGAACTCGATCGGCTCGGTGACGCCGGTCAGGAAGCTGGTCAGCGCCATCGACAGGAAGAGGCCGGCCACGGCCTTGCGCCGTTCCGGGCGTGCCGCGTGGTACATCGCCAGGCACGCGGCCGGCAGGCCGAACATCATCACCGGGAAGAAGCCGCTCATGAACATGCCGGCGGCCGGATCGCCGGCGAAGAAGCGCTTGAGGTCGCCGGTCGCGCCGCCGAAGTCGCCGACGACGAACCAGGCGAGGTTGTTGAGGATGTGGTGCAGGCCGGTAACGATCAGTACCCGGTTGAGCACGCCGTAGGCGAACAGGCCCAGGCTGCCGGATTCGACCACGCCGTGCGAGAGCGCGTCCATGCCGGCGGTGAGCGCGGGCCAGGCCACGCCGACGAGGGCCGCCACGCCCAGCCCGGCCATGCCCGAGGCGATCGGCACGAAGCGCCGTCCGCCGAAGAAGGCCAGATAGCTCGGCAGGCGGATTTCGCTGTACCGGTTGTACAGGAGGCCGGCGAGCACGCCGCTGACGATGCCCAGCGGCACGCCGAGCCGCGCCAGCTCATCGGCCGGAATCTGCAACAGCGCCTTCGCGCCCTCGGTGGCGACCAAGAAGCCGACCACGCCGGCCAGGCCCGCCGCGCCGTGGTTCTCGCGCGCCAGGCCGACGGCGACGCCGATGGCGAACAGCAGGCCCAGGTGCGCGAAGATCGCATCGCCGGCGGCGGCGACGAACGGCATGTCCAGCAGATCCGGCTGGCCCAGGCGCAGCAGCAGGCCCGCCACCGGCAGCACCGCGATGGGCAGCATCAGCGCGCGGCCGAGCCGTTGACTGGCATCGATCAGCGATTTCATCCGGGAACCTCCTGCATGGCCGGCGCGGCGGCAGGTTGCCAGCGGCGCGCCAGTGCGCGTA
Source organism: Chiayiivirga flava (assembly GCA_037190825.1). Lineage (GTDB taxonomy): Bacteria > Pseudomonadota > Gammaproteobacteria > Xanthomonadales > Xanthomonadaceae > Denitratimonas > Denitratimonas flava_A. The sequence goes on from JBBCJS010000104.1 coordinate 6,076, forward strand.
CTTCGGCGGCGCTGTTCAGGCGGATGGCGCAATGCGCCAGTCCGGCGCAATCGCGCATCGCCAGCCGGCGAACCTGTGCCTTGATGCGCGGGATCGCCCCCGGCACCACCGACAGTTCGTGCACGCCCAGGCCCAGCAGGATCGGCAGCGCCAGCGGATCGGCGCCCAGTCCGCCGCACAGCGAAATCTTCTTTTGCGCCGCGTGCGCGGCCTGCGCCGTCGTGGCGATCAGTCGCAGCACGGCCGGGTGCAGACCGTCCAGGTGCGCGGCGAGCTCGGGATGGCCGCGATCCATCGCCAGCGCGTATTGCGCCAGGTCGTTGCTGCCGATGGAGAGAAAGTCCGCCTCGCGCAACAGTTCGGCGGCCAGCAGCGCCGATGCCGGGGTTTCGATCATCACGCCCAGCGCCGGCGCCCGATCCAGGCCAAGGTCGTAGGCGCAGGCGTCGAGCATCGCGCGCGCCTTCGCCAGCTCGCCCGGTTCGTTGACCATCGGCAGCAGGATGCGGATCTGCTGTGGCCGCCCGACGCGCAACAGCGCGCGCAACTGGGCGACCAGCAGTTCGGGATGGCGCAGGCCGGTGCGCAGGCCGCGCAGGCCGAGCGCCGGATTGTCCTCGCGCGGCAGCGGCAGGTAGGGAATCGGCTTGTCGCCGCCGGCGTCCAGGGTGCGCACGGTCAACGGCAGCTCGCCGAAGGCCGAGGCGAAGGCGGCGTATTCGCGCGCCTGCAGGGCTTCGTCCGGCGCATCGCGACGGTCCAGGTAGAGGAATTCCGAACGCAGCAGGCCACAGCCGTCCGCGCCGAGCGCGCGCGCGCCTTCGGCCTCGCGCAGCGCGCCGACGTTCGCCATCACGCGCACGCCGATGCCATCGGTGGTTGTCGCCGGCAGGTGGGCGGCGGCGCGTTCGCCGCGCTCGCGTTCGGCCTGCTCGCTCAGTGCGCGGTCCAGCGCGCGGCATTGCGTTTCGGGCGGATCGACGTGCAGCGTGCCGGCCTCGCCATCGAGGATCAGCGGCGTGCCCGGCGCGATGTCCAGCACGGCGGGCCCGGCGGCGACCAGGGTGGGGATGCCGCGTGCCGCGGCCAGGATGGCGACGTGCGAGGTCGAACCGCCGCGCGCCATCGCGATGCCGGCCAGCCGCGAAGCGTCCAGGCGCAGGAAGTCCGAGGGCAGCAGTTCGTCGGCGAGCACGATGGCGCGTTCGGGCAGGCGCGGTCCGGCGTCGATGGCTTCGCCGGCCAGCACGCGCAGCACCTGGCGTTCGAGATCGCGCAGGTCGGCGGCGCGGGCGCGCAGGTGCGGATCGGCCAGCGCCGTCAGTTCGGCGCAGGCCGCGCGGGTCGCGGCGCGCCAGCCGCTTGCGGCCGACGCGCCGGCGTCGATGCGCGCTTGCGCCTGCTCCCGCAGGTGCGGGTCCTGCAACAGCTCGACATGGGCGGCCAGGATGCCGGCCTGCTCGCCATCGGCCCGCTCGTCATCGGCATGTTTGATGTGATGGCGAAGATGGGCGAGCACGGTGGCCAGCGCCTCGTGCAGTGCGGCGCGTTCGGCATCGGCGCCGCGCGAGGCGGCATCGAGGGGCGTATCGTCGTCGAGCAAAGGCACCGCCACGCCCAGTGCCTTGCCGGGCACCGCCGCAACGGCGGTGAGCGCCTCGCCGGGCAGGATGGTGCGGGATGCGGGCGCCTCCGTTTTCCGTGGGGTTTCGGCCGGCGGCGACAGCAGCGCGGCGAGGCGTCGCAGCGCTTCGCCGGCCTGCGCACCGCGCGCTTGGACCTCGACGTCGTCGCCGCAGCGCAGGCCCAGCGCCATCAGCGCCACGGTGCTGCGCAGGTCGGCGCGGCGGCCATTCGCCAGCAGGAACACGTCGGCCGCGAGGCCGCGCAGTGCCGCCACCATCTGCGCGGCGGGCCGTGCGTGCAGGCCGTGCTCGAACGGCACCCGGAAACGGCCATGCCGCACCGGGCCGGCGGCAACGTCGGCAGCGTCCGCCGCCGGGTCCGGCAGCCAGAGTTCGCCCAGCGCTTCGCCCACCTGCACCGCGCGATGCAGCGGACCGGGCTCGAAGCGTCCGATCCCCGACAGCACGAGCGGCGTGACCGCGCTCGGCGCGGCCTCGGCCAGCGCCTGCACGTCGAAACGCAGCAGCGCTTCGCCGGCCGCGACATGCTGGCCGGGTCGCACCAGCGCCTCGAAGCCGGCCCCGCCCAGCGCCACGGTATCGATGCCCACATGCAGCAGCAGATCGCAGCCTTCGGCCACGCGCAGGCTCACCGCGTGCGCGGCGCTGCCCAGCGGCAGCACGTCGCCGGCGCAGGGCGCGTGCAGCGTCCCGGCGACCGGATCGATGGCCACGCCGTCGCCGGCCAGCCCCTGCGCGAACACCGCATCGGGCACCTCGGCCAGCGGCAGCAGCCAGCCGTCCAGCGGCGACAGCAGCGCGATGCGGTTCAAGGCGACACCAGCACGACCCGGTCTATCGCCCACAGCGGTTCGAGCCGGGACTGGGCAAAGCGGAAGCACAGGTCGACCGGCGCGCCGCGTTGCGGCAGCGATGCCGGGGCCAGACGGGTCACGCCGTCGTTGTCGTGCGCGCTGCCCAGCGGCAGGCGCGCGAGCGGCTCGCCGTCGCAGGCGGCCTCGAACACCAGCAGTTCGCCGCCCTGGTAACGCGGTTTCGGGAAGCCGATGGCATCGCGCGCCGCGCCGATCTGGAAGTTGAACGGCACCTGCCCCACGTAGGCGTGCAGCTTGATCGGCGCGCGCAGGTCGGCCTGTTTCCAGATCCAGCAGGGATGCTGGATGTCGAAGGCGAACACGGCGCGTTCGCCCTGTGGCGGGTAGTCGTCTTCCAGCGCCAGGTCGATGCCTTCGCCGCACCGCGCCAGTTCGCGGCTGTGGCGCAGGCGCAGCGCGGCGGGATCGAGCGCCGTCTCGCGCACGGCACCGATGGCGCGGCCATCGACCACGCGCACCGCCTTGAGGACGCCGCCTGCCGCAAGTTCCAGCGGCGCGTCGTAGCGCGGCGATCCGGCACCGGGCGTGCCGCCGTCGAGGGTGTAGTGGATCGCGCCGATGGCTTCCTGCGAGGCAAGGCTCACGCGCAACCGCCCTTCACCGGCTTGCGCCAGTGCCGCTTCGACCGCGAAGGCGCTGTCCGCGGCGGCGATGCCGACCGCGCCGTAGTGCGGCCAGAAACCGGCGAGGCGATGCAGGAAGCTGGAATAGTCGCGCCGCGCCGCCGCCGTCCACGCCACTTCCGCCACCGCCGCCAGGCGCGGAAAGCCCATGTGCGAGACGCGCGGTTCGGTGCGGATGTGCTCGGCCCACAGATTGGCCTGCATGCCGAGCACGTGGTGCCGTTGCGCGGGCGCGATGTCCGCCGGCAGCGGATCGAAGCCGTAGACGTCGCGCAGCGCGATCACCCGCAGCCGGCCCGGCGGTTCGTCCACCGCGTTGCGCTGCTGGTTGTCGAAATACAGCGTCGGCCACGGCGAGAGGATGGTGTCGTGGCCCTGGCGCGCCGCCTCGACCGCGCCCTCGATGCCGCGCCAGCTCATCACCACGGCGCGCTGCGGCAGGCCCGGCGCGAGGATCTCATCCCAGCCGACCAGCCGCTTGCCGCGACTGTCCAGGTAGCGCGCGATGCGCTGGGTGAACCAGGTCTGCAGGCGCATCGGGTCGTCGCCCGGCAATTGCGCCAGCAGCGCCCTGCCGCGTTCGGAGGCCTGCCATTGCACCGCGGACACTTCATCGCCGCCGACGTGCACCCAGGGCGAGGGAAACAGTTCGATGACCTCGTCGAGCACGTTGCGCAGGAAGACGAAGCCGTGGTCTTCCAGCGTGAAGGCGTTGTCGTAGATGCCCCAGTCCGCCGGGACGCGTTCCACGCCGCCCGCCAGCGCCGCCAGTTCCGGATAGGCGGCGATCGCGGCGCTGGCGTGGCCGGGCATCTCGATTTCGGGCACCACCTCGATGCCGCGCGCAGCGGCATGGGCCACCACCTCGCGGACGTGATCCTGAGTGTAGAAACCGCCGTAACGTCGTGGCTGGCCGGTGGCCGGGTCGATGTCGCGCTCGCCCGCACCGGCCGGCACGCGCCATGCGCCCACCTCGGTGAGCCTGGGGTAGCGCCTGATGTCGATGCGCCAGGCCTGGTCGTCGGTCAGGTGCCAGTGCAGCACGTTGAGCTTGTGCAGCGCCATGGCGTCGAGAAAGCGCTTGATGTAATCGACCGATTGCATGTGGCGCGCCGAATCGAGCATCGCGCCGCGCCAGCGGAACTGCGGCGCATCGGCGATCCGCATCGCGGGCAGGGCATCGCGGCCCGGCCAGCAGAGCAGTTGCGCCGCGCTGCCGGCGGCGTGCAGCAGGCCGGCGCGGTGGCCCGCTTCCAGGCGCAGGCCGCCGTCCACGGGGCCGGCGACCACGTTCAACCGGTAGGCTTCGGTCTCGTCGCCGGTTTCGGCGGCGTGGCGGCGCAGGCGGATGTCGCCACGCGCGGTCGGCGCCAGCATCAGCTCGCGCCCGCACAATTGCCGGGCCAGGTAGTGCAGCCAGTGCGCGGCGGCGGTTTCGTCGGGATCGTCGGGGGCGAACTGCACGCGCAGCGTGGCGGGAATCGTCCACTCGCCCGGTTCGGGCGTGATGTGCGCAGGGCGCGGCACCAGCGGCGGTTCGCCGGCCGGCGCCGGCGCGGCGGCGAACGCGAGCGCGGCGCACAGGGCTCGGAAGGCGGGAAGGCGGAATCGGGTTCGGCTCATACCGGTTCGCAGTGTAGCGGCGGGCGACTGTCGGCCCGGAAAGGCCGTGGCTTAAAAAAACCCGGACGTGGCGTGGTCCCGCCACGTCCGGTCAGGGCAGAGGCTAATGTGCCGTTCCGTAGGTTTCTTGCCTCGTCATGCCCGCGCAGGCGGGCATCCAGCGCTTTGAAAGACACGGAAAAGTCACTGGGTCCCCGCCTGCGCGGGGACGACGATCGTGCAAGTTTTTTGCGGAACGGCACACTAGAACTTGAAGCGCAGGCCGAAGTAGTACTGCCGGCCGTTGCTGTAGAACGCGCGCGGCTGGTCCTCGTGGAGACCGTAGTACTTCAGGACCGGATCGTTGAGGTTCAGCCCCTCCAGATGCAGGCTGAGCCGGTCGTTGACCTGATAGCCGAGCGAGGCCGACACCGTATCGGTTTCGTCCTGGTACTGCGGCGAACTGCGGTCCAGACCGACGAAGAAATCGGAACGGTAGGTGTAGGCCACGCGTGCGTTGAAGCGCTCGTTCTCGAAGTACAGGCCGAGGTTGTAGGTGTTCTTGGACGCGCCGACCAGATCGGCGCCGCCGTCCTCCTTGGCGTCGGCATAGGTGTAGTTGGCCCACAGGCCGACGTTCTCGGTGAACGGGGTCTGCCAGGCCAGCTCGAAGCCCTTGACCTTGCCATTGGCGTTGATCGGCGCGGAGATGGTGTAGGTCTCGAACTGGCCGGTGCGGATGTTCAGGAGATCGGTCTGGTAGGTGCCAAAGCTGACGTAGTCGCTCAGGTCCATGTAGAACAGCGAAGCCGACAGCAGCGAGCGCGGGCCGTAGTACCACTCCAGCGAGAGATCGAGGTTGTCGGAGGTGATCGGGGCGAGGTTGGGGTTGCCGCCGTTGCCGGTGTTGGTGGTGTCGTCGGCGGTGAGCGCGCCGCCGAGGGCGCTGAAGTCCGGCCGCGACAGCGTGCGCGACACCGCGATGCGGGCGATCAGGTCCTTGGCCAGGTCGTAGCGCAGGTTGAAGCTGGGCAGCACGTCGTCGTAGTCGTTGGCGACCACGGTCTGGTAGAACGAACCGAAGGCCGAGGTGGTGATCGCGCCGGGCACGCCCGGGCACGGTTCCAGGGCGCCGCAGACGTCGCCGGGGATCGCGACGTTGACCAGCACGCGCTCCTGGGTGCGCACGAAACGCACGCCGGCGTTGCCGCTCCAGCGCTCGCCGCCGAAGCCCAGCATCGCGTAGGCCGCCTTGCTGGTTTCTTCCAGCGAGAACTCGCCCGACCAGAAGCGCCGCTCGGCCGGATCGCGGTTGCTGTAGATCTCGCCCCACTGTTCCAGCACGCGGGGATCGAGCTGCCAGACCTGGCGCGGGAAGTTGCCGCCGAGGCGGTCGCCGAAGTCGCCCGGGTAGGTTTCGCCGTTCCAGTCCGGCAGGTTGGCCGGATTGAACGGATCGGCCGACCACAGCGGCCCCTGCGCGACCTGCTCGGTGCTGCGCTCGTGCCGGGCCCAGCGCAGGCCGAACTTGAAGGCGTTGAGGGTGCCGCCGTCGAGCAGCAGGTCGCCGTCGAACTGGGCGTACTTCTCCTTGTCCTCGGTGCGTGCCGGGCTGGCGCCGAAGATCCAGTCCAGGGCGGTGCCGGCGAAGTTGCCGATGTCGCCGCTGGGGAAGCGCATGTCCACCGGGCCTGAGATGCCGTTGAACGAATAGGCGGCGCCGGTGTTGAACACGTCGCCCTCGAACACCGCCTGCCTTGGCGTGTCGCCATTGCCCTTGGTGGTGCCGGCCTTGGCGCGCAGTTCCAGCGCGTCGCTGGCGCGCCAGGCGAGATCGAGGTTGGCGTAGCGGGTGCGCGAATTGGCGCCCGGCCGGTAGATGTTGTCGACGATGGCGTACTGCGCCGGCGCGTCGGGCGTGCCGACGTTGTCCCAGGTCGCGGCCACCAGCGTGCCGTTGCGCACCGTGTAGCTGTCGGGGATGCGGTTGTCGGTGCCGATGACCCGGCTGCCCCAGAACATCCAGTTGCGGTTGTAGTTGGTCGCCTCGAGCTTGGAGTTGAACAGGCTCAGGTTGATGTCCAGGTCGTCGCCGGGGCGGAACTGGAGCTCCACCAGGCCGCCCTTGCGGTGGCGCTCCTGCTCGAACAGGGCCGAGCCGATCAGGGTCGGGTAGTAGACGTTGGCCAGGTCGGGCCGGGCCTGGGCCAGCGCGCTGTCGGGCGCGATCTGCGCGTAGCCGAGGATTTCCTGGCCGTCGCGGCGCAGGCTGCGCTTTTCCGAGAACGCCTGCACCAGGATGCCGAAGCTGTTGGCGTCGTTCTTCCAGTTGAGCAGCGCGCTGACCTGCGGGTCGACCTCGTCCGGCAGGTCGGCGTACACCGCCTGCAGCGAGCCTTCCAGCGTGAACGGCGCGGCGAAGTCGAGCGGCTTGCGGGTGATGATGTCCACCGAGCCCGCGACGCCGCCCTCGACCAGGTCGGCGGTCGGGCTCTTGCGCACGATCACCTGGCCGACGATCTCCGAAGGCAGCATGGCGTAGCTCACGCTGCGCCCGACCAGCCCCACCTGGTCGAGCACGAACCAGTCGCCCGAGGAGACGGTGTGACCGTTGATCAGGGTCTGGGTCAGGCTGGGATTGGTGCCGCGCAGGGAAACGCGGTCGTTCTCGTCGAAGCCGCCCGAGCCCCCGGACTGCGACTGCGTGGTCACGCCGGGAACGCGCTGGAGCGAGTCGGCGACGTTCTTGTCCGGCATCTTGCCGATGTCCTCGGCGGTGATGACTTCCACGCGCGAGTCTTCGTTGCGCTTGCCTTCGAGCGACTTCTCCAGCGAGGAACGGATGCCGCGTACCACGATGACGTCGAGTTCGGTCGCCGTGTGTTCGCTCGATTGGGCGAAGGCGACGGGAAACGGGCTGGACAGGACCAAGGCGATGGCGGACGCGATGGCGGTGTGCTTTCGGTTCATGATGGTCCCCGGGGTTGGCTCGCCGGGGCGACCGCCGGGGCGAGGTTCTGCTGTCGGAACCGCCTCCCTCCCGGCTGTGCCGGATCCGGCAGGACGGCGCTGATGAAACCAGTGCTCAACCAATTTAATGCCAATGTAATACCAATGTGCAATAGGAAGCTACCAATTTTTTGCGAAAATGGCTACATTGGTCTCGCAAAGGTGATGCCCTGTTGGGTGTGCTTGTTACCAATCAACCACTTGGCGATGCACTGCTGAGCAGATGTTCACTCTTGACACGCAACTGGTATCCACCCACTCGATCATGACCACCTTCGCCCACGCGCTTCGTCCGCTCGATCCGGCCAGCCAGCAGCCGCTGTACCAGCAACTGCAACGCGCCCTGCGCGAGGCCATCGAGAACCGCCTGATCGCCGTCGATGAGGCGCTGCCGGCCGAGCGCCAGCTCGCCGAGGAGTTGCAGGTCTCGCGCATCACCGTGCGCAAGGCGATCGAGGGGCTGGTCGACGACGGCCTGCTGGTGCGCCGCCAGGGCGCGGGCAACTTCGTCTCCGCGCGGGTCGAGAAGAACTTCGCCAAGCTCTCCTCGTTCACCGAGGACATGCATGCGCGCGGGCGCGCGCCCAGCAGTTCGTGGATCCGCAAGTCCGAAGGCACGGTCACGCCGGAGGAGGCGATGACGCTGCGGCTGAGCCCCGGCACGCCGGTGTACCGCTTCCATCGCCTGCGCTTCGCCGACGGCGCGCCGATGTCGCTGGAGTTCACCACCGTGGTGGCGTCCTGCCTGCCCTCGCTGGCGGCGGTGGACACTTCGCTGTACGAGGCGCTGGAGGCGGCCGGCAACCGGCCGGTGCGCGCGTTGCAGCGCCTGCGCGCCCTCTTGCTGCGGGCCGAGCAGGCGCAGTTGCTGGAAGCGCGCGAGGGCGACGCGGGCCTGCTGGTGGAGCGCATCGGCTTCCTGCCCGATGGCCGCGCGGTGGAGTTCTGCCAGTCCTATTACCGCGGCGACACCTACGACTTCGTCGCCGAGCTGAGCGCCGCGCATGACTGATCCCGCCGCAACCCTGCTGTTTTCCGAGGCGGCCAGCGCGCCCGCCGCGGTCGCCGCGCAACGGGCGCGCAACCGCGATGCCGTCGCCCGCCTCGCCGCCGCGCTTCGCGCCGCGCCGCCGCGCTTCGCCATCACCTGCGCGCGCGGCAGCTCCGATCACGCCGCCACCTATGCGAAATACCTGATCGAAACCCGGCTCGGCGTCGTCACCGCCTCGGCCGCGCCGTCGATCAGTTCGCTGTACGGCGTGGCGCCGGACCTGCGCGATGCGCTGTTCGTCGCGATCTCCCAGTCGGGCCGCAGCCCCGACCTCATCGCCTCGGCGCAGGCGGCGCGGGCGGCCGGCGCGCGCGTGGTGGCGCTGGTCAACGTCGAGGACTCGCCGCTGGCGCATCACGCCGATCACGTGCTCGCGCTGTGCGCCGGCGAGGAACGCAGCGTGGCCGCGTCCAAGTCCTTCATCGCTTCCCTCGCCGCGCTGCTGCACCTGGTGGCCGAATGGCATGGCGGCGATGGTCTGCGCCGCGCGCTGGACGCCGCGCCCGACGCGCTGGCGCAGGCGTGGGAACAGGACTGGCGCGCCGCCGAGCCGTTGCTCGCGCAGGCCGGGCACCTGTACGTGATCGGTCGCGGCCTGGGCCTGGGCATCGCCCAGGAAGCCGCGCTCAAGGGCAAGGAGACCTGCGGCCTGCACGCCGAGGCGTTCAGCGCGGCGGAAGTCCGGCATGGCCCGCAGGCGCTGCTCGGGGCGGGTTTTCCCGCCCTGCTGCTGGCCCAGGACGATGCTTCGCTCCCCGGCCTGCGCGCGCTCGCCACCGACCTGGTGCAACGCGAAGTGCCGATCGCGGTGGCCGGTTTCGCCCAGCCCGGCGCCATCGCCCTGCCCACGCTCGTCGCCGATCCCGCGCTGCAACCGCTGCTGCTGGTGCAAAGCTACTACCGCCTGATCAACGCGGTCGCGCTGCGCCGCGGCCGCGATCCGGACCGCCCGCCGCATCTGCGCAAGGTGACCGAGACGCACTGATGCGACAGGCGCTGCACAACGCACGGGTGCTGGCGCCCGAAGGTCCGGTCGACGATTGCGTCCTGCTGCTGCGCGACGGGCGCATCGAGGCGATGGTGCGCGACGACGATGCGCGCATCGCCGACGCCCGGCCCATCGACCTCGGCGGCGGCCTTCTCGTCCCCGGCTTCATCGACGTGCAGGTCAACGGCGGCGGCGGCGCGCTGTTCAACGACGCGCCGACGGTGGACACCATCCGCCGCATCGGCGCGGCGCATGCGCGCTTCGGCACCACCGGCTTCCTGCCCACGCTCATCAGCGACGATCGCGCCGCGCTCCGCCACGCCGTCGCGGCGACCCAGCGGGCCATCGACGAAGGCGTGCCCGGCGTGCTGGGCGTGCACGTCGAAGGCCCGTGCCTGAACGTCGCGCGGCGCGGCACCCACGACCCGGCCCGGTTCCGCGATCTCGACGACGACGACATCGCCACGCTCGGTTCGCTGCGCGGCGGCCGCGTGCTGGTCACGCTGGCGCCGGAGACGACCACGCCCGATACCCTCCGCCGCCTGCGCGCGGCCGGCGTGATCGTCTGTGCCGGACACACCGATGCCAGCGGTGCGCAGATGCGCCAGGCGCTGGCCGATGGCGTGAGCGGCGTCACCCACCTGTTCAATGCGATGTCGCCATTGACCTCGCGCGAACCGGGCGTCGTGGGCGTGGCGCTGGACGATCCGGACTGCTGGTGCGGCATCATCGTCGACGGCGTGCACGTGGACCCGGCGGTGCTGCGCATCGCGCTGCGGGCCAAGTCGCACCGCCGCTTCATGCTCGTCACCGACGCCATGCCCTGCGTGGGCGGCGATGACGACGGCTTCTGGCTGCAAGGCCGTTGGATCGCGGTGCGCGAAGGCCGCTGCGTCGATGCCGATGGCGTGCTCTCCGGCTCGGCGCTGGACATGGCGAGCGCGGTGCGCAACGCGGTGACGCTGCTCGGCCTGGCGCTGGAGGAAGCCGTCGCGATGGCCAGCGCGCAGCCGGCGCGGTTCCTCGGGATCGAACGCCAGACCGGCCGGATCGTACCGGGCGCGCGCGCCGACTTCGTGCTGCTCGACGACGCCTTGCACGTGCGCGGTTGCTGGATCGGCGGCGTTCGCCAGTATCCGGCTTGATGCTGGATACCGCGCGATGCTCTTTCAGGGGGGTCCGCCCGGTTGCCGGCGGCGCTCGCGTTTCCCGCGGGCGACTTCGGTTTCCAGCGCGCTCAGCTTCGGTTCCCAGAAGACGCGAAAGCGATCCAGCCAGGCATCGACTTCCCGCAACGGCCGGGCCTGGATCGAGTAGATGCGGCGCGGACCGTCCACGCGCGCGTCGGCGAAACCACTGGTGCGCAGAACCCGCAGATGTTGCGACACGGCGGCCTGGGAGATGCCGAATTCGGCCTGGATGGTTTCGACGACATCGCCGGAGCGGCGCTCGCCGCCGGCCAGCAGTTCCAGGATGCGGCGCCGGACCGGATCGCCCAGCACGTCGAAGGCGTGCATCAGTTCTCCTCCGGCGCCTCGCCACCGGTAGTGTAGAAGGCGCCGTTGCGCCGCGCGGCGGCACGGGCCTGCGCGGGATCTTCGCCGGCCGCGATGTCGGCCTCGCCCCAGGCGGCGCTGCTGTCGAGCATGAACGCGCCGGTTTCGGGCAGGGCGAAAAAGGTCGCCTCGTCGACGCGGGTGTCGGGATCGACCAGATGCCGGGCAAGCTCGAGAAGCCCCAGTTCCCAGCCGACGCCGGCGGCGCCCGGTCCATACTTGGTCCAGTGTTCGTCCACGTGCGCGATGTGGCTCAGGGTCAGGCGCGTGCGCTGTGCCGATTCCGGTTCCAGGCGCAATTCCACCCAGCTCACCGTGCCGCTGAATTCCCAGGTGAGGTCGAAAAACCGTGGCGCCTGGCAAGCGGTGATGGTGCCGCCGGCGTTGCCGACGACTTGGTAGCGACCACCGAGTTCGAGATCGCCTTCCACCGGCGCGAACCAGCGCGGCAGGCGCTCGGGATTGGTCACGGCGTCCCAGAGGTCGTCGATGCTGGTGGCGTAGGTACGGCTGAGGGTGACGGCGCGGGCGGGTTTGCCGTCGCGTTCGAGCGAGGCGACGGTTCGGGTGACGGCGCCCAGGCAAGCATCGAAATCGAAGTTCATGAGGTCATCCTATAAGTTTCAACTTATATAAGCAGAATATTGTTCTTCGGATGGGCGCCTGTCAAGCACCCGGTTCAGCCGTCCTGGCGCGGCGTGATTTCCGGGCGCGGCGCTGGACGGTCCTGCACTGAACCAAGGTACAGTTCCCGCCACGGGACGTTCGGCTATCGTGGCCGCATGAACGCCCATCTCCGCTTTCCGTCCAGTCTTGCGCTCGCCCTGTTGCTGGGCGCCTGTTCCAGCACGCCGATGAAACCTGCCGCCGATGCCGATGCCAGCGCCTTCGGCCCGATCCGCGAAACCGCGCATCGGGAGGGCGACGATCTGTTGAGCGCGGGCCTGGGCATCGAGGGATTGCGTGCGATGACGCCGCCGCCGGTCGCCCATGCCGATTCGCCCACGCCGGCCGAACTGCGCCGCCGAGCGATCTGGGCCAACTGGCGCGGCATCGCCGACCTGCGTCCCGGCGGCAGCGTGGGCGAGGTCTTGCCGCGGATTCCGGGGCGCGAGTTCGCAGCGTTCGCCACCGTGCCCGGCGCAAGCCAGCCGCATCGCGTGCTGGTGCAGGTGCCCGATGGCTTCGATCCGGCCAAGCCCTGCCTCGTCGTCGCGCCGGCATCCGGTTCGCGTGGCGTGTATGGCGCCATCGCCGTGGCCGGGCCGTGGGCGCTGCCGCGCGGTTGCGCGGTGGCCTATACCGACAGGGGCGCGGGCACCGATTACGTCGACCTGGCGACGCCCACCGGCGTGGGCCTGGATGGCACCGTCGCATCGGACGGCGAGGCCGTGGCGTTCGCGCCGCGGACCAGCATCACCTCCGGCATCGCCTTCAAGCACGCCCATTCGCAGGACAATCCCGAGGCCGACTGGGGCCGGCACGTGCGTCAGGCGGCCGAGTTCGGCCTGCATGTGCTGAACGCTCAATTCGCTGCCCACGGCGCCTTCACCGCCGCCAATACCCGCGTGATCGCGGTCGGCGCCTCCAATGGCGGCGGTGCCGTGCTGCGCGCGGCCGAACATGACGATGCTCTGTTCGATGCCGTGGTCGCCGGCGAGCCGAACGTCTACGCGGACGCGCCCGGCAGCCGCCCGGTGTACGACTACGGCACGCTGGCCGCGCGCCTGATGCCCTGCGCCCTGCTGGACATGGACGATTTCCCGCAGCCGCCGATGACCGACGCCCTGCGCGCGGCCGGCGCGCAACGGTGTGCCAGCCTGAAGGCGCGCGGCGAACTGCAAGGCGAGGACCTGGCCGCGCAGGCGAAGGAGGCGCGTGCCCTGTTGCAGGCCGCCGGCTTCGACGACTACGCCCTGCACGCCGGCGCGACCTCCACCGGCTTCGATCTCTGGCGCGGCGTCGGCGCCGCCTACGCCACCGCCTACGGACGCTTCCCCGCCGGCGAGCACCCCTGCGGCTTCGATTACGCCCTGCTGGATGCCGAAGGCGTCCTGCGTGATTCCGGCATCGCCGAGCGTGCGTTGTGGTGGAGCGACGCCAGCGGCATCCCGCCCGGCAACGGCATCGTCCTGCGCGATCCCAACCGTGCCGGCGACGATCCCGACCTGCCCGGCCTGGATTGCCTGCGCACCCTGTGGGACGGCGACAGCGATGCCGCCCGCCGCGTGCGCGAAGGCGTCGCCGCCATCCGCGCCGCGCCGCCGCGCGCCGGGTTGCCGGTGATCGTCGTGCACGGCCGCGACGACGGCCTGATCCCGATGGCCTTCAGCAGCACGCCCTATGTCGCGATGGCGCGCGCCGCCGGTCGCCAGGTGACGTTCTGGCAGGTGCCGCGCGCGCAGCACTTCGATGCTTTCCTCGCCTTCCCCGATTACGCGAGCCGCTATGTGCCGCTGATGCCGTATGTGCACGCCGCGCTGGATGCGGTGTGGGCGCATCTGGAAAATCCGGCGGTGCCGTTGCCGGGCGACGACGCGGTGCCGCCGACGGAATGAGGCGGCAGGTTCACGGGCCGCAGCGTTGCGCGGCGTCGATCAAGGCGTCGGCCAGGCGCGCGACATCGTCGTCCGTGGTCCGCCAGGACGACAGGGAGAGGCGGAACGCCGGCCGGTCGCGCCAGATCGTCGCGCCGAACCATCCCGCCTCCGTGTCGAGCACGGCCTGACGCACGCGGGCGGTTCGCTCGTCGTCGCCGCAGCGCACCAGCACCTGATTGAGCACGACGCGATTGAGCACGTCCAGATCGGCCTCGCGCAGGCGACCGGCGAGCCAGGCCGCCTGCGCGCAATGACGGTCCACCAGCTCGGCGACGCCGCTTCGTCCGAGCGTGCGCAGCGCCGCCCAGATCGGCACGCCGCGGGCGCGGCGCGAGAATTCGAGCGTGAGATTCTTTTGCGCGTCCTTGGATGCGGTCGCGTAGGCCGCGTCCGAATTCATGGCCTGGGCCAGCGCGTCGGCGTCCCGGCAGATGGCGACGGCGCCGTCGTAGGGCGTGTTCAGCCATTTGTGCCCGTCCGTCGTCCAACTGTCGGCGCCCTCCACGCCCTCGGTCAGGCCGTGCCGCGACGAGGCCCGCGCCCAGAGGCCGAACGCTCCGTCCACGTGCACCCAGGCACCGGCGCGCCTGGCCGCCGCGATCAAGGGCACGAACGGATCGAACTCGCCGCTGTTCACCTCGCCGGCCTGGAGGCAGAGGATGGTGCGCGCATCGAGCGCGGGGAGCCGAGCGGGATCGACGCGCCCGAAGGCGTCGGTCGGCGCCGCGATCAGGCGGGCGGTACCGAAGCCGAGCAGGCGCAGGGCTTTGCGCACCGTGACATGCACCGTCTCGGAGACGACGACCTTGATCTCCGGCGCGCCGTGGAGGCCGTCGCGGTCGAAATCCCAGCCGAGGCGGGAAAGCAGCGCGCGCCGCGCCGCGGACACGCAGGAGATCGTGCAGGCGGTCGCGCTCGTGCCGAAGCCGACCGCGCTTTCGCGCGGCAGATCGAGGATGTCCAGCAGCCAGCCCGCGGCGATCTTCTCGATCGTCGCCGCGACCGGCGAATTGTCGTAGGACGACGCGCATTGGTCCCAGGCCAGCATCAGCCTTTCGGCCGCCGCCGCGACCGGCAGCGCCGCGCCGATCACGAAGCCGAAATAGCGCGGACCGTTGGAGGCGACCGTCGCGGGCGAGCCGTGGATGTCGAGCATCCTCAGCGTTTCCAGCGCGTCAGTGCCGCACTGGGGCAAGGCTTCGGCGAATACGTCGAGCCCGTCGCGCGCTTGCTTGCCGGGAAAGGGCGCGCGCGTGTCCGTCCCCGCCAGATAGGCGCGCGCGCGTTCGTCGGCTTCGGCGGTCAGGTCGAACTCGGTCATGACGCTGCGCACTCCCCGCAACGGTACTCGGTCCCGCCATGACCGCTGCGCATTCCTGGCCGACGAGGACGGCAACTACGCGGAAGCACGTTGCCTCCTGGTCGAAAACGGAGCCCCGCAGACCCTTTGAAGATGGGCGGCGGCGCCCGGAGAGGTGAGCGGATGCGCTTGCGAACCACTGGTTCGCGCATCCAGCGAACGCCTGAGCGCTGTGCGCGAGGGCAGGGAATCACGACGAAGCGTCATCCGAAGGATGGCGCGCCCGGAGGGATTCGAACCCCCGACCAATGGCTTCGGAAGCCACTACTCTATCCGGCTGAGCTACGGGCGCGTGCGCTGGGCCGCGTATTCTGCCATGGAAGCGGCGTGTCGGCGATGCCCGCGGGCTGCGGGCATCGCCGGGAACGCTGTCAGCGCCGGTACATCGCCGCGTTGATGCAGGAAAAGATGCTGACGAGGAACCAGCCGAACGGCAGCAGGCTCAGGGTCAGCAGCCAGGTGATGGCGAAGCCGATGCAGGCCAGCACGAACCAGCCCAGCGCCGACATCAGCCGGCCCTGCACGAGCTGGCCCAGGCCGGGGATGATCAGGCTGCAGATCGCGGCAATCACGTTGCCGGCGCTGCCTTGTCCGGTAGAACTCATCGCGTGCTCCTTCGTAGTGGGAAAAGGCGCGTCGTGCGCCGTGGGACAGGACGCCCGATCACGCCAAGCGTGACGCGCAGGCTCTACGATATCGGGACGGGACGGCGGGAATGCCAGCCCGGCGTTCACCTGCTGGATAACCCGATGCCCACACCACGCCCGAATCGCCGGCCTGTCCGCCGCGCATCGCCACCGCCGCCCGCGCTGGAACCCAACACGTGGCGGCAGCGCCTGTCGCCGTACTGGCGGCTGGTGCGTGGCGACCGGCCCATCGGCACCCTGCTGCTGCTGTGGCCGACGTGGTGGGCGCTGTGGCTGGCGGCAGACGGCTTTCCGCCGTGGCACCTGCTGCTGATCTTCACCGCCGGCGTCTGGCTGACGCGCTCGGCCGGCTGCGTCATCAACGACTACGCCGATCGCTGGCTCGATCCGCGGGTCGAACGTACCCGCAACCGTCCGCTGGCCACCGGCGAGCTCACCGGCAGGCAGGCGCTGGCGACGTTCGCGGCGCTGATGCTGGTGGCCTTCGGGCTGGTGCTGCTGACCAACCGGCTGACGGTGTACCTGAGTTTCGTCGGGGTGTTCCTGGCGGCGAGCTACCCGTACCTGAAACGCTACACGTACCTGCCGCAGGTGTATCTGGGCATCGCGTTCGGCTGGGGCATCCCGATGGCGTTCGCCGCCGTGCAGGACACCGTGCCGCCGCTGGCGTGGCTGCTGTTCTGCGCCAATGTGCTGTGGGCCACGGCGTATGACACCTGGTACGCGATGGTGGATCGCGAGGACGACATCCGCGCCGGGGCCAAGTCCACGGCCATCCTGTTCGGCGACATGGACCTGATCGCGCAGGCCGTGCTCTTTGGCGGCATGTTCTGGGCGCTGGCGCTGGTCGGCCAGCGCGCGGCGCTGGGATGGCCGTATTTCGCCGCGCTCGGCGTGGCGCTGGCGCTGGTGGGATGGCAGTTCCGGATCGCGCGCAAGCGCGAACGCACGGCCTGCTTCCGCGCCTTCCTGCACAACAACTGGGTGGGCGCGGCGGTGTTCGCAGGGATCGTGGCGGCGCTGGCGCTGAAGCCCGCCGCCTGACGCGCGCAGCGAACGGCGCTCAGGCGGCGCCCGCCGCGGGCCGCGTGCCGCGCCAGCGTTTCAGGTGCACCAGCAGCAGCGAGATCGCGGCCGGCGTGACACCGGAAATGCGCATCGCCTGCCCCACGGTCTCCGGGCGGCTTTTTTCCAGCTTGGCGCGCACTTCGGCCGACAGCCCGGACACCACGGCGTAATCGAAATCCACTGGAATCGGCGTGGCCTCGCTGCGGCGCTGGCGTTCGATCTCCTCGGCCTGGCGGTCCAGGTAGCCCGAATACTTGGCCTGGATCTCGACCTGCTCGGCCACCTTCGGATCGCCCACGCCCGGCGCCAGCGCGGGCACCTGGGCCAGTTGCGCATAGCCCAGTTCGGGTCGGCGCAGCAGGTCGTAGGCCGAGGTCTCGCGCGACACGCTCACGCCCAGCGTGGCTTCCACCTGCGCCGCCAACGCGTTGCCGGGCGCGGCCCAGAGCGATTTCAGCCGGGCGCTCTCGCGTTCGACCGCCTCGCGCTTGTCGCAGAACGCGGCCCAGCGGGTGTCGGCCACGAGGCCGAGTTCCCGGCCGCGTTCAGTCAGGCGCAGGTCGGCGTTGTCCTCGCGCAGTTGCAGCCGGTATTCGGCGCGCGAGGTGAACATGCGGTACGGCTCCAGCGTGCCGTTGGTGATGAGGTCGTCGATCAGCACGCCGATGTAGGCCTCGTCGCGGCGCGGCGTCCACGGCTCCAGCCCGCGCGCGGCGCGCGCGGCGTTGAGGCCGGCGATCAGGCCCTGCGCGGCGGCTTCCTCGTAGCCGGTGGTGCCGTTGATCTGGCCGGCGAAGTACAGACCGGCGATGGCGCGGGTTTCCAGCGAGGCCCTCAGCCCGCGGGGATCGAAATAGTCGTATTCGATGGCGTAGCCGGGGCGGGTGATCACGGCGTTCTCGAAGCCGCGGATGCTGCGCACCAGCGCGAACTGCACGTCGAACGGCAGCGAGGTGGAGATGCCGTTGGGGTAGATCTCGGTGGTGGTCAGCCCTTCCGGCTCGATGAATATCTGGTGCGAGGACTTCTCGGAAAAGCGCACCACCTTGTCCTCGATCGAGGGGCAGTAGCGCGGCCCGACGCCCTCGATGGCGCCGGTGAACAGCGGCGAGCGGTCCAGCCCGGCCCGGATGAGGTCGTGGGTGCGCCCGGAGGTGTGGGTGATCCAGCAGCTCACCTGCGCCGGATGGTCGGCGTGCGATCCCAGGTAGGAGAACACCGGGCGCGGCTCGTCGCCGGGCTGCTCTTCGAGCACCGACCAGTCGATGCTGCGCCCGTCGATGCGCGGCGGCGTGCCGGTCTTGAGCCGGTCCGCCCCCAGCGGCAGTTCGCGCAGGCGCATCGCCAGCGGCGTGGCCGGCGCGTCGCCGGCGCGTCCGCCGGCATAGTGGGCCTGGCCGATGTGGATCTTGCCGGCCAGGAAGGTGCCGGCGGTCAGCACCACGCAGGCCGCATCGAAACGCAGGCCCATCTGGGTGACCACGCCGGTCACGCGATCGCCCTCCAGCGTCAGGTCCTCGACCGCCTGCTGGAACAGCGTCAGGTTCGGCTGGTGCTCCACCGCGTGGCGGATCGCGGCCTTGTACAGGGCGCGGTCGGCCTGGCAGCGCGTGGCGCGCACCGCCGGGCCTTTCGATGCGTTCAGGGTGCGCCACTGGATGCCGGCGCGATCGGCGGCACGCGCCATGATCCCGCCCAATGCGTCGATTTCCTTGACCAGATGGCCCTTGCCGATGCCGCCGATGGCCGGGTTGCAGCTCATCTGGCCGATGGTGTCGATGTTGTGCGACAGCAGCAGCGTGCGCGCGCCGGCACGCGCCGCAGCCAGCGCGGCCTCGGTGCCGGCATGGCCGCCGCCGACGACGATCACTTCGTAGGATTCGTGATAACGCATGGCA
Source organism: Chiayiivirga flava (assembly GCA_037190825.1). Lineage (GTDB taxonomy): Bacteria > Pseudomonadota > Gammaproteobacteria > Xanthomonadales > Xanthomonadaceae > Denitratimonas > Denitratimonas flava_A. Next base: position 24,999 of record JBBCJS010000104.1, read on the forward strand.
AAACCTGACATTTCCTGTCGCAATTGCCGCAGTGCGGCAGTTGGAACGATTCCTGCAACACCTATGCCGCACCCGTGCCGGCAGGCACGCGGAAGGCCGGAGGATCGCTGCACCATGCGCGTTCCGGGTTTCCGATGTGCTGACCGGGTTGGACAGGGATCGGTCGGCGCGGTACGGGGTCGCCGCCGGGATCGGATTTCCGATCGCCGGCACATACATCGAGAGCCCGTGCGGCAGAAGCCATGAACGTTGCTGCCGCACGGGCTCTTGGCTTTTCCAGGCCCGGAAAAGCCGAACCCCCGCTTCCGGCGCGCGTTTGCGCTGCGACGTAGGCGGGGGTTCTGAAGAAAGTCGGCGCCCGACGGTCTTAATGGAACAGGGGGAATCCAGGACAGACCATTGCCGGGCGCCGAGCAGACGGTGAATTCGGCGGAGCGACTCGCAGGACAGGTCGGAAACCGACGTTGCGCGTCACTCGGCCCGCATGATGCCGCCGACTCCTCGCCCATTGCAATACGTTCGGCGGGCATGAATGTTCGATATTGTGATTGCATTCACATACGACGTTCGTAGGGTGCGTGACCACACGATCTCTCGCGATGGGGGCCGCGAACGCCACAGCCGGCGACGCGGAATGCAAACGAAAACGGGGCCATGCGGCCCCGTTTTCGTTCGTCGGCCGGTGGCGCCGGCGCGTCAGCGGTTGCGGCCCGATCCCACGCGCCGGGTCTCCGAAGAATCCCCGCGCTGCGAGGAACCTTCGCTGCGCGATTCGACCGGCGCCGGTCGCGGAACGGGCACCGCCGCCGGGGCCGCGTGGGAGGGTGCCGGTGCACTGCGGACAGGCGCGCTGCGGACGACCGGCGCCGGCGCCACAGGCGCGGGCGTGTAGCTCGGTACCGGCCGCACCTGCGGCGTCGTGCCGCGTACCGGCAGCACCTGGCGCACGGGCGCTGTCTCGAGGACGGGTGCCACCGTGCGGACAGGCGGCGTTTCGCGGATCGCCGGCCGCGACTGGATGCCGCCGCGCACCGGAGCCGGCGCGGTGGTGGGCGCAAGTTCGCGCACCTGCGGCGTGGGCTGCATGCCACGGATCGGGATGCCGGTATCCGGAGTGCGCGCACGCGGTGCCGGGCGTGTTCCGGGAAGGTCGTAGCCGCGCCGGTCCTGTGCCTGGCGTTCGCTGATCGAAGGCGCGCCGGTGGTTCCGCGCGGCAGCGGCGTGTTGCGCTGCCCGGAGAAACGCCCGACCTCGTTGCGGCTGCTGCCCGTGCCCGTCGAAGCACCAGGTATCTGGCTGCGCGGGGTGCCCTGGATGCGCGATCCGCCGGGTGCGCCACGGGTGGGATTCCCGAACGCGCCGGTCTCCGGTGTGGCGCGCGGCGCGCCCGCGCCGACGCGGCGCACGCCATCGCGTGGCGAGCCGTAGTAATCGGCCGCGCGGTTGCCGCGATAGGAGGGAACCGCGCCGCCGGCGTTCTGTATCCGGTTGCCGCCGCTGTAGTACTGGGTGCGTGGCGCCGGACGCCGCAGGTCGGCCAGCCGCGACGCTTCCACCCGCGCATCGCCGTAGCGCGGCGTGGGGTAGTGGCGGCGGTAGCTGGGATAGCGGTCGTACCAGGGGCGCCAGTCGTAGTAACTGTCCACCCAGGAATAGCGGTACGGCGAATAGGACAGCCAGCCGTGGCTGCGCCAGCCACCGCCGTAGCTCATGCTCAGGCTGAAGTAGCTGCGCGGGAACCAGGTGACGCCGTAGTAGTAGCCCGGATACGCGAACGGGTCGTAGTACCAGCGGTTGATCGGCCAGAACACCGAGTAGTAGACCGGGTAGTCGAAGTAGCTGGCACCGTAGCCACCGCCGTAGCTGGCGCCGAAGTAGTAGTCGCCGTGGCCCGAATAGGCCGGCGCGTAGTAGCTGTCGCCCTGACGGTAGTACGCGGGGTCCTGGGCGTAGTAGCCGTCCGCCGCGTAGGGCTCACGATAGACGACTTCGCGGGTGGTGACGCAGCCGCTGAGCACGATGGCGGCGGTGAGCAAGGTGATCCAGCGCATCATGGCGATCGCCCCCTGTTGCGGAATGAAGCCCGAGTCTCGGACGCATGGCGTAAATCGGTGCTGAACCCGGCGGCCCCGCGGGTGCGGGCATGTCGCCGGTTCAGCCTGCGATGCCGGAGGTTCAGCCTGCGCCGCCGCGCAGCCGTGCCAGCATCTCGCGGCTGTCGCGCGAGGAAAGCCGTGGTTCCAGCGCCTCCAGGTGCGCGGCCAGCCGGGTGCGGCGGTTGTCGTCCAGGCGTCGCCAGTTCTCCAGCAGCGAAAGATGCCGGGCCGCGACCTGCGGGTTGATCGCGTCGAGCTTTGGCAATTGTTCGAAAAACAAGGCATAGCCCGCGCCATCGGCGCGATGGAAGGCCGGCAGGTTGTTGCGCGCGAAGGCGCCGAGCACGGCGCGCACGCGGTTGGGGTTGGTCGGCTGCCAGTGCGGGCCGTCGAGCAACGCGGCCACGGTGTCGAGCACCCCGGCACGCGGTGCGGTGACGACCAGCGTCAGCCATTTGTCGGTGGTCAGCGCATCGCCGCGATGGCGCTGCGCGAAACGGCGCAGCACGGCATCGGCCTGCGGCAGGCCGCCGTGCACCAGCGTGGCGAGCGCGGCGAGGCGGTCGGTGAGGGTGTTGGCGGCATGGAACTGCGCGACGGCGCGTTCGCCATCGCGTTCGATCCGCGCCAGGCGTTGCAGGAAGAGGTTGCGCAGCCGGCGTGCGGCGGCGCTGCCGCCGTCGAGACCGCCCTGCGCGATCGCTGCGAGCGCGCCATGGCGCGCTCGCAGCGCATCGGCCTGTTGCGTGGCGAGCGTGTGCAGCACTGTTTCGCGGCTGTGCCACAGCGCATCGATGTCGAGCAGCGGCAGGTCCGAGGACAGGTTCCAGACATCGGGCAATGCCAGGCATTCGGCGACGAAGGCCGGATCGGCCTGCGCATCGTCGAGCAGGTCGGCCTGCGCCGCCGCCAGCGCGTGGCGGGCCGCAGCCTGCTGTTCGCCTGCCAGCACGGCCAGGCGCGACAACTGCTGCATCGCCTCCCAGCGCGTCAGTGGATCGGTTTCCACCCGCGCCAGCCGGGCAAGCTGCTCCGGGCCGTATCGGAAATCCAGCCGCACCGGCGCGGAAAGCCCCTGCAGGAAGGCCGGCAGCGGCTTTTCGGCAAGGCCATGAAGGCGCAGCACGTGTTGGCTGGCGTGCAGTTCGACCAGGCCGGGACGGGTCGCCGCATCGGTGTCGGGCCGGGCGTCGATGCGCTGGCCGGCAGCGTCGTAGAACGCCAGCGCCAGCGGGATGTGCAACGGTTTTTCCGCGTCGGCGCCGTGCTGGCGCAGGGTCAGCGTGTAGGTGCCCGTGGCCGGGTCGAAGGCTTCGTCGGCCTCGATGCGCGGCGTGCCCGGCTGCTCCCACCAGCGCAGGAACTGCGACAGGTCGCGCCCGGCGGCCTGCGCCATCGCCGCGACCAGATCCTCCACCGTGGCCGCACCGCCGTCGTGCGCGGCGAAGTAGGCGTCCAGCCCGCGCCGGAAATCGGCCTCGCCCAGCAGGGTGTGCAGCATGCGGACCAGTTCCGCGCCCTTCTCGTAGACGGTGGCGGTATAGAAGTTGTTGATCTCGCGGTAGCCGGCCGGCCGCACCGGATGCGACAGCGGCCCGGCGTCCTCGACGAACTGGCGGCTTTTCAGGAGGCGCACATCCTCGATGCGCTTAAGTCCGCGCGAGTGCAGGTCGGCGGTGAACTCCTGGTCGCGGAACACCGTCAGCCCTTCCTTGAGCGAGAGCTGGAACCAGTCGCGCAGGGTCACGCGGTTGCCGCTCCAGTTGTGGAAGTACTCGTGCCCGATCACCGATTCGATGGCGAGGAAGTCGTCGTCGGTGGCGGTGTCGATGTCGGCCAGGATGTAGCGCGCGTTGAAGATGTTGAGCCCCTTGTTCTCCATCGCGCCCATCGTGAAATCCTGCGCGGCGACGATGTTGAACACGGAGAGGTCGTAGGCGCGGCCGAAGCGGCGTTCGTCCCAGGCCATCGCGCGCAGGGCGGCGCCGAGCGCGTAGCCGCAGCGCGCGACGTCGCCAGGCTCGGCCCAGACGTTCACTTCCACCGGCCTGCCTTCCATCGTCGTGAACGGCGCGCTCACGCGCGCGAGCTTGCCCGCCACCAGCGCGAACAGGTAGCAGGGCTTGGGATGGGGATCGTGCCAGCGCGCGAAGTGGCGCCCGCCCGGCAGTTCGCCGGAAGCGACCAGATCGCCGTTGGACAACAGCACCGGGTGGCGCGCCTTGTCCGCGCGCAGGGTGACGTCGAACACCGCCGATACATCCGGCCGGTCCACGAAGAAGGTGATGCGGCGGAAGCCTTCGGCCTCGCACTGGGTGAACAGCGCGTCGCGGCTGACGTACAGCCCTTCGAGCCGGGTGTTGGCGTGCGGGTGGAGGCGCACCGTGGTGTGCAGTTCGCACGGCCCGCCGATGCCCTCGATGGTGAGGCCGGTGGCGTCGAGCCGGTATTCGTGCGGGGAAAGGGTGCGCCCGTCGAGCGCGATGTCGATCAGTTCCAGGTCCTCTCCGTCCAGTCGCAGCGGCCGGGGCGGCTGGTCGGGGTCCGGTTCCAGCAGCAGGGTCGCGCCGACCTGCGTGTCGTGGGCATCGAGATCGAAATCCAGGCTCACCCTGGAAATGCGCCACGCCGGCGGACGATAGTCGGCCAGCCGGATCACCGGATCGGCGGTGGAAGTCATCCCGTCTCCTTGGATTGTCTGGCGTGCCACGCGCCGAGCAGGCGTCGCGCCTTGGCGTGATACGCGTCACAGTCCCGGATAGTACCCAAATGTGGGGTATGGGCGCGAAGTCCCGGATGCCCGGATGGAACGCATCGTGCGCTTCCAGGGGCACGGCACGCTCTATTCTGTAAGGCCCGTTTCCGCTCGGCCGAACCATGCCCGCCATCGATCTGGATGCCATCCGCGACGCCGCCGCGCGCATCGCGCCCTACGCCCACGTCACGCCCGTGCTCGGTTCGGCCTCGCTCGACCGTCTTGCCGGCGCGACGCTGTTCTTCAAGGCCGAGCACCTCCAGCGCGTGGGCGCGTTCAAGTTCCGTGGCGCATGCAATGCGGTGTTCTCGCTCGACGACGCCACCGCGGCGCGCGGCGTGGTCACGCAGTCCTCCGGCAACCACGGCGCCGCCATCGCGCTGGCCTGCAAGCTGCGCGGCATTCCGGCCACGGTGGTGGTGCCGCACAGCGCGCCACAGGTGAAGCTCTCGGCCATCGCCGATTTCGGCGCGCGCATCGTGCCCTGCGAAGTCTCCCAGCACGACCGCGACCGCGTCACCGCGCAGGTGCTGGCCGAAACCGGCGGCGAACTGATCCACCCCTTCGACGACCCGCGCGTGATCGCGGGCCAGGGCACCGCCGCATTCGAACTGCTGCACCAGGCCGCGGCATTGGACGCCATCGTCGCGCCGGTCTCCGGCGGCGGCCTGTTGTCCGGCACGCTGCTGGCGGCCAAGGCGCTCAATCCCGCCATCGAGGTGTTCGGCGCGGAGCCGGAAGGCGCGTCCGACGCCTACCAGTCGCTGCGCCAGCGGCGCCGCATCACCGACATGACGCCGAACACGATCTGCGACGGCCTGCGCGCGCACCTTTCCGAACGCACCTTCGCCATCCTCTCGCGCCACTGCGACGGCATCCTCCTGGCCAACGACGACGAAGTGCGCGCCGCGATGCGGCTGATCTTCGAGCGCATGAAGCAGGTGGTCGAACCCTCCGGCGCGGTGCCGCTGGCGGCGTTGCTGCGCGAACGCGAACGCTTCGCCGGCCGCCGCGTGGGGCTGGTGCTGAGCGGCGGTAACCTCGACCTGTCCCCCCTGTTCTCCCGTTGAGGATTTCTCCATGACGCACGCCCACCAGCGCGCCGCCGACCGTGCCATCGCCCTGATCGAAAACTACTACGCCGCCTTCAACCGGGGAGACTGGGAAGCGATGCTCGTCCTGCTCGCGCCGGACGTTGCGCACGATCTCAACCAGGGCGCACGCGAAACCGGCGTCGATGCCTTCCGCGCCTTTCTCGCCCGCATGCGGAAAAGCTATGCCGAGCAGCTGCGCGACATCCGCATCCTCGCCAGCGACGATGGCGCGCACGCCGCCGCCGAATACGTGGTGCACGGCGAGTACCTGGCCGATGACGAGGGCCTGCCGCCGGCCACCTGCCAGACCTACGCGCTGCCGGGCGGGGCGTTCTTCGACATCGCCGATGGCCGCATCGCGCGGGTGAGCAACTACTACAACCTCAACGACTGGATCGCCCAGGTGGGTGGTTGAGGCACGTCGTCCACGGCGCTTCGGATCGTCTCACACGCCGTCGCCTCGAAGCGGTCCTCGCCCCGTCTCCCCGGAATCGCGCAGCGATATCCGGGGGCCATCTTGATCCTGCTTCGACCGCCGGGGATGCCCGACCCATGCGGCTATGCGCCGCTGGTGCCTTGGTGATAGCGCATTTGCCAGCCATGGGAGCGGTGAACCCATACCGAGCTACGCTTGGAGTGCGCCGTCTCGCCGGCGTGCGAGCGAATGGCCTGGTACGTAACGAGTACAACGGTCGAGCTGAGCGGGTAAGCCTGCATATCGGTCGTTGCGAACGCGACGCCACGTTCACCGGGAAGGCGCGAGAGGACGTCGGCTTTGCCGAAGGAACGGCCACTGGCTCCTACTTCATGGAAGTCATCGGCGAGCAACGCGTCGAGGCGCTGGTAGTCGGAGCGGACGGCTGGCTCCAGTAGTTCCAGTTCCAACGCCATTACGGTTGATTCGATGCTTCCCATGGCCGCCTGACAAGCGCTCAATCGCGCGTCGGTGAAAGCGTGTCCTCGTCCTCGTGCGGCAGCAGCGGCACGCCCATGCTGGAACGGGTTTCGGCCACCGCCTCGCCCGCGATCAGTTCGCGCAGGCTGCGGTCCGGCAGCGCGGCGACGGTTTCGTCGCGCTGCATCGCCAGCGCACGGGCGTAGGCTTCGCGCGCCTTGGCGTCGTGGTGCTGGGCGGCGTGGACGTGGCCCAGTTCTTCCCATGCTTGGGCGCCGGCACCCAGCGCCAGCGCGCGTTGCAGGTAATCCTCGGCCTTGCCCCAGATCTGTTCGTTGCGGCACAGGTGGCCGAGCGTGACCAGCAGGGCGGGATCGTCCGGGTGGTCGGCGAGCCAGGCCTCGGCCATCTTCAGCGGTGAATGGCGCGCGCTGCGCGGCAGTACGCCGTAGACCGCCGCCAGCGCTGGCGACCACTGCTTGCGCAGCGCCTTTTCCACCGCCGCGATGCCGGCTTCGGCCTCGCCGCAGACCACGGCGCGGCGCGCATAGGCTTCGACGATGCGCGCATCGGTCTTCTGCGCGCGCGAAAGGTTCGACCAGAGCTGTGACAGCGCCTCGGCATCCGGCGCCTGCCGCATCGCGGCGGCGAGGATGTCCGCTTCCCGCGTGGCCTGCGCTTCGCCTTCGGCGACATGGCTGGCGCGCCAGGTGGGCAGCAGCGTCACGGCTTCCTGCGCGCGGCCGGTGTCGACCAGCGCGGAGAGGTAGATGTCCAGCGCGCGCGGCGGCAGCGCAGCGATCGGTTGCGGGTCGAACAGCGCGACGATGCGCGCCGCGTCGCCGCGGCGTTCGTGCTGGCGCGCGGCGAGCAAGGCCAGCGTGACGGGATCGTGGCCTTCGGCGGCGCGATCGAGC
>JBBCJS010000105.1:0-3093 GCA_037190825.1 Chiayiivirga flava
CGCTTGCGCACCGCGAGGTCGCGCCAGATGCCGCTATGGGTTTTCGCCGATCCGCGATTGTAGGCGGCCACCCGCGCGATGGTGGCATCGATCGCCGCCATGTCGGTGCCGAGGAAGGGCGTGGGATCGAACCCGTCGAAGCCGAGCGGGGTCACCTTCTCCGCCGCGGCCACGGACAGGATCTCCCGCACCAGCCCCACGATCAGCGCCTTGCGCTTCGGATCGGCGATGAAGTCCGCGATGGAATCATTGGTCAGGGCCGAGGCTTTCAGGATGCCGCCATAGCCGGACTTGCCCCACAGATAGCCGAACACGTTGTCGCTCAGCACGGCATCCGGTTCGAACTGCCGCAGCAGAGCGTGCAGCACGGCGATGCGGGGCGTGCGCGCGCCATCCAGCTCGCCCACCACCACGGCGCCGCGCACGCCGTACAGGATGCGGCCGGGTTCCTGATAGTCCGCACCGAAATTGACGAAGGCGCCGATGGTGCGCCCGCGGCCGACGATGTCGGCGATCACCAGTTCGTTCAGCCCGTTCTGGCAGGACACCACCGCCCCGTCCTCGGCCAGGTGCGGCGCGAGCGCGCGGGTCGCGGCCTCGGTGTGGTGCGCCTTCACCGCGAGCAGGATCAGCCGGTGCCTGCCGGTGACGCGGTCGGGCGTGGCCGCGCGGCCGCCGGTGGTGAAGTCGGCCACCGGGCCCTCGATGCGCAGCCTGCCGGCTTCGATGGCGGCCACGTGCTCGGGCACCACATCGACGAACAGCACGTCATGTCCAGCGCGGGCCAGGTACGCGCCGATCGTGCCGCCGATCGCCCCGGCCCCCCAGATCACGATGCTGTCCGCCATGTCCGCTTCCCGTTCCGCGTTGCGCGGCGGAAGGTCGGCGGGGGCAGATTGTCTGTCAATCCGGTTGACTGCCCGCAGACAATTTCACACGGTCCCGCCATGGGCCAGGAGCCTTCCACGCCGGATGCGACCAGTGCCTCCGTCCGCCAGATCGCGGAGGAGAGCCTGCGCGCGGCCATCGTCGCCGGCCAGCTGCTGCCGGGCCAGCGCCTTCCGGAACGCATGCTCGGGGAAATGACCGGTGTGGGCCGCACCACGGTGCGCGAGGCGGTGCGGCAGCTGGAATCGGAAGGCCTGATCACGGTGGTGCCGCATCGCGGCCCTGCGGTCGCCGTGCTGTCGGAAAAGGAAACGCGCGACCTGTACGCGCTGCGCGCCATGCTGGAAGGCCAGGCCGCGCGGCTTTGCGCCGTTCACGGCACGCCGGCGCATGCATCCGCCCTGCAGGACGCGGTGGACGCCCTGGAACGCGCACGACTGGCAGGGCAGATCTCGGGCGCCATCGCCGCCAACGCGGAATTCTACGCCGCGCTGTTCGACGGCGCGGGCAACGACGCGCTGCGCCAGATGCTGGGCACGATCCGGAACCGGACGGCGCTGTTCCGGTTCAGCTCCACCCGCTGGCCGGGGCGCGCGGCGCAGAGCGTGGCGGAACTGCGCGCCATCGCCGATGCCATTGCCGCGCGCGACGCGGATGCGGCGGAACGCGCCGGCGTGGCGCATATCGAAGCGGCGGCCGAACTGGCACTGGTGATCCTGGCCGAGCGGGCGCGTGGCGCCGCGCAGGTCCGGGCCCATGGCCGTGCCGTCATCAGCAAGGGAGACTGAGACCGTGGATCTCGATTTCAACGGCCGCGCGGTGGCCATCACCGGCGCGGCGACCGGCTTCGGCCGGGCCACGGCGCAGGCCTTCGCACAGCGTGGCGCCAGGGTGTTCGCCATCGATATCGACCGCGACGGCCTCGCCGAGACCGCCTCGGGCCATGACGGCATCGCCACGCGGATCGTGGACCTGACCGACCATGACGCGGTCGCCGGCTGGATCGCGGGTATCGAACGCGAAACCGGCGCGGTGGATGTGCTGGTGAACAATGCCGGCGGCGTGCTGGGCCGCGCCTTCGCGCCGATCGAGGACGCCAGCTACGCCGACTGGCGCGCGATCATGGACGTGAATCTCGACGCCGCCTTCGCCACCATCCGCGCCGCCGCGCCGGCGATGAAGCGTGCGCAGCGGGGCCGGATCGTCAACATCAGCTCCGGCGCCGGCATCCGTGCGTCGCGCACCGGCATCCAGGCCTATACCAGCGCCAAGCATGCGCTGATCGGGCTGACGCGGCAGATGGCGCAGGAACTGGGACCGCACGGCATCACGGTGAACGCGGTTGCGCCCGGCCTGTTCGCCGTGTCCCCCGGAACCCGCAGGCAATGGGACAGCTACGGGCCGGAGGGGCAGAGGAAGGTCATCGAAGGCCTCGCGCTGCGGCGCATGGGCGAAGCGCAGGACATCGCCAAGGCGGTGCTGTTCTTCGCCTCGGAGCTTGCCGACTACGTCACCGGACAGGTGCTGCCGGTCAATGGCGGATCGTATTGACCCCCTCATTCCTCCGGCGCTGATAGCCGTTCGGCCGAGGCCACCCGCAGCAGCCAGTCCCGGAAGGCCCTCGCCGCCTCTCCCAGGCTCTGGTCGCCGGGATAGATGAACCAGTAGCCCCAGCCGCTGGCCGTCTGTTCCGCGAACGGCGCGATCAGCCGGCCCGCCGCGAGCTCCTCCCGCACCATGAACCTCGGCAGCAGCGCCATGCCGAGGCCGGAGAGCGCCGCCTCGATCATCAGGTGCAGCTGCTCGAAGGCGGGGCCGGGTTCGGCATCGATCTTCTGCACGCCCGACCGCAAGAGCCAGTCCGCCCATGCCGCGGGCCGATGGACATGATGCAGCAGGCGATAATGGGGAAGCGCGCCGGCGAGAGACAGCCCCGCGGGATGCCGGAGGCGCGGCGCGCAGACGGGGGTGGGCTGTTCGTCCATGATCCACTCGCCACGCGTCCCGGGCGGTGGCGCGAGGCCGTAGTGGATCGCGCCGTCGAAACGACGCCCCTCGAACGATACCGGCTCCGTGCGGGTGAAGAAGGTCACCGCGACCTCAGGGTGCGCGTTGGCGAAATCCGGAAAGTGCGGCATCAGCCAGCGCGCGCCGAAGGCCGGCAGCGTCGCGATGCTGAGACGCATCTGCCCGCGCGCGCGGCGT
>JBBCJS010000106.1:0-46851 GCA_037190825.1 Chiayiivirga flava
CGGCCAACGCGGCGCTGTTCGCCGCGGCGATCCTTGCCGGAGGCGATGCGCGTGTTCGTGAAGCGCTCGATGCCTTCCGCGCGACACAGACCGCTGACGTGCTGGCGAATCCGGACCCCTCCGCGCCATGAGGTCCGCAACCGTCGGGATCCTCGGCGGCGGGCAACTGGCGCGCATGATGGCGCTGGCCGGCGTGCCGATGGGCCTGCGCCTGCGCGCGTTCGATCCGCATGCCGATGCCTGCGCCGGGCAGGCGATGCCGCTGGCGCAGGGCGCGTTCGACGATGCCGGTGCGCTGGCTCGTTTCGCGCAGGGCCTGGACGTGGCCACCTTCGATTTCGAGAACGTGCCGGCCGCCAGCATCGAGGCGCTCGGCGCGCGCGTGCGCGTGCATCCGGGGCCGCAGGCGCTGGCCACCGCGCAGGACCGCTTGATCGAGAAAACCCGCTTCAACGCGCTTGGCATCCCCACGCCGGGATTCGCCGCCGTGGACGATCGCGCCGGCCTGGACGCCGCGCTCGCGCGCCTGGGCGTGCCGTGCATCCTCAAGACCCGCCGCTTCGGTTACGACGGCAAGGGCCAGTTCCGGTTGCGCGGCCTTGCCGATGCCGATGCCGCCTGGGACGCGCTTGGCGCGCAGGCCGCGCGCACGGGACTGATCCTGGAAGCCTTTGTGCCGTTCCGCCGTGAACTCTCGGTGATCGCGGTGCGTGGCGGCGACGGCGCCTTCGCCACCTGGCCGATCACCGAGAACTGGCACGTGGACGGCGTGCTGTCCGCCAGCCTCGCGCCCGCGCGCGTATCGCCCGGACTTGCCGAACAGGCCATCGGTCACGCGCGGCGGCTGGCCGATGCGCTGGATTACGTCGGCGTGTTCGCGCTGGAGCTGTTCGACTGCGGCGATGCGCTGCTCGCCAACGAAATGGCCCCGCGCGTGCACAACTCCGGGCATTGGACGATCGAGGGCGCGGAAACCTCGCAGTTCGAGAACCACCTGCGCGCAGTGCTGGGCTGGCCGCTGGGCGATACCGCGCCGCGTGGTGTGGCCTGCATGCTGAACTTCATCGGCGAACTGCCGGATGCGCGCGCCCTGCTTTCCGTGCCCGGCGCGCATTGGCACGACTACGGCAAGGCGGCGCGGGCAGGGCGCAAGGTGGGGCATGCCACGGTGCGGGCTGACGATGTGGCGGGGTTGGTCGTGGCGCTGGAGCGGGCCGGCGTGGCGCTGGGAAGGGAAGCGCAGGTCGCGCCGGTGGTGGCGAGGCTGCGGGAAGGGTGACGACGGGTTTTCGTCGGTGTTTCAGGGCGAGGCTTCTCGACAGGCTCGCGGTAGGTTCAATCCGGCCAGTTCGTAGCGGCCGTTGTCGTACACCCGCAACACGCTGCCCTGTTCGTACCAGTCGCCCAGCACGATGCGCTGGCGCGGCACGCCGTCCACGACCAGGTCGTGGATGGCCGGGCGGTGGGTGTGCCCGTGGATCATGCGGATGACGCCGTAGCGGCGGAACATGTCTTCGACGGCACGGGGCGAGGCATCGCCCACGTCCAGTGAGGTCATGGCCTGCTGGTGCGCGGCGCTGGCGCCGCGTGCGGCCTGGGCGAAGGCGCGGCGTTCTTCCAGCGGGCGGGCGAGCATGGCGCGCTGCCAGGCCGGGTCGCGAACCTGGCGGCGTACGGTGAGATAGGCGGTGTCGTCCCAGCACAGCAGGTCGCCGTGCAGCAGCAGGGTTGGCTCGCCGGCCAGGGCGATGACGCAGGGGTCGGGCAGGATGTCGAAACCAGCGCGGGCGGCGTAGTCGCGCCCGAGCAGGAAGTCGCGGTTGCCGCGGATGAAGGCGATGCGGGTGCCGCCATCGGCGACGGCCTTCAGCGCACGCGCCACCGCATTGGGCAGGGGCGCGTCGTCGTCGTCGCCGATGTAGGCTTCGAACAGGTCGCCGGGGATGAACAGCGCCGGCGACGTTGCTGCTTCCTCGCGCAGGAAGGCGAGGAACAGCTCGGTGATGTGCGGACGTTCCGGGTCCAGGTGCAGATCCGAAACGAACAGGGCGCGCACGACGTGACCGCCATCGGTATCGATGCGCGCCACCGTGATGGGCTTATTCGCTCTCGGCCGGTGCGGCGGGCGCGGCCAGCACTTCGGCGCGCTCGATCACCACCGGCTGGGTCGGCACGTCGGTGCGGAACGGGCCCTGGCCGTGGGTCGGGATGGCGCGGATCTTGTCCACCACGTCCATGCCCTCGACCACCTTGCCGAACACCGTGTAGCCCCAGGTCATGCCGTTCTGGTCGGAGACGTAGTCCAGGCGCGGGTTGTCCACGAGGTTGATGAAGAACTGCGAGTTGGCCGAGTGCGGGTCGGTGGTGCGCGCCATCGCGATGGTGCCGCGCAGGTTGGACAGGCCGTTGTTGGCCTCGTTCTTGATCGGCGCGCGGGTGGGCTTGGGTTGCAGGTCGGTGGTGTAGCCGCCGCCCTGGGCCATGAAGTTGTCGATCACGCGGTGGAACACGGTGCCGTTGTAGTAGCCGTCCTTCACGTAGGCGAGGAAGTTCTCCGACGACAGCGGCGCCTTCGCCGGGTCCAGCTCGACGACGATGTCGCCCAGGTTGGTATGCAGCGCCACGCGCGGGCCGGCTGCGGCCGCGGTGGTTTCGTTGGGAGCGGCGGCCGGGGCGGTGTCTTGGGCGATGGCGAGCGCCGGCAGCATGAAACCGGCAAGCATCAGGGAACGCAGGATCATTGCGGGGAAACTCCGGTGAGGTTGATGGGGAGGCGCCGCTGTCGCGGCGCCTTGAGCCGGCAAGTGTAGCGCTGTTGTCCGCACCCATGCCCATGTGTGGGGTATGCCGTGCAGAGCCCGTTCAAGGTGCCGGGTCGTGGGCGGCGGAAGAAACACGGGGGCGGCGGGGACGCCGTTTCACGGTAGCATTCCGGGCTTTCCGCCGGTTCCCCGCACCGATGATCCTTGGCATCGACCTTGGCACCACCAATTCCCTCGCCGCGGTGTTCCGCGACGGCGAGCCGCAGATCGTTCCCAATGCCTTCGGCCATGCGCTGACGCCCTCGGCGGTGAGCCTGGGCGATGACGAGGCGATCCTCGTCGGCCTGCCGGCGCGCGAGCGGCTTTCCACGCATCCGGACCGCACCGCGGTGGCGTTCAAGCGCTGGATGGGCAGCGAGCGGCGCTTCAGGCTGGGGCGGCGCGAGTTCCGCTCCGAGGAACTGTCGGCGCTGGTGCTCAAATCGCTGAAGGCCGATGCCGAGCGGCATCTGGGCGAGAAGATCGAGCGCGCCGTCATCACCGTGCCGGCGTATTTCAACCAGGCCCAGCGCAAGGCCACGCAGGCGGCGGCGGAGATCGCCGGGCTGCGCGCGGATCGGCTGCTGAACGAGCCGACCGCCGCCGGACTGGCCTACGGGCTTGCCGAGCGCGCCGAGCACAGCGTGTTTCTGGTGTTCGACCTGGGCGGCGGCACGTTCGATGTCTCCGTGCTGGATTATTTCGACGGCGTGGTCGAGGTGCGTTCCAGCGCCGGCGACACGCGCCTGGGCGGCGAGGACTTCGCGCAGGCGGTGGCGGAGATCTTCCTTTCGCGCTGCGCCGACCTGCCCGAGGCGGAGCGCCGCGCGCTGCGGGAAGCCGGCGCGCTGTGGCGCGCCGCCGAGCAGGCCAAGCGCGAACTGAGCGACCGTGCGACGGTGACGATGCGGGTGCAGATCGGCGAGCGCGCCCATGAGCGCGAGATCGACCGCGCCGCGTTCGAGTCGGCCAGCGCCGAATTTCTGGCGCGCCTGCGCCGGCCCATCGAGCGCGCCCTGATGGATGCGCGCATCGCCCCGGGCGAACTGGCCGAGGTGGTGCTGGTCGGCGGCGCCACGCGCATGCCGCTGGTGCGGCAGATGGTGGCGCGGCTGTTCCAGCGCCTTCCGCTGCGCACCATCAACCCGGACGAGACCATCGTGCGCGGCGCGGCGATCCAGGCCGCGCTGCTGGCGCGAGACGCGGCGCTGGACGAAGTGGTGCTGACCGACGTGATGCCGTTCTCGCTGGGCGTGGTGGCGATGGAGGAGATCGGCGGCCGCCAGATCGGCGACCGCTTCTCGCCGATCATCGAGCGCAACATGCCGGTGCCGGTGTCGCGCATGAACACTTATTACACTGTGCAGGACAACCAGACGCAGATCCGCCTGGACATCCGCCAGGGCGAATCGCCCATCGGCAGCGAGAACCTGCACCTGGGCGATCTGGAAGTTCCCGTGCCGCCGCGAAAGGCCGGCGAAGTCGGCGTCGAGGTGCGGCTGAGCTACGACAGCAACGGCCTTCTCGCCGTGGACGCGCGCGAGAAATCCAGTGGCGCGACGGCGTCCACGCTGATCCAGCAGGCCAACAACGGCATGAGCCAGGAACAGATCGACGCAGCGCTGAAGCGGCTGGAGGCGCTCAAGGTGCATCCGCGCGAGGAGCAGGAGAACCGCTACCTGATCGAACGCGCCAAGCGCCTGTACGAAGATCGCCTCGGCGAGGAACGCGAGCAGGTGCAGCGTTGGCTGGCGCAGTTCGAGGCTGCACTGGATACGCAGGATGCGCAGATCGTCGCGCAGGCGCGCGAAGGCTTCCGCGAGGCGCTGGACAGCATCGACCGCAGCTTCCTGCACTGATGCTCTGGCCCTGGAACGAGCTTGGCATCGCGCCGACCGGGGATGCGGTCGCGATCAAGCGCGCCTATGCCAAGCGCCTGAAGACCACGCGCCCGGACGACGATGCGGCCGGATATCAGCGATTGCGCGAGGCCTACGACGCTGCGCTGGGTTGGGCGCGGACGCAGAAAGTGGCAATGGACGATGCCGAGGAAGGGCGGAAGGCCGATGCAGCTGTTGCGTCGATGGACGCGCCAGCCGCTTCGGCCACGCCGCAAGGCGGCTCGCTTGGCGAAGCGCTCATCCGAGACGACGCCTCGTGGCCCGCATCCGATGATGGCTTTTCCGCCGCGCCCGATGCTCCGCACACGCCGCAAAGCGAAGCATCCATCGAGGACGACGCCTCGTGGCCCGCATCCGACGATGGCTTTTCCGCCTCGTCCGATGCTTCCCCGGCGCCGCCTGATGGAGCGCGCCTGGAGGAACTCGAGGACGCACCGCCGGAATTCGCCTCGCCCGAAGCCATCGCGCGCGGGGTGTACGGCTACTGGCGCGAGCATGGCGACGAGGCGCTGGTCGCGTTGTGGCCGCGCGTGCGTTACGACCTGGATGCGCTGCCGCTGGCGATGCGCGCGGATGCCTCCAACTGGATGGCCACGCTGGTGCTCGATTGCCCGGAACTGCCGGGCGGCTTCGTGCTGCCGCTGGCAGCGTATTTCGGCTGGCGCGAGGACTTCCGCGCCGCCGCCATGCTCGGTGCGGAACGCGCCCACGCCCTGCACGAGCGCCTGCACGCGATGGGCGCGAAGGATGAGGCGTTGCTGCATCGTTTCCGCGATGCGCGCGCGCTGGCTGCGCTGTTGCGGCAGGGGCGCATCTGGCGGGCGCGCCTGCTGGCGATGCTGATGCCGGGGGCCGCGGTCGAACGTTGGTCGCAAGCGCCCGAGGGCCTGCGCGAGGCCATCGGCATACCGCACGGCGAAGGCGTCGAAATCAACCAGTTGACGACCTGGCGCTGGGGGGCGTGGATCGTGGGCTTGCTCGCGCTGTTCGTGCTCCTGTCCGTGGCGGCGGGCGACGACCTCGCGCGGGCCTACTTCCAGGGTGGTTTTGCGGTCGGGCTGGCATTGCTCGCGCTCATGGGAAGCCTCATCCATGCCGGGGTTTTCGACCGGCTGGATGGATTGTTGCCAGCGGCGCTGAAGCATTGGCGCGCACGCCATCCACGCCTGGCCACGCTGGCGACGATGGGCATTGCCGGCGCACTGGCGGCCTGGGCTGCGTTCATGCCGGCGGACGTGGACGACTTGAGTGCGCTCCAGTTCTTCGGCGGCTGGGGACTGGCACTGCTCCTGCCGCTGATCGACTGGCCGGGGGGACAGCGCTGGCGTCCGCTGCTGTTGCCGGTGTCCATCGCGCTCGCGTTCGTGCTGCGCGGGTTGTGGCCGGAGCACTCGGCATTGCTGGCGTTCGCGCTCGCGCAGGCATGGACGCTGGGGGCCGGCGCGTTGCTGAGGCATCGCACGGGCGAAGTGGTGGCGTTCTACCGCAATCCGTTCGCGTACCTGCGGCCGCGCAACGCATGGGGCTGGGTCGTCTTCGTCGTCTTCATCAAGGGAGTGGCCTTCCTGGCGGCGGCGCTGTGCGTCGTCACGCTGCCGTTGAGCCTGTTCGCGTCCACGCTGCGCCATGGCATGGCGGCCGGGTTCGCCACGCTGGGCTGCGCGGGCATGATGGCGAAAGCCGTCAGCGACGGCGATGACCTGCCGCTGGCGCTGTTGCTGGGCCTCGTCATGGCGATCTGGTTGATGGCCGCGCTGCGCTGGCTCGCGGGCCGGCTGGCGGAACGGCTGCGGCCCTGAAATCGGGTGGGGCGGGGTAAAATCGCCGATCTTTCCCTTGCCGCCACGCCTTTATGACCTGCCGCACCCGCTTCGCCCCCAGTCCCACCGGATTCCTCCACATCGGCGGCGCCCGCACCGCGCTCTATTGCTGGCTCCAAGCCCGGCGGCAGGGCGGGCAGTTCATCCTGCGCATCGAGGACACCGACCGCGAGCGTTCCACCCAGGAGGCCGTGGACGCCATCCTGGAAGGCATGCGCTGGCTCGGGCTGGAGCACGACGAAGGCCCGTTCTATCAAACCCTGCGAATCGACCGCTATCGCCAGGCCGCCGAGGACCTGGTCAAGGCCGGCAAGGCGTACTACGCCTACGAGAGCCGCGAGGAAATCGAGGCCATGCGCGAGAAGGCGATGGCCGAAGGGGTCAAGCCGCGCTACAACGGCTATTACCGCGACCGCAACGAACCGCGCCGCGACGATCCCAACCGCGTGATCCGCTTCCGCAACCCGCAGGCGGGCAGCGTGGTGTTCGAGGACAAGGTGCGCGGCCGCATCGAGATCGCCAACGAGGAACTGGACGACCTCATCATCTGGCGCTCGGACGACCACCCCACCTACAACTTCGCGGTGGTGGTGGACGACATCGACATGGGCATCACCGAGGTGATCCGCGGCGAGGACCACATCAACAACACGCCGCGCCAGATCAACATCTACCACGCCCTCGGCGCGACCCCGCCGGCCTTCGCGCACCTGCCGATGATCCACGGGCCGGACGGGGCCAAGCTCTCCAAGCGCCACGGCGCGGTGGGCGTGATGCAGTACCGCGACGACGGCTACCTGCCGCATGCGCTGCTCAACTACATCGTGCGGCTGGGCTGGTCGCATGGCGACCAGGAAATCTTCTCGATGCCCGAGATGATCGACCTGTTCCGCATCGAGAACGTCAACAAGGCCGCCTCGCGCTTCGACTTCGAGAAGCTGGCCTGGCTCAACCAGCATTACCTGAAGGCCGACGATCCCCTGGAAATCGTGCCGCACCTGCTCTGGCACCTGCGCGCGGCCGGCATCGACCCGGACACGGGACCGGACCCGGCCGATGTCGTGGTGGCGCTGCGCGACCGCGTGAAAACCCTCAAGGACATGGCCGAGCGCGCACGGGTCTGGTACCTGGGCGTCGAGCAATGGGACCAGGCCGCCGTCGCCAAGCACCTGCTGCCGGCCGGCGATGTGCTGCGCGATGCGCGTACGCGGCTGGCGGCGCTGGCCGAATGGACCCCGGCGGCGATCGACGCGGCCTTGCGCGAAACCGCCGAATCGCTCGGGCTGGGCCTGGGCAAGGTGGCCCAGCCGCTGCGCGTGGCGACCACCGGTGGGCAGGTCTCGCCCTCCATCGACCACACGATCTACCTGTGCGGCCGCGAGGGCGCGCTGGCGCGCTTGGATACCGCCCTGGGCATCGTCGAATCGGGCATGTTGCCAGGCTGAAGCGATCCAGACCGCGCAGCCGCGCTGCGGGATGCGGCGTGGCGGGCGCTGTTATGATCCGGCCCCAATGAGTTCGTCCCTGCACCAGCCCTGTTCCCATCCCCACGACCACGTGCACGACCGCGAGGATTTCGTGCGCGAAGTGGCCACGGTGTGCGAGGAACGCGGGCTGCGCCTGACGCCGTTGCGCGAGCGCGTGCTGCGCCTGGTGGCGCAGGCCGACCGGCCGGTGAAGGCCTACGACCTGATGGACCTGATCCGCGACGGCAAGGGCCCGGCGGCACCGCCGACGGTGTACCGCGCGCTGGATTTCCTGCTGGAAAACGGTTTCATCCACAAGCTCGAGTCCATCAACGCCTTCATCGGCTGCCACCAGCCGCGCACGCCGCACTCGGCGCCGTTCCTGATCTGCGATGGCTGCGGGCGCGCGGTGGAGATGGAGGACGAGAAGGCCACCCGCCTGCTCACCCAGCAGGCGCTGGCGCTGGGCTTCCGCCCGCAGGCGCAGACGCTGGAAGTGCACGGGCGCTGCGCGCAGTGCGATGCGGTGGCGTGATCGTGGCAGCGCGGAGAGCCGGCCGCTGGGCGACGCTTGCGTGCGGCATGTTCGCGGCGCTGGTGGCGTTGCCGGCGGCGGCTGACAACGCTTTCGTCGGCCCGCCGACGCTGATTCCCGCCGGCGACCCGGCTTCGTCCGAATTCATCGGCCCGGTGCTGGTCGGTCCGTTCGAGATCCTCGGCGCGCAGGTGCTGCCGGGCAAGCGCGCGCGGCTGGAATGGAACGCCAGCATGAGCTTTTCCGGCAGCGAGGTCGTCAGCCCGGTGGTGGTGGTGCACGGCGTGCGGCCCGGGCCGGTGCTGTGCCTGACGGCCGGCGTGCATGGCGATGAGCTCAACAGCGTGGAGATCGTGCGGCGCATCGCCAACCGGGTCGAACCCGGCGATCTTGGCGGCACGCTGGTCGCGGTGCCGGTGGTCAACCTGTTCGGCTTCTCGCGCAATTCGCGTTACCTGCCGGACCGGCGCGATCTCAACCGCTTCTTCCCCGGCACCCGCTACGGCAGCATCGCCTCGCGCATCGCGCACAGCTTCTTCACGCAGGTGATGAGCCAGTGCGAGGCGCTGGTGGACCTGCACACCGGCTCGTTCGACCGCCGCAACCTGCCGCAGGTGAGGGCCGACCTGAGCCGCCCGGAAGTGCGCGAGTTCACGCGCGGCTTCGGCGCGACTCCCGTGCTGCACAGCCGCGGCTCGCGCGGCATGCTGCGCACTGCCGCGCTGGGCGTGGGGATTCCGGCGGTGACGTTCGAGGTCGGCGGGCCGGGCGAACTGGAACCGCTCGAAATCGCGCACGGCGAGCAGGCGCTGGAAACCCTGATGCACAAGCTCGGCATGACGCGGAACCTGCCTCTGTGGGACGAACCGCAGCCGATCTTCTACGAATCGACCTGGGTGCGCGCCGACGCCGGCGGCCTGCTGCTCAGCCGCGTCGCGCTCGGCGAGCGGGTCGAGCCGGGGCAGGTGCTGGGCGTGGTCATCGATCCGATCAACAACATCGAGCGCGATGTGGTGTCGCCGGTGCTGGGCAATGTCATCGGCATGGCGCGCAACCAGGTGGTGCTGCCCGGATTCGCGGCGTTCCACCTGGGCGAGGAAGCCAGCGAACAGCAGGTCGTGCGCGAAGCCCAGCGCGGCAGTCCCGGCGTGAGCGACGAGGATGGTCCGCGCGACGCGCACGATCCGGACGCGCTGCCGCTGGACGAGGAACTGGACGAAGACTAGGGCCTGTCGTCGATCCCGCATGTAGTGTGTTTGCTCCATCCCGCCTCCCTAGCATCCTCATCGCAGAACCGTTCCCGGCCAGGCGGCCGTCATTTCAGGAGATGAGGAAAATGGTCAAGCAAGCGAAGAATCCGGGCGTCGATCCGCGTGATCTGTGGCTGGCCGGGCTGGGCGTGGTGTCGCTGACCCGCAAGCAGGCGGTGAAGGTGTACGGCACGCTGGTCGAGGAAGGCACCCAGTTCCGCGACGCCGCCAGCAAGCGCATCGACGCGCTGAACAAGCAGGCGCGCGCGAACCTCAATGAAGTGAAGGCCAAGGTGGAAGCCAAGGTCGATCCGCTACTGGCGCGTGCCACCGATGCCTACGGCTCGGTCAAGGGCGAACTGGAAGCGCGCCTGTCGCCGGTGGTGGCGACGTTCTCGAAGAAGCAGGCCAAGCCCAAGGCGGTGCGCAAGACCGCCGCGCGCAAGGTCGCCGCGACCAAGAAGGCCGTGAAGAAAACCGCCGCCAAGGCGCGCAGCACGGCGAAGAAGGCGGCCTGATCCGTACCGCCAAGTGTCAAAACGACAGGCTCCGGTTTCGGAGCCTGTCGTGTTTCTGGGGTTCGGAAGTCGGTCTCGAAAGCCTCTGTTTCCGTCATCCGGGCTTTCGCTGGAATGGCGAGCTTCCGAGGCTCCGGCGGGTGTCAGCCGTCGCGTGCGACGAGCGGCACGAAACGACAGCACGCCCAGGCCAGCGGCAGTTGGATGCAGGCAAGGCCGATCGCTGCCGCGATCGTGAACCCGTACCAGTCCATCGGCCCGAACAGCGCGAAGGGAATCACGAAGCTCAGCGGAACCGCGAACGCCAACAGCGCGTTCGTCGCGATGGACGGCAGCCACGCCACGCCGATGCCTTTGCCGCAGGCCGGGCAGGGAATGCGCCGCGCTGGACCCAGCCCGAGTTTTTTCCAGCACGAGAGGCTGGATTGCTTGCAGTGCGGACAGGCGGATCGCCGCATCGTCGCGTTCAGTGCCGATCCGGCAGGTAGGCTTCGGCCAGCCGGTTCAGGTGCACGCGCTCGGCATCGCGCAGGAACGGCGCCAGCAGCATCATCACCTGGTGGATGCCGAGACGAATGGCTTCCTGCTCGTCGCGTTCGCCGCGCACCGCGCTGAAGTTGAGCCAGAACGTGGCGATGACGAGGATGTTGTCGGCGGTGGCGCGGATCTCGTCGGCCGAGGCGCGCATCACTCCGGCACGCACCATCGCGCGCATCACCTCGGTGGCATTGTCGGCCGCGCGCTTGAGGATGCGGGAGAAATGCAGGCGCAGCTTGCGGTTGCGCGCCAGGATGTCCACTAGGTCGCGGAACAGGAAGCGGTAATCCCAGATGCACTCGTACACCGCGTGCAGTTGCAGCCACAGGTCTTCCAGGCCGGGTAGGCGGTCGTCCGGCACCACCAGCACCTGGTCGATGCGCGCTTCGTAGCGCGAGAACAGGTGCGCGACGATGTCGTCCTTGTTGCGGAAGTGGTAGTACAGGTTGCCGGGGCTGATCTCCAGCTCGTCGGCGATGTGGTTGGTGGTGACGTTCGGTTCGCCGCGGGCGTTGAACATCGCCAGGCTGGTGTCGAGGATCCGCTCGCGGGTGCCGCGTGCCATCCCGGTCAGCCCGCTAGGAGTTTCTTGACCAGCGCGATGTACTTTTTCTTCGCCTCGTCCTGCGATGTGCCGGCCAGCTTGCCCCAGGCCTCGTACTTGGCCGTGCCGACGAAATCGAAGAAGCCCGGCTTGGGGCCGTTGACATCGCCTTCGGCGCCCTGCTTGTAGAGCGCATAGAGCTTGAGCAGGGTGTCGTTGTCCGGGCGCTCGGGCAGGGACTTGACGTCGTGGGAGGCTTGCTCGAACTCGGCCGTCAGGTCGGACATGGCGGAATCCTTGGGTCGCGGTGCAGGAGGATGGGAGCCGTTTGATAGCACGCGTCCGGCGGGGCGTCAAAGTGCATGACACGCCCTATGCATCAGGCTATTGTTCGCCGAGGCATCCATGCCGCGCAGGCGCGACCAACAGCGACCGCGTGGCCATATCCAGAGGAGGGGGGAAGCATGAGCTATTTCGTCACCGGCGCCACGGGTTTCATCGGTCGTCATCTGGTCGGCAACCTGCTCAAGCGCAAAGGCACGATCTACGTGCTGGTGCGCCGGGGGTCGCAGAAGAAACTCGATGCGCTGATCGAGCGCATGGACTGGGACAGGAAGCGCATCGTGCCGGTGCAGGGTGATCTGGCCAAGGCGCGGCTGGGCGTGAGCGCGGAGAAGGTCGCCGAGCTGAAGGGCAAGATCAAGCACTTCTTCCATCTTGCCGCGATCTACGACCTGGCCGCCGATGGCGCCTCGCAACTGGTGGCCAACGTCGAAGGCACGCGCAACGCGGTGGCATTGGCGGAGGCGGTGAACGCCGGCTGCTTCCAGTACGCCAGTTCCATCGCGGTGGCGGGGCTGTACCCGGGCACGTTCCGCGAGGACATGTTCGACGAGGCCGAGGATCTGGACAATCCGTACTTCCGCACCAAGCACGACGCCGAAAAAGTGGTGCGCGAAGAATGCAGGCGGCCCTACCGCATCTATCGCCCCGGCGTGGTGGTGGGGCACTCCAGGACCGGCGAGATCGACAAGATCGACGGGCCGTACTATTTCTTCGGCGCGCTCAAGAAGCTGCGCGAGACGTTGCCGCCGTGGATGCCGATGATCGGCATCGAGGGCGGACGGGTGAACCTGGTGCCGGTGGACTACGTGGCCGATGCGATGGACCACATCGCGCACAAGCCCGGGCTCAACGGCGGCTGCTTCCACCTGACCGATCCGGACCCGCGCCGCATCGGCGAAGTGCTCAACCTGTTCGCGCGCGCCGGCCATGCGCCGCAGATGACGATGCGGCTGGACGCCCGCATGTTCTCGTTCGTGCCGTTCCCGGTGAAGGCCGCGCTCGGCAACCTACCGCCGGTCAAGCGCTTCACCGGCATGCTGCTGCGCGATCTGGGCATTCCGAAGGAAGTGGTCAAGTTCGTCACTTACCCCACGCGTTTCGATTGCCGCGAAACCGAGCGCGCGCTCAAGGGCAGCGGCATCCGCGTGCCGGCGCTGGACGACTACGCCTGGCGGCTGTGGGATTACTGGGAGCGGCACCTGGACCCGTCGCTGTTCGTGGACCGCAGCCTCAAGGGCAAGGTCAAGGGCAAGGTGGTGCTGATCACCGGCGGCTCGTCGGGCATCGGCAAGGCCACCGCGCTGAAGGTGGCGGCGGCCGGCGCGATCACGGTGATCGTGGCGCGCGGCGAGGAGGAGCTTTTCGCCACGCGCGACGAGATCGTCGCGGCCGGCGGCGCCTGCCATGCCTACACCTGCGACCTGGCCGACATGGCCTCCTGCGATGCGCTGGTGGAGAAGGTGGTCGCCGGGCATGGCGGCGTGGACATCCTCGTCAACAATGCCGGGCGCTCGATCCGCCGTTCCATCGAGCTGTCCTACGACCGCTTCCACGATTTCGAGCGCACCATGCAGCTCAACTACTTCGGCTCGCTGCGGCTCATCATGGGCTTCATGCCGAAGATGACCGAGCGCCGGCGCGGCCACATCGTCAACATCAGCTCCATCGGCGTGCTGGCCAACTCGCCGCGCTTCTCCGCCTACGTCGCCTCCAAGGCGGCGCTGGACGCGTTCAGCCGCTGCGCGCAGGGCGAACTGTCCGGCAAGGGCATCGTGTTCACGACGATCAACATGCCGCTGGTCAAGACGCCGATGATCGCGCCCACCAAGATGTACGACAGCGTGCCGACGCTGACGCCCGAGGAGGCCGCCGATCTCGTCGTGCAGGCCATCATCGAGCGTCCCAGCCGCATCGCCACGCGCCTGGGCATCTTCGCCAGCGTGGTCAACGCGGTGGCGCCGAAGGCCTACGAACTGGTGATGAACACCGCGTTCGAGCTGTTCCCCGATTCGGCCGCGGCCAAGGGCATCAAGGGCATGCGCGAGGGCGAGCAGCAAGCCACCAGCGAGCAGATCGCGTTCGCGGCGGTGATGCGCGGCGTGCACTGGTAGATGCCGAGGAGGAGCGGGGACGGAGGAACGCGCCCGCGCCTTCCTGCGTTTCCCGCGCCCGGCGCTTTGTCAGCGGCACTGCCGCCAGCGCACCTGCATCGGCTGATCGGCATTGCCGGTCGGCACTTCCACCTGGAGCCGGGTGAAGCGCAGTTCCTCGTACTGCAACAGCGAGCGGCAGATGTCTTCGACCAGCACGGCGAGGTCGGCGTCGCCGATGCTGTCGTGCAGGCCGATCTGGAGCGTGGAGCGGGTGGACCAGCTAGCGGCGGAGACGCGGGTCAGTCCCCGCACTTCCAGCACCGTGGAAGCGCGCCGCGAGGCCAGTTGCTCTTCGGTGAGGCGCGCGTCGGGCAGGGCGGCGGCAGGGGTCGCGGTGGGTGCCGCGGCAACGGGCCGGGCCGGTGCGGCAGGCGCGTTCGTCACGGCGGCAGGTTTGGCGGGCGGCGGTTCGGGCGCCAGCAGCGCAATGGCGATGTAGGTCGCGATGGCGGCGGCCAGGGCGATCGACCCGGCGATGAGCAGGCGGCGACGCTTGGCGGTGCTGGCGGCGTCTTCGGCGTCGATGCGCTGGTCGTGCGCGACCCAGGGTTTCACATGCCGCCACAAGTCCAGGTCGGCGATCACTTCGATGCGGCGCTCCTGCGCCAGCTTCATCGCGGCGGGCTCGGCCGGGGCGCAGGAGGCGATGATGGCGCCATCGGCGTCCTGCATCTGGGTCAGGGTGTAGAGCTGGCCGACCGCGGAAGCGCTGATGCGCTGGGTCGCGCCGTTCTTGCACAGCACCAGGTAGCGGCTGTTGCCGCGCGTGAACAGGAGGTCGAAACCGTCCTGGCCCGGCGCGCGCTCGGCGTTGGCCGGCTGCATGCCGCGATCCTTCAGAACCTCGGAGATCAGCCGGGAAAATTCGTTCCATCGCATCGCGCACAACAGCGCGATGCCGGCACGGGCTTCTTCGCGTTCGGTACGGAACGCGCCCAGCGCCCAGGCGGCGCCGAAGAACGCCACGACGAGGGAAAGCAGCGCGAAGGGCAGGGGGTACGCGAGCAGGGAAGTGACGCCCATGGATACGAGGCCGGCGGCGGATCAGGCGCGAATCATAGCGCCTTGCCGTGGCGCCGAAGGGCGGGCTGGGGCAGTCCTGCAACCCGCCTCCGCTGGATCATTCCGGCGCGACGGCGGGCGCGGCCTTGGTCGCGTTCTTGGCGGCGGGCGCGCCGGGTTTCGCGGCCGCGGGCCTGGGCTTTGCCGGAGCGGCAGGCTTCGCAGGCGGGCTCGCCTTCTTGACGGCCTTTTTCGCGGCTGCCGGTTTCGCGCCTGCCGGCGCCTTGGCCGCGGTGGCCTTCTTCTCGGCCGGCGCCGGGCTGGCGGCCAGGTCGCGCAGGCGGGCATTGAGCTCGTCCACGCGGCCGATCAGCGACTGCAATTCCTCGCGGCCCGGTACGCCCAGGCGCGTCAACGCGCGCTGCACGCGCTCCTCGAATACCTTTTCCAGCCGGTCCCAGGTATCGGCGGCGCGGTCCTTGACCTGGCCGACGCGGTTTTCGACCGAGTCGCGCACCGAACTGACCTTGCCGGCGGCCATCGAACGGGTCTTTTTCTCCACACCCGCGCCTTCCTTCACCAGTGCCTCGAACAGGCGCGTGCCTTCCTGCTGGGCGCGGCCCAGCGCCTTCACGCCGGTCTGCCAGATCTGTTGGGCCGAATCCATGATGCCGCGCGTGCCCAGGTCGATGGCGGCGGAGGGCTGGGCGGCGGCCTTTTTCTTCGCGGCAGGCGCGGTCTTGGCGGCGGCCTTCTTCGATGTGGCGCGCTTCTTGGCCGGGACGGTGGGCGTGGCGGAAGACTTGAACTTGGCCATGAGGGCTCTCCAGGAATCGGGCAGGGGGCGGGAACGATCGGGCCATGCTATGCAGGCTGGCTAGAATGTTCGCACTATCGCGGCTCGTGTGCGATCCGGTTTCGCGGATACGAAAAAGCCGGCGCGGACGCCGGCTTTTCGATGCGGGAGCGATGCGGGCTCAGAGCGTGGCGTTGGCGACCGTCGGTGCCTGGCCGGCATAGGTGCCCTTGAGCAGCCCGAGCATCCCGAGGATGTCGCGGTGCAGGGTCTGCATGCTGGCGTGCGGGGACTCGCGGGTTTCCTGGTAGACGATGGCCAGCCATAGCGCGGTGCCGCGCAGCTTGAGCTGCGGCACGCGCGAGCGGGCGCGGCCGAAGGCCAGCGTCGCACCGTCGCCCCAGGGCTGGTAGATGTCGGTGCTGCTGCTGCCGTACAGGTGCGGCACGGGGGTGCGACCGGCGGTTTCGATCTCGGTCATCGCCAGTTGACCGACGGCGCGCTGCGCAGTCACGGGCAGGCTCTGGATGCTGCGTTTGATCTCCCGTGCCTGACGGTTGAGCACGATGTAGCGGCAAAAGACCAGGGCGCGAATCAGAAGCTTCATTGGATGACCTCGATGGAACGGGTGCAGTGATGGCGGCATGTCCACGCGACCCCTCCCCGGGCGGCGTGGACCATTTGCGTCACTTGCTGACGACGTTGCGTATGGTGACAGAGCCGTGCGGCATTATCCAGCCGATGAGCGGATGAAATTGGGTGAGGATCATCACATTTTTGCAAATAATGGTGACGCAAAACGGCAGTTTGGCCCGGTGTGGCCTCGTCGGGCGCCTGCGCTCAGGCGCTCTCCACCTTGTCCACCCGCTGGAAGCCGCGCGGGAGAAGATGCCCGCGATTGGCGCGCGAACCGCCGTAGGCGGCCAGGTCGCGCCAGGAAAGGGTCAGCTTGCGCTGGCCGCAATACAGCGTCAGTTCGCCGCCCTGGCGCACGCAGGCCAGCGCCGCGAGGGTTTCCTCCCCCGATTTCAGCTTGGCCGGCGGAATCTGGATCAGCTTGTTGCCCTTGCCCTTGTCCAGTTCCGGCAGTTCGGAGATCGGGAAGGCGAGCAGGTTGCCGGCGCTGGTCACGGCCACCACCAGGTCGCTGGCGGGGTCGTTGACCGGTACCGGCTGCATCACCGTGGCGGCCTTGTCCGGGTTGATGAGCTGCTTGCCGGCCTTGTTGCGGCCGACGAAATTGCCGAACGCGGTGACGAAGCCATAGCCGAAGCTCGACGCCACGAGGAAGCGCTGCGCATCCTCGCCGGTGGCAAGGCCGACGAAGGCCGCACCCGCGGGCGGGGAGAAGCGCCCGGTGAGCGGCTCGCCGTTGCCGCGCGCCGAGGGCAGGGTATGGGCGGCGGTGGAATAGGCGCGGCCGGTGGAATCCACGAACGCCACCTGCTGGTTGCTGCGCCCGCGCACGGCTTCGCCCAGCGCGTCGCCTTCGCGGTAGGACAGCGATGCCGCGTCGATGTCGTGGCCCTTGGCCGCGCGCACCCAGCCCTTGGCCGAGAGCACGATCGTGACCGGCTCGCTGGCGACCAGTTCGGTTTCGTCCAGCGCCTGCGCGGCCTCGCGTTCGACCAGCGGCGAGCGTCGCGCGTCGCCGTATTTCTTCGCATCGGCCAGCAGTTCGTCCTTGATCAGCTTCTTGAGCCTGGCCGGCGAACCGAGCAGGGCGACGAGCTTTTCGCGTTCGGCGGCCAGTTCGTCCTGCTCGCCCCGGATCTTCATTTCCTCCAGCCGGGCGAGCTGCTTGAGTCGGGTGTCGAGGATGTAGTCGGCCTGTTCCCCGGTCAGCGCGAAGCGCGCGATCAGCGCGGCCTTCGGGTCGTCCTCGGTGCGGATGATGCGGATGACTTCGTCCAGGTTGAGGAAGGCGATCAGCAGGCCATCGAGCAGGTGCAGTCGGCGGTCGACCTTGTCCAGGCGATGGGTGAGGCGCTTCCGCACGGTGTCGGTGCGGAAGCTGAGCCACTCGCTCAACAGGAGCTTCAGGCTCATCACCTGCGGCTTGCCGTTGAGGCCGATCACGTTGAAGTTGGCGCGGAAGCTCTTTTCAAGATCGGTGGTGGCGAACAGGTGCCCCATCAACTGTTCCACGTCGATGCGGTTGGAGCGCGGCACCAGCACCAGGCGGATGGGGTTGGCGTGGTCGGATTCGTCGCGCAGGTCCTCCAGCCACGGCAGCTTCTTGGCGCGCATCTGGGTGGCGATCTGCTCGAGGATCTTGCTCGGGCTGACCTGGTACGGCAGCGCGGTGATCACGATGTTGCCGTTCTCGCGCGCGTACACGGCGCGGGCGCGCACGCTGCCGCCGCCGGTTTCGTACATCTTCAGGAGATCGGCGGCGGGCGTGACGATTTCGGCCTCGGTGGGAAAATCCGGGCCGCGCAGGTGTTCCATCAGGTCCGCGACGCTGGCGTCCGGGTCGTCGAGCAGGCGCACGCAGGCGTTCGCGACTTCGGCCAGGTTGTGCGGCGGCACGTCGGTCGCCATGCCCACCGCGATGCCGGTGGTGCCGTTGAGCAGCAGGTGCGGCAGGCGCGCCGGCAGCCAGGAGGGTTCTTCCAGCGTGCCGTCGAAGTTCGGCGTCCAGTCCACCGTGCCCTGGCCCAGTTCGCCGAGCAGCACTTCGGCCAGTGGCGTAAGCTTGCACTCGGTGTAGCGCATCGCCGCGAACGATTTGGGGTCGTCGGCCGAGCCGAAGTTGCCCTGGCCGTCGATCAGCGGGTAGCGGTACGAGAACGGCTGGGCCATCAGCACGAGGGCCTCGTAGCAGGCCGAATCGCCGTGCGGGTGGAACTTGCCGATCACGTCGCCCACGGTGCGCGCCGATTTCTTCGGCTTGGCGCCGGCGGACAATCCCAGTTCGCTCATCGCGTAGACGATGCGCCGCTGCACGGGCTTCAGCCCGTCGCCGACGAAGGGCAGGGCGCGGTCGAGCACCACGTACATCGAATAGTCCAGGTACGCGCGCTCGGCGTACTCGTGCAGCGGGATCTGTTCGAAGCCGTGGAAGCTGGGGCGGGTGAGGTCGGTCATGGAGCGGGGATCGTGGAGGAGCAGGGCGGGGATTCTAGCGGGGTGATATCCGAAGCGGGGGTGCTATCGGAACATGTCGGCCTTTGCTCGTCATCCCCGCGAAGGCGGGGATCCAGTGCCTTTGATCCATTCGCAGAGCGACCACGTTGGATCCCCGCCTTCGCGGGGATGACAGGGTGTTTTTCGCGGGGATGACGGAGTGTTTTCGCGGGGATGACGGGAGTTTCTCTGGTCAAAACCCGCCCAGCCGGTTAGGTTTCCGCTCCCGGCGCGCAAAGGCACCACCATGACCCAGCACGACATCACGCAACAGGCCCTGGCCTGCCGCGAGGCCGCCCAGGCCATCGCCGAGCTTTCCACGGAAGGCAAGCGCGCCCTGCTGGCCGCGATGGCGGACCGGCTCGATGCGCAGGCCGCCACGATCCTGGCCGCCAATGCGAAGGACATGGCCGCCGCCGCCGCGCGCGGCACCGCCGGGGCGATGCTGGACCGCCTGCGGCTGGACGAATCGCGCCTCGCCGCCATTGCCGAGGCGGTGCGCTACGTCGCCTCGCTGCCCGATCCGGTCGGGCAGGTCACGCGCGAGGAAGTGCGCCCGAACGGCATCCGCGTGCGCCGCGTGCGCGTGCCGCTGGGCGTGGTCGCGATGATCTACGAGGCGCGCCCGAACGTCACCGCCGATGCGGCCGCATTGTGCCTTTACGCCGGCAACGGCGTGATCCTGCGCGGCGGCTCGGAGGCGATCCACTCCAATACCGCCATCGCCGCCGCCTTGCGCGAGGCCATCGCCGCCGCCGGCCTGCCGGATGCGGCGCTGACGCTGGTCACCGATCTTTCCCGCGAGGCGATGGTGTCGCTGCTCCAGCTCAGCGATATCGTGGACCTGGCGATCCCGCGCGGCGGCGAAGGGCTGATCCGCTTCGTCGCCGAGCACGCGCGGGTGCCGGTCATCAAGCACTACAAGGGCGTCTGCCATCTGTACGTGGACGAACACGCCGACCTCGATCTGGCGCTGGACCTGCTGATAGACGGCAAGACCAGTCGTCCCGGCGTCTGCAACGCGCTGGAAACCCTCCTGGTGCACCGCGCCGTGGCGGCCGCGTTCCTGCCGCGCGCCGCCGCCGCCTTGCGCGAGCGGGGCGTGGCGCTGCGCGGCGATGCCCTTTCCCGCGAGCACGTCCCCGACATGGCCCCGGCCAGCGACGAGGACTACGCCGCGGAGTTCCTCGATCTCATCCTGGCCGTGCGCGTGGTGGACGACGCCGAACAGGCCATCGCCCACATCCGTCGCTTCGGTTCCGATCACACCGAGGTCATCGCCACGCGCGACGATGGCGCGGCGCGGCGCTTCGTCGCCGCGATGCGCTCGGCCGTGGTGATGGTGAACGCCTCCTCGCGCTTTTCCGACGGCGGCGAACTGGGCCTGGGCGCGGAGATTGGCATTTCCACCACGCGCCTGCACGCCTACGGCCCGATGGGCGCCGAATCGCTCACCGTGGAGCGCTTCGTGGTGGAAGGAGAAGGCCAGGTGCGCCATCCCCAGAGTCGCCTGCGCGGCTCTTGAATCCGCCCGATCCGGCCCAATACAGCCGGCACTTGGACTTGCGGGAGCCTCCGGGCTCCCCTCGCCGTCGTTCCGGCGGAAGCCGGAATCCAGCGTTTCATCAGCCAACGGCTGATCTTTCAGCGACTCAGCGCTTCGCGGAAACGCTGGATTCCGGCTTCCGCCGGAATGACGGAGGTGTTCGGACTTTCCGATGAAACCAGCACGCGCCATCGGCGCTTTTCTTTTGATCGTTGCCGGGATGACACGATGAACAGCGATACCCAATCCTCCGACACGCCGGAACGGCCGGCCACCGACCTGGAAGCGCGCGTGGAGGAACTGGAACAGCAGCTCGGCCAGGTGCGCGACGAACAACTGCGCGACCGGGCCGAACTGGAAAACCAGCGCCGCCGCCTGTTGCGCGATGCCGAACAGGCGCGCAAGTTCGCCAACGAGAAACTCCTGGCCGACCTTCTGCCGGTGTTCGACAGCCTGGAAGCCGGGCTGGCCGCCGAAGGCGAGGCGGGCAAGCTGCGCGAAGGCATGGAACTGACCCTGCGCCAGCTCCGGCGCGTGGCCGAAACCAATGGCCTTGCCGTGCTCGATCCCGCGGGCGAAGCCTTCAACCCCGAACTGCACCAGGCCATGAGCATGGTGCCCGCGCCCGGCCACGCGCCCGGCGCGGTGGTGCAGGTCTACCAGAAGGGCTACGTGCTCAATGAACGCCTGCTGCGCCCGGCGCTGGTGGTGGTGGCGACCGAGTGAGCCCCGCCGCCCGGCGCGCGTCCGCGAAGAAAACGCGGGAAATCCTTAAAAATCCCCGCGCCCGGCCCTTGAAGCGGTTATCCACAGCCACACATACGGTTTCAGTACGGTCGCAAGGCCGATAAGACATTTCAGGAGGAAACACAATCATGGGCAAGATCATCGGCATCGACCTGGGCACCACCAACAGTTGCGTGGCGATCATGGAGGGCGGCAAGGCCCGCGTCATCGAGAACGCCGAGGGCGACCGCACCACCCCGTCCATCGTGGCCTACACCAAGGACGGCGAAGTGCTGGTCGGCGCGAGCGCCAAGCGCCAGGCCGTCACCAATCCGAAGAACACCTTCTATGCCGTCAAGCGCCTGATCGGCCGCAAGTTCAGCGATGCCGAGGTGCAGAAGGACATCGCGCACGTGCCCTACGGCATCCTCGCGCACGACAACGGCGACGCCTGGGTCGAAACCAGCGACGGCAGCAAGATGGCGCCGCAGCAGATTTCCGCCGAAGTGCTGGCGAAGATGAAGAAGACCGCCGAAGCCTTCCTCGGCGAGGCCGTCACCGAGGCCGTCATCACCGTGCCGGCGTACTTCAACGATTCCCAGCGCCAGGCCACCAAGGACGCCGGCCGCATCGCGGGCCTGGAGGTGAAGCGCATCATCAACGAGCCGACCGCGGCCGCGCTGGCCTATGGCCTGGACAAGTCCGGCGGCGCGGACCGCAAGGTGGCCGTGTACGACCTGGGCGGCGGCACCTTCGACGTCTCCATCATCGAGATCGCCGAAATCGACGGCGAAAAGCAGTTCGAGGTGCTGGCGACCAACGGCGACACCTTCCTGGGCGGCGAGGACTTCGACAACCGCGTCATCGAATACCTGGTGGACGAGTTCCAGAAGGACCAGGGCATCGACCTGCGCCGCGATCCGCTCGCGCTGCAGCGCCTCAAGGACGCCGCCGAGCGCGCCAAGATCGAGCTGTCCAGCGCGCAGCAGACCGAAGTGAACCTGCCGTACATCACCGCCGATGCCTCCGGCCCCAAGCACCTGGCGATCAAGCTGACCCGCGCCAAGCTCGAGGCCCTGGTGGATGACCTGGTCAAGCGCACCATCGAGCCGTGCCGCATCGCGCTCAAGGACGCCGGCCTGCGCGTGTCCGACGTCTCCGAGGTGATCCTCGTCGGCGGCCAGACCCGCATGCCGAAGGTGCAGCAGGCCGTGGCCGAGTTCTTCGGCCAGGAGCCGCGCAAGGACGTGAACCCGGACGAGGCCGTGGCGCTGGGCGCGGCGGTGCAGGGCGGCGTGCTGGCCGGCGACGTGAAGGACGTGCTGCTGCTCGACGTGACCCCGCTGTCGCTGGGCATCGAGACGATGGGCGGCGTGTTCACCAAGCTGATCGAGAAGAACACCACGATCCCGACCAAGGCTTCGCAGGTCTTCTCCACCGCCGAGGACAACCAGACCGCCGTCACCGTGCACGTGCTGCAGGGCGAGCGCGAGCAGGCCCGCTACAACAAGAGCCTGGCCAAGTTCGACCTGGCCGGCATCGAGCCGGCGCCGCGCGGCATGCCGCAGGTGGAAGTGACCTTCGACATCGACGCCAACGGCATCCTGCACGTCTCGGCCAAGGATAAGAAGACCGGCAAGGAACAGAAGATCGAGATCAAGGCCGGCTCGGGACTGTCCGAGGAAGAAATCCAGAAGATGGTGCGCGACGCCGAGCTGAATCGCGAGGAAGACCAGAAGTTCCATGCCCTGGTCGATGCGCGCAACAAGGCCGACGCCGTGCTGCACGCCACCCGCGCCGCCATCAAGGAACACGGCGACAAGGTGCCGGGCGAGGCCATCGGCCGCGCCGAGGCGGCGATCGCGGATCTGGAAGGCGTCGTCAAGGGCGACGACAAGAACCAGATCGAGGCCCGGACCCGCGCGCTGGAGGAAGCCGCGCAGTCGCTGCTCGCCGCCGCCCAGGCGGGTGCGGGCGGGCCGCAGTCCGAGGCGCCGGCGGGCGGCAACGACGATGTGGTCGATGCCGAGTTCACCGAGGTCAAGGACGACAAGCGCTGAGGTTCGTGATCAGGAATGGGAAAGAGCGGAGCCCCGGCTCCGCCCTTTCCATTTCCAATCCTGAAACCCCGGCGCTTTTGCTGTACCCATCTCCAATCCCGAATCCCCGATCCCGGCTTCCATGAAACGCGACTACTACGAAGTTCTGGGCGTGGCCCGCAGCGCCGGCGACGACGAGCTGAAGAAGGCCTATCGCCGCTGCGCGATGAAGTACCACCCGGACCGCAACCCCGGCGACGCCAAGGCCGAGGCCGCGTTCAAGGAATGCAAGGAAGCCTACGAAGTGCTGTCCGAGCCGGCCCGGCGCCGGCTCTACGACCAGCACGGCCATGCCGCGTTCGAGGCCGGCATGGGCGGCGGCCGTGGCGGTGCGGGCGTCGGCCCGGATTTCGGCGACATCTTCGGCGATATCTTCGGCGACATCTTCGGTGGCGGTCGCGGCCGCCAGCAGCAGGCCCGGCGCGGCGCCGACCTGCGCTACGTGATCGAACTGGACCTGGAAGAGGCCGTCTTCGGCATCGAGCGCACCATCCATGTGCCCACGCTCGCTTCCTGCGATGCCTGCAAGGGGGCCGGCTCCAGCGATGGCAAGACCGATACCTGCTCCACCTGTCGCGGCCACGGCCGGGTGCGGATGCAGCAGGGCATCTTCTCGATGCAGCAGACGTGCCCGGCCTGCGGCGGCAGTGGCCGCGAGATCGTCAATCCCTGCGGTTCCTGCGAGGGCCAGGGCCGCGTGGAGCGGGAAAAGACCCTGCAAGTGAAGATTCCCGCCGGCGTGGACAGCGGCGACCGCATCCGCCTGGCCGCCGAAGGCGAGGCCGGACCGCCGGGCACCCAGCCGGGCGACCTGTACGTGGAAGTGCGCGTGCGCGAGCACGCCATCTTCCAGCGCGATGGCGACGATCTCTACTGCGAGCTGCCGATCCGCCTCTCCCAGGCCGCGCTCGGCGCGGACATCGACGTGCCCACGCTCGATGGCTCGGTACAGGTGAAGATTCCCGCCGAAACCCAGACCGGCAAGCTGTTCCGACTGCGCGGCAAGGGCGTCAAGTCCGTGCGCAGCCATGCGCCGGGCGACCTGATGTGCCGCGTCGTGGTGGAAACCCCGGTCAACCTGACCCGCCGCCAGCGCGAACTGCTGGAGGAGTTCGAAGCCACCTTCGACGGTGACGGCGCACGCGCCCATTCGCCGCGTTCGAGCACCTTCCTCGACGGGGTGAAGGCGTTCTGGGCGAAGATGACGTCCTGATGGCGTGCCGGCCGTCCATCAGGCGGGTCGGCCGGCGGTCAATGCCGGTTGCCATTTCTTGCTTCTGAGGTCCTTGCAATGGTCAGAGTGATCGGGAACTACCGTTGGTTCGATGGCGCGCGTTTCGATCACGTGAAATACCGGGATTCGCACATGCCCCTGACGGCGCGCCTGTTGCGGCCTCTCGGTCTGCGGAAGCTGGAAAGCGATCAGTCGCTTGCCGGACAGGCGCCGAAGCCCGGCCAGATCATTGCCTCGTCAGTGGCCTACTTCGATACTGCCCAGGACGCGCAGGCCGCACTTGCAAGCGCCGGCAAGGCGCTCATGGCGGACGTTGCCAGCTACTCCAACATTTCTCCTGAATTGCACATCGCCGCTGTCAGCCAGCACTACGGCGCAGAGTAGGAGAGGAGCCCCCCTCATGCCCATCCGCCTGATGATCCACGGCGCTTCCGGCCGCATGGGCCAGTCGCTCGTACGCCTTTGCGGCGAGTTTTCGCAACTGCAAGTGGTCGCCGCCGTCGCTGGACGTGAAGCGCCGCGCATCGACGGCGTGCCGGGTTTCGCCGCCGCGCAACTGAACCAACTGCCGCCGTTCGATGCGTGCATCGACTTCAGCCTGCCGCAGGCGTTCGATGCGGTGCTGGCCTGTTGCGTGGAACGCGGTGCCGCTTTCGTCAGTGGCACCACCGGCTTGGATGCCGCGCAGATGGCGCGGCTGGACGCGGCATCGGAGAGGATCGCCGTGCTCTGGGCGGCCAATTTCAGCCTCGGCGTGGCGGTGCTGACCGACCTGGTGCGCCGCGCCGCGCAGGCGTTGCCGCAATGGCAGCGCGATATCGTCGAGTCCCACCACGTCCACAAGAAGGACGCGCCCTCCGGCACCGCATTGGCGCTGGGCCGGGCCGTGGTCGAAGGCGGCGGCGCGGAACCGAACTACGCCGCGCTGCGTGCCGGTGACATCGTCGGCGAACACCTCGTGCAGTTCGCAGGCGTGGGCGAGCGCATCGAACTGATCCACCGCGCCACCAACCGCGACATCTTCGCGCGCGGCGCGCTGCATTGCGCGGTGGCGCTGGCGGGGCGCCCGCCGGGGCGCCATGCGGTGATGGATCTGATGGCCGGCGGCCGGTAGCCCCGCAACGCATCGATTTCTGTAGGGGCGCGCTTGCTCGCGACCGCTTGCGGGCGCCCTGTCGCCTGCAAGCAGGCTCCTGCAGAGGAGCATCGGCATGGCTTTGGCCCCGGCACGCCAGCCGGTAAACTTGGCGTTTCCCTGCGCTGCGGCCGGGCCACGTGCCTGTCGCGGCGTTTTGTTTATCGCCAGGATCGCCCATGTCCACCCCCGCCATTCCCGCCCGCCAGCGCGGCCTCAATCGCGCCGAGATCTGCGACCGCAATTTCATCGAGTTCGTCGAGCAATGGAACGGTACGCCGCGTGCCGCGCCTGCGGCGAACGCGCCGGTGTTGCCGGGTAGCGCCTGCACGGCGGCGGATTTCGCCGATCTGTTCGAGTCGCAACTGGTCAGCCGCCACCTGGACTTGATGGCGCGCGTGCTGCGGGTCAAGAACAAGGTGTTCTACACCATCGGTTCCAGCGGGCACGAGGGCAATGCGATGGTGGCGCGGGCCACGCGCCATACCGATCCGGCCTTCCTGCACTACCGCTCCGGCGGTTTCATGGCCGAGCGCTTCCGCAAGCTGCCGGACATGGACCCGGTGATGGATTCGGCGCTGAGCTTTGCCGCCAGCGCGGAAGACCCGGCTTCCGGAGGACGCCACAAGGTCTGGGGCAGCAAGCCGTTGTGGGTGTTGCCGCAGACCTCCACCATCGCCTCGCACCTGCCCAAGGCGCTGGGCACGGCGGTCGCCATCGAGCAGGCGCGGCGCATCGGCCACGCGCTGCCGATCCCTGCCGATTCCATCGCGATCTGCTCCTTCGGCGATGCCAGTTCCAACCACGCCACCGCGCAGACCGCGTTCAACGCGGCGGCCTGGACGGCATACCAGAAGCTGCCCGCGCCGGTGCTGTTCGTGTGCGAGGACAACGGCATCGGCATCTCGGTGAAAACCCCGACGGGCTGGGTGGCGCGCAATTTCTCGCAGCGTCCCGACCTGGATTACTTCTATGCCGACGGACTCGACCTGGCCGGCGGTTACGCCGACGTGCAGCGCGCGGTGGAACACTGTCGCCGCACCCGCCGCCCGACCTTCCTGCACCTGCGCACCACGCGCATCATGGGCCACGCCGGCACCGACTTCGAGATCGAATGGCGGCCGCTGGAAGAACTGGTCGCGGTCGAAGCGACCGATCCGCTGCTGCGTTCGGCCGCGATCGCGCTGGAATCGGGCCTTTACACCAAGGAGTCGCTGCTGGCCGTCTACGAGGCCATGCGTATGCGCTGCTTCGCCGCCGCCGAGGAAGCCGACCGCCGTCCGAAGATCGAAACCCTCGAACACGTGATGGCTCCGCTCGCGCCGTATACGCCCGGTGCGGTGAAGGCGGAAGCCGAGCGTGCCGACTACGCCGGGGCGCGCCTGGCGGCCTTCGGCAGCGAAGCCGCGCTGCCGGAAAACCAGCCGCCGCGCCATCTGGCGATCCAGATCAACCAGGCGCTGCACGACCTGATGTCCAAGTACCCGGAAACGCTGCTGTTCGGCGAGGACGTGGCGCAGAAGGGCGGCGTCTACACCGTCACCAAGGGGCTGCACAAAACCTTCAAGGGCGCGCGCGTGTTCAACACGCTGCTGGACGAGACGATGATCCTCGGCCTGGCGCAGGGCTACGCCAACCTGGGGATGCTGCCGATCCCGGAAATCCAGTACCTGGCCTATTTCCACAACGCCTGCGACCAGATTCGCGGCGAGGCGGCTTCGTTGCAGTTCTTCTCCAACGATCAATACCGCAACCCGATGCTGGTGCGCATCGCCGGCCTGGGCTACCAGCGCGGCTTCGGCGGGCATTTCCACAACGACAACTCCATCACCGCGCTGCGCGACATTCCCGGCCTCGTGGTCGGTTGCTCGAGCCGCGGCGACGATGCCGCGACGATGCTGCGCACGCTGGCCGCGCTGGCGAAGGTGGACGGGCGCGTCGCGGTGTTCCTGGAGCCCATCGCGCTGTACATGACCAAGGACCTGCATGAGGCGGGCGACGGCCAGTGGCTGTTCCCCTATCCCGCGCCGGGCGAGGCGATGGCGCTGGGCGAGGGCCGCGTCTATGGCGAGGGCGACGATCTTCTCGTCATCACCTACGGCAACGGCGTGCCGATGGCGCTGCGCGCGGCGCGCGGCATCGAGGCCGAACTGGGCTGGAAGGTGCGCGTCGCCGACCTGCGCTGGCTGGTGCCGCTGAACGAGTCCTTCATCGCGGCGCAGGCGAGGGGTGCGAAACGCATCATCGTGCTGGACGAAGGCCGCCGCAGCGCCGGCGTGGGCGAGGGCGTGGTCGCCGCGCTGGCCGAAGCCGGCCTTGGCGCGACGCCGCTGCGCCGCGTGGTGGGCGCCGACACCTACACGCCGCTGGCCGGCGCGGCCTTCCTCGTCCTGCCGGGCGATGGCGACGTGGTGGCGGCCGCGCGTGAGTTGGCAAGTGAGTTGAAGTGAGCCCCTGTGGAGCCGTTCAGCCGATTGGCCTATGATCTTCTGGCATGACGCAGACCCGCCCCCTCGCCATTGTCTTTGCCGATGTCAGCGGCAGCACGCGCCTGTTCGAGCAGCGCGGCGACGTGGAGGCGCGGCGCATCACCTCGGCGGTGATCGCGGCGCTGTCGGACATCGTGCACAGCAATGGCGGCACCGTCATCAAGACCATCGGCGATGAGGTGATGTGCACCTTCCCGGCGGCCGTCGACGGCATCAACGCGGCCTGCCAGATGCAGCGGCGCATCACCCAGGACCCGGCCTTCGCGCGCGACGCGCTCGGCATCCGCATCGGCCTGCACCACGGCGAGGCGCTGCTGGAGGATGGCGACGTCTATGGCGATGCGGTCAATACCGCCGCGCGCATGGCTTCGCTGGCCAAGCGCGACCAGATCGTCACCACCGCCAGCACCTTCCGCGGCGCCACCAGCGTGGGCGGCATCCGCTCGCGCAGCCTTGGGCGCGCGCGGGTGAGCGGCAAGCTCCTGCCCATCGAGATCGTCGATGTGATCTGGCAGGAGGACACCTCCAACATCACCCTGGTGCAGCGCGCGATCCGGGTGGAGGAGGGTGCCGATCGCTCGCAGACGCTCACGCTGCGCTTCCGCGGCCAGGTCATCGAGCTCTCGCCCACCTCGCCGCCGTTCGCGATGGGGCGCGATGCGGCCAATGCGCTGGTGGTGGACGCCGAATGGGTCAGCCGCATCCACGCCTCCATCGAGTACAAGAACGGCCACTACGTGCTCTCGGACCGCAGCACCAACGCCACCTACGTACAGTTCGCCGATGACGAGGAACTGCGCGTGCACCGCGACGAAGTGCACCTGCGCAAGGCCGGCGCGGTGAGCCTGGGCCAGTCGATCGCGGCCGGCTCGGCCGACATCCTCTATTTCCAGTGCGGCTGATCGCGGGAAGCGCTCGTTTCCGTCATCCCCGCGAAGGCGGGGATCCGGCGTTGTTGGTTTTCCGGAGTTCGAGTCGCCTGGTTCCCGCCCCCGATCGAACGCCCTTCCAGGGCAGGCTCTTGGCAGCAGCGACGGGTAGCGGGTGCGCGGAATGTCAGTTCAGGAGCGTGTCGTTCCAATGAGCCTTCTGCGCCGTTGCGTCGTCGTCGTGCTGCTGTGCCTGCCCGCGTTCGCGCTGGCCCAGACGCCGGCAAAGGGCAGGGTCTGGCTGGACGCCAACGAGAACGGCAGGCGTGATGGCGACGAGCGCGGCGTGGCCGGCGTCAAGGTGTCCAACGGGCGCGACATCGTGGTTACCGACGCCGCCGGGCGCTACCGCATCGCGCTGCGCGAGGGCGACACGCTGTTCGTCGTCAAGCCTCCCGGCTATCGTTTTCCGACCGGCGCCACCGGCCTGCCGCAGTTCTGGAAACATCATTTCCCGAAAGGTTCGCAGGAATTGCGCTACGGCCGCATCGCGCCGACCCATGCGCGGCGCACGGATTTCGCATTGCTGCCGCATCCTGCCGAAAACACGGCCGAGTTCGACGTGCTGGTGGTCGCCGATCCGCAGATGAAGGACATGCGCGAGATGGATTTCTACGCGCGTTCCATCATCGAGCCGGCACGCCGGCACGAGGGCATCGCGCTGGGCCTGACGCTCGGCGATCTGGTCAACGACACGCTCGATCTGTATCCCGAGCTCAACCGCCTCCACGCCACGCTCGGGATTCCGTGGCTGCACGCACCGGGCAACCACGACATCGACTTCGACGTGGCCGACGATGCCGCCTCGCTCACCAGCTACCGCCGCACTTTCGGCCCCGATACCGTGGCCTGGGAAATGCCCGGCCATGCCTTCATCGCGCTGGACGACGTGATCTACCTGCCCGGCCGGCGCCCGGCCTACATCGGCGGGCTGCGCGAGGACCAGTTCGCGTTCCTGGAAGCCTACCTGGCCACGCTGGCGCCGGAAACGCGGGTGGTGATGAGCTTCCACATCCCGCTGTTCGACGATCCGCACGAAACCTTCCGCCATGCCGACCGCGCGCGCCTGTTCGGCCTGCTGGAGCGCTTCGCCGAACCGCTGATCCTGAGCGGCCACACCCACGCCCAGCGCCATCACTTCCATGGCCCGGAGGTGGGCTGGAACGGCGCCAGGCCGCTGCACGAATACAACGTCGGCGCGGCCTGCGGCGGTTACTGGTCCGGCCTGCCGGATGCCGATGGCCTGCCGGACGCGCGCATGGAGGACGGCACGCCGAACGGTTACGCGCTGGTGCGATTCGCCGAGCGCGGCTATGCCACGCGCTACCACGCCTCGCGCGGGCGCGACGACCTGCGCATCGGCCTGACCTCGCCCGGCGTGCTGCGCCGCGGCGCGTATCCGGCCTACCCGGTCCTTGCCAACGTCTACGGCGCGGAGCCGGACGCGGTGGTCGAATACCGGGTCGACGGCGGCCCGTGGCAGGCGATGACGCGCGTGTTCGAGCCGGATCCGGAACTGCTGGCGATCAACATCGACGATGCCCGTTCCGAACGCCTGCGCTCGTTCGACCGCGCCGTGGTCGCTCGTTCCAGCCCGCACCTGTGGGGCGCGCGCGTGCCGACCGATCTTGACGCCGGCGAACACCGCATCGAGGTGCGCGCGCAAAGCCGCTACGAGGGCGAGCTGCACGCCGTCACCACCTACCGCCTCGCCGATTGGAGCGAGTGATGCACTGGCCCACGCTCGATGGCGCCCCGCCCCGGATCATCGCGCATCGCGGCGCCAGTGGTGCGATGCCCGAACACACGCTGGAAGCCTATGCGCTGGCGCTGGAGCAGGGCGCGGACGTGGTCGAGCCGGACCTGGTGTCCTCGCGCGATGCCCAGCTCGTGGTGCGGCACGACCGCAACCTGGCGCGCAGCACGGACATCGCCACGCGCCCGGAATTTTCCGCGCGGCGGCGCGATGGGGACTGGTGGATCGAGGACTTCGACCTTTCCGACATCGCCGCCCTGCGCGCGGTACAGCCGTTCCCCTCGCGCGATCACGCGCACGACGGCCGCTTCCGCATCCCCAGCTTCGCGGCGGCCCTGCTGTGGGCCGAAACCGTCGCGCGCCGGCGCGGCAGCCCGGTGACGCTGTACCCGGAGCTCAAGTCGCCGGCCTACTTCGCCACGCAGGGCAAGGACCCGTGCGGGCGTTTCCTGTCGATCGCGCGCCAGCGCAACCCGGCGCGGGTGACGCTGTGGTTGCAGTGTTTCGAGCTGGAGCCGCTGCTGCGACTGCGCGAGAGCGCCGAAGTGCCGGTGTTCCTGCTGCTCGGCCGCAACGCGCCGTGGCGGCGGCTGATCGATCGGCACGCGGGGCAGGTCGATGGCTTCGGCGTGCACAAGAGCCTGTTGCAGGACGTGGACGGCAGCAGCAGCGGCCTGGTCGACCTGGCGCACGAGCGCGGCTGCCGGGTGCACGCCTACACCTACCGCGACGACGACCTCGCGCCGGGCTTCGCCACGCCGGCAGAGGAGCTGGACGTGGCCTTCGCAATGGGCGTGGATGGGCTGTTCTGCGATTTCCCGCTGACGGCGGTGAGGCTGCGCGACAGTTTCCTGTCGCGCGCCTGAGAGGATCAGCCGGTCTGGAACACGTTGGGCTGGCCGCCGGCCGAATAGCCGAAGCCGGGGAACACCTGCGGGATCTGGTTGGCGGGAAGGCCCATGCGATCGACCAGCGCTTCGGAGAGGATCTGGCGGAAGTCGGTGGTGACGGCCACGTCCTGGCCTTCGGTCAGGCTGGAATCGTCGAGGCCGGGGAAGGTGCCGTGCATCTGGCCGCCATTCACGCGGTTGCCCAGCGCCAGCATGATGTTGCCGTGGCCGTGGTCGGTGCCGCTCGAATCGTTGGGCCGGAAGCGCCGGCCGAACTCGCTCTGCACGATCACCGTGACCTTGTGCATCAGGTTCTGGCCGCCGCCGATGGAGTGGGCGTTGAGGTCGGTGTAGAACGCATCCAGGCCGCGCCCCAGCTCCTCGGTGAGGTTGCCGAACCAGTCCCACTGGTTTGGATTGCCTGGGTCGGGCATGCCCTGATTGACGTGTGTGTCCCAGAAGCCGTGATCGATGGCGGCGGCGATCAGGCCGGTCTTGATCGGGGATTTCAGCATCTGGGCGAGGTTGCGCAGTTGCGTGCCGAAGGTGCTGTCCGGATAGGCCGCGCCGCCGCCCGGCGTATAGCCGCCGGTGCTGAAATCGAGGGTACGCATGTATTCCAGCGCATCGGCGGCATCGCGTCCGGCGCGTTCCAGCGATGAGTTGCCGCTCCACAGGGGATACAGCTGGGTGTGCGCCCCCGCATGCCCGTTGATGCCGGTATTGGTGTCGTTCCAGCCCCAGTGGAAGTCGTCGACGCGGAATTGCTCGGCATTGTTGAAGCCCACCGCTTCGTCCAGCCCGATCAGGCTGGTCTGCAGGTTGCCGCCGAAGCCGAAGGCCGGCGCGATCACCGGCGCGGGGATGCCGGGCGTGCCGCCGATGGCGGAGAGATAACGCGCCAGCCAGCCGCTGCTGCCGCCGGTGATGCCAGGCGTGCCCAGTTCCATCATCGCCTGGGACTCGAAATGGCTGCGGTTGGGCGTCAGCATGCCGGTGGCGTGGACGATGGCCAGGCGGTTGGCGTTGTAGAGCTTTTGCAGCCACTTGGGCGTGGTGCCGATGCCATCGAGGATGCCGCCGCCGGCGCGCGGGTGCCAGCCCCAGTTGCTGGTGCCGATGCGACGCAGCCGGCTGGTGGGAATCGCCAGGCCGCCGCGCCGGGTCACGTAGGCGGTGCGGTCGGAGCCGGCGTAGGGCACGACCAGGTGCAGGCCGTCGATCGCACCGCGCAGGAACACGTAGACCACCACGTCGCCGGTGGCCGCGCTCTTGCCGCCGGAAAGCGCGAGCGGATCGAAGAACGCCATCGCGCTGCCGCTGCCGGCGGCAATGGCGGCGGCGAAATCGCGGCGGTTGCCTTGCATGGGCGGGGCTCCGGCAGGTTCAGCGGTGGTAGAACTCAGGACACATCGTCAGCAGCGCCACGGTGGCTCGCAGGCGCCCCAGGGTGTAGTGCCTGTCGAGGTCGTTGTTGGCCCATTCGTTGTTCCAGGTCAGTTGCGTCGATGCGGCGGCGGCCGTGGTGGCCTTCTGGCCGAGGAAACGCACGATCCGGTCGCGCCTTGACTGGGTGATCGC
This sequence comes from Chiayiivirga flava, assembly GCA_037190825.1. Classification (GTDB taxonomy): domain Bacteria; phylum Pseudomonadota; class Gammaproteobacteria; order Xanthomonadales; family Xanthomonadaceae; genus Denitratimonas; species Denitratimonas flava_A. Next base: position 33,183 of record JBBCJS010000106.1, read on the forward strand.
GTAGCCGTAGATGCGGTTGATCCAGAAGTCCACGACCGCGCCGGCCGTGGCCTGTGCCGGAGCCGGGAAGGCGGCCCGTGTCACCTGCTCGATGCGCTGGAAGTAGGCGGTCTGCGAGTTCGCGTCGCTGCCTGGCGTGCGCATCTCGGTCAGCCGCGCGAGAGTGCGCCAGATCTGGCTGAGCGGACTGACCGCCTGCCACTTGCGGCTGTGATCGGGGTAGCCGTCGGGCGTGGGCCAGAGAAACGGACCGTTGCCGGTCTGATGCAGGCGGGAAGTGAGGTCGGAGTAATCGTTCCAGCCCGAGACCGGGCGCACCCGCGGGGTCAGCTCCGCCGAAGTCGCGCGCAGCGACTGCATGATCGCTTCCCACGGGCGCTTGGCCTTCTCGCCCCAGGTGCTCTTGAAGGCGGCCGAAGTCAGGATGTGCTGCAACACCTGGGCGATCTGGGTATTGGACTGCCACTGCGCCTGCCAGATGTCGGCGGCCGATTCGACCAGTGCCTGCGGTGGGGTGTCCGAGATGAAGCGCCGGCACAGCTTGCGGCAGATGTTGATGGCGGTGGCGCGGTGCTGGCATAGCTGGTCGAAGACGGTCTTGCCGTCTTCTTCCGCCGGACGGTTGGCCTGGATGAAATGGCGCAGGAAGAACTTGCCCGCCGTGTCGTGCCAGGGCGCGTAGTACAGGTATTCGCCGGTGTCGTACTCGGGCGTGTCCGGGAACTGCCAGTGGTCGTCGCGCATGGTCCAGCCGGTGAGGGCGCGGGCGGCGTCGTAGACATCGTGGTCGCAATAGCCCAGCGGCTTGCCCTGGCCGTCGACGGGCACGGCGTAGGGATCGTTGCCGGGGTAGTAGTGCGCCGCGCCGAGGGTGTGCAGTTCGCACAGCTCGCGCGCGAAGTTCTCGTTGAAGCCGGCGCCGCGGCTGGATTTGTTGTCCAGGTAGGTCAGCATGGCCGGGGCCTTGGCCACCGCTTCCAGCAGGGCGCGGAAGTTGCCGAGGGCGTGGAAGCGGTTGCCGCTGTTCTTGCCGCGCATCACGTCGCGGTCGTAGTGCATGAACACCGGCGCGATCGAGAACTCCCAGCCCTGCACGTTGAAGTGGTTGTGCCAGAAATCGACCATCACCTCGAGCAGCTGGCGTTCGCTGTACACCGCGCGGATCAGCTTGATGCAGGCCGCCTCGTCGCAGGGATAGTAGCGCTGCGGCCAGCCGGTCGAATCGCCGCGCACGTACTTGGCCCACATCTGCGGCAGCGTCATCGTGTAGGTGGCGTAGCCGCCCGCATTGATGCGGTTGGTGCAGCTGGTATCGCCGATCGAATCGGGGTTGAGCTGCGCCGCGAGCCAGGCGTTCAAGCGCGCGTCGTCGTTGCCGCCCAGCGCATTGAACGCGGCCACGTCGTTCGGGCGCGGGCCGTAGGCGCACTTGTTCAGCACCCGCACCGCGAGCGGCGGAAGCTCGACGGGCGGTTCGACGGGCGGTGCGGTTTCTCCGAAGCTGTCGGAGAAGATGTGCATCGGGTCGCTGCCGGAAGGGCTGGCGTTCTTGCTCGCTTCCATCTCCACCGCTCCAGGATGCGCTATCGCGCCGTTGTCACACTTTGTGACAATAGTGGGTGAAGGCGGCTCAGTTCGTGACGAGTTTCACGAGTCAGGCCGGCGTGGCGCGATCAGGCCGCCGCGCCGTTGCGCAAGAGGACCACGGTGATGTTGTCCGAACCGCCGCCGTCGAGCGCGGCCAGCACGAGCTGGTCGACGCATTCCTGCGCGGAAAGGTCGGTCTTGGCCAGGATGCGGGCGATGGTGGCGTCGTCCACCTCCTCGGTCAGCCCGTCGCTGCACAGCAGAAGCTGCATCGCCGGCTTCAGTTCGCCCTGGATCACTTCCACCTTCAGCGAGAGCGGATCGGTGACGCCCAGCGCCTGGGTGATGACGTTGCGGTGCGGGTGGCTGCGCGCCTGCTCGGGCGTGATCGCGCCCTGGTCGATCAGTTCCTGCACGTAGGAATGGTCCTGCGAGAGCTGGTGCAGGCGTCCGTCCCACAGGTAGATGCGGCTGTCGCCGACCCAGGCGATCTCGAAGCGCGAATCCTCCACGCGCGCCGCCACCACGGTGGTGCCCATCGGCAGCGCCTCGCTGCGGCGCTGGGACTGGCGGATGATCTCCTTGTCGGCGGCGCGGATGGCCTCGCCCAGGGGATGGCCTTCGCGCACCTGGCTGACGATGGTGTCGCGCGCCAGCGCGCTCGCCACTTCGCCGAACTCGTGCCCGCCCATGCCGTCGGCCACCAGCCACAGCCCGAGCTGGGAATCCCCGTAGTAGGTGTCTTCGTTGTGTTCGCGCCGCAGACCGACGTGAGTGAGGTGGCCGAATTCGATCATCGGTTCGTATTGTCCGGCCGTGCCCCCTGAGGACAGGACCCTGGGTTTGATGGTGGGATGCCGACCAGCCGGATACGACGTGCCGAACGCCCCTCGCGGAACCTGCCGGGCATCATGCCGCGCCCCCGGAAAGCGGCGCAAGTCCCGATAGTGCGCTGGTTGGACCGGAATTGTCGCGGATCGGCAATGAAGCGCGCTTGTACGGAATCGGTCGCCTGCGTATCATAGTCGGCCCTTCGGCCACCGGCCGGGGGCGACCGGAGAGGTGGCAGAGTGGTCGAATGTACCTGACTCGAAATCAGGCGTACGTGCAAGCGTACCGAGGGTTCGAATCCCTCCCTCTCCGCCAGGTTCCGGAAAAGCCGCGCCCCGTTGCGCGGCTTTTTCTTTAGGTAATTCCCCTCACTTCCGGACTCGAAAGCGGGGTGAGTCTGGACATGGGAGTATTGCGTAGCTGCCGGAATCGTCGGGTCTCGGGGCTGTTCGGTTCGCGTGCGCCGCAGCGGGCGGGCGGCGATCAAGGCCGCGGCCGTCGGTGGCGAAACGGATCATGAGCCCCCTTTCTCTTCCTGCTGCATGGTTCCCGGCGCCGACGGACGCGCGTCTTCGGAAGGGCGGCGCAGGCGAATCCGCCATGACAGCAGCACGCCTGCCATGGCCGTCGCCACAAGGGCGATGACGCCCAGCTTGGCGAGCCGTGGGAAACCCCACCTGACCGAGAAATCCATGGGCGCATGGGCGTGGAGCGTCTCGTCGACGGCGCCGGTGGCGTAGAAGGTTGCCAGCATCCGGCTGGTGGCCGGGCGCTGGGCCGAGAACAGGTCAGGCACGTGGCCCTGCTCCGCCAGGCGGACCAGCGTCCCGTTCGCCAGATGGGGCAGCAATTCCTCGGCGGCGTAGGCCGCGGGCGTGGAGAAGTCGACGCTGCCCGTCACGAGCAGGGTCTCCACATCGGACGGCCGGGCCTGGCGGAGTTCGGCGGGGATGGGCTCCAGTTGCGAGCAGGGCAGGCTGGCCCAGAGCAGTCGCGACAGCGGCGAGCCCAGGATGGCGCCGGGCGGGTCCATGTCGGCCCCGTAGTCGCGCGCGGGGTCGCAGTCGGCGGTCCCCGCCTTGATCGCCATGTCGCCCCAGACGAACATGGACGGCATCACGAAGCCATAGGCCAGCGACATCAGGGCCAGGCCGCTGGCGTCCCCTCCATCGGCGGCGATGTAAGCGTCGAACACCTGGGCGGCAGTGTCGCGGTTGAACAGCAGGGCGAAGGTCGTCACCCGGACCTTGCCCGGATCGATCGGCAGCAGCAGCCAGCGTTCCGGCATGTTGCGGACGACCCGGCGCATGGTCTCGGCCAGGTCGTCGGTGCGGGCGCCGCACGCGGCGTCCTTGGCGCACAGACGCGCGTAGTATTCCAGTTGCCGGTCGACCATCTCCGGCTCCCAGACGAAGCGCCCCGGCGGATTGACCGCGATCATGGCCGAACGATGGATGCGCTCCGGATGCAGGCGGGCGTAGATCTGCGCCACCCGCGTCCCGTAGCTGGCGCTGAGCAGGTTCACCCGCTCGTAGCCCAGCGCCTGGCGGGCGGCTTCCATGTCGCGGACCACGTCCGGCATGGTGTAGGCGTTCAGGTCGATCCCCCCGGCCCGCAGCCGGGCGAGGCAGGCTTCAAAGGCCCGGTGCACGCCGTCCAGGGATGCGGAGTCCAGCAGGTCCGCGCCCGTCCCTCGCATGGCCCGGCGCACCTCGGGGCAGTCGAGGACGCTGGACCCGTCGACGCCGCGATAGCCGACCATCACCACGTCGCGGTCGGCCAGCAGTTCCGGCGAGGGCCTGAACTCCATGTTGCTCTGGCCGGGCCCGCCCGCCAGCCAGAAGACCGGCTCGGCGGTCGTCTCGGTCAATGCGCGCACCCGCACGACCGGCAGCGAGATCAGCCGGCCCGACGCCGGGGCGTCGCTTTCCCGCACCCACAGATGGCCGCAATCCGCCGGACGGCGGCCGGCGCGGGTTCGCGACTGACAGGGCTCCAGCGTCAGGGCGCCCGGCCCGGGGCCGTCGGCCACGGCGCCGTCCGGCACGACCAGCGCGGCCGCAAGCATCAGGGCGCCCGCCAAGGCCACGGTCACCTCAGCCCGTAGCGGCTGGCGGTGAGGCGATCGGACACCGCGCAGGACTTGGTGTCGATGAATCCGGCCTCGCGCAGGACGGCGCGGATGGCGCCGTCGCCGAAGGCGACGCCCTTTCCCTTGGGATGGACGACCCAGAGGGGCAAGCTTGGCCGGTTCGCGTGCGCCGCCTGCGCCGCCGCCAGGTCCCCGGGCCCGTCGATGCGCGCCACCAGCAGGGCGGCCTGGGCGATGTCGGCCACCAGCACGCCCTGGAGCGCCTCGGCCAGCGCGTCGTCGTCGCACGTCCCGACCAGGAAGGCGCGCTTCGACGGCTCCAGGCCCAGCTTCGACCGCAGGCTGGGCGGTGGCCTGGCGATGGCCTCGGCCCACGCCCGGGCGGCGTGTTCTCCCAGATGGAGCCGCACGTCCTCGCCGTCGCAGGCGAAGCGCAACACGCCGCCCTCCACCCTCACCGCTTCCAGGCGCGAGCGGGAAAATCGCCTGCGCACATCCCCGCGCAGGATCAGTTCCGTGCTTTCGAGCAGGGCGCGCACCTCGCCCGCCTCGCACCCCGCTTCCACTTGCGTCACCGCCTCCCGTCCCATCACGCCCTCCCGGAATCCAGGTTTGCCGCAAGCTCCGGAGTGGAAGACGCACGCTTGTCGAACCATCGGGGATCGACGCCCCGGATCAGCAGCCACAGGCCGACGCTGACCTCGGCGGCGAAGATCGGCGCCCATTTCCAGCCCGGCAGGGCGCCCGGCAGGACGAACTCGCAAAGGGCCACGCCCAGGATCGACAGGGAGCTGACGATCCCCAGCAGCGACAGGGGGCGGGGGATGAGTCTCGATTTCAGGAACAGCGCGAAGAACAGGGTCGAGCCGAAGGCGAAGGACAGGACCCCGCCGTAGAAGAAGGCGCCCGTCCAGGCGCCGAACAGCCTCGAAAGCTCGGCCAGTTGTCCAGGGTCCAGCGCCTGGGGCTCGAAGGTGTAGAGGCGGATGCGCGCGAAATGGATCAGGATTCCCACCGAGCCGATCGCCACCTCGCACACCCGCCAGACCAGGGCGAACAGCGCCAGATGCGGACTGGCGGGGCGCAGCACGGCGTAGAGGGCGCCCGCCAGAAGGACGCACAGGAGGCTGGAGAGCAGTTCGAGCGTCAGGCTGGCGCGGTACAGGGTCTCGCCGGCCCTGATGTTGGCCGCGGTCGCTTGGAAATCGGCGCCGGAAAAGCCCGAGCCGATGAATTCGCCGCCCATGTAGAGGGCGATGATCGCCAGATACATGAAGCCCGCCAGGCGTGCGTAGCCTGCAAGGGAGAGATCGTAAGGCAACGTCTGCATCATTCGGCTCCGGAAAATGTTCGAGAGTGGTTCCCGCCGACGATGCCGGCTTTCGATGGCCGCGCACCGGGTCCGACGGCCATCATGCTTCCTCGCCGTGGAGGTAGCGCCGGACCAGCCGCATGAGATCGTCGGCCGGAATCTCGGAGAGCGCCTCGAGGACCGCCTGAGGCAAGCCCTTGCCGGGTGCGAAGTCCGACGCGGCGATGACCGGCAGGACATCATCCAGCGTCCGCCGTCCCCCCGTGGCGTCCGACAGGGCCTGGTCCAACGCCGCCCAGAACGCGGCGCCGACGCTGTAGAAATCCCTATAGCCGCTATGGTCCTGCGCCTCGTCGATCCGGCGCTGGATCTCCAGCAGGCCCATGGAGACCGGCGCGTTCGTGTCGATGAAGAAGCTCCACACCTCGTCCACGCCCTCGATCCGGGAAAGGTGCGTGCGCGCGGCCTTCAGGGCGAAATAGTTGGCGAGGCTCTCCGAAACCCAGTGGGGATGCGCGCCGGGCCCGGCCTGCATCTGGTGGAACTGCTCATGCAGGACGAGGACGAGCGGCAGGGCCCGCTCGAACGGCGTCGGTCGGTCTTCGGGAATGACGTAGTTGGCGAGCAGCACGTCGTGGCCGGCGGCGCCGCTGGCCTCGCGCCGCTCCCGCGCGGCGCCGAACCAGACCACGGTCAGTTCGTCCGCCGACCGCACGGCGGCGTCGCCCAGGATGCTCCGGAAATACGCGATGGCGTCCAGGTGTCGCTCGGGATCGACGATCGCCGCCACGCGATCCAGATCGTCGGCCACGTAGGCCAGACGCACGCCGTCCCGCTCGAACGGGCGGCGCGGGGCCTGGCCGATGACATAGAAGGACGGCGGTGCGTCCAGGGCGGTCAGGAGCCTCGCCTCCGCCCGGCCCGGCAACCGCACGCGTCCGGGCCGGTCCAGCTGCGGCAGGGCGGTCGGGCCGGACAGCAGCACGCCGCCCCCCGGCATCAGGATGCTGCGCTGGTCCGACGGAACGACCGTTCCCCTTTCCGGAGTGTCGAGCATGACCGTCCAGGTCGCGTGACGGCAGCCGTCCGGCAGTCGCCATCCGCCGGGCTCGGACGGAACCTCCGCCCCGTCGCAGCGCAAATCCACCACCTGGCTTTCGAGCTGCATGGCCGTCGCCCGTGAAACGAGCAGCCTCCCGTCGCCCGCGGGCAAGTCCAGGGCCACTCGAAGCCGCGTCGGATCGGCCGTGTCCAGGGCGACCGTGTAGCTCGGATCGCCGCTGACTTCGCTCTTGCCGCCGGTCGTGCAGCCGCCCAGGGCGGCCAGGGTGAAGGCGAGGCCGCCGGTCGCTAGCCGCTTCCAACTCGTTCCGGTCATCATTGAGTCAGCCGTGGGAGGACACGTGTCCCGTGATGCGATCGCGGGGCATGATGGCTCCGGAGCGGAGCGTCTGGCTTGTAGATTTCCGTCACCGCCCGCCGAAGCGCGGGCACGTCCTCTTCCATTGGCCATTCCCGACCTCTATGATAGATTGAACGTTCATTTATTCATGATAGACATGAATTTAATCATCCTGCAAGTGAAGGCTGCGTAATGATGCACGCTCGACTCCGGGTCTGGTGCGCGGCGGTGTCCATCCTGTGCCTGGGGCTGATCGCGCTGACCCTGGCGGGGGCGATCGCGCCCTGGATCTGGACATCTTATTTCCGTGAGCATTGGGGGGCGTTCGCCACGGTGCGCTTCGATCTCCAGGCGCTGGGGACGGCGGCGCGGCTGGGCGGTCTGGCCGTGGGCCTGGTTCCGGCCCTGCTGGCCGCCTGGGGCCTGTGGCGCCTCGGCCGGGTGTTCCGCGCCTTCGCCCGCGAGGAGGCGTTCTCCAGCCCCTCTGTCGCCCACTTCAGGGCGTTCGCCTGGTCGGTGCTCGGGTACGCCCTCGTCCAGCCCGTCGCGGTGGCGCTTCAGGGCCTGATCCTCACGGCCGCCGCATCCGGCGAGGGGGCGGAGCTGGCTCTCACCTTCACCGGCGACGAGTTCCGCCTGGTGGTGATCGGCGTCCTTCTCGTATCCCTGTCCCTGGTGTTCCGCTACGGCGAGGAACTGGCCGAGGAGCAGGCCCATCTGCTGTGACCCTGGACGCCATGCGCATAGAACTGAACCTCGACGTCATGCTGGCGCGCCGCAAGATGCGCTCCAAGGAGCTCGCCGAGAAGATCGGGCTGAGCGAACAGAACCTGTCGCAGATCCGCACCGGCAAGGTGCGCGGCGTCCGCTTCTCGACGCTGGTCAAGATCTGCGACGCCCTCGACTGCCAGCCCGGCGACCTGATGACCTTCATCCGCGAGGACGACGAAGGATAGGAGCGGAGAAGGTCGCATCTCATGGCGCCATGGCGTGGACGCGATGATCGCCAGCATCGGTCACGGCCCGCCAGGTTCCGGAAAAGCCGCGCCCCGTTGCGCGGCTTTTTCTTTAGAGCGGTTTTGGCGGAAGTGTCTACATTTCCGTCGTCCCCGCGAAGGCGGAGGCCCAGTGACTTTGCTGTTGATTCTCAAGGAAAAAGACGCTGGATGCCCATCCCCGAGCAAGAGCACTTCGAGGGCAGGCTCTGCGCGGGCAGGACGAAACTGTAAGGATGCGCACCGAAATCGCTCTGGCCCGGTGCCGCCCCGTGCGTGCGGGCGCGACTTCTGGCAGGCTGTCGGCCCCTCAGTCCCGGCAGGCTCCCATGTCCGAAATCCTTGTCCCCGTCTCGTTCGGCGAACTGCTGGACAAGATCGCGATCCTCCAGATCAAGTCGGAGCGCATGACCGATCCGGCCAAGCTCGCCAACGTGCGGCGCGAGCTGGACGCGCTGGAGGCCACCTGGTCGGCGCACGAGGCGTCGCGGGTGGACATCGCGGCGCTGCGCGGGGAGCTGAAGGCGGTGAACGAGCGGCTCTGGGTGATCGAGGACGACATCCGCGACAAGGAAGCGGCGCAGGCCTTCGATGCCGGGTTCATCGAACTGGCGCGCTCGGTCTATTTCCAGAACGACGAACGCGCGCGGATCAAGCGCGAGATCAACCTGGCGCTCGGCTCGGCCTATGTCGAGGAAAAGTCCTACGCGGACTATCGCGCCAAGGGCGCCTGACGCCGCAGTTCGGCGGTGCAGCGGTCGATGCAGTCGACGACCTCGTCCACGCCGATCAGGTCCATCGCGCCGGGAAACTCCACGCGCTTGCCCCAGCGCAGCGCGCTGGCGGGTTTCTTCAGGAAGCGCCGCGCGGCTTCGTCGTAATGGTCGGCGGTGAAGCGGCGGTCCGAGTACGGGCCGCTGCGCTGCGCATCGGTGCAGGCGTAGAGGCCCACGACCTTGGTGCCGAGCGCGTTGGCGATGTGGACCGGGCCCGAATCCGGGCCGAGCAGGATGTCGGCGCGTTCCAGCAGCGCCATCAGTTGCTTCAGCGTGTCGCGGCCGACCAGGTCGATGGCCGGCTCCTTCATCGCCGCCAGGATCGCATCGGCGGTCCGGCGTTCCAGTTCGCTGCGCCCGCCGCAGATCGCGATGCGGTAGCCGTGTTCGCGCGCGGCGTGGTCGGCGGCGGCGGCGTAGCGATCGGCGCGCCAGTTGCGCAGCGGGTGGCTGGAGCAGGGCGAGACGATCAGCGTGGGTGCATCGCCGGGCAGGTGTTCGGCGGCCCATTCGCGCGCGGCTTCGGGCACTGGCAGGCGCCATTCCACCTGCGTCTGCTCCACGCCCAGCGGCAGCGCGAAACGGCCGAGCACGTCGAGCACGTGGGTGCCGCCTTCGGGGATGCGGCGGTTGACGAAGAGGCCGTGGCCTTCCTTGGAGCGAGCGCGGTCGTAGCCGATCTTGAGCGGCGCATCGATGCCGAACGCGAGCAGGTTGGCGCGCGCGGCCAGTTGCATCTGGAGCAGGGCATCGAACTTCTGGGTGGCCAGGCGTTGCCAGAGATCGCGCATGCCGCGCCAGCCGGTCTTCTTGTCGTAGACGACGAACTCCACGCCTTCCAGCCCTTCCAGCAGCATGCGCTCGCCCTTGCCGATGATCCAGGTGAGGCGGGTCTGCGGCCACTGGCGTTGCAGGGTGCGGACCAGCGGCACGACGTGGGTGGCATCGCCGAGGGCGGACAGGCGCAGCAGGGCGAGATGCCCGGGCGGGTCGATCAGGCTCAAGTTGGTACACTCGCAGCGGAGTCGTTGGTACCTGCGTGATGCGAAACGCCCATCCCACCGCCGTGGACATCCGCCGTGCCGCATTCGCGCAGGGCGCGATTCTGTTCGACGGCCACAGCCTGCCGCAAGCCGTGCCGGAGATGCTGGACCCGGCGTACTGGCGAGATGGTCAATCGCTCGAAGGCCGCGGCGGGCGCGGCGCGGCGCGGCTGGTGCGCGGGCCGTTCGGCGAGGGCGTGCTGCGGCATTACCGGCGCGGCGGACTGGTCGGGCGCTGGATCGACGATCGTTATCTGTTCGTCGGCGAGTCGCACGTGCGCTGCGTGCGCGAGTTCCACCTGCTTGCCGAACTGTGCGAACGCGGCCTGCCGGTACCGCGGCCGTTGCTGGCCGGCTGGCGGCGTTCGGGCCTGTTCTACCGTGCTGATCTCCTGACCCGCCGCATCCCCGATTCGCGCACGCTGGCCGAATGCCTGCGCGACGGCGATGCCGGCATCGCGTGGCGGCGCATCGGCGCGACGCTGGCCCGCTTCCATCGCGAAGGCGCGTTCCATGCCGATCTCAACGCGCACAACGTGCTGCTGGATGGCGGTGGCACGGTGTGGCTGATCGACTTCGACCGGGGCGCGTTGCGCGTGCCATCGCAGGACTGGCAGCAGGCCAACCTGCGCCGGCTGCGCCGCTCGCTCGACAAGCTCGGCGGCGTGGCCGAAGGCGACTGGACGGCGCTGCTGGCCGGCCATGCCGCCGCGATGGCCGGGGCGTCCCCGGACGAACTGCCGTGAGCCCGCGCATGGGGTTTCCCTCAGTCGGGCGTATGGCCCAATACGCCACTCCTTCGGTAAATCCATGTGAAATGCCATGTGCGAACAAGGTCCCGCGCGATCGTCGCGTGAATTCATGAAACGTCCGGGCTGGAACCTGCATTTCCTCGGCGTCGGCAGCGCCAGCGCGGTGGAACTGGGCGCGGCCAGCGCGGTGCTGGAGCGCGACGGCGAGCCGCTGCTGATGATCGACTGCGGGCAGGAGGCGTTGACCGCCTATCTTGCGCGCTATGGCGAAGCGCCGCGTGCACTGTTCCTGACCCACACCCACATGGACCACGTCGCCGGCATGGAGCGGTTGTTCGTGCAGCTCTATTTCGACCCGGCGCGGCGCGGCGACTGCCGGCTCTACGTGCCCGCGCCGCTGGTGCCGTGGGTGCAACGGCGCGTGGCCGACTATCCGGGCGTGCTGGCCGAGGGCGGGGTCAACTACTGGGATGCGTTCCATCTGGTGCCGCATTCGCGCGGGTTCTGGCACGCGGGGCTGTGGTTCGACGTATTCGCCGTGCGCCATCACGCGCCGGGCACCGCGTTCGGCATCGCGCTGCCCGGCAGCTTCGTCTACACCGGCGATACCCGGCCCATTCCCGAGACCCTCGCCGCGCTTGGCGAAGGCTGCGAGCCGATCGCGCACGATTGCGGCCTGGTCGGCAATCCCTCGCACAGCGGCATCGACGACCTGGAGCGCGAATACCCGGCCACGCTGCTGGCGCGGCTGCGCCTGTACCACTACGGCTCGACCGCCGATGGCGCGGCATTGCGGGCGCGTGGCCACCAGGTGATGGAAGCGGGCGGCGACCTGCCGCTGCCGCCGCCGCGCGCGCTCCGCGAACCGGCCTGAGACGGGCGAAGAAACTCCCGCCTGGCATGTCACGCCCCGCCCGCGGGGGCGTCGTGAAAATCGCTTGCCATCTGGTGTAACGTGGCGGGCACCGTTCCCGAACCCGATCAGGAGATTGCGCATGAGCGACATCGAAACCACCCCGCCTCCGCCGCCGGAAGCGCCGTCCATCGAGGGACCGTCCGCCGAAGCCCGCCAGTGGGGCATGTTCGCGCATCTTTCCGCGCTGGCCGGCGTCCTGATTCCCATCCCGTGCGCGAATGTCCTCGGGCCGCTGATCATCTGGCAGATCAAGAAGGCCGAGATGCCTTTCGTCGACGACCAGGGCAAGGAGGCGCTGAACTTCCAGATCACCGTGGCCATCGCGGTGCTCGCCTGCATCGTGCTGATGTTCGTGCTGATCGGCTTCCTGCTGCTGCCCCTGGTCGGCATCGCCGCGCTGGTGTTCACCATCATCGGCGGCATCAAGGCCAACGAGGGAGTGACCTATCGCTACCCGTTCGCGTTGCGGCTGATCAAGTGACACCGCGCAGGTGCGCGACGACGACGGCGCGGAGGGCAACCTTCGCGCCGTTTTCGTATCGGCGGCCGGTCAGCGCCCCGTCCACGCCAGCACGGTGATTTCCTCGCGGTCGTGGTAGAGCTGCCGAGCGCGGGTCTGCATCGGCACGCCCGCCGCTTCGCAGCGCGCGTGGAAATCGGCGAGGTTGGCGCGGACTTCGGCGTAGCGTTTTTTCATCGGCAGCTTGAGGTTGAAGATCGCGCGCCGGCACCAGCCGTGGGCGAACCACTCGGCCATGCGCGCGGCGACGCGGCGCGGCTGTTCCACCATGTCGCAGACCAGCCAGTCCACCGGTTGCGGCGGCTGCCAGGCGAAGCCGTCGGCGCGCAGGTGCCGCACCAGCCCGGTGGCGAGCACGGTTTCCGACAGCGGACCGTTGTCGATGGCGGTGACGTGCACGTGGCGGCGCGCCAGGATGAAGCTCCAGCCGCCCGGCGCCGCGCCCAGGTCCACCGCGCTCATGCCCGGCTTCAGCCAGCGCGCGCGCTCTTCGTCCGACAGCAACGTTTCCAGCGCTTCCTCGAGCTTCTGCGCCGAACGGCTCGGCGCATCCTTGGGCACGCGCAGGCGCGGGATGCCCTGCGGCCACACGCGCCCGTCGCGCGGATGCGACAGCCCGAGCAGCGCATGCGTGCCGCTCAGGAAACACACATGCAGGCAGGGCAGGCGTGGATCGGGTTTCTCCCCGAGCAGCCCGGCGCGGCGCAACGCCGGGCGCAGCGCATTGCCGAAACTGCGCGCCAGCCCGGCCAGTGGCCGCGCCGCATCCGAGTCGGGATGTTCGACGATCATCTCGCCCAGCCTCGGCACGCCGCGCTCGCGCAGCGCCATCAGCATCGGCGTGACGCGGTCGCCCGGATCGAGCTGCGCCAGGTCGGCGATCACCCGCACGCACTGCCGCGCGAAGATGAGGTCCGCAGGCGTCGCCGCCTTGCCCGGCGCATCGTCCTCGAACGCATGGAACCGCGCCCAGCCTTCGTTGCGCGTGGCCTCCGGATAGCCGCCGATGCCGCGCCGCGCCGCGTGATCGGCGATCTCGGCGGCGGCTTCGGGTTCGAAGCCGGGGCGGCAGAGGATGAGGAGGTTCATGCGGCGGCGAGGCTCTGGTTGGCGGATGGGGTGGGATTCGAACCCACGGTAGTGTCGCCACTACGCCGGTTTTCAAGACCGGTGCCTTAAACCGCTCGGCCACCCATCCGTATCTTTCTGCGCTTCCGTTGCGTCACGCCGGCGTCGCCGGTTTGACTCGGGACATCCTGTTCCTCGCCCCTTCGGGGCCATCGGCCCGTGGCCGATGTTCCGCTTCGGCATCCTGCCTTCGCGGTCAAGACCGGTGCCTTAAACCGCTCGGCCACCCATCCGTATCTTTCTGCGCTTCCGTTGCGTCACGCCGGCGTCGCCGGTTTGACTCGGGACATCCTGTCCCCCGTCCTGATCCCTCTT
>JBBCJS010000107.1:0-11087 GCA_037190825.1 Chiayiivirga flava
GCTGGCGGACGACGCGCCGTGCCATCTTCTGGACGAGCCCACCGCCGGGCTGGACGAGGCCGACGCCGCGCGCGTGCGCGCCGCCATCGCGCAGCGTGCGCGGACATCGACGGTGGTGATGGTGACGCACAACCGGCGCGACTGCCTGACGCTCGGCGGGCAGGTCGCGCTGCTGGCCGGCGGCGCGTTGCAGGAATGCGCGCCGGCCGAGGAATTCTTCGCCCGGCCCGCCACCGACGCGGGCCGGCGCTACGTGGATAGCGGCACGTGCGCGCTGCCTCCACCGCCGGCGACACCGCGCCACGGAATCTGGTGGGCCGTGCCGGGCCTGCTGTGCGGACTGTCGCGCCCGGGACTGGTGGACGACGCCGCCACGCAGTTCCGCCATCTCGCCGAGCACGGCGTGCGCGAACTGGTCTGCCTGGAAGAGCGGGTCGAGTACGACGTCGCTCCGCTGCGTGCGGCCGGCATCGCGCATCGTCATGTGCCGGTGCCGGACATGGCCGCGCCCGGTTTCGACCAGGCCCTGGCGCTGTGCCGCGCCGCGGCGGCCTGCCTGCACCGCGGCCAGGCCGTGGCGATGCACTGCCGCGGCGGCCTCGGCCGCACCGGCGTCGCGCTCGCGGCCGTGCTGGTGTGGTTCGGCGACAGCGCGCAGGACGCCATCGCCCGCGTCCGCGCCGCGCAGCCGCACGCGATCCAGTCACAGGCGCAACACCGTTTCTTGCGCGATTTCTCCGAGCGCGTGCAGGGCTGGAACACCAGCCCGGCCGCGTTCCCCGTTCCATCCACGCCAACCTGACGAGGAAGCCCCAGCATGTCGCTAGACAAGGCTCTTGCCACCGCCCAGTCCGAAATCCCCGAATGTGTCGCCGCAGGCTATGTCGACATGGTCAGCGGCATGCTCCTGGGCATCCGCACCGTCGATTCCCACCCCGCCGAAGTCCTGGATCTGGTCGCGGCCGCCACCGGCGATCTGTTCCAGGGCAGGAATGTCGTGGAAGTGGAAAACCTGTTCCGCAAATCGCGCGGACTGCCGCCCGGCGACGGTCAGCATTATTTCAACGAGATCGTCGTGTTCAGCACCAACCTGATCCACGTGTTCCTGCGATCGCGCCGCTTCCCCGAGCACGCCGCGGTGTTCGTCACGCGCGCCTCGGCCAATGTCGGCATGGTGCTGATGCGCTCGCGCGCGGCGCTGGCGCAGGTCGAGAACGCGGTCTGACATGGGCACGGCGGCGGGCGGGCCATGGCGGCTGTGCTGTGCCGGCTTCAGCGAGGCCGACCGCGCCTCGCTGCGCTGCCTGCTCGGGTTGCTGACGCCGTACCTGCGCCCGCCGTGGGAACTGGTCGATGCGCCGGCCCTGGCCGACCTGTGCCTGGTGCGCCTGGACGGCGAGGCGCCGCTGGCGGTGTCGCATCCACGCCAGGCCGGCTGCGCGCGGCACCCGCGCGAATTCGCCGCCGGCACGCTGCACCGGCCGCTGCGGGCGCCGCAGTTGCTGGCACTGCTCAGCGCCACGGGCGAGGAACTGTCCGCACCCGCGCCGCGACAAGGGCCGGACGGTTCGGCGCACACGATGCCCCCGCTTCGCCTGCTGGCCTGGCCTTTGAATGCCGAATGCGGCCCGCGCCTGCGGCTGCACGTGCTTGCGGCGCTGAGCGCGGGGCCTGCCACGGTCGATGCGCTGGCCGCGCGCGTCGGCGCGAGCGTGCAGGAGGTCGCCGGATTCATCGAGCCGCTGTGCCGCGACGGACTGCTCGTGGCCGACGCGCGGATCGCCGCGCCCGTTCCGCCGCCACCTCCCGTCGCATCGGGTTGGCGCGCCTTCATGGCCGGACTCGGCCGGCGCCTGGGATTTTCCGTTCCATGAAAACCTGCAAGCTGGCCTTCATCGGCGAACCGGGCAGTGGCAAGACCACCTGCATCGCCGCCCTCAGCGACATTCCCCCGGTCGA
This sequence comes from Chiayiivirga flava, assembly GCA_037190825.1. Taxonomy (GTDB): domain Bacteria; phylum Pseudomonadota; class Gammaproteobacteria; order Xanthomonadales; family Xanthomonadaceae; genus Denitratimonas; species Denitratimonas flava_A. The sequence continues at coordinate 1,960 of JBBCJS010000107.1, forward strand.
TACCGACATCGCCTGCACCGATGCGCTGGCCGCGCGCAAGGCCACCACCACGGTGGCGTTCGACTACGGCGTGCTCGACCTGGGCGCGCAGGGCCGGCTGCTCCTGTACGGGTTGCCCGGACAGGAACGCTTCCGCTTCATGTTCGACGTGGTGCGGCCGGGCCTGGTCGGCGTGGTGATCCTGGTGGACGCGGCTTCGCCCGCCGGCCTCGAAGGCTTCGCGGAAACGCTGGCGACCTATGCGCCGGCGCTGCGCGGGCTACCCTGCGTGGTGGCGCTGAACAAGTCCGCGACGATGGACGACGCGCTGCCCGCCGCCTGCCAGCATCGCCTGCGCGAACACGGCCTGCTGGCCCCGGTGCTGCGCGTGGATGCGCGCCGGCGCGAGGACGTGGCGCGGATCGCGGAACTGCTGTTCACGATGGCGCGCTACGCCCCGGAGCCCGCCCTGCCCGCACTGGCCGGAGACTGACGATGGCACAGGGGCCGAACGCGGCGCACCGCGACGCCTGCCTGGCGCAACTGCGGCAACTGGTCGAGCGTCATCCGGGCATCCGCGTGGCCGCGCTCATGCTGCGCGACGGGCGCCCCTACGCGCAGGCGCATCACGGCGAAGTCGATGCCGGCAAGCTGGCCGCGATGGCCAGTTCCCTGACCGCGCTGGGCACCACCGTGCTGCGCGAACTGGCCGCCGGCGCCCTCGACCACGTGCTGGTGGAAGGGGCCGACGGCAAACTCGTGCTGGTGCGTCTGCCCGAGCTTTCCGGCCTGATGATCCTGGCCGTGCAGGCCAGCGCCGAAACCCGCCTGGGCCTCGTCCTCGGCCAGGCGCGCGCCTGCGCCGTGGCCGTGGGCGAAGTGCTGCGCCGGGTGAACGCGCCGCCGGCGTGATCCGGCGTGATCGCGCGTCGTCCCGGCACCGCCCGGCAACGCGGACTGGCGCGGCAAGGCCCGCTCGGTATTGAATGTGCGCCCACGCAGCGCAACGGGCGAACCAGTGGCTGGCATCCAATTCCGCGTCACCGACTGGTCCGCCTGGGCGCCGGGCCTGGAATCGCCCGACGACTGGATGGCCTGGGCACGGGAGAGTTTCGTGCCGCACGGCGATGCGATGCCGGCCTTGACGCAGGTCGCGCCGATGCAGCGCCGCCGCATCGACCGCCTCGGCCGGGCCGCGATCCAGGCCGCCGACGGCTGCCGGCGCGGCGAGGATGCCGGAACGCCACTCGTGTTCGTGTCCCGCCACGGCGACGTGGCGCGCTCGTTCGCGCTGCTGGAGGAACTGTGCGCGCGGCAGCCGATGTCGCCCACCCAGTTCGGCCTGTCGGTGCACAACGCCATCGCGGCGCTGTATTCCATCGTGCATGGCGTGCGCGGCAACTACACCGCGCTGGCCGGCGGCAGGGCCAGCATCGAGACGGCGCTGGTGGAGGCCGCCGGCTTGCTGGCCGATGGCGCGGCGGCGGCGACGGTGGTGTATTGCGACACGCACGCGCCACCGGCCTACGCGCCGTTCCTCGACGAACCGGATGCGTTCTACGCCTTCGCCTGGCGGGTGGCGGCCGCCGACCATGGCACGGGCCGCCGGATGTCGCTGGCATGGGAGGCCGACGCCGGGCCCGCAGCCGACGCCGTCGACCTGCCGCAGGCGCTGGCGGCGCATCGCTTCCTGGTATCCGGCGCGGCCACGCGCAGCAGCCACGCCGAAGGGCTGCGCTGGCGGTGGCGACAGGATGCGTGAGCGGATCGAGCGCGGCTGGCGCATCGTCGCCACCGGCCTGAGCTTCCTGGCCTTCGGCGTGGGCGGCCTCCTGCTCGGCCTGATCGTGTTCCCGCTGCTGCGCCTGTGCGTGCGCGACCGTGCCGCCTGCCGGCGCATTTCCCGCCGCCTGGTGCAACGCAGCTTCCGTTTCCACGTGGAGCTGATGCGCGCGCTGGGCGTGCTCACCTACGAACTGCGCGGAGTCGAGCGCCTGCGCCAGCCGGGCCTGCTGGTGCTGGCCAACCATCCGACGCTGATCGACGTGGTGTTCCTGGTGTCGCTAATGGACAACGCCGACTGCATCGTGAAATCGGCGCTGGCGCGCAATCCCTTCACGCGCGGCCCGATCCTGGCCTGCGGCTACATCTTCAACGACGACGGCGCGGGCCTGATCGACGACTGCATCGCCTCGCTGCGCGGCGGTGGCAACCTGGTGATATTTCCCGAAGGCACCCGCACCCGGCGCGACGCGCCGATGCGGCTGCAACGCGGCGCGGCCAACATCGCGGTGCGCGGCCGGGTGGACGTGACGCCGGTGCGGATTTCCTGCACCCCGCTGACCTTGGGCAAGGGCGAGCGGTGGTATCGTGTTCCGCCGCGCCGCTTCCATTATTCGATCGAGGTTGGCGACAATATCCCCGTCGCGTCGTTTTCCGATGCAGGGCAAGGGGATGCACTGGCCGCGCGACGCCTGACCGACCATCTCACCCAGTATTTTTCCTGACGAGGATTCGCGTGCACGCCGACGCTTCCACCGACACCGTGGTTTCCGACGCCCTGAGGGAGGAAATCAAGGCGCTCATCATCCAGGCGCTGGCGCTGGAGGACGTGGCGCCGGCCGACATCGACGCCGCCGCGCCGCTGTTCAACGAGGGCCTGGGCCTGGATTCCATCGATGCGCTGGAACTGGGGCTGGCGCTGCAGAAGCGCTACGGCATCGCGCTGTCGGCCGATTCGCAGGAAACCCGGCGGCATTTTTCCAGCGTCGATGCGCTGGCCGCGCTGGTCGCTTCGCACCGCACCGCCTGACCCGCGCGAACCGGCAAGGACGTTTCCATGACCCCGCAAGAACTCTTCGAGCGCATCTCCACCATCCTCCAGGACAGCTTCCAGATCGAGCCCGGGCGCATCACCCCGCAGGCGCGGCTGGGCGAGGACCTGGACATCGACAGCATCGACGCAGTCGATCTCATCGTGCAGCTCAAGCCCCTGTTCGGCCGCAACCTCCAGCCGGATGCGTTCAAGTCCGTGCGCACCGTGCAGGACGTGGTCGATGTGCTGCACGGAGTGCTGCGGGACGCGGACTGAGAACCGCGCCCTGATCCGCATGCGGACCGCGCTGTTCGTGCTGCTCTCGCTGGCGTACCCGCTGGCGATCTGGCTCGCGCTCGGGCGGCTGGAGCCGCGCTGGATGGCGCTGCTGCTGTTCGCGCTGGCCGCGCTGCGCGCCGTGGGCACGCGCGGCGATCCGGTCTGGATCGTCGCCGGCGCGCTGGCGCTGGCGACCTTCCTGTTCAATGCCGCGCTGCCGCTCAAGCTCTACCCGGTCGCGGTCAACGCGGCATTGCTGGCGCTGTTCGCCACCAGTCTGGCGCGGCCACCGAGCCTGATCGAACGCATCGCGCGCAAGCGCGACCCGGCCTTTCCCGATGCCGCCATCGGTTACACCCGTCGCGTGACGATGGCCTGGTGCCTGTTCTTCATCGTCAACGGCGCCATCGCGCTGGCGACGGCGCTGTGGGCCAGCGAGGCCGCCTGGGCGCTGTACAACGGGCTGATCGCCTACGTCCTGATGGGCCTGCTGTTCGGCGCCGAGTGGCTGGTGCGCCAGCGCGTGATGGCGGCGCATCGCCATGGCTGAGTGGCTGCCGCCTTCCCGCCTGATGCGCGATGCGCCGGATGCGCGCGCCGTGGCGAGCGAAGGGCCGATCCAGGACGCCGCGCAGTTGCGCCGGCAGGCACGCGCGTGGCGCGAAGCGTTCGCGCAGCGGCCGGGGCGCTGGGCGCTGCATTTCGACGACACGCCCGCATTCGCCGCCGCGCTGTTCGGTGCATGGCATGCGAGCGTCGACGTCTGGCTGTGCGGCGATGCGCTGCCGGCCACGCTGGATGCGCTGCGCGGTGAAGTGAACGGCTTTGCCGGCGACGTGCCGCGCGAGTACGGACCGCTTGTGCCGGCCGCTGCGCCGGAAGGCGGTATCGACTGGCCGGCACTGGACGAATCCAAGGCGCGGCTGGTGGTGTTCACCTCCGGCTCCACCGGCACGCCCGTGGCCATCGGCAAGACGCTGGCGCAACTGGCGCGCGAGGTCGAGGCGCTGGAGCAATGCTTCGGCGCGGCGCTGGGCGATGCCACGGTGCACGGCACCGTCTCGCACCAGCACATCTACGGCCTCCTGTTCCGCGCGCTCTGGCCGCTGGCGGCCGGCCGCCCCATCGCGCCGCGCGGCTTCTTCCACGAGGACGTGGCGCGCGCGCTGGCGAGCACGCCGGCCAGTGTGCTGGTGACCACGCCGGCGCACCTCAAGCGCCTGCCCGAAGGGCTGGACTGGACGAATGCGGCGCGGGGATTGCGCGCGGTGTTTTCCTCCGGCGGCGCCTTGCCCGAAGCCGCCGCGCGCGATGCGCTGCGGCTGCTCGGCCGCGCGCCGCTGGAAATCTACGGCAGCAGCGAAACCGGCGGCATCGCATGGCGCGGCTGGCAGGCCGAGGGCCCCCGCGAATGGCGACCATTGCCCGGCGTGGCCTGGCGCATCGTCGATGGCCGGCTCGACGTGCGCTCGCCGCACCTGCCCACGCTGGACTGGTGGCGCAGCGAGGATCGGGTGGAAGCGCACGGCGAAGGCTTCCGCTTGCTCGGGCGCGCCGACCGCATCGTCAAGATCGAGGAGCGCCGCGTTTCGCTGGATGCGCTGGAACGCGCGCTGTGCGCGCTCGACGACGTGGCCGAGGCGCGCGTGCTGGCGCTGCCGGGCGCGCGGACGCAGCTGGGCGCGGTCGTCGTACCCAGTGCATCGGGCGAGGCGATGCTGGCGTCCATCGGCCGGCGCGCCTTCGCACGACGCCTGTCGCAGGCGCTTGCCACGCAGCAGGACGCGGTGACGCGGCCCCGGCGCTGGCGCTTCGTGCCCGCCCTGCCGCTGAACCCGCAGGGCAAGGTCACCGAGGCGGCCTCGCTGGCGCTGTTCACCGAGGAGCCAGTATCCGGTGGAAGGCCCGAACATGTCTCCGCCGTCACTCCAGCGAAGGCTGGAGTCCATTCTCAAACAGCAACATGGGTCCCAGCCTTCGCTGGGACGACGGCTTGTTCGAATGACGGTGGCCTAGTCCATCCCACGCCCGAATGGCTCGAAACGACACCGGACACGGCCCGCGCCCGCGTGCTGGCGCATGCCGACCTGATCGTGTTCGACGGCCACTTCCCGGGCGTGCCGATCCTGCCCGGCGTGGCGCAACTGGACTGGGCCATCCGCATGGCCCGCGAGGTGTTCGCGCTGCCGCCGCACGTGCTGCGCGTGGAGGCGCTGAAGTTCCAGAACGTGGCGCGACCGGGCACGACGCTGGACCTGGCGCTGGAATGGGATGCGCAGCAGCGTCGACTGACCTTCTGCTGGCGCTCCGATGCCGGCCTGCACGCGCGCGGCTGCGTGCTGCTGGACGGGCGCGCCTGATGGACGCCTTCGCGCCCTGGGTGGTGATCCCGGTCTACGATCACGAGCACGCCATCGGCCAGACACTGGCGCGCGTGCTCGAATCGGGCCTGCCGTGCCTGCTGGTGGACGATGGCTCGCATCCGGCCTGCGCCGGCGTGCTGCGCGAACTGGCGCAGGCGCACACGCCGCAGGTGCGCCTGCTGCGGCTGGAACACAACCAGGGCAAGGGCGGCGCGATGCTGGCCGGTTTCCGCGAAGCGGCGAAGCTCGGCGCCAGCCACGTGTTGCAGATCGACGCCGACGGCCAGCACGATGCCGCCGACATCCCGCGTTTCATCGCCGCCGCGCAAGCCGCGCCCGATGCCGCGATCTGCGGCCAGGCCGTCTACGACGAGAGCGTGCCGAAAGGCCGGCTGTACGGGCGCTACGTCACCCACGTCTGGGTCTGGATCAACACGCTCTCGTTCGCGGTGAAGGATTCGATGTGCGGCTTCCGGGTCTACCCGCTGGCGGCGGTGCTGGCGCTGATCGACGCCGAACCCATCGGCCGACGCATGGATTTCGACAGCGACATCCTGGTGCGGCTGGTCTGGCGCGGCATGCCGGTGGTGAACCTGCCCACGCGCGTGCACTACCCGGCCGATGGCGTCTCGCATTTCGACGTGTGGCGCGACAACCTGCGCATCAGCCGCATGCATGCGCGGCTGTTCTTCGGCATGCTGCGCCGCCTGCCACGCCTGCTGGCGAGGCGGCGCGCATGAGCTCGCGCGCCGCGCCGCACTGGGCCAGCCTGCCCGAGACGACCTGGGTGCTGGGCATCCGTTTCCTCGTCGGCGTGCACGCCGTCTTCGGACGCTGGCCGTTCCGCCTCTGCGCGTTCCCGGTGGTGTTCTGCCACTGGCTGGTCAACGCCACCGCGCGTCGCGCGTCGATGCAGTACCTGGCGCGGGTGCAGGCGCACGGCGGCGCGCTCGGCACGGCGCCGGGCCGGCGCCACGGGCTGCGGCATTTTTTCGTGTTCGCCGAAACCCTGCTCGACAAGCTGCTCGCCATCGCCGGGCGCTATCCGGCCGCGCACGTGGCGTTGAGCCGGCAGGTCATGCTCGAACAGATCGCCAGCGGGCGCGGCGGGGTCATCGTCACCGCGCACATGGGCTGCCTGGAACTGTGCCGCGCGCTGGCCCCGCAGGTGCCGGGTCTGCGCCTGATCGCGCTGGTCCATACCGCCCACGCCGAAACCTTCAACCAGATGCTGCGGCGACTGGCGCCGGACGATCCGGTGGAACTGGTGCAGGTCACCGAACTCGATCCCGGCATCGCGATGCGGCTGGCCGGGCGCGTGGCCGAAGGCGCGTTCGTCGCCATCGCCGGGGACCGGGTGCCGGTACGGGGCAGCCGCCATGCGATGGCATCCTTCCTCGGGCACGCCGCGCCGTTCCCGGTCGGCCCCTATGTGCTGGCGGCCACGCTCGGTTGCCCGCTGTTCGCGATGGGTTGCACCCACCGTGGCGACGGATACGCCATCGATTTCGTGCGGCTGGCCGACAAGGTGAACCTGCCGCGCCCCTCGCGCGACGCCGCGCTGGCCGCCTGCGCCGCCGATTTCGCCGCGTGGCTGGAGTCGCAGGTGCGCGCCGCGCCTTACGATTGGTTCAATTTCTTTCCGTTCTGGGATCAGGTTCCGCATGACGCACCCCGCTCCTGAAGCCTCGCCGGTACGTTTCGGCGCGGCGCCGCTGACCATCGAGGACGTGACCGCGCTGGCCCGGCGCGAGCGCCCGGCGCGGCTGTCGGACGATGCCGCCTTCCGCGCCCGCATCGCGCGCGGCGCGGCCTTCCTCGACCGCCTGCTGGACACCGATGGGGTGATCTACGGCGTCACCACCGGCTATGGCGATTCGTGCACGGTCAACATCCCGCCCGCGCTGGTGGCGGAACTGCCGCATCACCTGTTCGCGTACCACGGCTGCGGCCTGGGCCGGTTCCTCGACCCACGGGAAACCCGCGCGGTGCTGGCGGCGCGGCTGGCCTCGCTGGCGCACGGCATGTCCGGCGTCAGCGTCGACCTGCTCGAAGGGCTGGAGGCGCTGCTCCGGCACGACGTGCTGCCGCTGATCCCGGCCGAAGGCTCGGTCGGCGCCAGCGGCGACCTCACGCCGCTGTCCTACGTCGCCGCCGCGCTGTGCGGCGAACGCGAGGTGATGCATCGCGGCGAACGCCGCCGCGCCGCCGCCGCGCTGGCCGACATCGGCCGCGCGCCGTTGCGGCTGCGGCCCAAGGAAGGGCTGGCGATCATGAACGGCACGGCGGTGATGACCGCGCTGGCCTGCCTGGCCTTCGAGCGCGCCGACTACCTCTCGCGCCTGGCCACGCGCCTGACCGCGTTCAACGTGTTCGCCAACGCCGGCAACGCGCACCATTTCGACGCGGTGCTGTTCGCGGCCAAGCCGCACCCGGGCCAGATGCGCGTGGCGCGGCGCCTGCGCGCCGACCTGGGCGACGAGGCCGCGCCGCGCAACGAACATCGTCTTCAGGACCGCTACTCGCTGCGCTGCGCCCCGCACGTCATCGGCGTGCTGGAAGACGCGCTGCCGATGCTGCGCCAGTTCATCGAAACCGAACTCAACAGCGCCAACGACAATCCGCTGGTGGACCCGGACGCCGAACGCATCCTGCACGGCGGGCATTTCTACGGCGGCCACATCGCCTTCGCGATGGACGCGATGAAGAATGCGGTGGCCAACCTCGCCGACCTGCTCGACCGCCAGCTCGCCCTGCTGGTGGACGCGCGCTACAACCACGGCCTGCCGGCCAACCTCTCGGCCGTGACCGGCGCGCGCGCACCGATCAACCATGGCCTCAAGGCGCTCCAGATCAGCGTTTCGGCGTGGACGGCCGAGGCCCTGAAGCTGACCATGCCCGCCTCGGTGTTCTCGCGCTCCACCGAGTGCCACAACCAGGACAAGGTCAGCATGGGCACCATCGCCGCGCGCGACGCGCTGCGCGTGATCGAACTCACCGAACAGGTGATCGCCGCGATGCTGATCGCCGCGCGCCAGGCCACCAGCCTGCGCGAAGGCCTCGGCACGGCGATGCCCGCCGCGCTCGCGCCGATGCACGCCGATCTGGCCGCGCGCATCGCGCTGGTGGAGGAGGACCGCGCCCTGGACGGCGAACTGCGCGCGCTCATCGCCGACGTGCGCGAACGGCGCTGGAGGCTGTATGACTGAGGCGTGCCCCAACCCCGGCCTTTCCTGCGAGATCGACCTGGAGCCTGCGTTCCACGACTGCGACCCGATGAACGTGGTCTGGCACGGGCACTACTTCAAGTACCTGGAGATCGCCCGCTGCGCGCTGCTGCGCCGCTTCGACTACGACTACCCGCAGATGCGCGATTCCGGCTGGCTGTGGCCGGTGGTGGACGCGCGCATCAAGTACGTGCGGCCGCTGCGCTTCGCCCAGCCGCTGAAGGTTTCCGCGCGCATCGTGGAATGGGAGAACCGGCTGAAGATCGAATACCTCATACGCGATGCGACAAGCGGCGAGAAGCTGACTTCCGCGTACACGATCCAGGTGGCGGTGGATGCCGCCAGCGGCGAGTTGCAGTATGTGTCGCCGCAAGTGCTGTGGCGGCGGCTTGGCGTGGAGGGCGCATGAAGCAGGTGATGGAAATCGCGGAAACGCCGTGTTCCCCCGTCATTCCCGCGAAGGCG
>JBBCJS010000108.1:0-25470 GCA_037190825.1 Chiayiivirga flava
CACCTGGTCCAGGTGCCGGCGCAGCAGTTCCGGCGCGATCTGCGCGCGCACCCGGAACATCAGCTTCTGCCGCTCGCTGGCCGTTTCCACGGTCTTGGGCGTGAACTGCGCCTGGCTGGCGACGAAGGACACCTGCGCCGGGATCGCGATGTGCGGCGCGGCATCCAGCACCAGCCGCGCCTGGCTGCCGATGGCGATGCGGCCGGCCACGGTTTCGGGCACGAAGAAGGTCATGTAGACGTCGGAAAGGTCGAGCAGGTTGAGCACGCGTCCGCCTGCGCCGAGCACCTCCCCCGGCTGCGCCACGCGCACCTGCACGCGGCCATCGCGCGGCGCCTTGAGATCGCTGTCGCGAAGATCGGCCTCGATCCGCGCGATGGTGGCCTCGGCCGCGGACACCGTGGACTGCGCGCCGACCACCTGCGCCTTCGCCGCGTCCACCGCCGCCAGCGTCGCGGTCACCTGCGCGCGCGTGGCCGCCAGCGCCGCTTCCGCGCCGCGCATGCGGGCGCGGTCGTCGTCCAGCTGCTGCGCGGACAATGCGCCCTCCCGGGACAGCGTTTCCGTCCGCGCCAGCCGCCGCCGCGCCGCATCCAGTTCCGCTTCGCGCAGCATCACCTGCGCCCGCATCGCGGCCACGTCCGCTTCGCGCAGGGCCACCTGCGCCTGCGCCGCCGCCACCGCATTGACGGCCTGCTGCCGGCCTGCCTCGGCCTCGGCGCGCTGCGCCGCCAGGGTATCGATCTGCATCCGCGCCAGCGTCTGTCCGGCCTGCACGAAATCCCCCTCGCGCACGAGGATGTCCTCGACCCGGCCCGGCAGCTTGGTCGCCACGTCGATTTCCGTGGCCTCGATCCGGCCATTGCCGCTGACGAAACCTTCGCCCAACCCCTCATCGCCCAATCGCTGCCAGCCCCACCAGGCGAGTGCGGCGAGCGCGAGGACGAGAATCAGCGGAACGAATCGGCTTCGGAAAGGCGCGGAGGACATGCGACGGCTTCCAGGCGAGGTGAGCGGAAAGCATCGCAGAGATGAGGGCGGGGGGATTGATCGGGGTCAAGGCGCCGCCCGGGGCGTTCAGAAAAAGCGGCGTCCGGCCTGGCTCGCGCCCTTTCCCACGGCGGGAGAGGGCGCGAATACGCGTGGCGTCACACCAGCCGCGTCAACCAACCATGCGTGTCCGGTTTGCGGCCGTACTGGATGTCGGTCAGTTCCTGCCGGATCGACATCGTCAGTTCGCCGGCCGGCGCATCGGCATCGCCGACCGAGAAGTCGCTGCCTTTCAGCACGCCGATCGGAGAAATGCTCGCCGCGGTGCCGCAGGCGAAGGTTTCCACGATCTCGCCCGAGCGCACGCCGTCGATCCATTCGGCCACCTCGATGCGGCGCTCGGCGACGGATACGCCGCGGTCGCGCAGCAACTGGATCACCGACAGGCGCGTGATGCCTTCCAGGATGCTGCCGGAAAGCTCGGGGGTGACGACGCTGCCGTCGCGCTTGACGAGGAAGACGTTCATGCCGCCGAGCTCCTCGATGTACTTGCCGTGTTCGCCGTCCAGGAACAGCACCTGCGCGCAGCCGTTGGCGTAGGCCTCCTTCTGCGGCAACAGCGAAGCGGCGTAGTTGCCGCCGCACTTGGCTGCGCCGGTGCCGCCCTTGCCGGCGCGGGAATACTCGCGCGAGAGCCAGATCGAGACGGGTTTGACGCCGCCCTTGAAGTACGCGCCGGCGGGGCTTGCGATGACGTAGTAGGCCACCTTCTGCGCCGCGCGCACGCCGAGGAAGGCTTCGTTGGCGATCATGAAGGGGCGCAGGTAGAGGCTGGATTCGCCGCCGGACGGCACCCAGGCCGCGTCGGTCTTCACGAGCTGGCGGATGGATTCCACGAAGGCGTCCACCGGCAGTTCGGGCAGCGCGAGGCGGCGTGCGGAGCGTTGCAGGCGCTCGCCGTTGGCCTCGGGGCGGAAGCTCCAGATCGAGCCGTCGGCATGGCGGAAGGCTTTCAGCCCTTCGAAGATTTCCTGGCCGTAGTGCAGCACCGAGGCGGCCGGATCGAGCGTGAGCGGGCCGTAGGCGCGCACCTGCGCGTTGTGCCATTGCTGCTCGGGGGTCCAGTCGATCGCGACCATGTGGTCGGTGAAGTACTGGCCGAAGCCCGGATTGGCGAGGCAGGCGTTGCGCTCGGCGTCGGATTTGGGATTGGCGGAGGGGAGGATCTGGAACGGGAGGCTCATGGCGGACTCGCGGGAAAGGCTGGGGGGATGTAGTGCCGGTCGCTTGGCGATGGAGCTTGATGCCGTCATCCCAGCCTTCGCTGGGATGTCGGGGTGTGGCGTTGACGGGGATTAGATATGCAGTGCATGGCCGAGCGCGCGCAGCGCGGCTTCCTGCACGGCTTCGCCGAGGGTGGGATGCGGGTGGATGATGGCGGCGATGTCTTCGAGCGTGGCGCCCATCTCGATGGACTGCACGAAGGCGATGGAAAGCTCCGACACGGCCGCGCCGACGGCCTGCCAGCCGAGGATGCGATGGTCGCCTTCGCGCGCGACCACGCGCACGAAGCCATCGGCCGATTCCAGCGTCATCGCGCGGCCGTTGGCGGCGAACGGGAACAGCGCGGTTTTGACCGCGATGCCCTGTGCGCGGGCCTCGTCCGGCGACAGGCCGACGACGACGACTTCCGGGTCGGTGAAGCACACCGCCGGGATCGCGGCCGGCACGAAGCGGCGCTTCCTGCCCGAAACGATCTCGGCCACCATCTCGCCCTGCGCCATCGCGCGGTGCGCCAGCATCGGCTCGCCGGCGACGTCGCCGATGGCCCAGACGTTGCGCATCGAGGTGCGGCACGCATCGTCGATCTTGACGGCGCGGCCCACCATGTCCAGCCGCAGCGATTCGAGCTTGAAGCCATCGGTCTTCGGGCGACGGCCGACGGCGACGAGGATGCGGTCGGCCTCCAGCGCCAGTTCGTTGCCGTCGCGGTCGCGCACGCGCAATGCGTCGGACCCGGACAGGCCGAGCACGCTGTGGCCGGCGAGCAGTTTCACGCCGGACTTTTCCAGGTGCTGCGCGACGGGTTTCGTCAGTTCGGCGTCGTAGGCCGGCAGGATGCGTTCCTGCGCCTCCACCACGGTCACCTCGCAGCCGAGCTTGCGATACACCGTGCCCAGTTCCAGGCCGATGTAACCGCCGCCGACGACGATCAGGTGCCCGGGCAGCGTCTCGGGCGAGAGCGCCTCGGTGGAGGAAACCACCTTGCCACCGAACGGCAGGAACGGCAGTTCCACCGGCACCGAGCCGGTGGCGAGCAAGAGGTGTTCGCAGGCGATGCGCAGCGCGTCGCCGCCTTCGCCCGTGCCGGGCACATCGACGGTCTTGCCATCGACGATCTGGCCCCAGCCGTTGACCACGCGCACGCCGTGCTTCTTCAGCAAGGCACCGACGCCGCCGGTCAGGCGCTTGACGATGCCGTCCTTCCACGCCACGGTCTTGGCGACGTCCAGCGTGGGCGCGGCGACGCCGATGCCCAGCGGTGAAGTACCGGCCGCGAACGCGGCGACCTTGGCGAATTCCTCGGCCGCGTGGATCAGCGCCTTGGACGGGATGCAGCCGATGTTGAGGCAGGTGCCGCCGGGCGTGGCGCCTTCCACCAGCACGGTGCGGATGCCGAGCTGACCGGCGCGGATTGCCGCGACGTAGCCGCCGGGGCCGCCGCCGAGGATCAGGAGTTGGGTGTCGATCTTCTGGCTCATGTCTGTGTCATTCCACGAACGTCGGGAACCTCGAAAAGCCTCCGTCATTCCCGCGCAGGCGGGAATCCGGTGGCTCTATCCGGGGGGAAACAAAGGCGCTGGATTCCCGCCTGCGCGGGAATGACGAGCAAAAGCAGGCTTTTCGAGGTGCCGTTTCATCATTCCACGAACATCAATGCCGGGTTTTCCAGCAGGCGGCGAACGGCCTGCACGAATTCCGCCGCTTCCATGCCGTCGACGATGCGATGGTCGAACGAGGAGGAGAGGTTCATCAGCTTGCGCGCCACGACATGACCGTCGCGGAAACAGGGCCGCTCGATGATGCGGTTGACGCCGACGATGGCGACCTCGGGGTGGTTGATGATCGGCGTGGAGACGATGCCGCCGACCGGGCCGAGGCTGCTGATGGTGATGGTGGAACCGGACAGTTCCTCGCGCGTGGCCTTGCCGGCGCGCACGGCGGCGGCGAGGCGGGCGATCTCGGCGGCGGTCTGCCACAGGTCCAGCGCCTCGGCGTGCGCGATCACCGGCACCGAGAGGCCGATGTCGCTCTGCGTGGCGATGCCCAGCTGCACCCCGTTGTGGCGCGTGACGATGTTGGCCTCGTCGTCGTAGCGCGCGTTCATCTGCGGGAAGTCGCGCAGCGCCAGCACGATGGCGCGGGCCAGGAACGGCAGCAGGGTGAGCTTGCCGCGCTCCTTGCCGAAGCGGGCGTTGAGCTGGGCGCGCAGCGTCTCGACCTCGGTCACGTCGAGCTCTTCGACGTAGGTGATGTGCGGGATGCGCGTCCAGGAGTCCTGCATCTTCTGCGCGATCTTGCGGCGCAGGCCCATGATCGGGATCTGGGTTTCGCCGCTGCGGCGGGCGTAGCCGCTGCCCGTGCCGCCGGTCGATTGCGTCTGGCCGCCGTTGGCGACATAGGCATCCAGGTCGGCATGGGTGATGCGCCCGCCGGAGCCCGTGGGCGGCACGAAGCGCAGTTCGATGCCCAGGTCCCAGGCACGGCGGCGCACGGCCGGCGAGGCCAGCGGCGCTTCGCCGGGGCCAAGCGCGGCGCGCGTGACCGGGCCGCGTGCGGTTTCCGTGGCGCAGGCTGGCGCGGGTTTGGCGGGTGCGGGTCCGGCCTTGGAGTCGTGCCTGGGTTCGGGCGCGCGCGGCGGCGCTTCGGGTGGCTTGGCGGCGGCGGGTTTTTCCGCAGCCGGCGCCGCGGCGGCGGGCGCATCGTTGGCTCCGACATTGCCCGCGCCTTCCACCTCCAGGCGGATCAGTTCGCTGCCCACCGCCATCATTTCGCCGGGCTGGCCGCCCAGCGAAATCACGGTGCCGGCCACGGGCGAGGGAATCTCGACCATGGCCTTGTCGGTCATCACCTCGGCGACGACTTCGTCCTCGGCCACCGTGCCGCCGACCGCGACCTTCCACGCGATCAGCTCCACTTCCGCGATGCCTTCGCCGATGTCCGGCATCTTGATGACATGCTGTCCCATCGTTCAGTCCTCCAGCACGCGACGCATCGCGTCGATGACCCGGGCGGGGCCGGGGAAGTAGTCCCATTCCTGCGCGTGCGGGTACGGCGTATCCCAGCCGGTGACGCGCTCGACCGGGGCTTCCAGGTGATAGAAGCAGTGTTCCTGCACCAGCGCGACCAGTTCCGCGCCGAAGCCGCAGGTGCGGGTGGCCTCGTGCAGCACGATGCAGCGGCGGGTCTTCTTCACCGAGTCGACGATGGCGTCCAGGTCCAGCGGCCACAGGCTGCGCAGGTCGATGACTTCGGCGTCGATGCCCGCTTCCTCGGCGGCGGCCAGCGCCACCCACACCGTGGTGCCGTAGGTGAGGATGGTCAGCGCCTTGCCTTCGCGCGCGATGGCGGCCTTGTCCAGCGGCACGGTGTAATACCCTTCGGGCACCGCGTTGCCCGGATGCTTGCTCCACGCCACCACGGGGCGGTCGTGGTGGCCGTCGAACGGGCCGTTGTAGAGGCGCTTGGGTTCGAGAAAGATCACCGGGTCGTCGTTCTCGATGGAGGCGATCAGCAGGCCCTTGGCATCGTAGGGATTGGACGGCATCACCGTGCGCAGGCCGGCGACGTGGGTGAAGATGGCCTCGGGGCTCTGGCTGTGCGTCTGGCCGCCGTAGATGCCGCCGCCGCAGGGCGTGCGGAACACGATGGGCGAGGTGAACATGCCGCAGGAGCGGTAGCGCAGGCGCGCGGCCTCGGAGACGATCTGGTCGTAGGCCGGATAGATGTAGTCGGCGAACTGGATCTCGGCCACCGGGCGCAGGCCGTAGGCGCCCATGCCGATGGCGGCGCCCGCGATGCCGCTTTCGGAAATCGGCGCATCGAACACGCGGTGCTTGCCGTACTTGGCCTGGAGGCCGTCGGTGCAGCGGAACACGCCGCCGAAGTAGCCCACGTCCTCGCCGAAGACGACGACGTTGTCGTCGCGCTCCAGCATCACGTCCATGGCCGAGCGCAGCGCCTGGATCATCGTCATGGGTGCGCCGCTGGTATGAAGTGCAGTGTCGCTCATGCTTCAACGTCCATTAGTTTTGAGCCGTCACCCCGGCGCAGGCCGGGATCCATCGTGCTGTTGCGAAACCGGAGAAAAATGGATCCCGGCCTTCGCCGGGATGACGGAGTGCTTCGATGTCGGTGTGTGAGATTGTGGTGACACATGCTCAAACTCCCAGTTGCTGGCGCTGGCGGCGCAGGTGTTCGGGCATCTCCTTGTAGACGTCCTCGAACATGTCGGCGGCGCCGGGGCGCTGGTCGCTGCCGAGCGCGCCGAAGGTTTCGGCTTCCTTCAGGGCGCGGGCCATTTCCGCGTCCAGTTCGGCGCGCACCTGCTCGTGCTTCTCCTCGCTCCACAGGCCGCGGCCGATCAGGTGCTTCTTGAGGCGCTCGATCGGATCGCCGAGCGGGAAGTGCTGGGCATCGTCGGCCGGGCGGTACTTGGAGGGATCGTCCGAGGTGGAATGCGGGCCGGCGCGGTAGGTCACCCATTCGATCCGGGTGGGGCGGCGGGGGGCGCGCGCGCGCGCCGCGGCCCAGCGCGATACCGCGTACACCGCGAGGAAATCGTTGCCGTCCACCCGCACCGACGGAATCCCGTAGCCGACGCCGCGCGTGGCCAGGGTGGTGTGCTCGCCGCCGGCGATGGCCTGGAAGGTGGAGATAGCCCACTGGTTGTTGACCACGTTGAGGATCACCGGAGCGCGATAGACCTGCGCGAAGGTGAGCGCGGCGTGGAAGTCGCCTTCGGCGGTGGCGCCATCGCCGACCCATGCCGCCGAGACCTTGGTGTCGCCCTTGATCGCCGAGGCCATCGCCCAGCCCACCGCCTGGATGTACTGGGTGGTGAGGTTGCCGGAGATGGAGAAGAAGCCGTGCTCCCTGTACGAGTACATGATCGGCAGCTGCCGGCCCTTGAGCGGATCGGCGGCGTTGGAGAGCACCTGGCACATCAGCTCCACCAGCGGCACGTCCTTGGCGATCAGGATGCCCTGCTGGCGGTAGGTGGGGAAATGCATGTCGCCATCGCGCAGCGCCAGCGTCTGGCCGATGGCGATGGCTTCCTCGCCCAGGCACTGGATGTAGAACGAGGTCTTCTTCTGGCGCTGGGCGATCAGCATGCGCGCGTCGTAGGCGCGGGTCTTGAGCATGGCGTGCATGGCGCGCAGCAGGAGATCGTCGGGGATGTCCGTGGCCCAGTCGCCGACCGCCTTGCCGTCGTCGTCCAGCACGCGGATCAGGCCTTGGGTGTACCTGGCCGTCTGCAACGAGGAGATGTCCAGCGGCAGCGCGGGCAAGGCGCCGGCCGGGCTGAGCTTGAGATAGGAGAAATCGGTCTTCTGTCCGGGCCGGGCACTTGGCTCGGGCACGTGCAGGCGCAAGGGTGCGGTGTCGCTCATGGACGATTCCCTGACTTGGTTGGGGTGCGCGCCGTGCGCCGATGCCGGAATGGGCAGCCGGCGGCCAGCGTGATTGGTTGTGGAGTCTAGGCTGTCCGCGCGTTATCGTAAATTTCTTATTGGCCCATCCAGGTATCTGCAAAACAGATGTCGATCCCGGGGAACCTCTCGCTCAAGCAACTGCGCTATTTCGCCGCGGCGGCGGAACTGGGGCAGTTCTCGCTGGCGGCGCGGCAGCTGCACGTGTCCCAGTCGGTGGTCACCACCGCCATCGGCCAGCTCGAAAGCGTGGTCGGCGCCGACCTGTTCCAGCGCCTGCCCTACGGCGTGGCGCTGACGCCGGCCGGGCACCGCTTCTACCAGCACGTGAAACACGCGCTCGACACGCTCCAGGACGCGATGGCCGAACCGCTGTTCCTTGGCGACGATCTGGAAGGCGTGGTGCGCGTGGGCGCGTCGTACACCGTGCTCGGCTATTTCCTGCCGGCCCTTCTGGCGCGCTTCCGGCGCGACTACCCGAAAGTGGATTTCGACCTGCGCGACATGGACCGCCCCAGCATCCAGCGCGGCGTGGCCGATGGCGACCTGGACCTTGGCCTGTGTATCACCTCCAACATGGACGCCGCGCCCGAACTGCGCCGGCAAGTGCTGGCCGCCTCGCGCCGGCAACTGTGGCTGGCGCAGAACCATCCGCTCGCCGCGCTGCCGCGCGTGAGCCTGGCCGACATCGCCGCGCACCCCTACATCATGCTGACCGTGGACGAGGGCGAAACCTCCTCGCTGCGCTACTGGAAAGCGGCCGGGCTCGCGCCCGGCATCGCGTTCCGCACCTCCACGCTGGAAGCGCTGCGCGGGCTGGTGGCGCACGGCTTCGGCGTCACCATCCTTTCCGACATCGTGTACCGCCCCTGGTCGCTGGAAGGCCGCCGCATCGAAAGCCGCAGCATCGCCGACATCGTGCCGCCCATGGAGGTGGGCCTGGTCTCGCGCCGCGACCGGCCGCTTCCGCCGGTGGCCTATGCCTTCCAGCAGTTCCTCGTGTTCGCGTGCGGGGCGATGCCCGATTCGATATTGCGCTGAGGCTTCGCCACGTCGCGGCAGAACGGCCGCCCGCCGATGGTCGCCGGGAATGGATGGCGCCGTGGCGAAGCGCGGGGAAGGCGGTGTCGCCGGTCAGCCGCCGCCCGTGGGTTGCGCGCGCCGGCGCGTGGCCTCGGCTTCGGTGCGAAGACCGAGCGCTTCGTAGGCATCGGCCAGGCGGAGGAGGGCTTCGCGGGTGCGGGGATGGCTGGGGCCCTGCCGGGCTTCGAGCAGCGCCACCGCCGGTTCGAGCTTTTCGCGTGCGGCGCGGGCATCGTCCGCGGCGAGGTCGGCGGCGGCGGCGTTGGAGAGCATCACCGGCCAGTTCGGGAAGTTGGGTCCGACGATATCCGGGGCCAGGCGCAGCAATTCGGCGAAGGCGGCGCGCGACTCGACGATGCGGCCGGCTTTGAGCAGCAGCGTGCCGCGCGCGCTGCGGGCGGCGAGGGTGTCGCGGTTCGGTGCGCCGCGTTCCATCGCGATGGCTTCGTCGGCGAGCGCCAGCGCATCGTCGGCGCGGCCGAGCTTGTCGAGCGTGGTGACGAGCATCACGCGGTCGACCAGTGCGTCGTGCGAGTCGCCCTCGCCGCGCGCGATGCGGGTGTCGAGCGCACGGCGCAGCAGCGGTTCGGCATCGGCGGGACGGTCGAGCGTGTTCCAGGCGGCGGCAAGCTGTCCACCGGAATTGAGCGTGAGCGGATGGTCGTCGCCGTAGCGTGCGCGGCGTTTGTCGTAGACCTCCGCATACCACCGCGCGGCCTCGTCCAGGCGCCCCTGGCGGTGCAGGGCCTGGCCGAGCACCTTCTTGGTGTAGAGCGTCTGCGGGTGGTCGGGGCCGAGGCGGGCCGATTCGGAATCGAGCACCTGGCGGATCAGGGTCTCGGCCTCGGCGAAGCCGCCGCTGTGCAGCAACGCATAGGCGAGATTGTGGCGCAGCACGTCGGTGACGACGTCGGCGTCGTCCAGGTGCGGCAGCAGCGGGTCGGCGAGCAGGGCGCGGTCGAGCGCGATGGCGGCGTCCACATCGCCGGTTTCCTCCAGCGCCTGTGCCCGCACTACGCGCACGCGCAGCGCCAGATGCCGCGCCCAGTCGGTCTGGGCCTGCGTCAGCGCGGCTTCCAGCGCCAGCGCCTGTTCGATGGCTTCGGCCGGCTTGCCGCTCCGGGCGAAATCCTGGATGCGGGCGAAACGCGCTTCGGCGGCTTCGCGGCTGGCCGGGCCGAAGCCGCGGTCGAGCCAGTCCCGGGCGCGGTCGAAAAAGCCTTGGGCGGCGGTGCTCTCGCCGAGGCCGCTCCAGGTGCGGCCCAGCAGCAGGGCGACCTGCCCGGCGGTGCGCGGCTGCGCGGCGGTGGCGTCCAGTGTCTGCGCCGCGCCGTCGAGCACCTGGCGCAGCGGCATGTCCGGCGAGCCGCCGAGCTCGG
This sequence comes from Chiayiivirga flava, assembly GCA_037190825.1. Lineage (GTDB taxonomy): Bacteria > Pseudomonadota > Gammaproteobacteria > Xanthomonadales > Xanthomonadaceae > Denitratimonas > Denitratimonas flava_A. The sequence continues at coordinate 10,166 of JBBCJS010000108.1, forward strand.
GATCGGCCTGCGTCAGCATGTGTTCGACGAACTGGTTGACCGCTGCCAGTTCCGCCGCGCGTGCCTGCGCTTCGGCCAACGCGGCGCGCGCGCGCTGCGCGGCCAGCGCACTGACCGTGGTGGCGGCGAGGAGTGCGAGGAACACGATGCCCGCCGCGATGCTGAGCGCGCGATGGCGGCGCACGAAGCGGCCGGCGCGGTAGGCCAGCGTCGGGCGACGCGCCAGTACCGGGCGGTGGTCGATGAGGCGTTGCAGGTCGTCGGCCAGGTCGCCGGCGCTGGCGTAGCGCTGCTCAGGATCGTTCGCGAGCGCCTTCATCACCACCTTGTCCAGGTCGCCTCGCGCGGCGGGGGTGAGGTGGCGCAGGGGAGGCGGATCTTCGCGCCGCACGATGTCCAGCGCCTCCAGCAGCGAGGAGGTGGTGAGGCGCGGATGCGGCAGGCGGCCGCTGACCAGTTCGTAGGCGATGGTGCCCAGCGCGTATACGTCGCTGCGCGCATCCACCGCGTCGCCGCGCCCGGTGAGCTGCTCGGGGCTCATGTACGGCAGCGTGCCGACCACCTGGCCGGCCTGGGTCATGCCGTCCTCGTCGTCGCGCAGGCGGGCCACGCCGAAGTCCACGACCTTCGGCTGGCCGGTCGCGTCCACGAGGATGTTGCCGGGCTTGAGGTCGCGATGGATCACGCCGCGCTCGTGCGCGTGCTGCACCGCGCGGCAGATGGCGATCATCAGGCGCAGGCGGGCGGCGACGTCCGGGCGCTCGCGTTCCACGAAGGTGCGCAGGTCGAGGCCGCGGATCAGCTCCAGTGCCAGCCACGGCAGCGGCAGGCCGCCCACCATGTCCTCGCCGGCCGCGTAGAGCCGCCCGATGCCGGGATGCTCCAGTTGCGCGAGCAGTTCGATCTCGCGCCGGAAGCGCGCCAGCGCATGGCTGGACAATCCGCGCATCACCTTCAGCGCGACATCGCGCGGCGGGTGGCTTTCCCGCGCCAGGTACACCCGCCCCATGCCACCCTCGCCGAGCAGGCCGAGCACCCGGTACGGGCCGATCCGCCCGGGCAGCAGCGTGGTGTGCGAACCGTCGTCGTCGAGCTTCAGCGTGGAATCGTGCACCGTGGCGTCCCTGCGTCCGGAGGGACATCCTGCCACAGCGGTGCGTGGCGAAGTGGGAGGACGCGCGCACTGCGTGGCGCTTTACCACGGCCGGCCCGGATCGGAGCGGCACGCGCTTTCCCGCGCCTTGCCCATGGGCGGCGAAGCCGGGCCGAAGGATCGGGCCGAGGCTTGGGACCGGAGGCGCTGAACGCGCGCGGCGCGCGCCCGGTTGCGGCAGGCGCCAGCCGACGTGCGTTCCGCATCCGTTGGGAGAGCGGCATGCAAGCTGGATCGGCCCAGCGGAGGAACGACCATCTACACGTTCGGTCTCGAAGAGGAGTTCTTCGTCGTCAATCCGGCCACGCGCGATGTCGTCGCCCGTGTTCCGCCGGGGTTCGTCGCCTCGTGCCGGCGGCGCCTGGGCCGCGAGCGCGTCAGCCACGAGATGTTGCAGTCGCAGGTGGAGATCGTCTCGCCCGTGTTCGCGGACCACGCCGCGGCGCGTAGCGAGATGCGGCGCCTGCGCGACGGGGTGGCGGCCGCGGCGGGCGAGATGCGGTTGGCCATCGTCGCGTCCGGCACGCATCCGCTGGGCCTGTGGAACGTACAGAAAACCACGCGCGCGGCCCGCTACGAACGACTTGTCGACGACTTCCAGATCATCGGCCGGCGCAATTTGTTGTGCGGTCTGCACATCCACGTCGGTGTGGCTCCGGGCGTCGACCGCGTCGACCTGATGAACCGGCTCATGCCGTGGCTGCCGTGCTTCCTCGCCCTGTCCACGTCATCGCCGTTCTGGAACCGCCATCGCACCGGCCTGCTCAGCTATCGCCAGGCCGCCTACGACGAATGGCCGCGCACCGGAATCCCCGATTTCCTCGACGACGAGGCGGACTATGCGGCCTTCGTCGACCTGCTCGTGCGCACGCGGGCGATCGACGGGCCGGGTTCGATCTGGTGGGCGATCCGGCCTTCGCACCGCTTTCCGACGCTCGAACTGCGCATCGCGGACTGCTGCACCGATCTCGACGACGCGCTCGCCCTGGCGGCGCTGTTCCGCTGCCTCGTGCGCGCGCACGTGCGCCGGCCGCGAATCGGGCGGGCGCGCGGCAGCGCCACCCGGCGGCTGATCGAGGAGAACCGCTGGCGCGCCAAGCGCCACGGCATCGATGCGGCGTTCATCGACGAGGCGCGCGGCGAAGCGATACCGTTTCGCGAGGTGCTGGCGGACCTGCTCGGCCTGATCGAGGAGGACGCCACCGCCCTCGGCTGCGCGCGCGAGATCGCGCACATCGACACTGTGCTCGAGCGCGGCACGAGCGCGCATCGCCAGCTCGCCGTCTATCGCCGCGGCATCGACGAAGGCCGCACACGCCTTGAATCGCTGCGTGCCGTGGTCGACTGGCTGATCCGCATCGGTACGCCGGCGGTCGCGTAGCCCGCCGAGCGATATGGTTGCAATCGGCGAAAGCCGGTTCGAGCGCGTCCCCGGCCGGATCGGTGGCGGTGCTGAGCGCCACGCGGGCTCACGACTCGAAGCCATCCGCGAACAGCGGCGTACTGCACTGGGCGAACGCGCGCGCGTCGTACGCCACCGTCCATTCGACGCCGGGCGGGGGTGGCGAGGCGTGGGCGTTGTAGATCGACCACTGCCCGTCCTGCCAGACCAGGTCGAAGGGGTGGTTGTACAGCGGTGCGCCGAAGACGTTGGGGTAGCGGCGCGTGACCTGCGGGGTGGCGCAGCGCAGGGGGTCGTTGCCGAGCACGGGGTGGTCGATGCGTACCAACTGGCCGACGGTGTTGCCGGGCGTGGCGCGCAGCACGAAGGCGGAGGGTGAGGGTTCCTGAGCGTAGATGTTGTAGCCGAATCCGTCGCCCACCGGGATGCTGGCGGCGTTGAGGTGGGTGAGGGTCCAGCAGCGCGCGCCGGTACCGCTGCCGCAGGCGTAGCTCACCGCCGGAAGGTGGGTGGAAAGCGCGCCGTACTGCCAGTTCGGGGTGGCCAGCACGATGGCCTGGTCGAAATGGCGGCCGTTGAGGAAGGTGTGATCGAGGTAGGTGATCTCGTCATCGACGTTGCCGGCCTGGGGGATGTGCCGATAGTTCGCGCCGAGACCGCCGCGTGGACCCGGCGAGAAGGCGTGCACCTGCGCGCCGGCGGTCAGTGTCGATCCGTCCAGCGCGAGCGCGTGCCACTGGTCGAAGAACTGCGCGCCGAGCGTGGACAGGATGCGCAGGTTGGTTTCGGGCAGGGTGGCGGGGGTCAGTTGCAGCGGCAGCGCGGCGCGGTCGGCCAGGCCCAGCCCCAGGGAACTGGAGGCGGGGACGGCGGGGACGGTGTGGCGCTGGCTGAGGTCGCCGTACTCGAACGCGCCGATGTCCACGAAAAGATCGCCGCTTGCCACGCCGTTGCCGATGAAGCGCCGGCGGCCGTCGGCATCGGTGGCGGGGATCTGGTCCTGCGCCAGGATCAGCGCGGCGGAGACGCCGTTGCCCGCGTTGATCGCGGGCGAGTCGAAGGCAAGCCGCGGCATCGGGTGCGAATACAGTTTCGGATCGGCGTTGACGGTATTGGTCGCGCCCGATGGCAGTGCGTTGCCCGACAGGTTCTGCCACGCCAGGTTGTGGGAGAAGCTCATGCTGCCGACGTTGATGCGGCCGGTGCGGCGCGGGGAATACTCGTTGAAGGCGGTCAGGTTGTTCAGCACGGTGCCGGAGAGGTTGGCGTCGTCGCCGGCCTCGTTGCTGATGCTGATGGAGTACTGGCACGCGACCACGGTGTTGTTGACGACGCGCAGCACGCTCTGGGCGGCGGCGCTGGTGTCGATGGCGATGCCGTTGCCCCAGTAGCCGGGACGCCTGCCGCAATGAATGGCGTTGTTGGCTACGCTGATGCGGCTGGTGGCGTCGGGTGCGGCGCTGTCGCCGTCCAGCGTCACGCGGATGGCGTTGGCGAAGGTCTGGCCGTCGAGCTGGTTGCCGTACACCGCCAGCATCGCGCCCGTCTGCGCGGCGCCGGGCAGGGTGACGCGGATGCCGCTGGCGCCGAGCGAGGGTCGGCGGGTCTGCACGCGGTTGTATGCGATGGCGCCGGTCACGCGGCGCTGCGATTGGACTTCGATGCCGGCCCAGGCATGGCCGTTGGTGGTGACGGCGTTTTCGCGCAGGTCCAGCGTCATGGTGCCGGTGGTGGAGGTGCTGCGGACGTATATCTGGGCCCATGCTTCCGATTCGGGGGCGATGTCGATGCGGTTGCGGTAGAGCCGCAGCGTGGTGTTGGCGCTGCGGCCGTCGTCGAACAGGATGCGGCCGTTGGAAAGGTGCAGGCCGGCGAGAGTGACGTTGCCGGCGGGCGCGCCGGCGAGCAGGCGGATTTCGATGTTGTGGCCCGCCGCGAGCGTGGCCTTCACGCCTGGCGCGGCTTCCAGGGTCACCGGCTGGTTGATGTGCACGGTTTGGGCGATGGGCGTGGCGGTGACGATGCGTACCGTATCGCCCGGCGCGGCGGCGAGGATGCATTCGGTGAGCGTGGTATTGCAGGGCGCAGGGCCGGGCCAGGCGTGTTCGGCGGCGGTGGCTGGGAGCGCGGCGAAGGCGAAGATCAGCGGCAGGGGGGATCGGAAGCTCATGGAACGCGTCTCCAGCACGGGGGCAATCGGTGCCCGGTTGCTGGAGGGAGCGGAAAAAGCCGGTGGGAGAAGACAGCGCGGCGCCGGCGTTGCGGGATTTCGTTTCGGAGGCGTTCAGTCAGGCGGTATGCGGCGCACGACGAATCAGCGGATGGCGAAAGACGCCAGCGCCTTGCGCTGCGGGTGATGCGCGGGAATCCCGGCGGCATCGAGCCGGGCCAGGGTACCGGCGGCAACGTCGCGGGCCTGTTCCGGTTGCCCGGCCGCGCGGTGGCTGCGGGCGAGCAGGAGTGCGCGGCTCAGGTGTTCGCGTAGTGGCGGCGGCTTGTCTTCGGGCAGGAAGGTCGACGGCAGTGCGGCGAGCGCGGCGTGGGCGTCGCCTGCGGCCAGTGCGCAGCGGGCGCGGGCGTCGGCCAGCGCCGGGGCATCATCGGGTTCCAGGGTTTGCGCCGCGGCGGCGAGCGGGGCGGGGGCAGCCGTTGGGTTGCCGGCATCGCACCAGAGCCCGGCCAGCGTGGCCTGTGCGGTGGCCAATCGGCGCGGGGAAATCTCGTCGTTGCCGTGCATCCGTTGCAATGCTTGTTCGAGCGCCGCGATGGCTTCGTCCAGATGGCCGGCATCGGCCAGGATCGGGGCGCGGTAGTAGGGCAGGAAGAAGTCGTCTTCGACGCTGGCCAGCCCCAGCGCGCCGCGCCATTCCTCAGCGCTTTGCGACAGGTGCTCGAGCGCGGCGTCGAAATCGCCGCGTTCGTGCGCGATGCGCGACAGGCCATGCCAGGCCGAGGCGCGGGTCTGGCTGGGCGAGTCGATGCCGGCGAGCGTGGCGAGCGCCTGTGCGAAGGCGTCCCGTGCCGCATCGCCGTCGCCGCGTTCGGCGGCGTTGCTGCCGAGGTTGACCTGGGTGGCGGCGATCGACTCGGGCGGTTCGCCGAGCGCGCGCTTGCGCGCGAGCACGTCGGCGAGCGCTTCGGCGGCGGCGTCCAGACGGCCGAGGCGATGATGCGTGATCGCGAAATCCGACGCCAGCGCGAGCGGGAAGCCCGCGTCCAGATCCTCGCGCCCGGCGCTGCGCGTGCGGATGGCGTCGAGCGCTTCCAGCGTGCCCGGATAGTCGCCCAGGTCCATGCGGGTCAGCGCCGCGTCGCGCATCAGGTCCAGGTGCAGTTGCGAATCGGGCAGGTGCCGGGCGGCGAAGGCGAGGGCGGCATCGAAATGACGCGCCTGCTCGGTGTGCTGCTTGCGGCGCTTGGCGATGTGGCCTTGCAGGCGCAGGCTGCGGGCATAGGTCTCCGGGTGCGCGTCGCGCATCGGCTCCAGCAGCGCGACGGCCTCGCCGGTGAGCAGGGTGGCCTCGTCGAAGCGCAGCCGCGCCAGCACGATGCGGGCCAATGTGTTCATCAGGTCGGCGCGCAGTTCGGGTGGCCCGGTGGCCGGGTCGCGCGCCTGCGCGATGCCTTGATCGACGAGCTGGCGCGTGTCGGGCATCCGGTCGGGCGGCAGCTCGGGAAGCTGGGCCTCGAACAGGCCGACCACGAAGCGGTTGATCGCCTCGGCGCGCGCCTGCGCGGCCTGCGCTTCGTGCTGGGCGGCGCGCGCCTGCATGGCCTGCGCATCGGCGCGGCGGGCTTCGCGCAGCGCCGCGAGCGCGCCGCCGGTCAGCGCCAGGACTACCAACGATGCGGCGCCGAGTGGCAGCCAGTGCCGCCGGACGAACAGGGCCGCGCGGCGCAGCGGGCCGGGTGGCCGGGCGCGCAGCGGACGATGCCCGAGATGGCGCGCGATGTCCTCGTGCAGCGCGTCCACGCTGGCGTAGCGCGCCGCCGGATCGTCTTGCAGGCAGGTGGCGACGATGCGGTCCAGGTCGCCGCGCAGCGTCCTGCGCAGCCGTGCCGGGGCGCGGCCGTGGGCGCGGGCGATGCGCTCGCCTTCGCCGTGGTCGAGCACGTGCGCGGCCAGCCGCGCGGACATGGGCTGCGCCGCGCGCGCGGCGATGTCGTCCGGCGCGTGCAGGCCGCTCAGCAGTTCGTGCAGCACCACTCCGCGGGCGGAGACATCGGCGCGCACGCCGGCGCGTTCGCCGCGGCGCTGCTCAGGCGCGGCGTAGCGCGGCGTCAGCGCGGTGGCGTGGTCGGGCACGCCATCGTCTCCCACCAGGCCGGCGATGCCGAAGTCGAGCAGCTTCACCTGGCCGTGGGCGTCGATCAGGATGTTGTCGGGCTTCAGGTCGCGGTGCACGACCAGTTCCCGGTGCGCGTAGGCCACCGCATCGAGCACCTTGGCGAACAGCGCGAGCCGGGCGCGCGTATCCAGCCCGGCGGCGTCGCAGTGCGCGGTGAGGCAGCGGCCGCGGACGCGCTCCATGACGATGTACGGCGTGCCGTCTTCCGCCAGCCCGGCATCGAACAGGCGCGCGATGTTGGGATGTTCGAGCCGGGCCAGGATGGCCTGTTCCCGCCCGAAATGGCGGCGCAGGTCGGCGGCGTGCAGGCCATGGCGCAACAGCTTGATCGCCACTTCCTGGTCGAAGCTGCCGTCGTCGCGCGCGGCCAGCCATACACTGGCCATGCCGCCTTCGCCCAGCAGTTCCACCAGCCGCCACGGCCCGATGCGCCGCCCGCGCAGGTCGGCCAGCGCGTGCGCGACGTGGCCGAGGTTGCCGCTCAGGCGCTCCATCGGGCCGCTGCGCTGCGCATCGTGCGCGAGCAGGCGGCGCACTTCCTCGATCTCCCCGGCGCTGGCTCCGTGCCCGGCGAGCACGGCGTCGATGGCGGCATCGGGCAGGTCGAGCGCGGCATCGAGCAGCGCTTCCAGCCGTTGCCAGCGGGCGAGGCGCCCGGCATCCATCAGGGCGCCACCAGCATGTCGTGCAGCAGCGCGCGGGCGCGCCGCCAGTCGCGTACCACGCTGCGCGGATGGCGGTCGAGCACGCGCGCGGTTTCCTCCACGTCCAGCCCGGCGAAGCAGCGCAGTTCGACCACCTCGGTCAGGCGCGGATTGACCTGCGAGAGCGCGTCGATCGCCGCGTCGATCGCGATCAGTTCGACGATGGCCGGGTCCGCGCCCGCATCCACGCCGTCGAGCGCGATGTGCTCGATGCCGCCGCCGCGCTTGCGCGCATGACGCTGGCGCGCGTGGTCCACCAGGATGTGCCGCATCGCGGTGGCGGCGTAGCGGTAGAAGTGGGCGCGGTCGCGGAAGTCGGGGGCCTTGCCCGCGGAAAGATCCAGCCAGGCTTCGTGCACCAGCGCCGTGGTCGAGAGCGTGAGCGCGCGATCGCCGGACAGCTCGCGCCGCGCCAGCGCGCGCAGGCGCTCGTACACCAGCGGCGCGACCGCGTTCATGGCGGCGCGGTCGCCGTGGCCGGCGCGTTGCAGCAGCGCGGTCAGGTCCGGTGGGGCGGGCGGGTCGGTGGCGGTGCTCACGCGGTGGTCATGCGCAGAAGGGCCGGAACGGTTTGGACGATACGGCATTGCGCCGTCGGTGGCATGTATCGTCCGGGGCGCGGCAACGGCTTGCGTGTCGTCGAGGGGTGTCCAGCGTGCGTAGTAGGGATGGATATCCAGCCTGCCGCGTCTGCGCGAATTGCTGGATGCGAGCCTCGGAGAGTGAGCGCCAACACGCTCTACACCCACACCCTGTTCGCACGAGGCTGAAGATTCATGACGAGCCAGCGGGGGATTTCGATGGGGCAGGGTAGCCGCGTGGGGTTGCGCTGACGGTTCCGTCCGCCGACGTGTGGCAGGCGCGGCGGCTATAATCGCCGCCCTTCCCGACTCCCCCAGACGCCCCGCCGGGCGTCTTTTCCCATGTCCGACGTTTCCATGCAGGCGCGCCGCCGCCGCACTTTCGCCATCATTTCCCATCCCGACGCGGGCAAGACCACGCTCACGGAAAAGCTGCTGCTGTTCGGCGGAGCGATCCAGATGGCCGGCTCCGTCAAGGGCCGCAAGGCCGCGCGCCATGCCACCTCGGACTGGATGGCGCTGGAAAAGGAGCGCGGCATTTCCGTCACCAGCTCGGTGATGCAGTTCCCCTACGAAGGCAAGATCGTCAACCTGCTCGACACCCCCGGCCATGCCGACTTCGGCGAGGACACCTACCGCGTGCTGACGGCGGTGGACTCGGCGCTGATGGTGATCGACGTGGCCAAGGGCGTGGAGGAGCGCACCATCAAGCTGATGGAAGTGTGCCGGCTGCGCGATACGCCGATCATGACCTTCATCAACAAGCTCGACCGCGAGGGCAAGGAGCCCATCGAACTGCTGGACGAAGTGGAAACCGTGCTTGGCATCCAGTGCGCGCCGGTGACGTGGCCCATCGGCATGGGGCAGCGCCTGAAGGGCGTGGTGCATCTCCTGACCGGCGAGGTGCACCTGTACGAGCAGGGCCGCAACTTCACCCGGCAGGATTCGACCATCTACGCCTCCATCGACGATCCGCAGTTGGAGGCGCGCATCGGCGCGCGGATGCTGGCGGACCTGCGCGACGAACTGGAGCTGGTGCAGGGCGCTTCGCATTCGTTCGACGCGGCGCAGTACCTGGCCGGCCGGCAGACGCCGGTGTTCTTCGGCTCGGCGGTCAACAACTTCGGCGTGCAGCCGCTGCTGGATTTCTTCGTCGAGCACGCGCCGGCGCCGCAGCCGCGCGCCACCACCACGCGCACGGTGGAGCCCACCGAGGAAAAGCTCAGCGGCTTCGTGTTCAAGATCCAGGCCAACATGGACCCGCAGCACCGTGACCGCGTGGCCTTCATGCGCATCTGCTCGGGCAGGTTCACCGCCGGCATGAAGGCGTTCCACGCGCGCAGCGGCAAGGAGGTCAAGCTCGCCAACGCGCTCACCTTCATGGCGTCCGATCGCGAGATCGCCGCCGAGGCGTATCCGGGCGACGTGATCGGCATCCACAACCACGGCACCATTTCCATCGGCGACAGCTTCAGCGAGGGCGAGCCGCTCTCCTTCACCGGCATCCCGAACTTCGCGCCGGAGCTGTTCCGCCGCGCGCGCCTGCGCGACCCGCTCAAGCTCAAGCAGTTGCAGAAGGGGCTGGCGCAGTTGTCCGAGGAAGGCGCGACGCAGTTCTTCCGCCCGCTGATGGGCAACGACCTGATCCTGGGCGCGGTCGGCACGCTCCAGTTCGACGTGGTGGCCTACCGCCTGAAGGACGAATACGGCGTGGAGGCGATCTTCGAGCCGGTGTCCGTGGCCACCGCGCGCTGGGTGTACTGCGAGGATGCGAAGAAGCTGGAGGAGTTCCGCGACAGGAACGCGATGAACCTCGCGCTCGATGCCGCCGGCCAGCTCGTCTACCTCGCCCCGACGCGGGTCAACCTGCAACTGGCGCAGGAGCGCGCGCCGGCTGTGGCGTTCCATGCCACGCGCGAGCATGCGCAGGCGGTGGCGGTGTAGCCCTTCCGCCGGGCGGGGCATCCATGCCCGTTCCTATATGGCAGCGATGGCCGCGATGCGCGCGCGGCGGACTTTCTCGCCGATCTCATCGCCGTTCAGCCCGGCCAGGTCGAGGTCGCGCGGCTTGATCGCGAGCGCGGCGGCGTGCAGCGCCAGCAGGCGTTCGCGCTGCGGATAGGGTGCGTCGGCGTGGCCGAGGCGGCCACGCTTGTCGGCTTCGCAGGCCAAGCCGAGCCGTGCGATGCGCCCGGGCTTGCGGAAGCCGTCGCAGCGGGCGATGAGGTCATGCACGGTGGATGGCTTCAGTTCGTCCAGGCGATGCACGTTGAGGTGCTCGCGGCAGCCGATGGCGGCCTGCGCGGCGTATTCGGAAGGTACTTTCAGGCGCTCGCACAGGGCGCGCAGCGGCGCGAGGCCGCTGTTCTCGTGCCGGCGATGCGCGGGCAGGTCGCGCGCGGGCGTGAGCGCCTTGCCCAGGTCGTGCGTGAGCGCGCAGAAGCCGATCAGCGCATCGCCGGGCGCAAGTTTCGCGGCGGCGTCCAGCGCCAGTTCGACATGGATGCCGGCGTCGATTTCCGGATGGTATTCGGCGCGCTGCGGCACGCCGTACAGCGCATCCACTTCCGGCAGCACGCGCGCCAGCGCACCGCAGGCGCGCAGCGTGCGCGGGAAGGCGGCGGGCGCGGGTTCGGCGAGCGCGCGGGAAAGCTCGGCGAACACGCGCTCGGGCACGAGGTGATCGACTTCGCCCTCGGCCGCCATGTGGCGCATCAGGGCCATCGTTTCAGGCGCGACGGAGAAGCCGATGGGCTGCCAGCGCGCCATGAAGCGCGCCGCGCGCAGGATGCGCACCGGGTCTTCGACGAAGGCGTCGGACACGTGCCGCAGCACGCGGGCCTGCAGGTCGGCGACGCCGTTGAACGGGTCCACGAGGCTGCCGTCGTGGTCCTGCGCGATGGCGTTGATGGTGAAGTCGCGCCGCGCCAGGTCCTGTTCCAGCGTGATGTCCGGCGTCGCCAGCACGGTAAAGCCGCGGTAGCCGCGTCCGGCCTTGCGCTCGCAGCGCGCCAGCGCGTAGTCCTCGCTGGTCTGCGGATGCAGGAACACGGGGAAATCGCGGCCTACCGGGCGATAGCCTCGCGCCGTCATCTGCTCGGGCGTGGCGCCGACGACGACGAAATCGCGGTCGCCGCAGGGGAGCCCGAGCAGGGCATCGCGCACCGCGCCGCCGACCAGGTAGGTCTTCATTCGAGCCGCTTCATCCCGGCCGCGCGCTGCGGTAGCTGTCGTAGCGGCGCTGGCGCACGCACTGGCCCAGTTGCGCCGGGACGATGGCGTCGATGGGCACGGGTTCGATGCCGAGCCGGTGCAGGCCGTCGATGCCGCCGACCGAATCGATCTTCAGCGAGAGGTAGTTGTCGGTGGAAAACGGCTTGCCGGGCACGAAATCGAAGACCGCCGCCTGTACCCGCGCCAGCGCATCGGGCAGCGGCAGCACGGCGCGGCGCAGGCCGAGCTGGCGCGCGGTGTAGCGCACGATGTCGGCCAGCGTCAGCACTTGCGGGCCGTAGAGTTCGTAGGTCTGGCCGAAGGTGGAAGGATCGTCGAGGGCGCGTGCGAAGGCTTCCGCCACGTCGCCCACGTATACCGGCGCGAACTTGGCCCCGGCCCGCGCCAGCGGCAGCAACGGGGCCAGCTTGAGCAGCGCGGCGAAGCGCTCGAACAGGCCATCGCCGGGGCCGAAGATCACCGATGGCTGGAAGATCGTCCAGTCCAGCCCGGAGGCCTTGACGCAGGCCTCCGCCTCGCCGCGCGTGCGCAGGTAGTGGCTCGCGCCGCGACCGGCGTTGAGCGCGCTCATCTGCAACAGCCGGCGCGTGCCGGTGGCGCGGCAGGCGGCGGCGATCTTCTCGGTCAGTTCCACGTGGGCGCGACGGAAGCCCGAGCCGTCGCGGCCGTGTTCGTTGAGGATGCCGACCAGGTTGATCGCCGCGTGCGCGCCGTCGAGCACGCGGCACAGGTCGGCGTGCGAGTACGGGTCCGCGTCCAGCACGCGCACCTGCGGCAAGACGAACAGGTCGCGCTGGAGGTCGCGGTTGCGGCTGGGTACGACGACGCTGTACCCCTGGCGCAGAAGGCGCGGCACGAGGCGGCGGCCGACGAAGCCGGTGCCGCCGAAAACGACGATGGGCCGGGAAGGCGGCGAGCCCGGTATCTCCTTCTTCTCCGCCAGCGGCGCGGGAGAGGGGGTGGAATGTGCGTGGCGAGAGGTCATGGCGTGTTCTCCGTCGATGCGGCAGGGCAGGCGAAACCGCGTCGCGCGCCGGCAGGCACGATGCGGCCCTGCGCCCGGGCGCTCACCGGCACCGCCTTGCCTTCCAGCCGCCAGTCGTAGATCGCGGCGAAGGCGAGGATGCGGGCGACGTATTCGCGGGTTTCGCGGTACGGGATCGTCTCGATCCACAGGTCGATGTCCGACGGCGGGCGCTGCGCCAGCCAGCGCCCGACCGGCGTGGGGCCGGCGTTGTAGGCGGCGGTGGCGAGGAAGGGCTGGCCGCCGTGCTTTTCCAGCATCGAGGCCAGGTGCGCGATGCCCAGCGCGAGGTTGTCGCGCGCGTCGAACAGGCCCGCGTCGCCCGGATAGCGCATGCCGCGCTTCTTCGCCTCCATGCGCGCGGTGGCCGGCAGCAACTGCATCAGGCCGCGCGCGTTGGCGTGCGAGCGCGCGTCCGGCGCCCAGGCGCTTTCGGCGCGGATCAGCGCGGCGATCCAGGCCGGGTCCAGGCCGTATTTCTTCGCCTCGCGCAGGATCTGGCGCTGGTGCGGCAGCGGGAAGCGCAGCGTGTAGTAGCGCAGGTCCTCGCCGGCGTTGAGCGTGAACGCGCCGCGCTCGTGCCAGCCGGCGGCATCGGCGAGCGCGACGGCGACGCGGCGCTCGTCGTCGGGCAGGCCGGCGCGCAACGCCTCCCATTCGCGCCGTGCCCAGGACACCCGGCCGATGGCGTACAGCTCCATCGCGCGCACGAAGCCGGGGCGGGCCTGCACGCGGCGGCGCAGCGCGGCATCGCGGTCCGCTTCCAGCGGACACAGCGCATAGGGCGCGTCGATGCGGTCGGCGGCGAGGAAGCCGAAATAGGTGGGATCGGCGGCGAGGCTGGCGAAGGCGCTGCGGGCCGAGGCATCGCCGGCGCGTTCGCGCAGGCGTGCCTCGAAATAGCGCCAGCGCGGCTCGGTGCGCTGCTCGGGCGGCATGCGCGCGATGGCGGCCAGCGCGGAGGCGTCGTCGCGCCGCGCCAGCGCCTCGCGCACCTGCCATTCGTGCAGGCGCGCATCCCAGGCATCGGCCGGCACGTTGGCGAAGCGGCGCGCGCTGTCGGGCAGGTACGAAGCCGCGCTCCACAGCGCGATCTGGTTCAGCATCTCGCCGCGCAGCGCGGCATCGAAGCCGAGGCGATCCTGCAACGAGGCGAGCAGGGCTTCGGCCGCGCCTGGGTCGCTCCGCGCCATCCGCGCGATGCCGAGCGAGGCGATGCGGCGGCTGCGCGCATCCACGGGCCAGGCGGCGGTGGGGCCCTGTGTGGGCGCCTGGAGATACGTTGCGTAGCTTTGCGCCAGCGCGGCCTGTTGCGCGGGCAGCGCGCGCGCGAGGTAGCGGACCAGGCCGAGGTTGTGTTCGGCCGCGGCCAGTTCGATGCGCTCCAGGTGGCGCTCGGGCGTGAGGCGGCCGGCGCGGCGCAGCGCGTCGAACACGGCATCGCATTGCGCCGGTTGCGATCCGCCGTTCAACCACAACGCCAGTCCGGCATCGAGCCAGTCGGCCGCAGGCGGCGATCCCTGGCGCGAGAGGAGATCGGCACAGCGCAGCGCCGGGTCGTTGCTGCCGGTATGGAGCTGGCGAAAGCCGGCCCAGTCCTGCCGCTTGGCGAGCGCGCGCAGCGCCTCGGTGCGCAGCGTCGCGGCGATGGGGACGTCGGCATGGCGCTCGACGAAAGCGGCGATGCTGGCGGCATCGACATGATCGAGCTGCCGCCGCAGCGCAGCGTAGTCCAGGTAGGGCGCGAGCGGATGATCGGCATAAGGCCGCGCGGTGGCGGCGAACTCGGCCAGCGGGCGTTTTTCGGCCACCGCGAGCGCACGCTCGAAACCGGCGCGGCGCGCGTCGAGATCGGCGGCGAACGCGGGTGCGAGCACGCCGCATGCGGCGGCGGTCAGCGCCATCAGGCGGGCGAGTTTCCGGAGCGGGGATGAATGGGAATGCGGCATCGGCAAAGTGTATCCCGCGCCAGCCGGGCGTCGCAGCGCGACGGGTATTCCCGTCATCTCCGCGAAAGCGGAGATCCAGTGACTTCATCCAAGTGCCTCCAAGGCACTGGGTTCCCGCTTTCGCGGGAACGACGAGTGGAAAGTTTTCGGGATACTGCGCTGGCGTGCGGTTCAGCGCGCCTTCTCGACACCGTTGGGCAGGGCAATCTGCGCAGCCACGGCCAAGTGATCGGAAGAAAGATCCGGAAGCGTCCAGCGCCGCTCCACGTCCACCCCGCCCGACACCAGGATGTGGTCGATGGCGCGGCGCGGCTGCCAGCTCGGGAACGAGAGGATGCGCTGCTCGGGCGGCTGCAAGGGCGTGCTGCGGTACAGCGCGTCCATCTCGCAGGAATCGGATTCGCAGTTGAAATCGCCCATCAGCACCTTGTGCCCAGGGCCGGCCAGGAGTTCGCCGAGGAAAGCCAGTTGCGCGTTGCGCGCCTTGGGCGAGAGCGAGAGATGCGCGATCGCCACGGTCAGCGACTCGGCGCCGTCGCCGTAGCGCACCAGCAGCGCGCCGCGGCCGGGGATGCGGCTGGGCAGGGCGTAATCGACCACTTCGTCCGGTTCGATCCGGCACAGCAGCCCGTTGGCGCTGGCGGCGATGCCGGCCATGCGGCGGTTGGGCTGGTGGCTCCAGTACGGAAAGCCGGCGCGCTCGGCCAGGTAATGGGTCTGGTTGACGAAGCCCGAGCGCAGCGAGCCGGCGTCGGCTTCCTGCAGGCCCACGATGTCGAACTGCGAGACCCGTTCGGCCAGCGCATCCAGGTTGCCGCGCTTGCGCCAGCTCGGCAGCACGTGGTTCCACGAGCCGGTGACGTAGTCGCGGTACCGGGTGGTGGCGTGGCCGGCCTGGATGTTGGCGCT
>JBBCJS010000109.1:0-29098 GCA_037190825.1 Chiayiivirga flava
CTGCGCCAGGAACTCGCGCAGCACCGCTTCGGCCTGGGGTTGGGTGAGCCGGTGCAGGTCGATCTCGTCCTGGACCGCGTACTGGCCGCGCCTGAGCTGGCGCAGCAGGCGCGGCGAATGGCCTTCGCGCAGGTACTCCAGCACATCGCCCGGCCCCAGCGGCGAGGCCGTGAACGGCTCGAAACGCGATTGATGCAACGCTTCGGCCTCGTCGCGCTCCCGCGAGCGCGGGCGCGGCGCGGGTGGCGCGGGACGCGGCGGCTCCGGCGCGGGCTCGGCCAGCTTGCGCACCGGCCCTATCGCGTCATGGAACAGGGCGACGTCGTCAGGCGATGGCGGTGGTGCGCGGCGTTTGGACACGGACGCGATCGCTCTCAGGTGTATTCGTACCTTACCCGCCGCGTCAGCCCGCAGGTCAATTCGTAGCTGATGGTCCCCGCAGCCGCGGCAACCTCCTCCACCGCCAAGCCGTCGCCCCAAAGCACCACCTCATCGCCCACCTGCGCCTGTGGCGCGGTGGAAAGATCGAGGGTGATGAGATCCATCGAGACGCGCCCGATCAGGGTACGGCGCACGCCGTTGACCAGCACCGGCGTGCCCGGTGCGGCGTGGCGCGGGTAGCCGTCGCCGTAGCCGATGGCGGCCACGCCCACGCGCATCGCTTCGGCGCAGGCATAGGTGCCGCCGTAGCCGATGCGCGCGCCGGCGGGTTTTTCGCGTACCGCGATCAGGCGCGTGGAGAGGCGCATCGCCGGACGCAGTCCGTCCTGTGCGCCGCAACGATCCGGCTTGGTGGTGAGGCCGTACAGCGCGCCACCGGGGCGGACCCAGTCGCCATGGGTGCCGGGGTGATCGAGCACGGCGCAGGAATTGGCGAGCGATACCGGCAGGCCGCTGCCGGCGACGGCCTCGCGGAACGTGGCCGCCTGCGCGGCGACGCTGGCGCAGCCGGGTTCGTCGGAGGCGGCGAAATGCGTCATCAGCACGATGTCGGGAGCGACGTTCGGCAAGGCGCGCAGCCGCGCCAGCGCCTGCGGAAACTCATCGGGCGGGAAGCCGAGGCGGTTCATGCCGCTGTCGATCTTCAGCCAGACGTGCAGCGGGCCGGCATCACTCTGCGCCTCCAGCATGTCGATCTGCGCGGCGTGGTGGATGGCCGGGCGCACGTCCATCCGCGCCAGCCTGGCGATGTCCTGCGGCGCATCGAAGCCGCCGAACAGCACGATGGGCTGGGTCAGTCCGGCATCGCGCAGGCGCTGCGCCTCGCCCTGCGCGGCGACGCCGAAGGCTTCGGCATGGCGCAAGGCGCGCGCCACGGTTTCAATACCGTGGCCGTAGGCATCGGACTTGAGCACGGCCAGCACGCGGCTGCCGGCGGCACGGCGTTGCAGCAGCGCGAAGTTGTCGGCGATCGCGGCAAGATCGACGCGCGCAACGACCTCGCGGCTCACTCCATCGCTCCCGAGTACGGCTGCGCGGTGTAGTTGTCAAAGCGCGTGAAGCGGCCGTTGAACACCAGCTTGAACGTGTCGGTGGGGCCGTTGCGGTGCTTGCCGATGATGATTTCGGCCAGGCCCTTGTCCGGCGAATTTTCCTTGTTGTAGTACTCGTCGCGGTAGATGAACACGATCATGTCCGCGTCCTGCTCGATGGCGCCGGACTCGCGCAGGTCGGCCATCACCGGGCGCTTGTCGGTGCGGCTTTCCAGCGAGCGGTTGAGCTGGGAGAGCGCGATCACCGGCACGTTGAGTTCCTTGGCCAGCGCCTTGAGCGAGCGGCTGATCTCGGAGATCTCGGTGGCGCGGTTTTCCCTGTTGCCGGGCACCTGCATCAGTTGCAGGTAGTCGATGACGATCAGGCCCAGCTCGTGCTCGCGCGCCATGCGCCGGGCGCGCGAGCGCAGTTCCACCGGCGACAGCGCCGGGGTGTCGTCGATGAAGATCTTCGAATCGGCCAGCATCGTGATGGCGCTGGTGACGCGGCTCCAGTCCTCGTCCTCAAGGTTGCCGGTCTTCAGGTGCTGCTGGTCCACCCGGCCATTGGAGGAAATCAGGCGGAAGGCCAACTGGCTGGCCGACATTTCCATCGAGAACACCGCCACCGCCTTGCGCGTCTTGAGCGCCGAATACTCGGCGATGTTGAGCGCGAACGAAGTCTTGCCCATCGCCGGACGCGCGGCCAGGATGATGAGGTCGGACGGCTGCAGGCCGGCGGTGAGGGCGTCGAAGTCGATGAAGCCGGTGGGCAACCCGGTGATCGCGCCTTTGTTCTCGAAACGCTTGGTCAGGATGCGGAAGGCTTCCTTCACCGCGCTGTTCATCGGTTGCAGGCCGCTGCGCCCGCGCGCGCCGGCCTCGGCGATCTTGAACACCGCCTGCTCGGCGCCTTCCAGCACTTCGCGGCTGCCGCGGCCGGCCGGCTGGAAGGCGTCGTTGACGATCTGCGTGCCGACGTCGATCAGGTTCCGCAGGATGGATTTTTCCCGCACGATGTCGGCGTAGGCCATGATGTTGGCCGCGCTCGGCGTGGTGCTGGCCAGCTCGATGACGTAGCCGCTGCCGCCGACCTGCTCGGCCAGCCCCTGCGCCTCGAACCACTCGCCCAGCGTGATGGCGTCGCAGGGCTGGCTCTGCCCGGCCAGTTGCCCGATGGCGCGGAAGATGAGCTGGTGGTCGCGGCGGTAGAAATCCTCCTCGGTGAGGCGGTCGGCCACCTTGTCCCAGGCCTCGCCGGAGAGCATCAGGCCGCCGAGCACGGCCTGTTCGGCCTCGATGGAATGCGGCGGCACGCGCAACGCGTCCACGCGCGCGTCGCGTTCGGGAGGGCGGGGGAAAACGACGGCCATGAAGCGGGTGCCTGCGATCTGCCAAGGCGTCCAATGATACGGGCATGCCAGCGGTGGCGCAGGGGACATCCCTGTGGAAAACCGGGGGAAAACCACAAGGCCGGCTCCCGAAAACGACGACGGGCGCCGAAGCGCCCGTCGTGGATGCAGCCTGCGCGATCGCGCCCGATCAGGCTTCGGCTTCGACGATGACCTTGACCGGCACTTCCACGTCGGCGTGCAGGTGCAGCAGCACCTCGAACTCGCCGGTGCGGCGCAGCGGGCCTTCGCCCAGGATGACCTCGGACTTTTCCAGCGGCAGGCCGGCGGCGGTGAACGCCTCGGCGATGTCGCGCGGACCGACCGAACCGTACAGCTTGCCTTCGGTGGAGGCGTTGGCGCGCAACGTGACGCTGGCGTCGGCGAAGCGGGCCTTGCGGGCTTCGGCATCGCCGAAAAGCGCGGCGGCCTTGGCCTCGTACTCGGCGCGGCGCGCCTCGAACGCGGCGATGTTGGCCGCCGTGGCCGGCACGGCCTTGCCCTGCGGCACGAGGAAGTTGCGGCCGTAGCCGGGCTTCACGGTGACCTTGTCGCCGAGGCCGCCGAGGTTGGTGACTTTCTGAAGAAGGATGAGTTCCACGATGAATCTCCGGGTTCGTTAGCGGCGCTGCGCACCGCAACTTGGGGCTGTCCGAACTGAATGCGGCGCGGGCGAGCCCGCGCCGGATGGATCAGAAGTGATTGTCGGTGTACGGCAAGAGCGCCAGGAAGCGCGCGCGCTTGATCGCGGCGGAAAGCTGGCGCTGGTACTTGGCCTTGGTGCCGGTGATGCGGCTGGGGACGATCTTGCCGTTCTCGGTGATGTACTGGCGCAGGGTGGCCAGATCCTTGTAGTCGATCTCGGTCACGCCTTCGGCGGTGAACTTGCAGAACTTGCGGCGGCGGAAGAACTTGGACATGGGAATGTGCTCCGGTTATTGACTGGCGATCAGGCTTCGACGTCGTCGCCGGCTTCCGCATCGGCGGGCGCATCGGCTTCTTCGGAGGCGTTGCCGGACTCGGCCTCGTCGTCGCGACGGCGACGCTCGGGCTTCTCGTCCTTGGTCTTGAGGATGAACGAAGCCTCGGTTTCCGGGCCTTCGCGGCGGATCACCAGGTGGCGCAGCACCGCATCGTTGAAGCGGAAGCCGGACACCAGCTCTTCCAGCGCGGCCTCGGTGGCCTCGATGTTGAACATCACATAGTGGGCCTTGACCAGGTTCTCGATGGAGTAGGCCAACTGGCGACGACCCCAGTCTTCCAGGCGATGGATGGTGCCGCCATCGTTTTCGATCAGCGCCTTGTAGCGCTCGATCATCGCGGGCACCTGCTCGCTCTGGTCCGGGTGGACCAGGAACACGACTTCATAATGACGCATGGTGTTTTCCTTGTGGATGACGCCGGCGACATACCGGCGAACAGCCTCCCGCGGGGCAGGAATGCGGTGCGGTGAGGCAAGGGGCCTCGCTTCGACTGAAACGAGGGGCGCGAATTCTAGGCCAGCCGGGCGTTTTTCGCAAGGTGCGGGCTCAGGGCGACTCGAAACCGTCCTGGAACAGCAGGCCCGCCTCGCAGGCCGCCGCGCCCTTGGCGGCCAGCGCGGTGCGCAGCGCGAATGTGCCGGATACATCACGCCGGACCGGGACAGGCATGAGCCGTGCACGCAGCAGGTAGCGCTCGTCGCGCAGTTCCGGGGCACTGGCCTGTAACCGACTGGCGCGCAATGCCGGGGCGGCATCGGGGGCCGCCGGTTCGGCCACGGCCAGGCCCAGCAGCGCGGCATACAGGCCGCATCCGGCAAGCAGCGGGCGCCAGCGCCCTCCCGGAATCTCTCCGCGTTCCATGTCATTGCACTCCCGCCATTTGCGCCGCCCCTGCGAGCGCCGGCGACGCGGCCCGGCGTGCGGCGTATTGCGCGGCATCCAGCGCATCCAGGCGCGCGGCCAGGTGCCGTTGCCGTTCGACCAGGGCCGCAAGCTGGGCGCGCAGTTCGGCATTCTCGCGTTCGAGCTTGGCGTTCAGCCCCTGGATCGCGGCCAGCGCCACGCCGTTGGTGTCCACCGAGAGCAAATGGCGGTCGTCGTCGCCGTTGAGACCATAGGCGGCGTGGAAATCCTGCGCCATCGGGCCGATGTGGCGTTTGCCTTCGGCCTCGGACTTCCAGCGCCAGCGGTAGACCGGCATCCGCACGAGGCTCTCGAGCACGGCGGCGGTATCCAGCGGCTCGATGTCGTCCTTGGCGTTGCGGTCGCTGAGCGTGGACCAGTCGCCGGCGCCGGGGCTGAGTTCAACTCCGCTGGATTGCCCTTCGTCGGACCAGAAAAGCGTACCGCCGCTGGCGCGTACGACGAAGCTGTTGGGGTCGTACCTGAAGAGCATCGGCGTCGCGTTCCCGCCGGCCCACATGAACGTCCCGTCGCCGCTGTTCGTCGGCGCCTCCGCGATGTAACACGGCGAATCGGTCGGTACGCTGCGCGAATACAGGCGCGCGCTCCGCCCGCCCGCCCAGCTCCAGCGCCCGCCGGTGCAGTTGCCCTCGCCGCCCGCGATGGTCGAATGAGCGCCGACCGCCAGATTGCCGCTGCCGCCGGCGATATGCGAGTTCGCGCCACTGGCCACGTTGTTGGTGCCGCCCGCGACGCCGGCATTCGCGCCAGGCGCGCGGTTCCCGGTTCCACCCGCGACTGTGGACCAGTTGCCCGACGCGGTGTTGTTGCTGCCGCCGCCGACCACGGACGAACTGCCCGAACCGGCATTGCCGAAACCACCGCCCACCGTGCTGCTGGCGCCGCCGGCCGCGTTGCCCTCGCCTCCGCCGATGCTGCTCCGATCGCCGCTGGCGGTATTGCCGATACCGCCCACCACCACCGCCACCAGGCCGCTGGCGACGTTGTCGAAGCCGCCGCCGATGGCGCTGGTCTGGCCGCTGGCTTCGTTGCTGGAGCCCCCGGCCACCGTGGCATCCACGGTGCCGCTGGCCAGGTTGCCGCGCCCGCCCCCGATGGTGCCGTAGTTGCCGCTCACGGTGTTGTTCATGCCGCCGCCGATCGAACCGTACGAGCGTTCCACGCGGTTCGCATTGCCGGCCAGTCCGCCGCCGGCGATGACCGCTCCCTGGACGCCGGTCGCGGTCTGGTTCTGCGAATGCCCTCCGATCAGATTGGGGCTGCTGGTGGCGGGCGCGATTCGCAGCGCGGGCTGGTTGTTGACGCGCAATTGCAAGGCGGCCGAGTCGGTGGTGCCGAGAAAATCGCCGGCAAGCACGCCGGCATTGCCCGAGAGATTCCAGCAGGCCCCGCCCATTGTTTCCGGCACAATCTTGCTGCGCCCGGGCAGCGCACGGTAGGTATCCTCGCCGGCGCCACGCACCGATACTTCCAGCCAGCCGCCGCTCGCCACCGCGATGGCATCCAATTCAAGATCGGCGGCGAAGCTGCCATCGGTGACCGGGACACCCAGCAGTTCCAGCGGTTCGCTCAGGCCGATGCCCGCGTGCTCGCCGGAAAAAAGCTGGACCCGGAAGTCGTAATGGCCCTCGGCCGGATGGCCGGCGTCCTCCAGCGAACCGTGCCAGGTGAACTCCCCGGCGACGGCGGCATGCGTGCAGATGGCCGCCAGCAGGGCGGCAAGACGAACGAGATGGGACATGGCGATGCTCCTGGTGGGTGCCCGCTCCGGGCAGGTTCGTCCTCCTGATTCGGGAAAGTGCGGCCGATCCTGCCACCCACCCGTGCCCGGCCCGTCGCGGCCCTACGCCGCCAGGCGCGCCTGCCCCTGCGTTCACCGGGGATTGCCCCGTGGCCGCGCAGAATCCGCAGTCGGATGGCACCTCGCCGTCCGGTTTCCAGGAGGACGACCTCCCCCGCCACGCGGGCAGCCAGACGGGACGGCCCGGCTCTTTCCGGAGACCGACCGTGGCTTGGATCCTGTTGTTTTTCGCGGGCTTGCTCGAAGTGGTGTGGGCGTTTTCGATGAAACGCTCGGAGGGCTTCACCAGGCTCGCCCCCAGCCTCATCACCGTGATCGCGATGATCGCCAGCTTCGCGCTGCTGGCGCGCGCGATGCGCGACCTGCCATTGGGCACCGCCTACACGATCTGGACCGGCATCGGCGCGGTGGGTGCGTTCGTTCTGGGCATCGTCGCGCTGGGCGAACAGGCCACGCCGATGCGCATCGCGGCGGCGGCGCTGATCGTCGGCGGGCTGGTGCTGATGAAGCTGTCCGAAGGCTGAGCGCGGCACGGTCGCCCGCGGAGGTAAACTCCTGGCCGCGCACTGCGGAGGCATCGCGATGAACGGCAGTCCATCCTTCGGGACACCCACGCCGGGCACGGACGATACGCCCTTGCCCGCCGCCGCGCCCGAAGCCTTCGACGCATTGTTTGCGACCGTCTACGACCGCCTCAAGGCGATGGCGGGAAAGCGCCTGGCCGCACAATCGGGCGGCAGCCTGCAAACCACGGCACTGGTGCACGAGCTGTACCTGCGCATGCAGGACGGCGACAAGCGCTTCCCGCATCCGGCGCAGTTCTTCGCCTACGCCTCGCGCGCGATGCGCCACCTCCTGGCCGACCGCGCCCGCGACCGCCTGCGCCTGCGCGCCGGCGGCGACTGGCAACCGGTGACGCTTTCGGGCGTGGACTCGCAACTGGCCATCGACAGCGCCGAGAAGGCGCTCGCGCTGGAAAACGCCCTGTCCCGGCTCCAGGCCCAAGACCCGCGCGCCGCCTGCGTGGTGGAACTGCTCTACTTCGGCGGACTGACACTGGAACAGACCGCCGCCGCACTCGATCTGACACGTCGGACGATCGACCGCGACTGGCGCTTCGCCCGCGCTTTCCTCAAGGCCGAACTGGAATAGGCGTCCACCATGTCGCAGTCGCGCGCGATCCGGCGTTGTACGAAGCGATGAACCGCCCCGACCCCCTGCGCGCCATGTTCGAGCGCGCCATCGAACTGCCACCCGCACAGCGCGGCGCGTTCCTGCGCGAGCACTGTCCGGACCCGGACCTGCGCGCCCGGCTGGAACGCCTGCTGACCGCCGACACCGATCCCTGCGATCCGCTGCGGGCGGTCTCTGTGTCGGCACTGGCGAACGCCATCGGCGAGGACGCCTGGCCGCAAGCGCAGCCCGGCGAACGGATCGGCGGCTGGACGCTGGAGGCGCGGCTGGGCGAAGGCGGTACGGCTACCGTGTTCCGCGCCAGCCGCGAGGTGGAGGGTCTGCGGCAGCAGGCCGCGATCAAGCTGTTGCGGCGCGGGCTGCACTCGCCCGACACCCAGCGCCAGTTCCGCCGCGAGCGGCAGGCGCTGGCCGCGCTGAGCCATCCGAACATCGCGCACCTGATCGACGGCGGCGTCAGCGCGCTCGGCATCCCCTACCTGGTGGTGGAATACGTCGACGGCGTGCCGATCACCGTGTACGCGCGCGACGCGCGGCTGGACCTGCGCGCGCGCCTGGCGCTGATGGTGGCGGTGTGCCGCGCCGTCGCGGCGGCGCACCGCCACCTGATCGTGCACCGCGATCTCAAGCCGGCCAACATCTTCGCCGCCGCCGACGGCACGGTGAAGCTGCTGGATTTCGGCATCGCCAAGCTGCTGGACGACGAGGACGCCCTGCCCGCCGACGCCACCCGCACCGGCTACGCGCCGCTGACGCCTGGCTATGCCGCGCCCGAGCAATACGCCGGCACCGGCATTTCGACCGCCACCGACGTGTATGCGCTCGGCGTGGTGCTGCACGAACTGCTGCTCGGCGTGCGGCCCTCGCCGGAGCGTCCGCTGCGGCCCTCTGCACGGATCGACGACGGCGCGCTCGATCCGCAGTTCCTGCCGTTGCCGCGCGCCACGTTGCGAAGCGCGCTGCGCGGGGATCTGGACAACATCGTGCTCAAGGCGCTGTCCGAGGAGCCGGAACGACGCTACGCCGGCGCGGGCGATCTGGCCGACGACATCCAGCGGCACCTGGACGCGCAGCCCGTGCACGCGCATCCGCCGTCGCGCTGGTACCGCACCCGCAAGTTCGTGCAGCGCCATCGCGGCGGCGTGATCGTCACCGCCGCGCTCGCGCTCGGCATGCTCACCAGTCTGGTACTGGCGCTGTGGCAGGCCGGCGAGGCGCGCCAGCAGGCGCGCGCCGCGCAGGTGCAGTCGCAGCGCGCCGAGGCCGTCAGCGCCTTCCTGGTCGGCCTGTTCGATAACCAGATCCCGCTGCGGCCCGGCGAAGCCACACCCGGCACCGATGTGCTGCTCGAACGCGGCGTGCAGCAGGCGATGACCGAACTTCACGGCCAGCCCGAACTCCAGGCCAGCCTGCTCGTGGCACTGGCACGGGTATACGACCACCTGGCGCGCGGCGATGCGGCGCGGCCCATGCTCGAACGCGCCATTGCCGTGGCAGGCGAACTGCAACCGCCCGATCCGCCCCTGCTGGCCCGCGCCCTGAGCGAACGCGGCGCCCTCGACCTGCAACGCGACCGCTACCGCGAGGCACTGGACTGGTTCGAAAAGGCGCTGGCGCTGCAATCGCGCGGCGACAGCGATCCGCTGCAACATGCACTCACCCTGGATCGCAAGGCATTGGCCTTGAGCCGCCTCGGGCGGCACGAGGCCGCACTCGCGGCCTATCGCCAGGCACTGGGTCTGCGCCGCCTCCATCTGCCTGCCGACGACCCGGAAATCATCCACAGCAACCGCGCCATCGGCTCGGCACTGATCCGGGCCGGGCGCGGGGAGGAAGCCGAAGACTGGCTGGCCCGCGCCGACGGAGCCGCCACCGCACGCTTCGGCGAGGAACACGTCAAGACCGCGCACTACCGCAAGGAGCGCGCGGTCAACCTGCTCTATCGCGGCCAGCTCGCGCGCGGGCTGCCGATGCTCGAACAGGCCGTGGCGATGGAGCGCACGCTGTACCCGCCCGGCCATCCCGACCGAGGTCAGGGCCTCAACGCGCTCGGTGCCAATCTCTGGCTCGCAGGCCGCCTCGACGACGCCGAACAGGCGCTCGGCGAAGGCATCGCCCTGCTGCGCGGGGCCGATCAGGGCGAGAGCCTGGGCATGGGATTTTTCCTCGGCAACCTCGCCCGCGTCGCCGAAGCGCGCGGCGACACCACGCGGGCCGCGTCGCTCACCGACGAAGCGTTGCGCATCACCCGCCTGCGCGTGGACGAGGCGCACGAGCGCGTAGCCGTGCTGCGCCTGCAACAGGCGCGCCTGCATGCGCGCACCGATCCGACTGCCGAAAACCTGCAACGCCTGTCGGACATCGCCGATGCGGTGCTCCGGGGCGACCTGCGAACCGGCATGTTCCAGCCACGCGCCCAGGTCGAAGCGCGCCATGCGCTGGCGTGGCGGCTGGCGACGGAAGGCCATGCCGAAGCCGCCGCCGAAGCCCGCCATCGGGCACTGGCGCAAGCGCCACCGGATGCGCTCGATCCATTGCTGTTCGAGGACGCTGCGGCACTGGCGCGCTGGCAGTCCGGGCGAGGCGACACCGCCGCCGCCTCGGCACTGGCCTCCGCCTGGCTGGCCCGCGCCACGGAACAGTTGCCGGACGACCACTACGCCCTGGCGCCACTGCGCCACCTGGCCGCCGGCTCGCCGTCGCCCTGAGAACCCGCCCGCAACGGGAACCTCGAAACGCCTCCGTCGTTCCGCCTTCGCGGGAATGACGAACAAGCGCAGGTTTTCAGGTTCACGAATGTCGCAAACCCGCTCCAAACGGCGTTGTACGGATCGTCCAACCCGCAGGAGCGATCATGAACCCGTCCACCGCCCTATCCCGCCGTACGCGCGCCATCTTGCTGGCACTCGCCGTTGCCCTTCCCGCCGTTCCGGCGACGGCAGCAACCTTCTCCGTCGGCCCCGGTGCCACCTGCACCCACGCCACCTTGCAGGCCGCACTCGACGCCGCCGCCAACAGTCCCGGCCCGGACATCGTGAAGATCGTGCGTTCGGCCACCTGGACCGGCATCCAGGCCAGCACCCAGACCGATCAGGATGTGGACATCCTCGGCGGTTTCCTCGCCTGCACCAGTCCTACGCCGGACGGAAAAACCACGCTTTCCGGTGCCGGCGGCCAGGCGCGACCGGTCATCACCCTGCGCGGCAATGGCAGGTACCGCTTGCGCAACCTCGTCATCCGCGATGGCGACCAGGCTGGCGACGACAACGGAGGCGGCATCCATTTCGTCGGCGGCGGCATCGTCGAGATTTCCGACAGCGAGATCGTGGAGAACTCGGCCGAGGATGGCGGCGGCATCTATGCGCAGGGCACGACCACGCTGGCCGAACTCATCATCGGTGCCAACGTCATCATCGGCTCCAACACCGCGCGCCGGCACGGCGGCGGTGTGGCCGCGCACAATCTGGAAATGAGCATGTATGCACCGGGCAGCATGCTGTTCATGAACACGGCGGGCCAGCGCGGCGGCGGCCTGTTCATCGCCAGCGGCGATTTCACCGCGCATGCCTACATCGGCTCCAGCGGTGTCGCCGACCTCGGCGCGGTCTATGGCAACCAGGCCGCTATCGGCGGCGGTATCGCCGTGGTCGGCGGGGTGAACTCGGGACGGCTCGCGCAGGTGCAGGTGTTCAGCACCAACCCGGCGGTGCCGGTGCGCATCCGTGGCAACACGGCCAGCCAGCGCGGTGGGGCCATCGACCTGCAACCGGATGCTCAGACATACGGCAGTGGTAGTTTTGCCAACGCCGTCGCCCAGTTGCGCAACGCCGACCTGTTCGGCAACAGCGCTCCCGTCGGTGCCGCGATCAACCTCGCCCACGACAACTACGGCATCGGCTACGCGATGGGCAGCAATGTCCTTTTCAATCTGCCGTATCCCGGACGCCCGCTGCATCCGGCCGCCGCGCCCTGCCCGTTCGGCGCACCCTGCGGCACGATCCGCCTCAACCATACCAACAACACCACCGGCGCGGTGGTGCATCTTTCCGACGATTCACAGTTCCAGGCCACGCGCATCGCGATCGAGGACAACGCGGGCGGCTGGCTGATGTACCTGGCTGGCGAGGATGCCACCTACCTGCGGCTGGACAACAGCCTGATCGTGCGCAACACCACCGCCAACGCACTGATCCACGACGACCACGACACCAGCCTCTCCGGCAACATGGTCTGGATTCACTACCTCACCATCGCCGACAACCACATCGGCACCGACTGGGTGATGCAGATCAACGAGGACATGGCCTTCTCGCGCAGCATCGTGGATCAGCCCGATCACCGCCTGATGGGGCCGGGTGGCGGCACCCACAACATCGGGCATGTGATCGTCACCCATCCGGTGAACCCGCCAGCGGGCACCACCATCGCCGCGGCGCGCTTCGTCGATCCGGCACGCGGTGATTACATGCCACGCGCCGGCGCGCGTGCGGTGGATTTCATGCCTGGCGACAGTCTGTTCCCGCAAGACATGTATTCCCACACCCGCCGCATCGACCTCGCCGTCAACGGCAACGAACACGGCACCTCCGACGCAGGCGCACTGGAGCGCGAATACCTGCAACCCATCGTGCTGAACTCCGACTTCGACGCCGACCTGCGCCACTGGGATGCGCTTGCGCCGTCCTCGGACTGGGACGGCACGCAGAACATCGCCGGCCCGGCCGATTCCGGCTCGCTGCGCGCCACGCTCTCGCAAAGCAACGCGCGCATCGTGGTACGCGAGCAGTGCATCCACCTGCCCGGCCCCGGCATCTACGCCCTGCGCGGCCTAGGCAAGGTCACGGCCGCCCCGCCCATCGCGCCGCCCAATCGCGTCATGATCGACTGGGAACTGCGCTATGCCCCGCCCGGCATCGACGGCTGCGCCAATGGCCCGGCCGATCTCGCCGGCTCGCTGCTGCTCGCCACCGGCAACAGTTGGGCTGCACCCATACCGGCGGAAATCACGGTGGCCGAAGCGCTGTTCACCCAGAACACTGCACTGACCCTGCGTGCCGCGATCCAGAACGGCAGCGTGATCGCACCGGACGCATCGCCCGACACCAACGCCCCGCAAGGCGGCACGACGACTGGTTGGTTCGACGGCATCGCCCTCATCATCGCCGAGCCCGGCCTCGACCTCTTCGCCGATGGTTTCGAGTCACCCTAGAAAACCTGGCCCCCGGAAGCGGGTTTTGACGTGGTGCTGAAGGCAAGCCCGAAACCTTGCCCACGCACCCGCTCCGGAGGCCCCCATGTCGCGCCGCTCGATCATCCGCTTCGCCCCTGCACTGCTGGCGGCACTCGCCGCCAGCGCGCAGGCCGCCACCTTCACCGTGACCACCACCGCCGACAGTGGTGCCGGTTCGCTGCGCCAGGCGATCGTCGATGCCAACACCGCTCCCAGCGACGACCGCATCGAGTTCGCCATTCCCGGCAATGGACCGCATCGCATCGAACTCGCCAGCAACCTGCCGAACATCGTCGGCACCCTCGTCATCGATGGCTATACGCAGCCGGGCAGCGCGCCCAACACCCTGGCACCGGACGAAGGCGGCCTCGATACCGTGCTCGCGGTCGAAGTGACCGCGGTCAACTTCGGCAACCTCGACGGATTCCGGATGCAGTCCGGCACCCAGCTCACGGTGCAGGGGCTGGCCCTCAACCGCTTCAGCATGGCGATCCGCGGCCATGACGCCTCGGTGAGCAGTTCGCGCCTGTTCGTGTACGGCAGCTTCATCGGCACCACGCCCGACGGCGGTTCGGCCGAAGGCGCGGGCAACCGCGACTGCGCGGTGCGGACCTTCAGCTCGGAAACCACCATCGGCGGCACGCTGCCGTGGCAGCGCAACCTGCTGTCGGGCAATGGCTGCGGCGTGATGGTGAGCGGCCCGGCGGTGATCCAGGGCAACCTGATCGGCACCGATGCCAGCGGCACCCAGGCCATTGCCAACGGCCAGCCCGGCAACTGGGCCGGCCTCATCGTCGGTGCGCGCCGCAACGTGCTGGTCGGCGGCGCCAGCGCGGCCGCGCGCAACGTGATTTCCGGCAACGTGCCCTGGGGCATCTCCATCTGGCCCAATTTCGGTGGTGCCGCCGGAGCCGGGGCCATCGCCGATTTCGCCATCATCGGCAACTACATCGGCAGCGACTGGACGGGCGCGCAGCCACTGCCCAACGGGTTTCCGGGCACAGCGCCCACCCAATACGGCGGCGGCATCCAGTTGCAGGGCAACGGCAGCGACCAGGCCTACCCCATCGGCGGCTTCGGCGTGGGCGAAGCCAACCTGATCGCGTGGAACCGGGGTACCGGCATCATCTGTGCCGGTGGCAACGTCTGCTATTTCGACAACCGCGGCAACGTCATCCATCAAAATCGCGGCCTTGGCTTTGTCAATGTCGATGTCGGTGCGGTCGGCCCCTCAGCCAACGACCCGGGCGATGTCGATGAGGGCTACAACCGGGGACAGAACTATCCCGAAGTCCTCTCCGTGACCTCCAACGGCACGCAGTTGAACGTCACCTATCGCGTCGATACCGCCCCGGCGAGCGCGACTTGGCCGCTGCGCATCGATTTCTATGAGGGTCTCGCAGATGGTGTGGGCGACTGGATCGGGCAGGACAGCTACCCGGAAAGCTCGGCCCAGGCCGAACGCAGCATCGTCATCCCGCTCCCCGAAGGCGTCAGCGGCCTGCCGCTGGTGGCCACCGCCACCGATGCCAAGGGCTACAGCAGCGAAATCCCGCCGCGGCCACCCCATATCTTCAGCGATGGCTTCGAGGAGCCTTGACGTGTTTGAGCGCCGTGCGGCCTCAGACGCCTTCGGCCGTGGTGAAACTTTCGCCGCAGCCGCACGCCGCCGTGGCGTTGGGGTTGTCGAACACGAATTCCTGGTTCAACCCGCGCCGGACGAAATCCACGGTGGTGCCGTCCACCAGCGCCAGGCTGTGGGGATCGACCAGGAGCTTGATGCCGTCCTGCTCGAACACGCTGTCGCCCGGCGCGGCTTCGCGCGCGACGTCCACGAGGTAGCCCCAGCCCGAGCAGCCGGTCTTCTTCACGCCCAGGCGCAGGCCGATGGCGGACGGGTCGCCGGAAACGAAGCGGCGGGCGCGGTCGAGGGCGGCGGGGGTCAGGTGGATGCTCATGGTGGCTGGGACCGGGGAAGTTGCGAATGAATGGAAGGAGCCTGGAAAAGCCGCCTTTTCTCGCCATTCCCGCGAAGGCGGGAACGGCGGGGGTCTTTCAAGGCCCCGGACACGCGTCACGGTAGCGCGGGGCGCGGGGCGCGTCCATGCCATGCGCGATGGCGTTTAGCTATCATTGCCGGCCCACATGTGCGCCCCGCGGCGCGGAGATTCAAGGCAATGTCAGTGGTCAGCGTGCAGAAGGCACTGTCGGGCGACATCGGCGCCGGCAGCCAAGTCACCGTCCGCGGCTGGGTGCGGACCCGGCGCGATTCCAAGGCGGGCCTGAGCTTCGTCAACCTCAGCGACGGTTCGTGCTTCGCGCCGATCCAGATCGTCGCGCCGGCCGCGCTGCCCAATTACGAATCGGAAGTGAAGCGCCTGTCGGCCGGCTGCGGCGTGATCGCCACTGGCACGCTGACGCCCTCGCAGGGCGCGGGCCAGGCGTTCGAGATCCAGGCCACGTCCATCGAGGTGACGGGCTTCGTGGAGGACCCGGAAACCTACCCGATCCAGCCCAAGGCGCACTCGCTGGAGTTCCTGCGCGAAGTGGCGCACCTGCGCCCGCGCACCAACCTGTTCGGCGCGGTCACGCGCATCCGCCATTGCCTGGCCCAGGCCGTGCACCGCTTCTTCCACGAGCGCGGCTTCTACTGGATCTCCACGCCCATCGTCACCACCTCCGATGCCGAGGGCGCGGGCGAGATGTTCCGCGTCTCCACGCTGGATCTTGCGAACCTGCCGCGCGACGACAAGGGCGCGGTGGATTTCTCGCGCGACTTCTTCGGCAAGGAAACCTTCCTCACCGTCTCGGGCCAGTTGAACGTGGAGGCGTACTGCCTTGCCTTGAGCAAGGTCTACACCTTCGGCCCCACCTTCCGCGCCGAGAACAGCCACACCACGCGGCACCTGGCCGAGTTCTGGATGATCGAGCCGGAAATCGCCTTCGCCGACCTCGACGACGACGCCAACCTGGCCGAGGACTTCCTCAAGTACCTGTTCCGCACCGTGCTGGCCGAACGCCCGGACGACATGGCCTTCATCGCCGAGCGCGTGCAGGCGGACGCGATCACGCGGCTGGAGAAGTTCGTGCAGGCGCCGTTCGAGCGCATCGAATACGGCGAGGCCATCCGCCTGTTGCAGAACAGCGGGCAGAAGTTCGATTACCCGGTCGAATGGGGCCTGGATCTCCAGACCGAGCACGAACGCTGGCTCACCGAGCAGCACGTCGGCCGCCCGGTCGTGGTGATGAACTACCCCGAGCACATCAAGGCCTTCTACATGCGCCTGAACGACGACGGCAAGACCGTCGCGGCGATGGACGTGCTGGCGCCGGGCATCGGCGAGATCATCGGCGGCAGCCAGCGCGAGGAGCGCCTGGACGTGCTCGACAAGCGCATGGAGCAGTTCGGCCTGGATCGCGAGCACTATGGCTGGTACCGCGACTTCCGCCGCTACGGCACCGTGCCGCACGCGGGCTTCGGCCTGGGCTTCGAGCGCCTGATCGTCTACGTCTGCGGCCTTTCCAACATCCGCGACGCCATCCCCTACCCGCGCGCGCCGGGCCAGGCCGAGTACTGACGGTGGGCTTGTTCCTGGCCCTCGTCGCACTGGCCGTCGCCATTTCCGGCGGGCTGGCCTTCGTGCTGTTCTGGCCGATGGCGCTGGTGCACCTGCGCGACCGCCATCCGGAGCTGCTGCGCAGCTTCGGCGGCTTCGCCTTCGCCTCCCCCACCGCATTGGGCTGGCTGCTCGGCGCGCGCTACCGCACCCTGGCCGACCGCTCGCTCGATGGCCTGGCGACGCCGGCGCGGCTTGCGCTGTGGTGCACGATCCTGGCGCTCGCGGTGGCCGGCGTGCTGTGGCTGATCTACCGCTGAGGACGCATCGAATGAGCGACGACGGTTACTCGCAATGGTGGCTCGCCCGCGTCGGCGACCTCTTGATCTGGAGCCGCTTGCAGGTTCGCCCCTCCGGCACCGCCGAAGTGCTGGACAGCAGCGGCAACGCGCTCAACTACGACAGCGAGGACAGCGCCCGCGCCGCGCTGCTGGACGCCGAGTTCCGCGCCCTGGACGGGCTGGACGAGGCCGATGCGCTGGCGCTCGGCCTGCCCTTGCCCGAACTGGTGCCGCCGCAGGGCGACGACGCCACGCTGCACGAACGCATGGTGCAGCCCCTGCCCACGCAGCACTGATCTTGAAAAAACCTCGTAAAGAACTCCGTCATTCCCGCGAAGGCGGGAATGACGAGCAAAAAGTAAGTTTACCGAGGCACCCGACATGTTCCTGCCGCGCGCATTCGCGCAAACCGACCTGGCCAAACTCGACACGCTGATCGCGCGCGATCCCTTCGTCTCGCTCATCACCACCGGTGGCGACGGCCTGCCCTTCGCCACACACCTGCCGGTGCTGTATCGCCGCGACGGCGAGCGCGTGTTGATCGAAGGCCACTGGGCCAAGGCCAACCCACAGGCCCGGCACGCCGGCCCCGCGCTGATGATCGTGCACGGGCCGCACGCCTACATCTCGGCGAGCTGGTATCCGGACAAGGAGGCCGAAGCACGCGTCCCGACCTGGAACTACGCGGTCGCGCACCTGTACGGCGAAGCGGAGCGGGTCGAGGACGAAGCCAGCCTGATCGACCTGCTCTCGCGCACCAGCGGCCTGTTCGAAGCCAGCGTCGGCCAGTCGTGGCGCTTCGAGCCCGAGCAGGACGCCCAGCGCCGGCAAGTGGCCGGCATCGTCGGCTTCCGCTTCGTGCCCGCGCGCATCGAGATGAAGTTCAAGCTCAACCAGAACCATCCGGCCGCCAATCGCGAGGCGGCTGCCGGGGCGCTCGATGCGCTCGGCAACGAGAACGCCGCCGCCATCGCGGCGATGATGCGCGCGGACAACGCCTGAAGTCCGCGGCGGCTTTCCCCGTACTCAACGCGCCTCGAATCCGTCGCTGAACAGCCCCTGCCCCGGCACGATCGGGGTGCGCACGCACTGGTAGGTTTCGGGAATGCGCGGCCCGGTGTCGATCACCGCGAAGTCGGACACTTTGACCGGCGCTCGGTTGCCCGCGTTGCCGTTCCAGAACACCTGCGGCGTGATGCCCAGACCGGCCCACTTAGCCGTGGTGTGGCGATCGGACTCGAAAGTCAGCGCGATGTTGCCGCCATCGGCCAGCACGATGCCGTAACGCTGCATCGTGCGCAGGATCACGCGCGCGGCGGCGTTGTAGCCGGTCATGTCGAAATCCGCGCGCAGGCGCAAGCGGGCGCCGTAGGGCACGGATGCCGCCGGCCCGCTCGGCCCGCCGGCATGGCTGGCCGGTCGCACGTAGAGCCGGCCGGAAACGCCACCCAGCGACGCATCCGAAGCCATGCGCGCATTGGGCAGGATGAAGCGGATCGCATGGCCCAGGTCGCCGTCCGCCTGCGCGACCGCTGCGGCGACGCCATCGGCATTGGGCAGCAGCGGTGCGATCGGAAAACCCGCCGCATCCGCGCTGGTGCAATGCTCGCCGCGCCCTTGGGGCGGATACACCGTCGCAAGATCCCAGCGCGCCAGACACATCGCCCGCACCTGCCCGGCGGACACCGTACCGGCATACACCTCGTACAGGACATCGCCCTCGACCACGAGCAGGTGGCAATCGGCGTTCTGGTGATCGCAGCTCAAACCATCCTCGCCTTCGAACGCGGCATCGGATGGAACCGGAACCTGCGTCCCGAGCGGATCGCAATCGGGCAGGTAATAGCCGGACGGATGCGCCGCCACCGGCAGGCGCGGCGCAACTTCGCCTGCGGCCATCTGGCGCACATGCAACGAAAAATCGATCTGCATGCGGTCGCTGTTGCCCCAGCCGCCCAGCCCCGTCAGCGTGGAGATCATCTGCGCCGAATCCGGATGCAACGGCGCGGCGGAAATCTCCTGGTGCCACACCGCGCCGGGTGGAAAGCGTGGCGAGGGTGCGGCGTGCGCGGCCGTGCAAGTACAGGCGGCAAGACACACCGCGACGATCAGGCGATTCATGGTGGCTCCAGGCGAGCGGAACCGGTGCAGCCTATCAAAGCAGGTCAGACAGGTGCCGCATGGCAGCACCCGAGTTCCTGCGCCACAAGCGTCAGCCCAGCTCCAGCAACCCGCCCCGCTTCACCACCGCATCCAGCTCCTTCATCGTGGACAGCAGCGCCGCCATCCTGCCCAGCGGCCACGCATTGGGGCCATCGGAGAGCGCCTTGTCCGGGTCGGGATGGGTTTCCATGAACACGCCGGACACGCCCGCCGCGATCGCCGCGCGCGCCAGCACCGGCACGAACTCGCGCTGGCCGCCGGATTTTCCGTCCGCGCCGCCGGGCAATTGCACCGAGTGCGTGGCGTCGAACACCACCGGGCAGCCGGTATCGCGCATGACGCTGAGCGATCGCATGTCCGAGACGAGGTTGTTGTAGCCGAAGCTCGCGCCGCGCTCGCACACCATGATCTGCTGGTTGCCGGTGGCCTTGGCCTTGATGGCGACGTGCTTCATCTCCCACGGCGAGAGGAACTGGCCCTTCTTGATGTTGACCGGCCGGCCCGTGGCGCAGACGGCGGTGATGAAATCGGTCTGGCGGCACAGGAAGGCCGGCGTCTGGAGCACATCCACCACGGCGGCGACTTCGTTCATCGGGGTGTATTCGTGCACGTCGGTCAGCACTGGCACGCCGATCTGGCGCTTCACCTCGGCCAGCACCTTCAGCCCTTCTTCCAGCCCCGGCCCGCGGAAGCTCGTGCCCGAGGTGCGGTTGGCCTTGTCGAAGCTCGACTTGAAGATGAAGGGGATGCCCAGATCGCGGGTGATTTCCTTCAGCGTGCCGGCGGTGTCGATCTGCAACTGCATCGACTCGATGACGCAGGGGCCGGCGATCAGGAAGAACGGCCGGTCCAGTCCGACCTCGAAACCGCACAAGTTCATGGCGTGGCCTCCTGGCCGCGGGCGGCGCGGTTCTCGTGCGCGGCGCGGACGAAATCTACGAACAAGGGATGAGGGTCGCGCGGTGTGGACAGGAACTCGGGATGGAACTGCGCCGCGATGAACCACGGATGCTGCGGAATCTCGATCACTTCCACCAGCAGATCGTCCATCGACTTGCCCGAGAACGACAGCCCGGCTTCCTTCAGGGCATTGCGGTAGTGGTTGTTGAATTCGTAGCGATGGCGATGGCGCTCGGTGACGATTTCCGCGCCGTAGATCTCCTTCGCGCGCGAACCGTGCTTGAGCCGGCATTCCTGCGCGCCAAGGCGCATCGTGCCGCCGAGGTCGGACGCCTCGCTGCGCTGTTCCACGCCACCGCTGGAAGTGCGCCACTCGGTGATGAGGCCGATCACCGGTTCGGGCGTATCGCGCTCGTTCTCGGTGCTGTTGGCGCGGGTGAAGCCGGCCACGTGGCGCGCGTATTCCACCACCGCCGCCTGCATGCCGTAGCAGATGCCGAAATACGGCACGCCGTTCTCGCGCGCATAGCGCGCGGCCAGCACCTTGCCCTCGAAGCCGCGATCGCCGAAGCCGCCCGGCACCAGAATCCCGTCGGCGCCGGCCAGAAGCCCGACGCCCTCCGTTTCCAGCGTGGCCGCCTCGATCCAGTGCAGGTTCACCCGCGTGCGGCGCGGCAGGCCGCCGTGCTTGAGCGCCTCGGACAGCGACTTGTAGGCATCGCGATGGTCGATGTACTTGCCCACCACGGCGATGGTGACTTCGCCATCCGGGTGCTCCATCGCATCCACCACGCCGGCCCAGTCGGAAAGGTTCGCCTCGCGCGCGCCGGTCAGGCGCAGGCGCTCGACCACGATCGAGTCCAGCCCCTGCTCGTGCAGCCACAGCGGGATCTTGTAGATGTTGTCCAGGTCGATCGCGTTGATGACCGCGTTCTCCGGGACGTTGGTGAACAGCGCGATCTTGCGCCGCTCGCTCTCGGGCAGCGGCTGCTCGCTGCGGCACAGCAGGATGTCGGGCTGGATGCCGATGGAGCGCAGTTCCTTCACCGAATGCTGGGTCGGCTTGGTCTTCAATTCGCCGGCCGCCGCGATCCACGGCACCAGGGTCAGATGCATGAACAGCACCTTGTCCGCGCCGCGCTCGGTGCGCACCTGGCGGATGGCTTCGAGGAACGGCAGCGACTCGATGTCGCCGACCGTGCCGCCGATCTCCACCAGCGCCACGTCGAAGCCCTCGGTGGCCACGTCGATGCAGCGCTTGATCTCGTCGGTGATGTGCGGGATCACCTGCACCGTGCCGCCGAGGTAGTCGCCACGGCGCTCCTTGCGGATCACGTTGTCGTAGATGCGCCCGGTGGTCACCGAGTTGCGCCGCGTCATCCGCGTGCGCACGAAGCGCTCGTAGTGACCCAGGTCCAGGTCGGTTTCCGCGCCGTCGTCGGTGACGTAGACCTCGCCGTGCTGGAACGGGCTCATCGTGCCCGGATCGACGTTGATGTAAGGGTCCAGCTTCATCAGCGTGACCTTCAGGCCACGCGATTCGAGGATGGACGCAAGCGACGCAGCGGCGATGCCCTTGCCAAGCGAGGACACGACGCCGCCGGTGACGAAAATGAGGGGAGTCATGGGGAGCGGATGCAGCCGGAAAAGCGGATTCTACCGGGTGGCGCGCCGTGCGGCGAGTTCCGGCCCGGCGACATGGGCGAAGTATTCGAGAGGACCCCGGGGAAATCGGCGCATTGGAGAAATGCGTCGCCACGACGTGAATCCAGGCACTGGCCATATCTGCGGCCGCGCTCGGCGCCGAAGCCGCCGAAGCGCGCAACGAAAAAGCGGGCCGAAGCCCGCTTTTCGTGTTTGCGACGTGTCCACCGCACGGAAGGCGCGGGAATCATTCCTCGCCGTCCACCGCCTTCATCGACAGGCGGATGCGGCCCTGCTTGTCCACTTCCAGCACCTTCACCTTCACCACATCGCCTTCCCTGAGCTTGTCGGAGACTTTCTCCACGCGCTCGTTGGAAATCTGCGAAACGTGGACGAGTCCGTCCTTGCCGGGGGCGATGGTGACGAAGGCGCCGAAGTCCATGATCTTGGCGACCTTGCCTTCGTAGACGCGGCCCGGCTCGACGTCGGAGGTGATCTGCTCGATGCGGGCCTTGGCGGCCTGCGCGGCGGCATTGTTGACCGAGGCGATGACGATGGTGCCGTCGTCCTGGATGTCGATCTGGGTGCCGGTTTCCTTGGTGATGCCCTGGATCGTGGCGCCGCCCTTGCCGATCACTTCGCGGATCTTGTCCGGGTGGATCTTGATGGTGAGCAGGCGCGGGGCGTACTCGGAGAGTTCTTCGCGCGGCGCGGTGAGCGCCTTGCTCATTTCATCGAGGATGTGCAGGCGGCCCTGCTTGGCCTGGGCCAGCGCCACCTTCATGATTTCCTCGGTGATGCCGTCGATCTTGATGTCCATCTGGAGCGCGGAGATGCCTTCGGCGCTGCCGGCCACCTTGAAATCCATGTCGCCGAGGTGGTCTTCGTCGCCCAGGATGTCCGAAAGCACGACGTACTTGTCGCCTTCCTTCACCAGGCCCATCGCGATGCCCGCGACCGGCGCCTTGACCGGCACGCCGGCATCCATCAGCGCCAGCGAGCTGCCGCAGACCGAAGCCATCGACGAGGAGCCGTTGGACTCGGTGATCTCCGACACCACGCGCACGGTGTAGGGGAACTCTTCCAGCGACGGCATGACGGCCATCACGCCGCGCTTGGCCAG
Organism: Chiayiivirga flava; assembly: GCA_037190825.1. GTDB lineage: Bacteria > Pseudomonadota > Gammaproteobacteria > Xanthomonadales > Xanthomonadaceae > Denitratimonas > Denitratimonas flava_A. The sequence goes on from JBBCJS010000109.1 coordinate 22,724, forward strand.
GCGGCCATGGCCGATCTCGCGGCGCTTGGGCGCGCCGAAGCGGCCGCATTCGCCCACCGAGAACGGCGGGACGTTGTAGTGGAACAGGAAGTTGTCCTTGTACTCGCCGGCGATGGCGTCGATGATCTGGCCGTCGCGCGCGGTGCCGAGCGTGGTGACGACGATGGCCTGCGTCTCGCCGCGGGTGAACAGGGCCGAGCCGTGAGTGCGCGGCAGCACGCCGGCCTTCACGCTGATCGGGCGCACGGTGTCGAGCGCGCGGCCGTCGATGCGGACCTTGGTATCGAGCACGGAGTCGCGCATGGTGCGGTATTCCAGCTCGCCGAACTCCTTGGAAAGCTCGGCCTTGTCCCAGCCGTCGGCCTCGGCGCGGCCGGCCAGCTGCTCCAGCACGTCCTTCTTGATCGCGGCGATGGCGTCGCGGCGCTGGAGCTTGTCGTGGATCTTGAAGGCATCGGCCAGCTTGCCGCCGACGGCTTCCTTGAGCGCTGCGATCAGCGCGTCGTTCTTGGCCGGGGCCACCCAGTCGGAAGGCTTGGTGCCGGCCTCGACGGTCAGTTCGTTGATCGCGTTGATGACCTTCTGCATCTCGCGATGGCCGAAGGTGACGGCACCGAGCATCACGTCCTCGGACAGCAGCGCGGCTTCGGATTCCACCATCAGCACGGCGTTGGAGGTGCCGGCGACGACGAGTTCGAGCTGCGATTCCTTCAACTCGGAAACGGTCGGGTTGAGGATGTACCGGCCATCCTTGTAGCCGACCTTGGCGGCGCCGATCGGGCCCTGGAACGGGGTGCCGGCCAGCGACAGCGCGGCGGACGCGCCGATCAGGGCGGGAATGTCGCCATCCACTTCCGGGTTCAGCGAGATCACCTGGGCGATGATCTGCACTTCGTTCTTGTAATCCTCGGGGAACAGCGGGCGGATCGGGCGATCGATCAGGCGGCTGATGAGGGTTTCCTTCTCGGTCGGGCGGCCCTCGCGCTTGAAGAAGCCGCCGGGGATGCGGCCGCCGGCGTAGAACTTCTCCACGTAATCGACCGTGAGCGGGAAGAAATCCTGGCCCTCGCGCGCGCTCTTGGCGGCGACGGCGGTGACGAGCACGACGGTGCCGTCCACGTTCACCACGACGGCACCACTGGCCTGGCGGGCGATCTCGCCCGTTTCCAAGGTGACCTGGTGGTTACCGTACTGGAATGTCTTGCTTACTTTCGCCACGATCTGGATTCCTTAAAGCGTTCTGGATGGCACCGCAACGACACCTTTGCCGCTGCGGGAAACCGGCGCGAAGGGCGCCGGTAGAAACGACTGCGGCGCATTTCTGCGCCGCAGGGTGAATCGTACGGTGGGATCAGCGGCGCAGGCCAAGGCGCTCGATCAGCGTCTTGTAGCGCTCGTTGTCCTTGTTCTTCAGGTAACCGAGCAGGCTGCGGCGCTGGTTCACCAGCATCAACAGGCCACGGCGGCTGTGATGATCCTGCTTGTGCGCCTTGAAGTGCTCGGTGAGCTGTTCGATGCGCGCCGAAAGCAGGGCGACCTGCACTTCCGGGGAGCCGGTATCGTTGGGGCCGCGCTTGTATTCTTCGATGATCTTGCTGGTGTCGATGGACATGATGACCTCATGGACGCGGGGTCCGCAGGAACGCCGGCCGACACGACCGCGCACCGCCTGACCCGCCGTTGGAATGGCCCGCCTTGCGGCGGAAAGGGATGGCTTTGAGCGAACAAAGCCTCGGAATTATAGGCTGGAACCGGACCGTTCTCAAGCCGAGGGCGCGCTACCGCCCAACGGACGGAAAAGCCGGCGCGCGGCGAGCGTGCCATCGGCGAGGACTTCGGTCAGGCCAATGGCGGTTCCATCCCGCGCCATCGCCAGCACCGGCCCGGCGGCGGCGTCCACGCGCGGGCGCTGCCCATGGCGCAGGCACTGCTCCTGTGCCACATCCAGCGTCATCCGTCGCCAACCGGCCAGGCCGGCCTGGATCGGCAGCAGCAGGGCGTCGAGCGCCGCGTCGCCCTCGCGGGCGATGCCGGCAAGCTGCTCGAGCGTGACCATGACGGGCGTACGGAACGGATCGACCCAGAGCCTGCGCAGCGCCGCGACGTGGCCGCCGCAGCCCAGCGCATCGCCGATGTCGCGCGCCAGGCTGCGGATGTAGGTGCCCGAGCCGCATTCGACTTCCAGTTCCAGCCAGTCCGGACCGAGGTCCAGCAGGTCGATCCGCATCACATCGACTTCGCGCGCCGGCACGTCGAAGGATTCGCCGCGTCGTGCGCGCAGGTAGAGCGGCTCGCCCTCGCGCTTGAGTGCGCTGTAACGCGGCGGCACCTGGCGGATGCGGCCGGTGAACTGGGCCAGCGCCGCCCGCACCGTCTCGTGCGTGAGCGGCGGCACCGGGCGCCGCCGCACGACCTGGCCTTCGGCATCGTCGGTGTCCGTATCCGCGCCCAGTTGCACGCGGGTGCGGTAGGCCTTGGCCTCGGTCAACAGCAGGCCGGCGATCTTGGTGGCCTCGCCCAGGCATACGGGAAGCAGGCCGGTGGCGAGCGGGTCGAGCGCGCCGGTGTGGCCGGCCTTGGCGGCGTTGTAGAGGCTGCGGACCTTCTGCAGCGCCTGGTTGGAACTCAGGCCCAGCGGTTTGTCGAGCAGCACGATGCCGTGGACCTCGCGCACGGGCGGGCGGCGATATTGGGTCTTTTTCGCCATGACGGGCAGTTACAGCGGCACCTTGGAGGGATACTCGGGCACTCCGTCATCCCCGCGAAGGCGGGGATCCAGTGACGTCGCGCCATTGCAAAGAAAAGGCACTGGGTTGAGCGGCCATGCGGCTGTTGAAAAGCGCTTCCGCCTTCGCGGGAACGACGAGCGGGAAGCCGGCCTAGAGCGTGTCGCGCAGCAGTTGCTCGATGCGTTCGCCGCGATCGACCGAATCGTCGTAGTGGAAATGCAGCTCGGGCACGCTGCGCATGCGCACGCGCCGGCCCAGTTCGAAGCGCAGTTCGCGCGCCAGTTCCTTGAGCGCCGCCACGGCCTCGCCGGCGCGCGCCGGGGCGAGCGCGGTGACGAACACCTTGGCATGCGCCAGGTCCCGCGTGACTTCGACATCGGACACGCTGACCGAGGGCAGGCCGTGGTCGCGCACGGCGGCGTGCACCAGTTCGCCCAGGTCGCGGCGAAGCTGGGCGGAAACGCGGTCGGTGCGCTGAAAGGACTTGGCTGGCATGGCGAACCCTCCTGGTTCGGATCGGAACGGCCCGGGACGCGCGCGTGGCGCGTCCCGGACGGGCGTCACAGCGTGCGCGCCACTTCGATGCGCTCGAAGCACTCGATCTGGTCGCCCGGCTGCACGTCGTTGTACTGCTTCACCGCGATGCCGCACTCGGTGCCCGAGCGCACTTCGTCCACGATGTCCTTGAAGCGGCGCAGCGATTCCAGTTCGCCCTCGAACACCACGGTGTTGTCGCGCAGCACGCGGATCGGCTTGTTGCGCTTGACCACGCCCTCCACGACCATCGAACCGGCCACGGCGCCGAACTTGGAACTGCGGAACACCTCGCGCACCTCGGCGATGCCGATGATCTCCTCGCGCACTTCCTTGCCCAGGAGGCCGGAGGCGACCTGCTTCACCTGGTCGATCACGTCGTAGATGATCGAGAAGTAGCGCAGGTCCAGGCCGTTGGCCTCGATGACCTTGCGCGCGGAGGCGTCGGCGCGGACGTTGAAGCCGATGATCGTGGCCTTCGCGGTGGCCGCGGCGTTGGCGTCGGACTCGGGGATGCCGCCCACGCCCGAGGTGATGACGTTGATCCGGATGAGATCGTTGGACAGCGCGGTGAGCGACTGGCGCAGCGCCTCGGTGGAACCCTGCACGTCCGCCTTGATGACGAGGTTGAGCTGCTGCGGCTGGCCCTCGGTCTGGCCCATCTGCGCCAGCACGTCTTCCATGCGGTTGCCGGCCTGCTTGACCAGGCGGGTCTCGCGGCGCTTGGCCTCGCGCTGCTGCGCCACGTCCTTGGCCAGGCGCTCGTCCTCGACCACCACGAAATCGTCGCCCGCATCCGGCACCCCGGACAGGCCCAGCACCACCACCGGAATCGACGGCGTGGCCTCGGGCACCTGGCTGCCGGTTTCGTCGAACAGCGCGCGCACGCGGCCGTACTGGATGCCGCAAACGAGGTAATCGCCCTTCTTGAGCGTGCCCTGCTGCACCAGCACCGTGGCGACCGGGCCGCGGCCCTTGTCCAGCGCCGATTCGATCACCACGCCGTTGGCGCGCGCATCGCGCACCGCGCGCAGTTCCAGCACCTCGGCCTGCAGCAGGATGGCGTCGAGCAGCTCGTCGATGCCCGTGCCCTGCTTGGCCGACACCGGCACCATCTGCACGTCGCCGCCGAACTCCTCGGCCAGCACGTCGTGCTGGATCAGTTCCTGCTTGACGCGGTCGGGATTGGCGTCGGACTTGTCGATCTTGTTGATGGCGACGACCACCGGCACGTTCGCGGCGCGCGCGTGCTGGATCGCTTCCACCGTCTGCGGCATCACGCCGTCGTCGGCGGCGACCACCAGCACCACGATGTCGGTGAGCTTGGCGCCGCGCGCGCGCATCGCGGTGAACGCGGCGTGGCCCGGCGTATCCAGGAAGCTGATGACGCCCTTGGGCGTTTCCACGTGGTAGGCGCCGATGTGCTGGGTGATGCCGCCGGCCTCGCCAGAGGCCACCTTGGTGCGGCGCAGGTAGTCCAGCAGCGAGGTCTTGCCGTGATCGACGTGGCCCATGATCGTGACCACCGGCGGGCGCACTTCGCCTTCGCCCTGCACCTCGCCGGCCAGCGCGATCAGCGCGGATTCGGCGTCGTTGTCGGTGGCGCGCACCGCGGTGTGGCCCAGTTCCTCGACCACCAGCACGGCGGTGTCGTGGTCGATGGCCTGGTTGATCGTGGCCATCACGCCCATCTTGAACAGCGCCTTGACCACTTCGCCGCCCTTGAGCGCGAGCTTGTTGGCCAGATCGGCGACGACGATGGAATCGCCGATGGCCACTTCGCGCACCACCGGCGCGCTCGGGCGCGAGAAGCTGTGCTGACCCGCGGCGGCGCCACGGCCGACCTCGCGCCGCAGCGGCTTCTTGCGCGCGCCGCGGCGGGCCGAATTGGCATCGGACAGATGCAGTTCGCCGCGCGCGAACCGACCGGAGCCGGCATCGCTGTCGCGTCCGCCGCCACGGGCCGGACGCGCCGGGCGCGCCCCCGGCTTGTCGGCGCGCGGCGGCGGCGGCGCGGCTTCCGCCACGCGCGGCTCGACCACGCGCGCTTCGCGGCGACCGATGAGCGAAGGCCCGCCTTCCTCGCCTTCGCGGCGCGGCTGACGGGCGACGGCCGGGGCGGGCTGTTCGGCAACCTCGGCGACAACGGCTTCTTCCTCGGCGACCTCGACCTGGCTGCGCGCGGCGTCCTCGGCCTCCTGGCGGGCGCGCTCGGCGGCGGCTTCCTCGGCGGCCAGGCGCGCGGCTTCGTCGCGGCGCTTCTGGTCGGCGCCTTCCAGCGCGGCCTTCTCGGCCTCGTTGCGGGCCTGGGATTCGGCCAGCTTGCGCTGCGCCTCCTCGCGCTCGTCGTCCGCCGGCGCTTCGATTTCGGCGCGCTTGACGTAGGTGCGCTTCTGCCGCACCTCCACGTTCACCGTGGTCTTGCTCTTGCCGGCGGCGACGGTGAGTTCCTCGTGCTTGCGGCGCTTGAGCGTGATCTGGCGCGGCGCGGCGTCCTCGGCCTGCGCCTCGCTGCGGCCGTGGGTGCGGCGCAGGAAGCCGAGCAGCTTCATCTTCTCGGTCGGCGTCACCACCTGATCGGGGCTGCTGAAGTTCATGCCGGCCTCCGCCAGCTGCACCAGCAGCTTGTCGACCGGGGTGCCGACCAACGTGGCGAGGGTTCGTACTGTGACTTCGGACATGCGGCTTCCTATGTGGCATTGGCCCGCGCAAGGGCGACGGGCGCGTGATTATCGTTGGCTGGCGCCATTTTCCCGGTTCATTCGAACCAGGGCCTACGGGCTTCCATGATCAGCGCGGCGGCGCGCTCGGCATCCAGTCCCTCGATGTCGTCGATCTCGTCCACCGCCATGTCGGCCAGGTCGTCGCGGGTGAGGATGCCGCGGCGCGCCAGCTCGAAGGCGAGCGCCTCGTCCATGCCTTCCAGCGCGATCAGGTCCTCGGCCGGCTGCTTGCCTTCCAGTTCCTCTTCCACCGCCAGCGCCTCGTTGAGCAGCGCGTCGCGGGCGCGGGCGCGCAGTTCCTCGACGATGTCCTCGTCGAAGCCCTCGATCGCCAGCAGTTCGCCGGTCGGGACGTAGGCGATTTCCTCGATGGTGGAAAAGCCCTCGGA
>JBBCJS010000110.1:0-6179 GCA_037190825.1 Chiayiivirga flava
CGCGCCGGGCCTTCTTTTCGGTCGATCCGATCCGGGATCAGCCTGCCGCGGAGAACGCGTAGCCCGCGCCGCGCACGGCGCGCAGCGGGAGGATCTCGCCGGAGCGGTCCTCGACCTTGCGGCGCAGGCGGTGGACGATCATTTCCAGGCGGTGCGGATCGAAGCTGTCCACGTCGTCCGTGAGGTCGGCGATCAGCGCATCGCGCTGCACCGGCTCGCCGGCATTGGCGACGAGGCGGGAGAGGATGCGGCGTTCGGCCAGGGTCAGCGCCACGGACTTGCCGGAGGGCGAGCGCACGCACCAGCCGTCCGACTCCAGTCGCCACATGGCGCCGTTCGACGATCCTACCGCCACCATCTCCGACGACACCCCGGCGCGCATGCGGCGCATCAGGCTGTGCAGCGTCGCGGCCAGCACCTCCACTTCCACGGGCTTGGCGAGATAGGCATCCGCGCCGCCATCCAGGCCACGTACGCGATCGTCGCCGCCGACGCGGCCGGTCAGCATGACGATGCCCACCTTCATGCCCAGCGCGGTGCGCAGGTGGGCGGCGGCGGAGAATCCATCCTCGTTGGGCAGACCGACGTCGAGCACGACCAGATCGCAGGCATTGCCGAGGATGTGCCGGTACAAGGCTTCGGCCGAAGCCACACCGCATACGTCAAAGCCGAACTCGACCAGGCCGGGAAGGAGGATGGCGTCGCGAAGCTCGGCATCGTCCTCCACCACCACGACGCGGGCATGGACCGAACGGGAAGATGCGTGGGCGTTGTCTTTCATGGTGACTCGTGGCACGGAAATCCGTCCGCCAGCATAGCAGCCCTCATGCACCGATTGTCCCGACGCTGGCGCCGGACATCGGGCGCCAGCGGACGGAATGGGGCGGATCGTCAGGGCAGCAAGGAGGCACCGGCGGCCTGCGCAAGCTGGCGCGCACGCGCCTGGCCGATGGAGGAAAGCCGCTCGGGCGCGGCGGCATCGAGCAGTTCTCCGCCCACGACGCGGATGCGCTCGAAACGCCGCACCCGCGCCCGGCCGCGCGGCGCATGGCACTGGCCGCATTGCCATGCCAGACCCGGCATCTGCATCGCGGGCAGGCGCTCGACCAGGGTTTCCCATGCGAGGAAGTCGCTGTCCGGAAGCAGCCAGAGGCTGGCGATGGAAGCACCGGAAGCATCGAGAAAGTGCAGGCACTCGCTCGGTCCGTCGCTGTCCAGCCGCACGCTGGCGACGACGCGGACGGCACAGGCCAGCCCGACCAGTTCCGGCCGCGCCGGCCACGGCGCGCTGTCGGGCAGGTGCACCGACTCCCCGGCCGGCCGGGCATCCACGTGCAGCACCGGCCCCAGCAAAGCCAGCGCCACCGCGAGGATTTGCCAGTCGCAGCCGTCCGCGCGCGCGGGCTCCGGCGCGGCAACACCCACCGGAAGCATCGGCCAGGCCGCATCCATCATGCGTCCGCCGCGAGACGGAACGGGCGCGCGGCCGCGCGGAAGGAATGGCGCGATCACGCTCATGCGAGGCGCTTCGTGCCGGGCTGGAGCGTGCCGTGCGCTTTGGAGCGCTTCGTCCGCGCGCCCGTGCCGCCGCGAGTCGAGGCGCGCGCCGCGGCCAGGGCTTGCGGCGCAACGCCGCATCGCAGCGGCACGGACGGGCGGGAAGGCGTTCCAAGGTCCATGGCACGCCCTACTTGGTGAGGATCAACTTGTCGTTCTGGGTGTGGCGCAGGCGGTATTCCTGATCGCCGTGCTGGATGATCAACTCGCGCTCGCCTTGCAAAAGTTCGCGGCTGTCGATGCGGTGACGACCCGGCTGCGGCACCAGGGCGATGGGGCGGGAGACGGGGGGACGGGCGGGAACGGCCTGGAAGACGTGGCTCATGACGGGAGGCTCTCGGCAAGGGTGGGACGACCCGGCATGGGTCGCCACAAAGATAGTAATGATTCTCATTACTGAGTCAAGCGGCACCTTCACTACCCGGCGAACGCGCTTTTCGGCAACCCTTCCGCGCCCGCGGCATTGCTATCCTCGACGCCATGAGCACGCCACACGACACCCCACTGCGCGACATCGCCTTCCCCCCCACCGACCAGCCGCTGCGCGAGGACGTGAACCGGCTCGGCGCGCTGGTCGGGGAGATCCTGGCCGAGCAGCGCGGCGAGGATTTCCTCGCGCTGATCGAGCACATCCGCACCGCCGCGATCCAGCGGCGCGAGCGCGAGGACGAAGCCAGCTACCTGCGCCAGACGCTCTCGCGCATGCCGCCGGCCACCGCCGAAGCGGTGGTGCGCGCGTTCGCCACCTACTTCAACGCGGTGAACCTGGCCGAGCGCGTGCATCGCATCCGGCGCCGGCGCGATTACCAGCGCGATGGCGATACGCCCCAGCCCGGCGGCCTGCTCGCCACGCTGCACGCGCTGCGCGAGGAAGGCGTGGGCCACGACGCGCTGTGCGCGCAACTGGACGCCCTGTGCGTGGAACTGGTGTTCACCGCGCACCCCACCGAGGCGGTGCGGCGCGCGCTGCTGGAAAAGGAACAGGACGTGGTGCGCGGGCTGGTCGAGGACATGGACCGCAATCTGACGCCGCAGGAGCGCCGCGCGGATCTCGCGCGCATGCGCACCGCGATCACCGCGTCCTGGCAGACCGCCGAAAGCCCGCCCGCCAAGCCCACCGTGGCCGACGAGCTGGAGCACGTGGGCTTCTACCTCTCCGAAACCCTCTACCGCGTGCTGCCGGTGTTCTACGAGACCTTCGCCGACGCGATGGAGACGGTGTACGGCACGCGCCCCGCGCTGCCGTGCGTGCTGCGCTTCGGCTCGTGGGTGGGCGGGGACATGGACGGCAACCCGAACGTCGGCGCGGACACCATCGAAGCCACGCTCGCCGCCCAGCGCGGCAGCATCCTGCGCGCCTACCGGCGCGACCTGGCGAAGCTGTCGCGCACGCTGAGCCAGTCCTCCGAACGGGTGGGCGTCGACGCGGCGGTATATGCGCGCATCGACGATTACCGCGCGCGTTTCCCCGATGCCGCCGCGCGCCTGCGCGCGCGCAACGCCGACATGCCCTATCGCGCCCTGCTCGCGCTGATCGACGCGCGGCTCGAGGCCACCGACGCGGGCGCGGCGCATGCCTATGCCGGGCCGCAGGAATTCCTCGCCGACCTGGACCGGATCGCCACGAGCCTGGCCGCGAACCGGGGCGAACACGCCGGCGGCTTCGCGCTCGATCGCGTGCGGCGGCGCGTACGCGGCTTCGGCTTCCACCTGGCCACGCTCGACGTGCGGCAGGACTCGTCCGTGCACGAACAGGCGCTGGCCGTGTGCCTGGGCGACGCGGGCTTCGCCGAACGGCCGGTGGACGAACGCATCGCGCGACTCACCGCCGTGCTCGCCGACGCGCCGCCGTCGCTGGACATCGCCACGCTGCCGGAGCCGGCGGGCCGCACCCTCGCGGTGTTCCGCACGCTGGCGCGGGCACGCAGCACCTATGGCGAGGTCGCGCTCGGGCCGTACATCGTCAGCATGAGCCGCAGCGCCGCCGATGCGCTGGCGGTGCTGGCGCTGGCGCACCTTTCCGGCGATGGCGACGGCGCGCTCGATGTCGCACCGCTGTTCGAGACCGTGGCCGACCTGGATGCCGCCCCCGACGTGCTGCGCGCCCTGCTTTCCGATCCCCGCTATCGCGCTCACGTGACGGCGCGCGGCGCGCGCCAGATGGTGATGCTCGGCTATTCGGACAGTTCCAAGGATGCCGGCATGCTGGCCTCGCGCTTCGCCTTGCAGCAGGCGCAGATCGCCCTGCTCGCGGTCGGGCGCGAATTCGGCGTGCGCATCGCGTTCTTCCATGGCCGTGGCGGTTCGATCAGCCGTGGCGGCGGCAAGACCGAGCGCGCCGTGATCGCCTCGCCGCGCGGCAGCGTCGCGGGCTACCTGCGCGTGACCGAGCAAGGCGAAGTGATCCATCGCAAGTACGGCATCCGCGCGCTGGCGCTGCGCAACATGGAACAGACCGTGGCCGCGGTGCTGCGCGCCAGCCTGCGCCCGCGCCCGCCCGAGCCGCGCGAGGCGCGCTGGCGCGAATGGGCGCGCGAGATGGCGGCGGTCTCGCGCGACGCCTATCGCGCGCTGGTGCACGAGGACCCGGCCTTCCCCGCCTATTTCCGCGAGGCCACGCCGATCGACCTGATCGAACGCCTGCGCCTGGGCTCGCGCCCGGCCAAGCGCGCCGGCAGCGGCGACATCGGCTCGCTGCGCGCCATCCCGTGGGTGTTCGCATGGTCGCAGACGCGCTGCAACCTCACCGCGTGGTATGGCGTGGGCGCCGGACTTGCGCACGGCCTCGCCGCGTTCGGACGCGAGGCGATGGCGGAAATGGCGGGCGACTGGCCTTTCTTCGCCGCGCTGGTCGATGACCTGGACATGGTGCTGGCCAAATCGGATCTTGCGATCTTCGAAGGCTATTCCCTGCTGGCCGGCGAACGCCACGCGCGGTTCTATCCCCGCATCGCCGAGGAATTCGCCCGCGCCCGCGACGCGGTGCTGACACTGCACGGCGCCGACGAACTGCTCTCGCGCGACCTGCGCCTGCGCCGCTCGATCCGGCTGCGCAATCCCTACGTGGACCCGATCAACCTGCTGCAACAGGACCTGCTGCGCCGCTGGCGCGCCGCCGACCGCCCCGACGACGCCGACTATCGCGCGCTGGTGGCCACGGTGAACGGCATCAGCGCGGGCGTGCAGAACACCGGCTGAGGCGCATCCGGCATACCTCTCCCACCCCCTCTCCCGCCGGGAAAGGGGGCGGTGCGGGGGAACGGCGCCGCACCGCCTCGTCCCCCGCGCGGCATTCGCCTGGCGCATGAAAAAAGCCGCCCGGATTTCTCCGGGCGGCTTTCTGGTCATCGATGAACGATGACGGGTCGCTTAGCCAAGCCGACGCCGCACCGCACCGCCACCGAGCAGCAGCATGCCCATGCCCAGCAACAGCAGCGCCCAGGGCGAATCGACCGGGATCGATTGCAGCAACGCCGGGTTGCGGACCACGGCGCTTGCCGAGTCGGAGGCTTCCTCATCCGTCGAGCTGCTGCTCACCGTCGCGATGTTCAGGATGGTCACCGGACCGGTGTAGTCCGCCGGCACAAACAGCGTCACGTCGATGGTGCGCGACTCGCCCGGAAGCATCGTGCCCAGATCGCACGGGAAGGCCGTGACGCAATCGCCCGCGTTGGAGACGAAATCCAGGCCGGTCGGGGTCGGGTCGGTCACCAGCACATCGTGCGCCGGCACTGTGCCGATGTTGGTCACCACCACGGTGAACACGATCTGCGCGCCCATTTCCGCCATGGCCGGGCCGGTCTTGACGATGCCCAGCTCGGCGGGAGCGATCGGCGTATCCACCACGCTCGGCGGCGTGAGCACCGGCGGCGGGTTCGGATCGCCCGGCGTGCCCGGCGGCGTGCCTTCGGCCGTCGCGCTGTTGTGCACGCTGCCGTTGCCCACGTCGGCCGGCGTCACCACGTAGGTGGCCGTACAGGTCATGCTCGCACCCGCCGCCAGGGTCGTGCCCGGGCAGTCGATCGCGCTCAGGCCCGGCAGCGGATCGTTCACCGCCACGTCGGTCAAGTCCACGCTGCCCGTGTTGGTCACCACGAACTGGTAGGCAATCGTGTCGCCTTCCGTATACGGACCGTCCGAAGTCACGGACTTGACGATGGTCAGGCCCGGATTCTGGATCTCGACGTCCTCGTCGTCCGGCGGGCTGTTCACCGGCGGCGGGTTCGGGTTGCCCGGCGTCGGCGGCGGCGTGCCGGAAGCGGTTGCGGTGTTCTGCACGCTGCCGTTGTCCACGTCCGCCGGCGTCACCACGTAGGTGGCCGTGCAGGTCATGTTCGCGCCCACCGCCAGGGTCGTGCCCGGGCAGTTGACCGCGCTCAAGCCAGGCAGCGGATCGGTCACCGCCACGTTGCTCAGCGCCACGTTGCCCGTGTTGGTCACCAGGATGTTGTAGGTGATCGTGTCGCCTACCGCATATGGGCCGGGCACGCTCACCGTCTTGGCGATGGTCAGGCCCGGGCTCTGGACCGGCACTTCCTCGTCGTCCGGCGGGCTGTTCACCGGCGGCGGGTTCGGGTTGCCCGGCGTCGGCGGTGGGGTACCGGATGCGGTTGCGGTGTTCT